>NZ_CP121110.1:4632500-5232500 GCF_029625315.1 Flavobacterium ginsengisoli
AGGCATGATATCATCCAATTGACGTAAACGAGGTAAGCTTAAGTCCATAATTGTAACCTGAGCACCTAATCCAGCGACCATTTTAGCGACTTGAGTTCCTACGATTCCTCCACCTAAAACCAATACTTTTGCTGGTGGAACACCTGGAACACCGCCTAAAAGAATTCCTCTTCCTTTTAATGGTTTTTCAAGATATTTTGCTCCTTGCTGAATTGCCATACGACCAGCAACTTCAGACATTGGCACTAGTAATGGTAAACTTCTGTCTGTTTTTTCTACAGTTTCGTAAGCTAAACAAACAGCTCCTTTTTCTAACATTGCATGCGTTAATTCTTCTGAAGAAGCAAAGTGGAAATAGGTGAATAACAATTGATCTTTCTTGATTAATGGGTATTCAGATGCAATTGGTTCTTTTACTTTAATGATCATTTCAGCAATAGCGTAAACTTCTTCAATCGTTGGTAAAACAATCGCACCAGCTTCTGCATATTCTGCATCAGCAAAACCACTTCCTAAACCAGCTGTAGCTTGAACATAAACTGTATGTCCGTGTTTTTTCATTTCAGAAACACCTGCAGGAGTTAAGGCAACTCTGTTTTCATTATTTTTTATTTCTTTAGGAACACCTATTATCATTTTGTTATATTTTTTTGTTTTTATTGAAATTGTTTTACAAATCTACAGATAGAGAATAAATTATGGTTTAATGCTTTATAAATAAGAAAATATTATTTTATTTTTTATTTTTACAGAAAAATATTCTGTTTTGAAGTGGAATTGATTCTTCAAAAAGAAAAAATGACTAAATCGGACTAATTTTAATAAAACGTTTTCGTTATGGCTTTAGATGAAATTGACAAAAAAATACTACGTCTTTTACAAGAAGACGCGCACTACACATTAAAAGACATTGCAAACAAAATAAATCTGTCTTTGACTCCTGTTCATGATCGAGTGAAACGTCTTGAAAAAGATGGCATTATAGAGAAATATGTGACTATTTTAGATAAGAAAAAACTTGGAAATAATTTGACAGTTTATTGCCAGGTTACATTGACAAAACAGACTTATGATACTTCGGAAGGGTTTAATCAGTCGATTTTGAATTTACCGGAGGTTGTCGAATGTAATTATGTTTCAGGAAACTTTGATTATATGCTGAAAATCATAATTCCAGACATGGAAAGTTATCATCATTTTCACCAAAAAAAATTATCTATTCTTCCTGAGGTTTCTCTAATAAATACCGTTTTTGTGATTTCGGAGGTTAAAAGCACAACAGTTCTTCCTATTTAAAGTAAAACAAAAAACCATCAAGAAGATCCTGATGGTTTTAAGAAAAAAAGTTAGTTTGGTTGAATTAATAATAAGTATAACGTCTTACTTTGGCAATATATTTTGCTAAGCGAATTACTTGATGGCTGTAACCATATTCGTTATCGTACCAAATATAAAGTACTATATTTTTTCCATCCTTTGAAACAATCGTTGCGTTGCTGTCATAAATAGATGGAGCAGATGTTCCAACGATATCAGATGAAACTAGTTCGTTATTTAAAGAATATTTTATTTGCTCTACAAGTTCTCCTTCTAGAGCATATTTCTTCATAATTTTATTGATTGCTGTAATAGATGTAGGTTTCTTAACTTCTAAATTTAAAACTACAAGAGATCCATTTGGAACGGGAACTCGAATAGCATTTGAAGTTAGTTTGCCTTCTAATGATGGTAAAGCTTTCGCGACAGCACTTCCTGCGCCAGTTTCGGTAATTACCATATTTAAAGCAGCGGCTCTCCCACGACGGTATTTTTTATGCATGTTATCAACCAAATTTTGGTCATTGGTGTAAGCATGAATTGTTTCTAAATGCCCTTTAACAACTCCAAGAGTTTCTTCAACAACTTTTAGAATTGGAGTAATGGCATTTGTTGTGCAAGATGCGACCGAAAAAATATTTACTTCGTCGGGATTAAAATCGTTATGATTAACACCATGTACAATATTTGGAACTCCTTTTCCTGGAGCAGTCAGTAAAACTTTACTAGCTCCGTTTGAAGTTAAATGTCTTTTTAATGCTTCTTCGGTTGTAAATGCTCCAGTATTATCAATTACTAAAGCATCATTTATTCCGTGTGCGGCATAATCGATTTCTTCTGGTGAATTTGCTGTAATGATATGAACCGTTGTTCCGTTTATAATTAAGGCATTATTTTTAGCATCGGCTATTACAGATCCTTGAAAATCTCCATGAATGGAGTCATATCGCAATAGAGAAGCTCGTTTCTCTAAGCTCGTTGCATCGTTTTTATCGCGTGTTACAATTGCTCTCAGGCGCAATTGATTTCCTTTTCCAGTTTTCGACATTAGCTCTCTCGCTAATAAACGTCCGATTCTTCCAAAACCATATAAAACAACATCTTTTGGTTGAATCTCTTTTGAGGATTTTGCTTTTTTCAGCTTATCTATAACAAAATATCTTGCATCTGGATATCTTTCATCCTCTAGGCGATACTCATAAGTAAGTTTTCCTAAATCTATTTTTGCTGGCGGAAGGTCTAATGATAAGACAACTCTTGCGATTTCAACCGAATCAAAAATGGTGATTGGTTTGCCTACAAATTCTCCAGCATATTGATGAAGATTGATAATATCGCTAACGTTTTTATCCAATAATTGATTTTTGAATAAAACCATTTCGATTGATTTGTCATACCATAAATCGCTTATGATTTTAATTAATTCGACGCCGGCTTTTCTTCGGTCGACTTGTAAGGATACCTCTTTTTGGTACAATGATTTGTTACTCATAATTGAAAAAATAAAATGCTCACTATTTTAAAATTTTGCGCAAAAGTATCTATTTCAATCGATTTCGTAAACTATTTTAGCATTTATTTTTGAAAATAAAAAAGCCACCTTAATTTTCTTAAAATGGCTTTTTTGAAGTTTTTAGTCTCGGTCGCAGTTTTCAGTTTTTTTGATTCTTGAAAACTGTCACTGCAAACAGCGACTTAGATTATAATTCTGAAAATCTCTCCATTTCTGTTGATCATTTCAATTCTTACGCTTTGTCCTTCGTCTTTTTTGCTTAAAAGTTTAGAAACAGTTTCAACATTTGTTGCTTTTACATTATCAATGCTAAGAATAATATTTCCTAGTAATTCGTTTTGATATTGCATTAAATTCTCATTGCTGATGTTTTTAATTTTAACACCATAATCAATTCTGAATTTTTTCTTGTCAGTAGCATCAATGTTTTCTAATTCGATTCCTTTAAATTCGGCACTGTAAAACTCATTTTTGCTTAAAGTTACAGGAACCGTTTTGGTTTTTCCTTCTTTAATATAAGTTACTTTTACAACATCGTTTGGACGTTTTGTATTGATATAACCCGATAAATCAGCATAAGTTGCAATATTTTGATCATCCAGTTTTACAATAATATCTCCTTTTGTTAAACCAGCTTTTTCTGCTCCTGAGTTTTTAGAAACTCTATTAATATAGAATCCTTGTGTTTCTGTTACTCCCAATTCTTTAGAAGCAGTTGCATTCAATTCGCCTCCTTCAACGCCAAGAATGCCTCTTTGGACATTTCCATATTCCATGATGTCCTCAATAATTTTGCGAGCAATATTAGAAGGAACAGCAAAAGAATATCCAACATAAGAACCCGTCATAGAAGAAATCATCGTATTAATTCCAATTAATTCTCCTCTTGCATTTACTAACGCTCCACCGCTATTACCTGGGTTTACCGCAGCATCAGTTTGTATGAAAGATTGGATTCCGCTTTGGTCTAAATTTCTGGCTTTTGCCGAAACAATTCCTGCAGTTACTGTTGAAGTTAAATTATACGGGTTTCCAACTGCCAATACCCATTCTCCAACTTTCACATTATCAGAATTGGCAAAAGCGGTGTAAGGAAGTTTTTCATCGGCATTGATTTTTAAAAGAGCAATGTCCATTTTAGAATCTGTACCAATTAACTTCGCTTTGTATGATTTTTTATTGTTTAAAGTAATTTCAATTTCTGTCGCGTCTTTAATTACGTGATTGTTAGTCACAATGTATCCGTCTTCAGAAATAATTACACCAGAACCAGTTCCTACTTGTTCTTGCTGTTGCTGTCCGCCATATCCGTAGAAAAACTCAAGCATCGGATTGCTTACAGTTCTTCTTGAGACATTTTTTACGTGAACAACAGTATGTACCGTTTTGTCTGCGGCTTCGGTAAAATCTAATGTTTCAGCACCTAAACCAACATTTTTTCCATAAGAGTTAGGGGCAAGAGTTACAACAGAATTTCCTTTTCCAAAAAAAGAATTGTTGCTTTCAAATAATAACTTGTAAGCACCAAGAGTAATAGCACCACTTAACAATGACACTAAAAATAAGGCTGAAAATCTTTTCATATTAGAATTTGTAATTAAGTTATTAGAATTTAAGTTTCATGTTTTATTTAACGTAAAATTACTTCAAAAAATTATTTGGAAAAACGGTTTAACTCTCTTTAACAATGATTAACATTTCATTAATTAATAGTTCGTACTTTTGTATTTCTAACAACTAAAAAATGCAAGTAGAATTTTATAAATATCAAGGTACAGGAAATGATTTTGTAATGATTGATAACCGTACAAATTTCTTTCCAAAAGACGATGTAAAACTTATTGAACGTCTGTGTGACAGACGTTTCGGAATTGGAGCTGATGGATTAATTCTTTTAGAAAATGATACCGAAACCGATTTTAGAATGGTGTATTACAACTCTGATGGAAACCAAAGTTCAATGTGTGGAAATGGTGGTCGTTGTCTTGTTGCTTTCGCTAATCAATTGGGAGTAATTGATGATAAAACGACTTTTATTGCAACAGACGGATTACATCATGCTTCTGTTAATGCAGATTCAATCGTTTCGTTGCAAATGATTGATGTGAACGAAATTCAGAAAAAAGATTCTTATACTTTCCTAAATACTGGTTCGCCTCACCATGTTCAAATTGTAGACGATTTGGAACATTATAATGTAAAAGAAAACGGAGCAGACAATTCGTTACGGTGAATTGTATGGTGAAAAAGGCGACAATGTAAACTTTGTAAAAAAAGTAGATAACGATACTTTTTCTTTAAGAACATACGAAAGAGGTGTTGAAGACGAAACTCTTGCTTGCGGAACTGGCGCGACTGCAGTAGCGATTGCTATGAACGCAATTGGCGAAACAGATAAAACTTCAATAAACTTAAATGTTGAAGGTGGAAAACTTGTCGTTTCTTTTGATAAAGATAATGATGGTTATACCAATGTTTTCTTGACAGGACCTGCGAAATTTGTATTTAAAGGAACAATCGAGATTTAAATCTAAAATTGAATGATAACTTTAAAAGGCGATTCTATTTATTTGCGTGCACTCGAACCTCAAGATTTAGAGTTCATTTATTCTATAGAAAATGATGAGAATATCTGGGAAGTTAGTAACACGCAAACTCCATACAGCCGTTTTTTGATTAAACAATATTTAGAAAATGCCCACCAAGATATTTATGAGGCAAAACAACTTCGTTTGGCAATTTGTCAAGATGAAGATTTTCCTGCAATTGGATTGATTGATTTGTTTGAATTTGATCCTAGAAATAATAGGGCAGGTATTGGTATTGTAATTCAGAAAGAAGAAAATCAAGGTAAAAATATTGGTTCTGAGGCTTTAGAACTTTTAATTAATTATTCTTTTACCAATTTAAATCTACATCAATTGTATGCAAATATTGGCGTACAAAATGTAGCGAGTATTGCACTTTTTACTAAATTTGGTTTTAAGAAAATCGGAATAAAAAAAGACTGGATTTTGTATCATAATCATTATCATGATGAAGCAATTTTTCAGCTAATTAATAAACAAATTTAAACTTTAAGCTTTGAGTCTAAAAAAAATAATCACAATAACTGCAGTAGCCATAATTTCAGCTTTATTGATTTATGGTTTTATTTTAATCAGTAGAATTTTTAGTTCTAACACTAAATTTGAAGAAAAAGAAGTCTACGTTTACGTGCCTACAGATGCGAATTACACTGATGTAAAAAAGATTTTGGCACCTTACATAAAAAACTTTGACAACTTTGAAATGGTTGCTGAAAAAAGAGATTATCCGCAAAATGTAAAATCGGGTCGTTTTCTTTTGAAAAAAGACATGAACAATATTGACTTAGTACGAGCAATGCGTTCTAACATTCCTGTAAAATTAGTTTTTAACAATCAAGAGCGCTTAGAAAATTTTGCTGGAAGAATAGGCAAAGAAATCGAAGCGGATAGTTTGTCTTTAATGAAAGCCATCAAAGATTCTACTTTCTTAGCAACAAACGGATTTAACGAAGAAAATGTTTTTGCAATGTTTATTCCTAATACTTATGAAATTTATTGGAATACTTCCGCTGAAAAGTTTCGTGATAAAATGATTAAAGAATATCACAATTTCTGGACGGCAGATAGAATCGCTAAAGCAAAAGCACAAGGTTTAACCCTGGTTCAAGCTACTATTTTAGCTTCAATTGTCCATAAAGAATCAGTTAAAAAAGACGAAAGACCTCGTATTGCTGGTGTTTATTTAAACCGTTTGCGTTTAGAAATGCCATTACAAGCAGATCCAACAGTCATTTATGCTTTAAAATTAAGAGACAACGATTTTGATCAAGTTATTAAACGAGTTTTTTATAATGATTTGGTAATGAGATCTCCATATAATACTTATGTAAATAAAGGACTTCCTCCAGGACCAATTGCAATGCCTGATATTACAGCTTTAGAAGCAGTTTTAAACCCAGAAAAGAACGATTATATCTATTTCTGTGCAAGTGTTGATCGTTTCGGATATCATGAATTTGTCGCAACACTAGCAGAACATAATGTAAATGCAAAAAAATATTCAGACTGGATTGCAAGTCAAGGAGTAACAAGATAATCTGATTTGTTTAAATAATATTAGAAAACCGAAGTCAATTTTGCTTCGGTTTTTTTGTTTTTTTCTGATGTAAAAAAGTCTTTGAAATTGAAAAATTATGAAATTGCTATTTTGTGTATTTTTCGATTTGGCATAATAAAAAAATAACCATTTTTTAATGATGAATTTTATAAAATTCGAAAACCACCTTTTCAAAATCTGCATAAAAACTACATTTTTTATGTGGGTTAATTCTTTCTTTTTTGTAGAAAAAGCTTAAAATTTCTATAAAATGCGATTTTTTTTGACCCAAAATTTCAATTTTTAGAGCTGAAATAAGTCACTTCAAATCTTTCGGAATCCATTAGTATATCTGGGATGAAAGCGAATTGCGTTTTTAAGTGGTAAATGTTAAAGTGTTGATTTATAGTATATTTTGAAAAGACTTATCTTTGCACCGTAGAAATTTCAAGAGGGTGACAGCATCTTGAAGAAAAACAATTTATGATAAAGAAATGGTATTTTTATGCGAGTTTAGTCGTTATTATTACATTTTTAAGTTTGGGATTTATTCCCTCAGAAAAAGAAACCAAACCTTGGTTTTTAATTGAAAAAACAGATGGATCAGAATACATTTTTCCATCAAAAGAAAAAGATGATTATCCAAACACCAACGTCCCATACACAGGAAATCATCTAATAGGATTTAAAGAAGCAGTAGCTTTTAAAGAATCACAAGGGCAATACAGACTAGTAAATTCTCTTGGTTATATGGGCAAATATCAATTTGGTTCTAAAGCTTTAAGAGCAATCGGAATTAATGATAATAAAGCCTTTTTAAAAGATCCTGCGCTACAAGAAAAAGCTTTTATGGCTTTGTTAGCCAAAAACAAATGGATTTTACGTTACGAAATCGAAAAGTATCAAGGTAAAATCATCAGTGGTATTGAAATTACCGAATCTGGAATTTTAGTCGCAGCGCATTTAGGTGGTGCAGGTTCTGTAAAGAACTTTTTCAAAAACAAAGGAAGCAGACATTTTAGAGATGCTTTTGGAACTTCTTTGAAAAGCTATATGAGAGATTTTGCAGGTTACGATCTTTCTTTTATAGAAGCAGATAGTAACGCAACAGTAAACGACTAAATGAAAAAAAGAAAAATCCCTTGTAAAAAGGGATTTTCTTTTTTAATCTATTAAAGCTTCTAAGATTTTTATAGTCGCTTCACTTATTTTAGTTCCAGGACCAAAAACAGCCGATGCGCCAGCATCAAACAAAAATTGATAGTCCTGAGACGGAATAACACCGCCTACAATTACCATTATATCTTCACGTCCATGTTTTTTTAGTTCTTCTATTACTTGCGGTACCAAAGTTTTGTGTCCAGCAGCAAGTGATGAAACGCCTAAAATGTGAACATCATTCTCGACAGCTTGTTTTGTTGCTTCGGCCGGAGTTTGAAATAGCGGACCTATATCAACATCAAAACCAACATCTGCATAACCTGTAGCAACCACTTTTGCGCCTCGGTCATGACCATCTTGTCCCATTTTTGCAATCATAATTCTAGGACGTCTACCTTCTTGTTTAGCAAAAACATCTGCAAGTTGTTTTGCTCGCTCAAAATTCTCGTCATTTTTTATTGTCTGCACTATACACTCCGCTAAAAGATTTAATTTGTGCTTTAAAACGACCAAAAACAGTTTCCAATGCATTACTGATTTCGCCAAGTGTTGCTCTATTTCTAGCCGCTTCAATCGCGATTTCTAATAAATTACCTTGCCCTGTTTGTGCACAAAGGATTAATTTTTCTAGTGACTTATTTACTTTTTCAGAATCTCTAGTTTGTTTTATTCCTTCCAGACGTTCAATTTGTCTGCTTACGAACCAATTGATTGTCTACATCCAAAATATCCAACGGATCTTCTTTTTCTAAACGGTATTTATTTACGCCGACAATAATATCTTGTCCACTGTCAATTCTTGCCTGCTTTCTTGCCGCCGCTTCTTCAATTCGAAGTTTTGGAATTCGGCCTCAATCGCTTTGGTCATTCCGCCAAGTTCTTCGACTTCTTCAATTAGCTTCCATGTTTTTTCAACAATGTCGTTAGTCAAACTTTCAACATAATAACTTCCAGCCCAAGGATCTACTGTTTTGGTAATTTTGGTTTCTTCTTGAAGAAATATTTGAGTATTTCGAGCAATTCTAGCAGAGAAATCTGTTGGAAGTGCAATTGCCTCATCTAAAGCATTAGTATGGAGAGATTGTGTTCCTCCAAAAACCGCTGCAGAAGCTTCAATACAAGTTCTGGCAACGTTATTAAACGGATCTTGTTCTGTTAAGCTCCATCCGCTGGTTTGACAGTGCGTTCTTAAAGCCAAAGATTTTTCGCTTTTCGGATTAAACTGCTGTAATAATTTAGCCCAAATCATACGGCCGGCTCTCATTTTGGCAATTTCCATAAAATGATTCATGCCGATTGCCCAAAAGAAAGATAATCTTGGAGCAAAATCGTCAATGGTCATTCCTGTAGATAATCCAGTTCTAATGTATTCTAAACCATCTGCCAAAGTATAAGCCAATTCAATATCTGCAGTTGCTCCAGCTTCTTGCATGTGATAACCAGAAATAGAAATGGAATTGAATTTTGGCATTTTTTTGCTGGTAAATTCAAAAATATCAGCAATTATTTTCATAGAAGGGGTAGGAGGATAGATATAAGTATTTCTAACCATAAACTCCTTTAAAATATCGTTTTGGATTGTTCCTGCTAATTTTTCAGGACTAATACCTTGTTCTTCTGCGGCAACAATGTAAAAAGCCATAATTGGTAAAACGGCTCCATTCATGGTCATAGAGACAGACATTTCGTCCAATGGAATCTGATCAAAGAGTACTTTCATATCTTCAACAGAGTCAATTGCAACTCCAGCTTTTCCGACATCACCAACAACTCTTTCATGATCTGAATCGTAACCGCGATGCGTTGGTAAATCAAAAGCAATTGAAAGTCCTTTTTGGCCTGCGACTAAATTTTTTCTATAAAAAGCATTACTTTCTTCTGCGGTAGAAAATCCCGCATACTGGCGAATGGTCCACGGACGTCTGACATACATGGTAGCATATGGTCCGCGCAAATTTGGTGCAAAACCAGCTCCGAAATCAAGAAATTCCAATTCTTCGATATCTTTCTCCGAATAGTTTTTTTTGATTTCGATTCCTTCAGCTGTAATGAAGTTGTCAGAATTAGAATTAACTTCTGGTTCCTCACTTTTAACTTCTAGCTTTATATGTTTAAGGTCTTTTCTTGTCATTGAAACGCTTTGTTTGAATTTGTAATTAATTACTTTTTCTGAGATTATTCCAATTCCAGTCTTTCCTGCTCCATTTTCTCTGCCAATCTCTTTTCGATAATTGGTGTAATTAATGTTTTTCTTGGTTTGATTTTCACAAAAGGAAACAATTCTAAATCATGTTTCATTCTGTCTTCTTTGTTCGGATATTTGTTTGTTCCTAGAAGAATTTCTTTTTTAGAATCGAATGATTCTTGTTCTTTATTGGAACTTTCTTGAATTTTCTTCTTGATTGTGCCATCGTTTAAAAGTTTCAAGAATCCACCGTTGGCTTCAATTTCTTTAAATAACGCCAAACTTTTCTCAGCCAATTGCATTGTTAAACTTTCAATATAATAACTTCCGTCAGCTGGATTATTTACTTTGTCAAAATAACTTTCGTGTTTTAAAATCAAAAGCTGGTTTCTAGAAATTCGATCTCCAAATTCGTTGTCTTTATGGTACAATGCATCGTAAGGCAAATTGGCAATTACATCTGCACCACCCAAAATTGCCGACATACACTCAGTTGTTGTACGAAGCATATTTACGTTGTAATCGTAAATTGTTTTGTTTCGTTTAGTTGGAGTTACCAAGAAATGACATTTTATTTCTGGATTATATTCTTTAGCAATTAAATCAAAAAGCATTCGAAGTGCTCTAAGTTTGGCAATTTCGAAGAAATAATTGGTTCCAACTGAAATCTGAAAAACAATTGATTTTGTTTCGGCAGAAAAACGATTTAAATATTCGTTTGCGTGTGCTAAGCTGTAAGCAATCTGCTGTGTAATATTGGCACCTGAATTTTGATATAATCCTAGATCAACACTTAACAAATTTAGATTGGTTGTGTTTTTAAATAATAAAGACAATGTCTCAAAATTGTTTTTTTCGGGAGTTGTAAACCAATTTCCTTCGCGTGCTAATTCTCCAATTGGATCAAAATTACAATAGAAAATGGCTTTTTTCTGTATCGAGATCGTGTCTAATTTTTTAACGAAATCGATTGAGATGAAATTGAAATTAAAGTAAACGATTTTGTTTTCTAAAGGAAGATTCTCTAGTAATTTCTGAACATCAGTTTTTTCATTCTGAATTGTAAATCGTAAACTTTCAGCGCCTCTTTCTAAAGTGTTTAAAGCACGTTCGATAGATTTTTCTACATCGAAAACAAAGATATTCTGGCAGATTTTAAAATCTGAGGCTTGAGTTTTTACATTTGCGGCTTTTGTAAATTCATCTATATGATAAAAAGGTTTAACCTGAATATCTTCTGGCGAATTCCAAATAACAGTTTGATTGTAATCGGCTCCATCTAATTCAAACTGAATTTTTTGTTTCCATTGTTTGGATGAAATCGGATTAAAATCGTCGAATAGGTTAGTGGCCATTGTATTTTGTTTGATTATTCTTTGTCTTGAATGGTATCTCCTTCAAATTGTATGATATAAATATCTTCGCTATCTTTTTTCATGAAATACTTTTCACGTGCGTATTTCTCAATTTGTTCAGGATTTTTGAGCTGTTTGATCTGCTCCTGATCTTTTCTGATTTCTTCCTGATAATACTTTTTATTATCTTGAAGTTCATGAATTTGTTCATCTAAAAAACGATGATCAAAATAGGAGTAATTATCTAAAAATAACATCCAAACTATAAAAAATAGCAAAACCCAAACATATTTGTTTCCAAGGTATTTGAACCATTTTTTGTCTTTGTATGGATTTTTAAATTTCATTTTAAACGAATATTTCTTTTGTATTTGTTATCTCTAGCCCCGATATCTCCCGATTTAGAAAAACAAGGCTTTTTTGCCGTAGTTTTTCTTTATCGGGAATAAAGGCGAAAGCGGTAATAAGCTCCTAATTATTATGGTTTAAATTTACGATAAAAATTATGAAATACGCTGATTAATTACGGCCCGAACTACATCAATTGCTACCGTATTGTATTTATCATTCGGAATAATAATATCGGCAAATGCTTTAGTTGGCTCTATAAATTGCTCGTGCATAGGCTTTAAAGTAGTTTGATAACGATTTAAAACCTCGTCAATATCACGTCCTCTCTCTGAAATATCTCTTTTTAAACGACGGATTAATCTTTCGTCAGAATCGGCATGAACGTAGATTTTGATGTCAAAAAGCTCACGCAATTCTGGATTAGTCAAAATTAAGATACCTTCAACAATCATTACTTTTCTAGGATGTGTCGTAATTGTATCATCAGTTCTGTTATGCTGAATAAATGAGTAAACAGGCTGATCAATAGTTTCACCTGCTTTTAAAGCTTTTAGATGTTTTACTAACAATTCAAAATCGATGGCACGAGGGTGATCAAAATTGATTAATGCTCTCTCGTCAAAAGACAAGTTATGGTTTTCTTTATAATACGAATCTTGAGAAATTACACCAACTTCAGTGTCTGGTAATTCGTTCATGATTTGGTGTACAACTGTTGTTTTTCCGCTTCCAGTTCCTCCTGCAATTCCAATAATGAGCATAAAATTTTTGTTTGATATTTGTTTGGCAAAAATAATAATTTAACTGAATCGCTAAACATTTAAAATAATTTAACCATATAAGTAACCTAAGTAAATTTAAGCTAGAAAATATTTAAGCAAAATGTTACTTAACTGAAATTATTGCCGTTATATTGATAAAAGACCGAATTATTTGTTTTAAATCATTTAAGCAATATAAGTAAATATAAATAGTCTTTTTTTTTGACTTAAAGAACTTTAAAAATCCCACTAAACTTAATCTCTTATAAGAACTTATATGGTGAAAAAAAAATCCCGAAAGTAAACCTTCGGGATTTCGTGCAATCAGTATAGTTTTAAAAAAATATTCTGAATTTAGTAAGCACTTGTAATTATTTATTCTTTTTTGCTTTAATCATCATTTCAAGCTGATCCCAAAGTTCTTCTGGAATTGCTTCTAATAAATTGAATTGTCCAGCGCCTTTTAACCATTCACCTCCATCAATTGTGATTACGTCTCCATTAATATATGAAGAGAAATCGGAAACTAAATAAGCCGCTAAATTGGCCAATTCTTGGTGATCTCCAACTCTTTTTAATGGCACTTTTTTAGCCATGTCAAATTTCTCCGAAAGATCGCCAGGCAATAATCTGTCCCAAGCTCCTTTTGTAGGGAATGGCCCTGGAGCAATTGCGTTAGAACGAATTCCGTATTTTGCCCATTCTACAGCAAGACTTCTTGTCATTGCCAAAACTCCCGCTTTTGCCGTAGCACTAGGAACAACATAAGCAGATCCTGTCCAAGCGTAAGTGGTTACTATATTTAAAATTGTTGCCGACGTTTGTTTGGTATCGATCCAATGTTTTCCAAAAGCAAGTGTACAGTTTTTAGAACCTTTTAATACAATATCAATTACGGTATCAAATGCATTTGCTGACAATCTTTCGGTTGGCGAAATAAAATTACCTGCTCGCATTATTTAAAAGAACATCTACTTTTCCGAATACTTTTAAAGTTTCCTGAAGCATGTTTTCTACTTCTTCGTAATGACGTACATCACATTGTAAAGGAAGACATTTACCTCCAGTTTGACTTTCCAGTTCGGCTGCAGTAGTTTTTAACTTTTCCAGATCTCTAGAAGTTATGGCTACTTGAGCTCCTAATTCGAGAAAATATTTGGTCATAGCTTTACCTAAACCGCTTCCGCCGCCTGTAACGACAATGACTTTGCCTTGTAAAGCATCATCACGTAACATTTTATCTGTGTAGCTCATAGTTTTTCTTTTTTTTGCAATATTAATTAAATAAAATAGGATGCGCGCATAATAATGTTATAAAATTTCGATAAATTTTATATTTCACATAATTTTTTTGCTGCAGACTCGAGTGTGAAGTTGTCTTTGGCAAAACAAAAGCGAATAAGTTTTTGATCTTTATGATCGGAATAAAAAGTAGAAATAGGTATTGCGACAACACTATGATCGATGATTAGTTTTTTGCAAAAAGTAACATCATCTTCGTTTGAAATATTGGCATAAGAAGCAACCTGAAAATAAGTTCCTTCGCAAGGTTTTAATGCAAAACGGCTATTTTGGAGCAGTTTCTGGAAATAATCTCTTTTTCCTGATAGAATTTTCCAAGAAGATTTACATCAACAATATCTAAATATTCGCTAATTGCAAACTGAGAAATACTGTTTACGCTGAAAACCAAAAACTGGTGAACCTTTTTAATTTCTTTCATTAAATGTTCAGGAGCAATAGTATAACCAATTTTCCAGCCTGTTATATGAAAAGATTTTCCAAAAGAAGAAACCATAACGCAACGGTCTAAAAGAAAATCTTTGGTATGTGCCGAAATATGTTTTTCTTCGAAAGTAATGTACTCGTAAACTTCGTCAGACAAAACAATAAGTTTTGGATATTTTTCAAGAAGGTTTTTTAACTGAATAAAATCATTTTCGGTTAATATTTTTCCTGTCGGATTATGCGGATTATTGATGATAATCATTTTGCTCTTTTCAGAACAAGCTTTTTCTATTGTTTCCCAGTTTGGCGTGTAATCATCATTTAGGGCAACTCGAACAGGTTTTGCTTTACAGAGTAAAACAGGAGATTCGTAAGAATCGTAACTTGGATCTAGAATTATGACTTCATCATTTTCTTTTACTAAAGCCAATATTGTAGTAAAAATACCTTGCGTAGCACCGGCTGTTACTAAAAGTTCTGTTTCTGGATTAATTGTTCTATTGTATGAATCTTGAATTAACTTTCCAATTTTGTTCATCAACGGAGGATAACCTGCCATTGGGGTATATTGGTGAACATTTTCCTTAGCTAGTTTTGCAACGATATCTGTTAATCTTTCATCAACAGGAAAATTAGGAAATCCCTGAGAAAGATTTATTGCATTATATTCAGTTGCCATTTTAGACATTACTGTAAAAATGCTAGTGGTTACATTTGGGAGTTTACTCATAATTTATTCTAGAAATGTTACACATAAAAGTAATTGTTTTGAAATGAATTTGAACAATTTTTCTTTCTTTAAGAGCATAAAAAAAAGACATTAAAGAAAAACTATTTCATAAATAGCTGTTGTTTAATGTCTTTTGCGGAATTTTTTTAAGGATTATTTAATTATTTCTCCAGTTGGTTTTACCACTAGATTCTGAACGGTTTTGTCTTTTTTGATTTTTAGATTGTATTCTTTTTTTCAATATCACCTTCTTTTTGAGTATAAAGAAATTTGTCTTTTATAATGGTCCATCCTGGATATTCTTTATAAATAGAGTAAATGACTTTAGCAGGAAGCTGTACGTTTTGATAATTTTCAACCACACTAGTTAGTTTTCCATTTTCATTGTAAGTTGCAGACAAAGAACCTTTAGGAGATTCTAACACCACCAAGAATTCATTATAGCCTTGATAATCTTTTCCTAAATCATAAGAAATGAATTTTTGTTGAAGTGCTCTCACATTTTCATCAGGATTTCTGTCCGGCAAGTAAACAGAAAAATCTTTACCAGCACTTTTAATTACAACTGCAGGTAAATCGGCCATTTTAATTTCGTCCTCTTTTATATCACCGTTTTTAACTTGAGAAAAAGAGTTTGAGATTAAACCAAAAAATAATAATACAAAAAGAAATGTTCTCATGATATTTATTTTTAAATATTAAATTACTTAGGTTAATCTTAATGATTTAAAAATGATGAGGGTTTCTTGAAATGGTTTGATGCTTAAATCATTAAAGTTTAAGGCGCGAACAATTTTTTTTAGCTAATAAAATTACTTCTTTTGTTGATGTGGGAGAGTTAAATATATCTTTAAGGATTGTTAATTAAAAAGAATTTAATCAAAAAAAATGCGTCAAAAATTGACGCATATATTTTTAAAGAGATTACTGCTACATTTTATGGATAATAAAAATTGTAGGACGTTTATCAATGTCAATTTTTAACTTTTTCCAATCTGAAACTCGCATTGTTTTTATGAATTCTGTTGGCAAAGTAATATCTGTTGCAATGCATAAATGTGTTGACGGATTTAAAATCTGCAAAAGATCTTCAATCAATTTGTTGTTTCTGTATGGGGTTTCAATGAATAGTTGCGATTGGTTTTTATCCTGAGATAATCTCTCGAAATGGCGTATTGCCGATTTTTTTCTCGTCTTTATCTATCGGTAAATATCCATTGAAAGTAAAACTTTGCCCATTCATTCCAGAAGCCATCATAGCCAGTAGGATAGAAGAGGGGCCAACTAAAGGTACAACCTGTATTCCTTTTTCGTGAGCCAATTTTACAATTACAGCTCCAGGATCTGCAACTCCAGGACAGCCAGCTTCGCTCATTAGTCCCATGTTTTTGCCTTCTAATAAAGGTTTTATAAAATCTAAATGCTCACTCGGTTCTGTACGTTTGTTAAGAGTAAAAAGAACCAGTTCAGATTGTTTTTTTTCTGGATAAACGGCTTTTATTGATTTTCGAGCTGTTTTATCATTTTCAACAATATAATGGTCGATAACTTCTATCGTTCTTCTAACAGTTTGTGGCAAAACATCCATCGGATCGCTTTCGCCCATTGTGGTTGGAATTAGATATAATTTTCCGAAAGATTTCATGTGCTTTTGTTTTAAAATTAAAAAATTCAATTATCTCTTTTTTAGAAACAATTGAATTAGGAGTGTTTTTTAGCGACTGATCTGCAATTAAATCGGTTACTTCGTCCAGCATTTGATAAACGTTGTCAAAACCGTTTGTTGAGCCGTAATATGGATCTGGAACATCGACATTTTCGTCTGGAAATAAATCGTTTAAAATTAAACGAACCTTATTTTTATGTTCGGGAGTTTTAGCTAAATGAACCACATCGCGATAATTCGAATTATCCATAACATAGATATAATCAAATTTGTCAAAATCAGAAACTTGAATTTGTCTTCCTTTTTGCGCACTGATATTGATTCCGTTTTTTCTTGCAACGTCAATAGAACGTTTGTCTGGACAATGGCCAACATGCCATGAGCCTGTTCCTGCAGAATCAACTAAAAATTTATCTTGAGGTAATTTAGAGGCTAAAATCCCTTCTGCTAGAGGAGATCTGCAGATGTTCCCTAAACAAACCATTAAGATTTTTACAGGCATGGTACTTCTAAAGCGTTAGTTTTTTGTTGATGTCTTCGACAAACTTTTTAAATTGTTTGTCTGTAGAAACTAAATTGTCAACTGTTTTACAAGCGTGAAGAACAGTTGCGTGGTCGCGGTCTCCAATTTGTGAACCAATATTAGCAAGAGAAGCTTTAGTGAATTTCTTAGCAAAGAACATCGCTAGTTGTCTTGCTTGCACCACATGCCTCTTTCTGGTTTTAGATTGAAGTGTCTCAATATCTAATTGGAAATAGTCTGAAACAATTTTTTGGATATAATCGATAGAGATTTCTCTCTTTACGTTTTTAACAAATTTCTCTACAACACTTTTTGCCAATTCAATCGTAACTTCTTTTTTATTGAAAGAAGATTGAGCGATTAACGAAATAATAGCGCCTTCAAGCTCTCTAACATTTGATTTAATGTTTCGAGCAACATATTCTAGAATATCTTCTGGCATTTCTACACCATCACGGTATAAAATGTTTTTTAAGATTGAGATACGAGTTTCGTAATCAGGCTGATGTAATTCTGCAGATAATCCCCATTTAAAACGAGACAATAATCTTTGTTCGATGTCCTGCATGTCAACAGGAGCTTTATCTGAAGTTAAGATTACTTGTTTTCCGTTTTGATGTAAATAGTTGAAAATATGGAAGAATACGTCTTGCGTTCCTGATTTTCCAGACAAGAACTGAACATCATCAATAATCAAAACATCGATTAACTGGTAAAAGTGAATAAAATCATTACGATTATTCTTTTTAACAGAATCAATATATTGTTGTGTGAAAATCTCAGCAGAAATATATAAAACGGTCTTTTCCGGATACTTATCTTTTACTTCTACGCCTATAGCATGTGCTAGGTGTGTTTTGCCTAAACCAACTCCTCCAAAAATCAACAAAGGATTAAATGAAGTTCCTCCAGGTTTGTTAGCAACAGCCATACCTGCAGAACGAGCTAAACGGTTTGAATCTCCTTCTAAGAAATTGTCAAAACTATAGTTCGGATTTAACTGAGACTCAATTTTTAAATTTCTAATTCCAGGAATTACAAACGGATTTTTTAGCTCAGGATTTAAGTTTTTAAACGGAGCGTCAACCTCTTGCGGTTTCATTGGCACTCTGTTGGCACTTGGCAGCTGCTCGGTAAACGGCTGTTTATTGCCATAAGTGTTCTCCATTTTAATTTTATAGAGTAACTTTGCGTTTTTTCCCAGTTCTTTGGTAAGCGCAACTTTCAATAATTTTACGTAATGCTCTTCGAGCCATTCGTAGAAAAATTTACTCGGAACCTGAATGTATAATGCGTTATCGGTTAGCTCAACTGATTTGATTGGTTCGAACCAAGTTTTATATGCTTGGTCTTGAATATTATCCTTTATAAAGGACAAACAGTTTTCCCATACCGATTGAGCAGTTTTAGTCATAGATTCAGATAAATTTTTATTATTGTTATAAAGATTCTCCTAATAAAAAAGGAGCAATTTTATTCCGTATTTCGGGATAACAAATATGTGAACAAATTTCTGTAAAAAAAAATATTTTGGTATCTAATTTTATAAAAAAAAGTTGTAATGAGGCTTTTTAAATTCGAAATTTTTTAATATTTTATAAATGAAAAATCATCAGACTCAAGTACGAGTTCGTTACTCAGAAACTGACCAAATGGGAGTTGTTTATCACGGAAATTATGTGCCTTATTTTGAGATTGGACGCGTGGAATGGCTTAGAAATAAAGGGGTTTCGTATAAAAGCATGGAAGAAAGCGGAATTGGTCTTCCAATTGTCAACATGAATATCAATTACAAAAAATCGGCGAGATACGACGAACTTTTGACAATTCACACCACTTTCAAAAGTCACTCTTCTGTAAAGATCGAATTTGACTGTGCGATTTACAATGAGGCAAATGAGTTATTAACAACTGCGACGTTTATTTTAGTATTTGTTGCGTTAAAAACGGGTCGTCCAACTGCTCCTCCAGAGTACATTTTGGAAATATTTAAATCACTCGAATAATTGTTAAAACGAATAGGGTTTTGATGTTAAATTATACTAATTTAATATCGATTTCGAACATTAAATCAAAAATGCTGAACACCGTTTCGGCATTTTTTTTTCGCGTTTTTGTCACAATTTTGCCAATTGGCAGTCCTGAAATTTCATCCATTTCCATTTCCTGAGACACGATTTCTAATTTCTTTTCTTTGATAACGCGCATTACTTTATTCATGTTTTTGTAATCAAAAGAAATTAAAAATTCGACATCGATTGTCTTTTCAACGATTTCACAAATTTCCAAAGTCTGTTGTGCCGTTGTTCGATATGCGGCTATTAAACCGCCAACGCCTAATTTTACTCCTCCAAAAATTCGAACTACTACAACAAGAACGTTTGTAACTCCAAAAGATTGTATCTGGCCATAAATTGGTGCTCCGGCAGTGTTGCTTGGTTCACCATCATCATTGGCACGGTACGAAACTTTATTTCCGACGCCTAATTGGTAGGCATAGCAATAATGCACCGCATGCGGATGCTGTTTTTTAAGGTCTTCTATTATGGGTTTTACTTCGTCCTCATGATCTATCGGAAAAGCATAACCAAAGAACTTACTGCCTTTTTCTTTAAACAGTATTTCTTCAGATGCAGATGCAATAGTTTGATAAGTATCGTTAATTTCCAATTGTAAGGGTTTAAGTTTTTTTTAGCCACAGATTAAAAGGATTAAAAAGATTCTCACAGATTTTCTTTTAAAAAAGCAAAAAAAGAAATCTTTTTAATCCTTTTAATCTGTGGCTAAATATTTTTTACTAGAAAGTGTGTTACAATAATCCTTTGGTGAATAGATCAACAACATCTTCTTTGCCAACTTGAAGATTCCATACTTTGATTCCTAAAGTTGCGGCGCTGTCAGTATTTTCTGTTTTATCGTCAACAAATAAAGTGTTTTCTGCAATTAAATTATTCTGGTCCAAAACAAATTGATAAATTTTCGGATCTGGTTTTCTCATTCCAATATCAAAAGAAAAATATACTTTTTCAAAACAATTGTAAAAATCTTTATAAAAAGAAACGCCACTTTTTTCTTCAAAAGTATTGATGTGAATTGAATCGGTATTACTCAACAAAAACAAACGATATTTTTTTGATAACTCTTGAAGAAATTCCAAACGATAAAAAGGAAAATCTGCTAAAACAGCATTCCATGCTTTTAAAATATTTTCTCTTGAAGCGTTTGGCAATTGTTTTTGAAAACCAGCAATGAATTCTTCTGGCGAAATAGATCCCGTTTCAAAAGAGAGATTTAACTGATCCAGTTCGTTGTTCCATTCCTTCATCCCCAATTTTTGTAAACCAGAAATAGTAGCAGGTTTATCCAAATTGATAAAAATATCCCCAAAGTCAAAAATTATCGCATCAATCATAATTTCTAATTTGTATTAATTCGTCACCTAAAATATTGGTCTTTGAACTGTTTTTTCTTGAAATTTCTGGAGCTTTCGTTCCTTTTTCAAAACTTGTTTTTCCGATAAAAATTCGAGCTTCATCCCAAAGATTTTCATCTATAAAAGATTGAAGCGTTTGTCTTCCGCCCTCAATAATTACAGATTGAATTTGATTCTGATACAAAACGTCTAAAATCTGAGGAATGATATTTTTATCAAAATCAATTATCTCAAATTGAGTATTTTCTTTTGACGGTTTTGAATCTTTAGAAAAAATAATAGTTTTTACCGTATCATCAAAAATAAAACTGTTTTCGTCAATTCGATTATTTTGATCAATAACAATTCTCGTCGGATTATTTCCTTGCCAATCTCGAACATTCAATTTTGGATTATCATCAATGACGGTTTGTGTTCCAACAAGAATAGCTTGTTCTTCAGTTCTCCATTTATGAACCAATTGTCGCGAATATTGATTTGTAATCCAAATTGGTTTTCGGTCTTGATTCGAGACTTTTTCAGGAGCCAAAAATCCATCTTGACTTTCTGCCCATTTTAAAATAATATAGGGTCTCTTTTTTTGATGAAAAGTAAAAAAGCGTTTATTAAGCTCGTTGCAATCATCTTCTAAAACTCCGACAGTAACATTCGCACCAGCTTCAATCAATTTTAAAATGCCTTTTCCCGCTACTTTTTCATTTGGATCAACTGTACCGACAACAACATTGGGAATTTCATTGGCGATAATCAAATCACAGCAAGGAGGAGTTTTGCCAAAATGACTGCAAGGTTCTAAGCTTACATAAATTGTAGCTTTTTTCAACAGCGATTTATCTTTTACAGATCGCACCGCATTAACCTCTGCATGTGGCTCTCCAGCCTTTATGTGCCAGCCTTCGCCAATAATTTTATTCTCGTAAACAATTACGCTACCAACCATGGGGTTTGGATACGTTGTTCCAAGTCCATTTTGTGCCAGTTCGATGCGGCGTTTTATATATTTTTCATGTATATTCACAGTGCAAAAGTAGTTAATTTTAAGATTATCATTAACTGAAAAGGGTTAAGTTGTGAAACAATCCCGATAGTTATAGTAGTATTCAAAACTATCTTTACTTTTGTGTTTATAATGATTTAGAATAAAAAAAATGGTAAATTGGCTTATACGAGCAATTAAAAAAGAAGACAATCAAGCAGTTGCAAGTTTGATACGTTCTGTCTTTGATGAAATGGAAATTCCAAAAGTTGGAACAGCATATGAAGATCCTTATTTAGATTTGATGTTTGAAGAATATAGCAAACCCAATTCGGTATATTTTGTTGTTGAAAATGACGGAGAAATTGTTGGCTGCGCTGGAATTGCGCCTTTAGAAAATGGAAATCCAGAAATTTGTGAATTGCAGAAAATGTATTTTTTGCCCAAAACTAGAGGTTTAGGAATTGGAACACAGATGATGGAGAAATGTTTAGAACAAGCCAGAATTTTTGGTTTTGAAAAATGTTATATCGAAACTATGCCATTTATGCATGCTGCACAAAAGTTGTATAAAAAATCCGGTTTTGAATATTTAGATGCACCATTAGGTTGTACAGGGCATAATTCTTGTCCAGTGTGGATGTTGAAAGTTTTGTAGAAAAGTTGTAACAAATCTTAACAAACAAGACTTATTGAAGGGTTAGAATCAGCTTTGGCTGAATAAAATATTCAAAAAAATAAAATGAAAATTAAACAATATCGTACTCAGTTTATTAAAGAATTAGCTCCTTTTTACGATGCGTACGAAGCGGAGAGTTTTTTTTATTTAATTCTGGAAAATAAACACCAGCTTCGTCAGATTGATTTAGCTTTAAATCATGAATTGGCTTTTGATGAGAATGATTTTGTAGTGTGGGATGAACTTCTAAAACAACTTAAAAAAGAAGTGCCAATTCAGTATTTGCTTGGTAAAACAAATTTTTACGGTTTAGATTTTGAAGTGAATGAAAATGTTTTGATTCCGAGACCTGAAACTGAAGAATTGGTCGAATGGATTATTAACGAAAATACAAGTCGAGATAAAAATAAAAAGATAAGAATTCTAGATATTGGAACGGGAACGGGCTGTATTGCGATTTCGTTAGCAAAAAATCTTCCCAACGCAGAGGTTTTTGGAATTGATGTTTCTAAAAAAGCTATAGAAACTGCCAAAAGAAATGCTGTGGCAAATAATGTAGATGTTACTTTTATGTTGCTGAATATTTTAGAAGCAGAAGAATTTTCTAATCAGTTTGATATTATTGTTTCAAATCCGCCTTATGTTCGAAATCTGGAAAAAGTAGAAATCAAAAAGAATGTACTGGATTATGAACCACATTTAGCACTTTTTGTAGAAGATAATGATCCGCTTATTTTTTATAGAAAAATCGCTTCTTTGGCACAAAACGGACTTCAGAAAAAAGGGAAATTATATTTTGAGATCAATCAATATCTTGGAAAAGAAATGATTGAATTACTAGAAAATATGAGTTTTGAAAACGTTGAGCTTCGAAAAGATATTTATGACAATGATCGTATGATTTCGGGTAAGGTTTTGAAAGACTTATAATTTGATAATTCAGTTAGTATCTTATGGAATATCGAACTAACCCCAAAGAAAACTATATTGTAATTGATGGTTATTTTTCGTTAGACGGAATTAAATCTGTTAAAGATGTTGTTGAAAAACGTTTTGAAAATCGATTAAAAACAAATTTCTATAATGATTTTATGAATTGGTCTAAAGCTGAAAATGAAATTCTGTTAGGAACATTTCGATCGTCTGCTGCTTGGCCTATAAGTACAGATTTAGGATGTATTTTTGATTTTCGGAATCCAGACGAATTTGTTTATCAGGAATTTAAACTTATTCATTCTTTGGTGAATGGATGGATTCCAGCAGAAAACACTTCGATAGGAAATAATCATATTTTAGCTGTAAGATTTGAGAGTCAAATACCTGAAATACTACATAAACTTTATGAAGAAAATGAGTATCACCCAAAGGCTCCAATTGGTTGTCTTCAGTTAGGAGTGTGTCGCAAGAATGATTTTCCAATTATATTAGAAAATATAAAGAAGAGTCGTTTAAAAAGTAAAAACGATTATTAGATTGAAACCTGCGACTACAACTATTCGTAACGCAACGCTTCAATAGGGTCTAGTTTTGATGCTTTAATAGCTGGATATAAGCCAGAAACTATTGCCACCATAAAACTAGTTGCAAAAGCTACAAAAATCGCCATCCACGGAATTACGAAAGAAAAACTCATTGCGGTTGCTATAGCAAAGCCAAGTAGAATTCCTAAAACAATTCCAACCAAACCTCCAATTTGACCAATTAATAAAGTTTCTATAAAAAACTGAAAAGCAACAGTAGATCTTTTGGCTCCCAAAGCTTTGCGAACACCAATTTCTCGAGTACGTTCTGTAACCGAAACAATCATAATATTCATTAAAGCTATTGAAGACCCTAAAATAGTGATAATAGAAATAGTCCAAGTCTGCCAATCCTAAATATTGTGTGATGCTCAGAATTCGGTTAATTAAGTCATCGCTGCGTACTATGCCAAAATTGTTGTCGCGTACAGGACTTAACTTGCGAACTCTTCGCATTGTACTTGTAGCATTATCTATGGCTTCATCTAAAACTTCTTTTTTTGAAACCATCACACTAATGGTGTAATTGATATTTGGAGCTGTAAATAAAGATCTTGCAACTTGAATAGGAATTAATACTCTTAAATCCTGACTGTTTCCAAACGTAGATCCTTTTTCTTTAAGAACGCCAATTACTTTAAATCTTGCGCCTCGAATAGAAATGATTTTATCAATTGGATTTATATCTTTTAAAAGTCCTTTTTCAAAATCAGAACCCACAATGCAAGAATAAGTGTTGTTCTCAATGTCAAATTGATTAAAACTTCTTCCCAAACTGGTTTCCAGTCCAGAATTGGTAATAAAATGTTCATCAACTCCAACAATTGTAATTTCTGGATCTGTTTTTTCGCTTAAATATTTTACTTCAGCAGTTGTAGTTGCGGTAAAAGAGAGAGAGGTTTCGGTAAACGGATATTTGTATTTGTTTTTGAAGGCAACAGCTTCTGGATACGAAATAATTGGATTGATGACTTCGCGTTCTCTCCCGCCACGGTTTCGAACTTTATTCTCGTATTGGTTAATGTTAAAAGTATTAGCTCCCATCGAAGCAAAATCGCTAGAAATAGTATTTTCTAAAGCAGAAACAACAGTCAAGATGCCAACCAAAGCCGTAATACCTATTGCGATAATTAAAACGGTAAGAATAGTACGCAGAATTTGTGTTTTGATAGAACCAAAAGCAATTCGGATATTTTCTTTAAATAATTTTAGCATCATGACCAATTTGTCACGAAAATACGTTTTTTGTTACAAGTTTGTTTTCCAAGTGTTATTATTTATTTTAAAAAGTAAGATATTTGCAGACTTAAATTAAGTTGTAAGTTGGAAAATCATAAAGCCGAAAGTCTAAAGAACCAACAGTCTTAAAAAAAAATCTGGGAATAAAGTAATATTATAAGATTTTTAGATAAAGATTGGAACAATCTAAAATCTAAAATCAACAATCTAAAATAAAAAGAAGATGGCTTCAAAACCAAGCATACCAAAAGGGACAAGAGATTTTTCACCAGCTGAGGTGTCAAAACGTCAATATATTATTCAAACGATAAAAGCTAATTTCGAGAAATTTGGTTTTCAGCCAATCGAAACGCCTTCGTTTGAAAATTCAGATACCTTAATGGGGAAATATGGAGAAGAAGGAGACCGTCTGATTTTTAAAATTTTAAATTCAGGTAACTTTTTCTATAATAAAAGTAAAATTGAATTGCCAGAATCAATTGAAGAATTGCAATTGAATTCTGCTGAAAAAATAACTTTAGAGCAAAGAATCGAATTAAATAAATTCACAGGAAAAATTTCTGAGAAAGCGTTGCGTTACGATTTGACAGTTCCGTTTGCAAGATACGTGGTGCAACACCAAAGCGAAATTGAATTTCCGTTTAAAAGATACCAAATTCAACCAGTTTGGAGAGCTGATAATCCGCAAAAGGGACGTTTTAGAGAATTCTTTCAATGTGATGCTGATGTTGTAGGTTCAAAATCACTTTGGCAGGAAGTAGAATTGGTTCAATTGTACGATACTGTTTTTACTTCTTTAGGTTTAGAAGGTGTTACAATTAAAATCAATAACAGAAAAATTTTATCTGGAATTGCTGAGGTTATCGGTGCTTCTGATAAATTAATTGATTTTACAGTCGCGCTTGATAAATTGGATAAAATTGGTGAAGACGGCGTTAAAAAAGAGATGATCGAAAAAGGAATTTCTGAAGATGCTTTAGTTAAAGTACAGCCACTTTTTAGTTTCACAGGAAGTTTTGTAGACAAAATTGCACAGCTTTCAGACTTATTGTCTTCTTCTGAAGAGGGAATGAAAGGAGTTGAAGAATTGAAGTTTATTTGTGACAATGTTGCCGTTTTAGGTCTTTCAACTGCTATTTTGGATTTGGATGTGACATTAGCTCGTGGTTTAAATTATTATACGGGAGCTATTTTTGAAGTTGCAGCTCCAAAAACAGTTGCCATGGGTTCTATTGGCGGCGGAGGAAGATACGACGATCTGACTGGTATTTTTGGTTTGAAAAATATGAGTGGTGTCGGAATCTCTTTTGGTTTGGATAGAATTTATTTAGTTTTAGAAGAATTACAATTATTTCCAGAAACTGTTGCAAGCAACGTCAAAAGCGATATTCTTGAATTTTGGAGATAAAGAAGCTTTGTATGCTTCAAAAGCGATTCAGAAATTAAGACAGGAAAATATAAAAGTAGAATTATATCCTGACAGTGTAAAAGTTGGAAAACAATTTCAATATGCAGATAAACGTTTAATTCCGTTTGCCGTACTGGTTGGAGATCAGGAAATTAATTCAAATTCATATACGCTTAAAAATTTAGTGACAGGAGAACAGGTTTCTGTAGATTACGAAGGTTTGAAAAATGCATTAATCTAAGAATCAGATTTAAAAGATTTTGGTTCACGCAGATTAGAGCAGATTTAGTTTGAATTTTATATGGATGAAATCTACTCTAATCTGCCTAAATCTTTTTAAATCTACGTAAAATATTGAAAAATATTTTGCAGAGTTAACTGTCTGAAACAAAAGTTTTTGCTTGATATTCCTTGAGTCTAAAGGACTTTCTTTTAAAATCTCTGTCTGAAATAATTGCCAGTAAAGAAAAAAAGCTTTTAATTTGCGACCTCAAGTTACGGGCGTAGTTCAAGGGTAGAATAGCGGTCTCCAAAACCGTTGATGGGGGTTCGAATCCCTCCGCCCGTGCAAAAATAAGAAATGACAACTTTGTCATGTAAAGCTCAAACATAAAAAAAGCTTCGTCTCTATAGGCGAAGCTTTTTTTAATATAAGGTAAACTTGAATTAATAATTATTTTAGAGGCCGAAGCCAACCCTTAAATTCAATTTTTGGTGGTAATAATTTATGTTATTGGTCTCAAAGATAAGATAAACTAAAACGTAATAGTCTTAAAATTATAATAAATTTTTTCTGGGCAAATGCGTTTTTTAAGTGGCTCATAATTAATAAAGTGACAATTTGACATTTTATAAGATTTGGCAGTACTTTTGCAATCCAACAGAAAGAAATAAAAAATGAAGTTTAAGAATATTTTTAAAAATAAAAGTGATATGACTACGGAAAATACAGAATTCGATCAGGAATTAGATGATGCAACGATAGAGACTAACGCTAATGGAGAGCAATTAATTGTTGAAGAATTAAGTGTTGAGGAGCAACTAGCTCAAGACTTAGCTAAAGAAAAAGATAAGTTTTTGAGATTATTCGCCGAATTTGAAAATTATAAAAAAAGAACTTCAAAAGAGCGTCTTGATTTATTTAAAACAGCAAACCAAGAAGTTTTATTGGCGATGCTTCCAGTTTTAGATGATTTTGACAGAGCGACAGTAGAGATCAACAAGTCTGAAGATGAGAATTTGAAAAAAGGTGTTGAGTTGATTCACGAAAAATTGAAAAGCACTTTAGTTTCTAAAGGTTTAGAGCAAGTTGAAATTCAGGCAGGAGATGCTTTCAATGCTGATGTTGCTGAAGCAATTACTCAAATTCCAGCACCGTCTGACAAACTAAAAGGAAAAATTGTTGATGTTATTGAAAAAGGATACAAATTAGGAGACAAAATTATTCGTTACCCTAAAGTTGTTGTAGGAAACTAAAAAATGCAATAAGAATTTCAAATGCATTTTTGGATTTTGGAATTTTTAAGATTTGGAACTTAATCTAATTATGAAAAAAGATTTTTACGAAATACTAGGCATTTCAAAAAATGCTGACGCTGCCGAAATTAAAAAAGCATACAGAAAAAGTGCTTTAAAATACCATCCTGATAAAAACCCAGGCGACAAAGAGGCAGAAGAAAACTTCAAATTGGCAACAGAAGCTTATGAAGTTTTAAGTGATCCGCAGAAAAAAGCGAAATACGATCAGTATGGTCATCAAGCATTTGATGGTTCTGGCGGATTTGGCGGTGGTCACGGTGGTATGAATATGGATGACATTTTCAGCCAGTTTGGTGATATTTTTGGTGGTGGATTTGGTGGTTTCGGAGGCGGAGGCGGAGGTCCTCGTCGTGCGAAAGGAAGCAATCTTCGAATTAAAGTAAAATTGACTTTAGAAGAAATTGCAAATGGAGTAGAGAAAAAAGTAAAAGTAAAACGTAAAGTTCAGGCAAAAGGCGTAACGTATAAAACTTGTACGACTTGTAATGGTCAAGGACAAGTTATGCGTGTAACCAATACCATTTTAGGAAGAATGCAATCTGCGTCTACTTGTCCTACTTGTGGTGGTTCTGGTCAGATTTTAGATAAAAAACCTTCTGAGGCAGATGCTCAAGGAATGGTGCAAGAAGACGAAACAGTATCAATCAAAATTCCTGCAGGAGTTGTTGACGGAATGCAGTTAAAAGTTGCTAACAAAGGTAACGATGCGCCAGGAAACAGTATTCCAGGAGATTTAATTGTAGCGATTGAAGAAATTGAACACGAATTCTTGAAACGTGAAGGTGAAAACGTTCACTTTGATTTATATATCAGTTTCCCTGAAGCAGTTTTAGGATCTTCTAAAGATATTGAAGCTATAAACGGAAAAGTTCGTATTAAATTGGAAGAAGGAATTCAATCTGGAAAAATCTTAAGATTAAAAGGAAAAGGAATTCCAAGTTTAAATGGTTACGGAAGCGGTGATTTATTGGTTCACGTAAACGTTTGGACTCCAAAAACATTAAATAAAGAGCAAAAACAATTCTTTGAAAATGCTTTAAACGACGAGCACTTTGTTCCAAGTCCAGAGAAATCAGAGAAATCATTCTTTGAAAAAGTAAAAGATATGTTCTCATAATCTAAACTTTTTTAAAAGGTTATAATAAAATAAAAACCCATTCTAGTATAAATTAGAATGGGTTTTTTGTGTAATATAACACAATTTTGCTTCGAATTATTTACTTTTACAGTCGCTGAGCCTTAATTGGTAAAGTGACGCAGTAAATCCTTAAAAATAGCATGAGTAACTTACTTGAAGTACATAAGGTCGTAAAAAAATACGGCGATTATGTAGCACTTAACGAAGTTTCATTAAATGTGCCAAAAGGCAGTATATATGGACTTTTAGGTCCGAATGGAGCCGGAAAAACTTCCCTTATCAGAATCATAAACCAAATTACATTGCCAGATAGTGGCGAAGTAATTTTGGATGGAGAAAGATTGCAACAAAAACACGTACAAACTATAGGATATCTTCCAGAAGAAAGAGGTCTTTATAGCTCGATGAAAGTGGGCGAGCAATGTTTGTATTTGGCACAAATGAAGGGCCTTTCTAAAGCCGAAGCTAAAAAGCAATTGGATTATTGGTTTGATCGTTTAGGGATTCAAGGTTGGTGGAATAAAAAAATCCAAGAGCTTTCTAAAGGTATGGCACAGAAAATCCAGTTTGTTGTTTGTGTTTTACATAAACCAAAATTGCTGATTTTAGATGAACCTTTCTCAGGATTTGATCCCGTTAACGCAAATATTATTAAGGATGAAATTCTAGCTTTGAAAGAACAAGGCTCTACAATTATTTTCTCTACTCACAGAATGGAAAGTGTTGAAGAAATGTGCGAACATATAGCTTTAATTCATAAATCAAACAAATTGATTGAAGGTAAAGTGGCAGACGTAAAACGCCAATTTAGAACCAATAGTTTTGAAGTTGGAATCTTGACTAATAATGTTGAAGGTTTGATGTATGATATTACACAGAAATTTACAGTTTCGCCTGCTAGTTTTAAATCTTTAAATGATGATTTAAAATTAAACATTCAGATAGGAAATGCTTCACCAAACGAATTATTACATGTACTGACGCAACGAGGACAAGTAACACATTTCGTTGAGAAAATTCCAAGTGTAAATGATATTTTTATTCAGACAGTAACTGAAAACAAAATTTAAAAATTCCAATATAGAAATTCTAAATTCTAGGCTTTTAAAAGTTGGAATTTGGGATTTAAAATTTGAAAATTAATTATTTATGAGTATTATCTCGTTGATTATAAAAAGAGAATTTATTGCCAAAGTCCGCAATAAATCTTTTGTTGTCATGACTTTTTTGAGTCCGCTTTTGTTTGTGGCTATTGCTGTTTTTATTGGCTATTTGAGTTCAATGAAAGCAGAAACAAAACGTATCGCAATTCATGACGAAACTGGTATTTTTATTTCAGATTTTTTAAAAGAAAATAAAAAAGGAGCCGAATTTAAATATTTGAATTTATCTGAAGTTGATGTTAAAGCTTTAAAAGACAGCATTACCAAAGAAAATTTCAATGGATTAATTGTCATTCCGAAAACAAAAAATAATAAAGATTTAGAAAGTAAAGTCGAGTTTATTTCTAACAATAGTCCAAGTATTTCTTTTATCGAAAATACGCAGGATATTATCGGAAATAAAATCACAAAACTAAATCTGGAAGAAGCAAAATTAGACACTTTGGCTATTCAGAAAGCGCAATCAGATGTAAATATTCATTTGGTTAAAGCTTCGGGAGAAGAAAGTTTAAAAGGTTTAAACGAAATTAAAATAGGAATTGGCGGTGCATTTGGTTACCTGATCATGATGTTTATTATCATTTACGGAAATATGGTAATGCGAAGCGTAATCGAAGAAAAAACAAACCGAATTATTGAAATCATTATTTCGTCAGTAAAACCATTTCAATTGATGATTGGAAAAATTGTCGGAACTTCATTAGCAGGTATTCTGCAATTTATAATTTGGGCCATAATTGGTTTAGGATTAATGTTTGCGGCCTCGGCATTTTTTGGAGTAAATGTAGGGCCAGCTGCGAGAATTTCTCCAGAAATGATGCAAACCGCACAACATGAGTTTTCGGGATCTGCACAAATGTACATTGCCGAATTATGGAATTTGCCAATTGCAAGTATTTTAATCGGATTTGTAATTTATTTTATTGGAGGATATTTTCTGTACAGTTCGTTTTATGCGAGCAATTGGAGCCGCAGTTGACAATCAGACCGATTCTCAGCAATTTCTGCTTCCAATTTTAATGCCTCTGATTTTGAGCGTTTACATAGGATTTTTTACAGTAGTAAACGATCCTCACGGAAGTGTTGCGGTTATCTTTTCAATGATTCCGCTAACTTCACCAATTGTAATGTTAATGCGCATTCCGTTTGGTGTGCCGTGGTGGCAAATTGCAATTTCGGTATCATTATTGTTTGCTACATTTTTCCTTGTGGTTTGGTTTGTCGCTAAAATTTACCGAGTAGGTATTTTAATGTATGGCAAAAAAACCACTTGGAAAGAATTGTATAAGTGGCTAAAATATTAACTTTTAAAGTTGCTAAGATACTAAGGTTCTAAGATGCTAAGTTTTTTTTTAGCTTCTTGCAGAAAAACCTCAGTACCTTAGCATCTTAGAACCTTAGAACCTCAAAAAGAAATGAGTAAAATACTAATTGTCGAAGACGAAGCAACGATCAGAAGAGTTTTGGTGAAAATTTTATCAGAAGAAAATGATTCATATCAAGTTGATGAAGCTGAAGATGGAGTTGTGGGACTTGAAAAAATAAAAAACAACGACTATGATTTGGTTTTGTGTGATATCAAAATGCCAAAAATGGACGGTGTTGAGGTTTTGGAAGAAGCTAAAAAAATAAAGCCAGAAATTCCGATGGTAATGATCTCTGGTCACGGCGATATGGAAACTGCTATTCAAACGATGCGTTTGGGAGCTTTTGATTATATTTCGAAACCGCCAGATTTGAATCGTTTGTTAAATACTGTTCGTAATGCTTTAGATAAAAAACAATTAGTTGTTGAAAATAAAATTTTAAAGAAAAAAGTTAGCAAAAATTACGAAATGATTGGTGACAGCGAATCAATTAATCATATAAAAGTGATGATTGATAAAGTTGCTCCAACAGAAGCCAGAGTTTTGATTACGGGACCAAACGGAACAGGAAAAGAATTAGTAGCACATCAATTGCATGAAAAAAGCGAACGTTCTACTTTTCCTTTAATTGAAGTAAACTGTGCTCGCAATTCCAAGTGAATTGATCGAAAGTGAATTGTTCGGACATGTAAAAGGTGCTTTTACATCGGCAGTGAAAGATCGTGCTGGAAAGTTTGAAGCAGCAGACAAGGGAACTATTTTCTTGGATGAAATTGGAGACATGAGCCTTTCTGCGCAAGCGAAAGTTTTACGTGCGCTTCAAGAAAATATGATTACGAGAGTTGGAGCTGATAAAGACATAAAAGTTGATGTCCGTGTTGTAGCGAGCAACGAATAAAGATTTGAAAACAGAAATTGCAGAAGGCCGTTTCCGTGAAGATTTATACCATCGTTTGGCTGTAATTTTAATTAAAGTTCCGCCATTGAATGAAAGACGCGATGATATTCCTGCTTTGATTTCGCATTTTACAGAAAAAATAGCTTCTGAACAAGGAAATGCTGTTAAGTCGTTTTCGGCGCAAGCCATTAAATTATTACAAGAATACGACTGGACAGGAAATATTCGTGAGCTTCGAAATGTAGTAGAAAGATTGATCATTTTGGGAGGAAGCGAAATCTCAGAATCAGATGTGAAAATGTTTGCAAGCAAATAGGTACTTCGCGAAATAAGCTATAAGCTCTAGGCTTTAAGCAAAAAAAAGACACAATAAATTTGGCCTATAGCTTATTGCCTAAAGCCTAAAGCTTAAAAAAAATGAAACTAAAAAAAATAAACGAGAAATTACAAGACGCTTTAATTGAAAATGGTCTGACAGAAGCCAACGCTTTGCAGTTGGAAACTTTTTCTACCATAAAAAGTGGCGCTGACTGTGTTATTATTTCTCCAAAGGGAAGTGGAAAAACGACTACAATTGTTTTAAATGTAATTCAGCAATTGGCTGGACAAACAGAAGAATCTCCTCGAGCTCTCATTTTTGTTGAAGACAAAGCAAAGGTTCTGGAAATGGTTGAGCTTTTTAATAAATATGGGAAATACACCGATTTGGAAATTTATGGTGTAAATGAAAAAGGCGACATGGATTACGATAAAAACTACGTTTCTACAGGAGTCGATGTTTTAATTGGAACACCGACTAAATTAAACGATATGTTTAGTACAGCGGGGTACAATGTAAATCGCTTAAAAATGTTTATTGTGGATGATGCAGATCCGATTTTGAAACTGCGTCACGATCCAAAAATCACACGTATTTCAAACAGTATTGCTAAAGTGCGGCGAATTATCTTTTCTGAAGCTTTGACCGAACGTATCGAAATTTTGGCAGATAAAATCATGGTAGAACCTTATTTATTTGACATGGATGAAGACGGAGAAGAACTTGATGAAGAGGACGACGATATTGAAGAAGAGTAATATATAGTGACAGTTTGCAGTGGCAGTTTACAGTAACAATATTGTAAACTGCCACTTTTACTTAAATTTAATCAGAAATCAATCAATGGAAATTTTTAAAACACTTAAATTCTTGTCAATTGTACTTTTGTGCTTTTTTCTCGTTCTTTATGTTTTAGCGATTTCTTATGTGTATTTTAATCAGGTAGGGTTAGTTTTTCACGCTTCTCGATTGCCTAAAGATTATAAGTTTGATTATCAGCAGAAATTCGAAGAAATAAATATAAAATCGTTTGACGGAACAATTTTGAACGGATTATTATTTAAGGCAAAACAGTCAAAAGGTCTTGTTTTTTACCTTCATGGGAATGCTGGAACACTTGAAACTTGGGGTAAAATTGCAAAAATATACACATCATTAGGTTATGATATTTTTATTTTAGACTATAGAAGTTTCGGAAAAAGTGAAGGCGAAATTGAAAATGAAGAACAATTAACGGAAGATATATCAATTGTATATAAAAGTATTTCAAAAAGATATTCTGAAGATAAAACTATAATTGCAGGTTATTCTATAGGTTCTGGTTTTGCGGCAAAATTGGCTTTAGAAAGTAAAGCAAAAGCATTGATTCTTCAGGCTCCGTATTATAACTTTTTAGAATTATCAAGCTCAAGAGTTCCTTTTTTTCCTGATTTTATGAAGAAGTTTAGTTTGGAAACTAATGAATATCTGCCACAAGTAAAAAGTCCAATTTATATTTTTCATGGAACTAGCGATCAGTTAATTCCTTTTGAAAATTCAATAAGGTTAAAAAAGCTTTTAAAATCAAATGCTTATTTTTATCCATTAAAACATCAAGAACATATAGGTGTTAACGAAAATGAAGATTTTCAAAAACAATTAAAAGTAATATTAGAATAAAATAAAGAATGCTATGGGATTAATGAAAGTATTTTCGGGAAGCGAAGTATTAGCAATTGCTTTGCAAGAAAGATTAGAAGAAGCTGGAGTAGAGACAGTAAAAAAAGATAATATTCAATCGGCTCGTTTAGGAGGTTTTGGACAGACAGATTTGGCTGTTGAAGTATTTATACAAGAAACAGATTTCGCAAAAGCAAATCCAGTTATAGAAGAATTTAGAATGAGTCTTTAAGAAAAATTCTCCGTCTCCGTTTTCAGTCAATATTGATTAAAAACGGAGACGGAGAATGCAAACTATAAAAAAAATGCAATACAAAATGTTAGTGCTTGACATGGATGATACCTTGTTGACAGACGATCATAGAATTTCAGATTTAAATAAAAAAGTAATTTTAGAAGCTCAGGCAAAGGGCGTTTATGTGGTTTTGGCTTCAGGAAGACCAACTACAGCAATGACCGCTTATGCAAAAGAGTTGGAATTGGATAAAAACGATTCGTATATGATTTCGTTTAACGGAGCAATAATTAGCCGTGTAAAAGATGATTTTATTTTGTTTGAGCAAAAGTTAACTGTAGAGCAAATTCATGCTTTATACGATTATAGTGTAGAAAAGAAGGCACATATCATTACTTATTTAGATGATCAAATCATTAGCGAAACAGATTCTGAATTTATTGAGGTCGAAAAAGAAATCACAGGAATGGCACATCACAAAGTTTCAAGCTTTAAAGATTATGTAGACAGACCGGCAGTTAAGTGTATTTTATTGCAAGATCCAGCGTATTTAAAGACGTTAGAAAAAGATTTGATGGAGGCCATGCCACATTTAAGCGTTTCAATGTCTAAACCATTTTTTCTAGAAGCAGCGCAACAAGGAATTGATAAAGCCGCGAGCTTGAAACTTTTGGCTGAACAGCTCGGAATTCATCAAAGTGAAATTATAGCTGTAGGAAACGCAGGAAATGACTTGACAATGATAGAATATGCTGGTTTAGGTGTTTGGGTTGATAACGTTAATCCTGAGTTACGAGATAAAGCCGATGTAATTGTAGCTTCAAATAATGATGATGGTGTTGCTGAAGTAGTAACACGTTATATTTTAAACTAAACTAAAATGAAAAATCCAATTAAAACGGAACGTCTAATTTTACGGGAACTTGAACTTTCTGATGCTGAAGGAATGTTCGAATTGGATTCTAATCCGAATGTGAATTTATTTGTTGGAAATAGACCTGTAAAACATATTGATGAAAGTATTGAATATATCAAATTTGTTCAGAAACAATACAAAGATCTAGGAACAGGACGTTGGGCTGTTGTTTTAAAAGAAACAAATGAATTTATTGGCTGGTCTGGAATAAAGTTTATTACAGACGAGATAAATAATCATAAAAACTTTTACGAGTTAGGATATCGTTTTATCGAAAAACATTGGGGTAAAGGTTACGCAACCGAAGCAGGAAGAGCTTTTATTGATCATGCTTTTAATAAAATGAAAGTAGAAGTGCTTTATGCTTACGCAGATGCAGGAAACGAAAACTCAAGAAAAATTCTAGAGAAATTGGGCTTTCATTTTGTAAATTCTTTCGATTACGAAGAAGAACTAGAAGTTTGGTACGAACTTAAAAATCCGAACTTACTATAAAAAACGAATTCCAAATCTTTACATACTTAAAAGTCAATAAAGATTTGGAATTAATTAAAGAAGTAATATTTAAAAATATTATTTTTTAGCTACAGAAACAAAGTATTTATTTCCGTCACCCATAGTTAATTTTACACGCTCGTCGCAAAGATCAATTGCAAAATTTGCACTTTCGTAACAGCTGCAAGTTGTGTTTTTGTCTTTAGACATTTCTGTTTTACAGTTGTTGTTTTTAAAGCTTGCTAATTGTGGTGTGTATAAACTAACTAAATCAGTAGAAGCGGTTACTAAAGAAATGATACTTGCAGAATTATTGTTTGTAATTCTATATACAATTCTATCTGTATAGTTTACTTCGTTAACAGTTACTTTACGAATGTAGGTATAAGCTGTAGATCCTTCACCTGGTTCTTTAACTTCAAACTTAAACCCAACTGCACGAATAGCAACATCAAATTGCTGTTGTGAGTTTAAGCTTGCCCAAGTCGTCAATGTACTAATAGTAGGAAATGGATTTGCATTTGCGGCTGGAGCATTAGTTTGCGCTTGCGAACTAAATAAGGTTAAGAACATCAAGCAGATCGTGGGTAAAAATGCTTTCATAAAGCGTGGTATTTGTATTTTAATTTTGCCTACTCTCTTTGGTTTTCGGCTTTCCCATTTCATTTTGTAACACAAAACAACAACATAACGAGTAAAATTCAAAATTGTTATGCCTGAATTATTATTAAATTAATTAAAGCACCGTAAAATTCTTTACTATGAATTTATTGCCAACTGTATTCATAACAATGTAAATGTAAGAAATTTTGAATTTAAAAAATAAAAAAATGTATTTAATCGATAAAATTTGCTTTTAATCGATTGTTTTGTCGTTTTATTCTTATTGTAATGTTAAAATTTGAAAAATGATAGTTTCGTATTTTTTTTAAATAAAAATAAAAAAGTTTAACTTTTGAATGTCTCTAAATTAACATTAGCGCCAAAATATTGATTCGAAGTGAATTAATCGCTTTCTTTTGATGAATATTGTTTGTAAATTTGCGGACCTTAAATTTTTTGACAACGATTTCATTAATTTAAGCAGATTATGGAAAATAGAAAAAAAGTTGCCTTTTATACGCTGGGTTGTAAACTGAATTTTTCAGAGACTTCTACAATTGCCAGAAATTTTAATGACGAAGGTTTTGACCGCGTCGATTTTGAAGAAATAGCAGATATTTATGTCATTAATACTTGCTCTGTAACAGAAAATGCAGATAAGCAGTTTAAGCAAGTAGTGAAGAAGGCAATGAAGCTTAACGAAAAAGCTTTTGTTGCGACTGTTGGCTGTTATGCACAATTAAAACCCGAAGAATTAGCAGCAGTTGATGGTGTTGATTTGGTTTTAGGAGCAACAGAGAAATTCAAAATCACAGACTATATTCATGATTTGAGCAAAAATGATATGGGTGAAGTTCACTCATGTGAAATTGCTGAAGCCGATTTTTATGTAGGAAGTTATTCTATTGGAGATCGAACAAGAGCATTTTTAAAAGTTCAAGACGGCTGTGATTATAAATGTACCTATTGCACAATTCCGTTGGCAAGAGGAATTTCTAGAAGTGATGCTTTAGAAAATGTTCTAAAAAATGCCAAAGAAATTTCGGCGCAAAATATTCGTGAAATTGTTTTAACGGGTGTAAATATTGGTGATTACGGAAAAGGAGAGTTCGGAAACAAAAAACACGAACATACTTTTCTAGATTTAGTTCAAGCTTTAGACAAAGTAGAAGGAATTGAACGTTTGAGAATTTCGTCAATCGAACCAAACTTGTTGAAAAATGAGACAATCGAATTTGTTTCTAAAAGCCGAACTTTTGTACCGCATTTCCATATCCCATTACAATCTGGAAGCAATGATATTTTAAAGTTAATGAAGCGTCGTTATTTGCGCGAAGTTTATATTGATCGTGTAAACAAAATTCGCGAAGTAATGCCTCACGCTTGTATTGGTGTCGACGTAATTGTTGGTTTTCCTGGAGAAACAGATGAGCATTTCTTAGAAACCTATCATTTCTTAAACGAATTGGATATTTCGTATTTACACGTATTTACATACTCAGAAAGAGATAATACAGAAGCGGTAGATATGGAAGGCGTTGTTCCTTCAAATGTTAGAGCAAAACGCAGTAAAATGCTTCGAGGCTTATCGGTTAAAAAACGCCGTGCATTCTACGAAAGCCAGTTAGGAACAAACAGAACGGTTCTTTTTGAAAGTGAGAATAAAGAAGGATACATTCACGGATTTACAGAAAACTACGTGAAAGTAAAAACACCTTGGAATCCAGAATTGGTAAATACTTTGCAAGAAATCAATTTAACTAAAATAGACGAAGACGGAAGTGTACGTTTGGAGTTTTTGAATAAATTGGCGGAAGCTTAATTTTTTTTGAGATAATCCCAAAAGTTATCATATAGTTTGTCATTTCGACGAAGGAGAAATCCCCACAAGTAACTCCGCAACGAAAATCCAATTTTTGTCTAGCTTCTAGTGAAGATTTCTCCTTCGTCGAAAGGACAAAAAACAGAAAAGCCCTTTATTAAAAAGGGCTTTTTTATAACTATTTCTTCTGATCTTCAGGAATTAACAATTTCAAAGAATTAATATAATCTGTATCAAATTCGATCACTCGAATTTTTTCGGGATTAAAACCTAATTCTCCACCAAATTGACCTCGTGTATCTAAAAAATCTATTGTCAATTCTTCGTCGTTTAGACTAATTAATTTTCCTAAATAAGCAGATTTAGATGATTTTTTTGCGATTTGAAAAATGCCGTATTTCTCAGAAATATATTTGATAATAGAAGCTAAATCCCTGATTGGAATAATATCATCAGAATTTATTTTTAAACCTTTTAAACGAATTATTTTCTCAGTAAAAGCCAAATCGTGATCTCGGTTTACAGCTTCAATGTTTTTATTTCTAAGAATAACAAATCCATCCAAAACAAAATCTACAGGATTATTTCTGAGTAAAATCCAGTCGTCAGAATAATCGATTAGAAAACCAGAGAAAACTTGTTTTTTATCTTGAAATTCTATTTCGACCAATTGTCTTAAATATTGTTCCATATTTTTAGTTTTTGAAATTCCAATACTAAAATTCTAAATTCCAATAGCTTTGAGATTGGAATTTGGAATTTCAAAAAATTGGAATTTAATTTTTAAGGATTAGTAGACCAAATACTGCTGTTTTTAATAAATACTCTTCTATTTAATTTTAGTTGAGCAATAATTAAATCTGCCATATCTTCAGACTGCATTACTTTTTCTGGGTTTCCGTCAGTAAGATTAAGATCTTTTGCCATGTCAGTTGCAACTGTACTTGGCGTTAGCGCCGTAACACGAATATTGTGTTTTCTCATTTCCTGCATCAAAGAGTCAGTTAAACCTAAAACAGCAAATTTAGAAGCACTGTAAGCACTTGTCAAAGCGTTTCCGTTTAGTCCAGCAGTTGAAGAAATATTGATAATGTCTCCAGTTTGCCTTTCGATCATATTTGGGATAATCGCGCGAGTTGTATAATACGTTCCCATTAAATTTACCTGAATAATTCTTTCCCAAGCCTCTGGTTCTAATTCTAAGAACTTCCCAAAAGAAGCAATTCCAGCGCTATTAATTAAGATGTCAATACTTTTAAATTCTGCGATTGCTTTTTCAGCGGCAGCATTTATAGAATTAATATCAGAAACATCTGCAGCTAAAGCCAAAGTTTTTACGCCCAGTTTAGAAGTTTCTTCTGCCAGTTGATCGATATCACTTTTAGTTCTAGAAACTAAAATCAGGTTTACACCTTCTTTTGCCAAAGCAATTGCCACAGCTTTTCCTATTCCTTTTCCTGCGCCAGTAATAAAGGCATTTTTATTTTTTAAGTCGGTCATGATTGTATTTTTAGAAATGCAGAAAGCATCATTTTAAGTCTTACAAAAATAATATTTTGAAAACTAAAATGATGCTTTAAAAGATATTCTTAATCTAAGTTTAACAAGTTTTGTTATTCTTTTAGAACCATGTCAATACACATTACAGCTCCTAATATCAATTGTCTCAACGAACTATCAGCTGGAACTGAATCTTCAATTTGAAGCGCATAATTATCAGCAGTTGTAAAAAATTCTTTTCCTAATCCGGCCCATTTTTTATTTACTTGAGCCAATTGTTTGCCTTCATGTGAGAATTTAAAATCCCAACCCGTCCATTTTCCTTGAAGCGTTGCAACAGGTTTTTCGTTTTTATCCAGAATATCAAACTTTCCTCCAATAGAAAAGAACTTTTGTTTGAAAGTTCCAATCAAATGATCTTTTTCATCCAACACTTCGACAGTTGATCTAAAGATGGCAATATCTCTTCTTACCGTAATTAGCTTTTCGCCAGAAGCAGTTGTAATTTCAATATTAAATGGAGTTGCTCTTTTATAATCTGTAAAGCGGAATATTTTTGTGAAAAAACCAAGATTGTTTTCTCGGCAGTTCATAATAATTTGATTGTTTTCTGGATGATAGATATCGTAGTTATTTGCGGCTTTGAACATTCCGATATGTTCTTTTACTAAAAATAAATTTTGGCTTAAAATAGGATTCATGAATTTTGCGTGTAATTAATTTATTATGATTGTATTAAAATTATTCTATGAGAAATCGGACTTGTACTGAGCTGGATATTTTAATTTTTTCGAATTCTATAACAGGTTCGCTCGGTGCACTTTCACTTTCGTATCTTTTTCCACCATAACCAGTGTTTACGACAATACCAGCAGCTCTGCCATATAATTGTTGGGAAATATCTTCAAAATTGCTAATTTGTATAGAATTCCCAACTTTTTGATTTAAAGGTTTAGTAAAACTTTCTGCTGTTAGTTTCGCATTCAATATCGCTTTACCATTAATTAAAAGTTTGATTTTTTTCATCAATATTTTCAATTTTTTCAATGCGTACATTTGAAATCCCAATTTTTTCTAATCCAATAAAGACATTTGAAGTTTCGATTGCATTTTTAACTATGATAGAATACGATTTTGATTTAAAAATATCATTTTGCTTTAGTAAATAATTTTTAAAATTACTTGACATATCATTAATAGTAACTTCTTTTTCGATGTTGATTCCAATTTCCTTTAATTTTGAAAACATGTCTTTTTCTAAATCTTCTACCGATTTTTTCCCTTTGGAATCTTTCTCACTTAATAAAACATTGATCCATATTTTATTTGGAAGTACCAATGTGTCTGCCTGACCTGAAACTTCGATGAAGGGTTTATCAATTGAATTTTTAGTTTGAGAAAAAGAGTTTACACTTGCAAATGCTAATAACGCGTATAGTAGTTGTTTCATTGTTTATAAATTGAATTTCAAATGTAATACAATATTTATTAATTATACTGTTTAGAAGTTTCCACTAGACGAATAAACTCGGCTTTATAACCTTCTTCATCATTTGAATTTCCTTGCTTTGCCAGTTTTACAATTTCATCAGAAGATTTGTCAGCAATTAATTTTGAATCTCTCAATTTTAATCCAAACCAAGCTACGGCAGAACTAAACTTCATATCGTCACTTGCTTTTTCTAAAACAACCGATTTGTTTTCGATTACCTGAACCATTTCGATACTTTTTTCTCCATCAGGTTTTTTGTAACGAAATTTAATAGTGGCTAATTCTCCATTGTAATTATTAGAATTTGTTTCTGTTTTAGTGTATTTTAAGTTATCTGGCTGTTCGGCTAAATAATCGCTTTTTACTCCAGTCGGAATAATTTCATACAAAGCCGTAACGGTATGATTACTTCCTAATTCTCCAGCATCAATGGCATCATTCTTAAAATCTTCTGGACGCAATTTTCTGTTTTCATATCCAATCAAACGATAAGCCTGAACTTGTTTCGGATTAAATTCAATTTGAATTTTTACATCTTTCGCGATAGCAAACATAGAGCCTTTAAATTCTTTTCCTAAAAAACGATTTGCTTCTTGAATGTTATCGATATAAGCATAATTTCCGTTTCCTTTATCAGCCAAGATTTCCATTTTGCTGTCCTTGTAATTTCCCATTCCATAACCCAAACAAGTTAAGAAAACGCCTGTTTTTCTTTTCTCTTCAATTAATTTTTCCATATCAGAATTAGAAGAACTTCCAACATTAAAATCTCCATCAGTAGCCAAGATTACTCTGTTGTTTCCGCTTTTAATAAAATTTTCAGCGACAATTTTATAAGCCAATTCAATTCCTGCTCCTCCAGCTGTACTTCCTCCGGCTTGTAAATTGTCTAATGCATTAATAATTGTTTTTTTATCGTCTCCAGAAGTTGGAGGCAAAACCATTCCTGCTGCGCCAGCGTAAACCACAATTGCCACTTTGTCTTTTGGTCTTAATTCGTCAACCAAAATTTTCAATGATTGTTTTAGTAATGGCAATTTGTTCATGTCTTCCATAGACCCAGAAACATCAATTAAGAAAACAAGATTTGAAGCTGGTAAATCCTGAGTTGGAATATTTTTTCCTTGCAAACCAATTTTCAATATTTTGTTGTTTGAATTCCAAGGGGAATCGCTCACTTCTGTATTGATAGAAAACGGATGTTCATTTTTTGGTTGCGGATAAGTGTATTTAAAGAAATTAACCATTTCTTCAACACGTACAGCATCTTTCGGAACTTGCTGTCCGTTATTTAAAAATCGTCTGATATTGGTATAAGAAGCATTATCAACATCTATAGAGAAAGTTGAAAGTGGCGCTGTTTTCGGACTTTCGAAAGCATTTTCTACAAAAGAATCGTAATCTTCTTGAGTTGGTTCAGTAGGAATTGGCAGGATTTTCAACTTTTTATCCAATTCTTTTTCTGTTAGGTTTTTGTAGATTTCGTTTTTGGTTGAAATAATCACAACACCATTTGAAGCTTTACTTCCATAAATCGAAGTTGCAGCTTGATCTTTTAAAACCGAAACATTATCAATATCATTCGGATTTATTTTTGCCATTTGGTTGGCTTTTGCAGGAACTCCGTCAATAATATACAGCGGTTCATTTTTTGGAGAAACAGATTCATTTCCGCGAATAGTAATAGTTGGGCTTGGAGTGTAAAGGGAATTACTTTCAGCTTGAATTTTTGTTCTTTTTCCTTTACGTTCCGAGACTGAACCAGTTACCATTGATTTTTTTTGGACACCATATCCAACCACTACCACTTCTTGAAGTTGAGCATTATTTTCTTTTAGGACTACATTAATTATGTTAGAATCTTTAACATAAATAGTTTGAGAATCCATTCCTACGTAACTAAAAACAAGGGCATCTCCTTTTTTGGCTTGAATAGAGTAGTTTCCATCATAATCAGTTTGACTATATTTTTTAGTTCCTTTGATCGTTATCTGAACTCCAGGAAGCGGTAAATTAGATTTATCTGTGACAGTTCCAGAAATCGTTCTTTCTTGCGCCATACTTACGAAACATATAAGCATAGCAATGGCTGATGAAATAAGTTTTAGACTTTTCATGATTATAAGTTTTAAGAATTAATGTTGAGATTTAACTTTGTCAAAGTTTCAAACTTTGACAAAGTTCTGTGGTGACCTGCTTATTTTTTCGGAGCTGGTTTTCCGTTTTTAGTAGTAATTATAACAACTCCTTTTTTGCCTTTTTCGCCATATTTTTCCATCGCTTCAAGGTCTTGTAAAATCGTTATGGTTTTAATGTCTTGTTTATCTAAGGGAGCATACGGACTCGTTGGATTTTTTCCGAATAAATCATTTTCTGAATAATAAATTCCGTCAATGATATACAAAGGTTCGTCAAGAACTACAAGCGAATCTAAATTTTCTGGCTGTAAATTCGGAAGTTCGTTCTGAATCATTTTGTCTTTTTTGACATCGTCGCTGTGCGCAATTGCATTTCCGTTTAGAACGACTAAAGGAGTGCTTTTTCTAGCTTTTTGTGATGGCGGTACGGTAGAATAAGCAACTTTTGAAGACTCTCTTTCAGGATAACTTGAATAACCCATATCTGGAGTTACTTCTTTTTTGGATGAGGTATTGTCTTCTTCTCCAAATGTTTCTTCTAACAAGACTTTTTCAGGAATTGCTTTTTCTGCCACAATTTGTGGCGCTGGAATAGATTGAATTGGTTCGGTTTTATGAATGGTTGTTTCCTGAATTGCAACTCTTTCTTTATTTTTAGTTTTATTTTCTAAAATTTTAACTGCTTCTTCATTAGAAATTATTTGTGAATCTGAAGATGGAGTTGCAACTTTTTTATCTAAAATGGGGTGCTCTGGTTGTTTTATTTCTTTTTCTTCTAGAACAACTTTTGAAGTTTCTGCCGCAGTTTCTTTATTTGCATGCAAAAATTGATATCCTAAAGAAATAAGTAATAGAAGAGAAGTCGCAATCGCAATTTTTTTCCACAAAACGATTGTTTTTTTATCTTCTTTTTTGTCCAGTTTTTCTTCTACGCGCGACCAGACTTTTTCCATTCCTGGAAAGTCTTGAAACTCGACTTTTTGCGAAGCTTCTTTTATTTTATCGAATAATTTATCTTGATTGTCCATGACTATTTTGCTTTTTGATAATACAATTTATTAACCAGTTCTTTCAGTTTGGTCTTAGCGGCATTCAATTGTGATTTTGAGGTGCCTTCAGAAATCTTTAGCATTTCGGCTATTTCTTTGTGTCCATAACCTTCAATGACAAAAAGGTTAAAAACCGTTTTACAGCCGTCTGGAATGTGGTTTAATAAATTAAGCAAATCTTCTTCTTCCAACGTATTTAGTTCATCGACAGAAGGCTGAGAAATTAGCTTTACGTCGTCTAAATACATGTTGAAGTTGGTTGCTTTTCTAATAGTTGCCAAACAATGATTTACAGTTATTCTTTTAGCCCAAGCTTCAAAAGCATATGCTTCTTTTAACTGATCTAGTTTGGTGAAAATAGTAAAGAAAGAATCGGCCAAAGCTTCTTCTATTTCTTCTTCCTTCTTTAAATATCTTTTGCAAAGGCGGTACAACTTAGGCGCCATGTATTCATACACTTCGCGTTGGGCATCGCGGTGCATTTTTTTACAGTTTGCTATTTGAGTCTCGTTTATCACAATTGTTGTCTTTCTTATAAAGAGAGATAAAAAGATAAAAAGGTTGGGACGGAGGTGAAAAAAAATTTTTTAAGGTTCAGAGTTGCAAAGATTCAAAGTTGCAAAGGTTTATTGTAGAGACGCACTGCAGTGCGTCTAATGTTTAGTTTTTTTGAAATGATAAAATTAATTTATTTTTAATTTTGGTATTTCTGATACCAATCTTCAATTTTGTTAATTGATTCCTTATCTGTTTTAGGATTGCTGTTTAAGCCCAAATTAATTTTTGTTTTAGAAATGTAAGAGTTCAGAAAAATTATTGCAAAACCTCCAACTTCAGCATCTTCATTTGAAATAGTTGAAGAAAAGAAATTCATATATCCACAGCATTTTTCTTTAGAATTCATAATAGAAATTAGATATGGGATATCTTTTTGTTTTACCCAGTTTTCAGGAAATTCTCCAAGCAATGTAACAAAATTTAGTTGAGACTTTTTATTGTATTTTTCTTTAAAGAGAGTAATAAACGATTCTGGATTTAAATCTTTTGGAGATAAATTCTTATGATATTCTTTTTCTAGGCTATTTATTTTAAAGGCATAAAATAAATAGCCTCCAACGAAAAGACTAAGAACAATTATCAATAAAAGAATTACTTTTTTCATAAAAACTAAATTACTTAATCTGCAAAGTCAACTTATAAATCTTTGTTTCTAAAAGCTCGGTGTCATTATCTTCACAAAGTAAAAACTCTATTTTATTGTTTTCTTTTTTGTAGAAAGTCAGGCCTTCAAATTTATTGGTTGCTGTAATTTTTTGAGTGAAATCTATTTTCATCGTTTTAACATCGATTCTTCCAATGAAACTTCCTAAAATTGTGCCATCGTCATAAGTAGATTTGGTATCTTCTGCAGTTGAAAGGAAGTAGATTTTATCATCGACCAAAATAGCATCGGTAAAGCTAGAACGAACACCTTTTATTTTTGGGAGTTTATAATTGACAGAAATCAAGGCAAATTCTTCTCCTAGATTTTTGGCGTGAATGGTAAAAATCGTGTTTTTGTTAGAAACGCCGTTTCCGCGATTGAATAAATACCAATTTTCTCCGTCAAAAATTGCACCTTCCAAATTGAAATCTTCGGGTTTTATTTCTCCGAAATTCTGCATTACAGCGTATAAATCGACTAAATTATTCTTTTGTAAAATCGTTTTTGATTTGATATCAAACGCAATCATTTTATTTCGATTTTCGGTTGAGCCAGAACCAAAAACATACAAGGTGTCGTTGTGATGTGTTAAAGATTCAAAATCAGGTTTTAGATTCTTAGGAATATTTTGTGTTGGATTGTCAATTAAAGGATGCTGATTTAATTGTTTGTTTTCGATGTTATATTCATAAAGAAATCCGCTGTTGTCGCCAATTACGTAAAGAGAGTTATTATTTAAAAATAATCCTGATGCAGAACCGATTCCGATAATGTGAAATAATATTTCTAATGTGAATTTTTCCATGAAATGTTGTTTTTATTGCAATGAATAGTAGTTCCAATAGTTATCGGAATTCGTAAAATTACTATATTTATAAGACAAAAAATCAAAAAGATATGAAATCAATAGATCCGAAAGATTTTAAAGTTGTTGAGAAAATTAAGCTCAAGGAAATTCCGACTTTATTATCTATAAAAGCCGATGACGACGAAAAAGAAGAGAAATTAGATAAGGTTCAAGCCAAATTAAGCGATTTACAAGATGTAATGTATGCTCACAATAAATATGCGGTTCTTATTTGTCTTCAGGGAATGGATACTTCGGGAAAGGATAGCTTGATTCGTGAAGTTTTTAAAGAATTTAATGCACGTGGCGTAGTGGTGCACAGTTTTAAAACGCCAACTTCGGCAGAGTTAGAGCATGATTATTTATGGAGGCATTATATTGCACTTCCAGAAAAAGGAAAGTTTGCCATTTTTAATAGAACGCATTACGAGAATGTTTTGGTTACGCGCGTGCATCCTGAATATATTTTGGGAGAAAACTTGCCAGGAATAAATTCTGTAGACGATATCACACCCGATTTTTGGAAAAATAGAATTGAACAAATCAATAATTTTGAAAAGCATATTGCTCAAAATGGTACAATCGTGATGAAGTTCTATCTTCATTTAAGTAAGGAAGAACAGCGTCAGCGTTTATTGCGACGTTTGGAGGAAGAAAAACACAATTGGAAATTTTCGCCAGGTGATTTGAAAGAACGTGGGTATTGGGATGAATATATGAAGTATTATGAAGAAGCTATAAATAAAACATCGACTTCGCATGCGCCTTGGTATATTGTTCCCGCAGACGACAAAGAAATGTCTCGCTATATTGTAGCTAAAATTATTTGGGAAGAAATGAAAAAACACACTGATATTACAGAACCTGAACTAGACGAAAAAACAGCGGCAAATATCGAATTGTATAAAAAGGAATTAGGAGAGAAGGTGAAATAATGGAGATAATTAGTCAATCTGATAATTTTTTGAACCCCGATAGGTTGTTAAGAATCTGTCGGGGTTATTTTATATTCCATTGGTCAAAACAAAAACGCAGTTCGTCAAATTAATTTTGATAGTAATTGTGGTTTGTGCTTCTTTGTGGTTTGTTTGAAAAATATAGGACTACTTTTGAAGTTAAATTTTCTCAATAAATTATTTATAGATGATCGCAATCAATAAAAACAGGCATTGGATGTTTTTAGTCTTTTTTTGGAGCTTATTAGGTATCACGATTTGGGCGCAGATGATTGAAGACTATGATTTTTCGATCGCTACAATTCAAGCTATTTTAGTTTTGATTTGTTCTGCTGTTTTAGCTCATATTTTAAGTGATGTTATACTACCCAAAGCGCTAAAACAAAATAAAATGAGCTCGTTTGCAGTACAAAGCGTTGTTGTTGTATTGCTTTTGGCATTTTGTCTGTCATTGATTTATATTGTTTTTTCTGATTCGGTTATAAGAAGAAAAGCATATCCTGAAGAAGCAGATGTAGATTCTCTTCATTTTTTATGGTCGCGATTTTACGGTAACATTCCCTCAGCGATTTTAATTTGCGGTACTGCCTGCGGACTTCGATTTTATCAGGAACATAATGTTATCGAAAGAAATCATGCGCAATTGCGACAAGTTCATCTTGAAGCGCAAATAAAAATTTTGCAGGATCAGATAAATCCGCATTTAATGTTTAATGTTCTAAATCATATTCATATTCTAATGCAGAGCAATGTACAATTGGCGTCTGTTTTATTGGTTCAGTTTTCGGATATTTTGCGTTATCAATTGTATGAATGCAACAAAGAATATGTGCCTTTGCATCTTGAAATTAAATATTTGAAGGATTTAATTGCTGTTGAAAAAACCCGCTGGGGAAATGAATTGGAGGTGAAAAGCAAATGGAATATCGAAGACGGACAACTTCAAATCGTGCCATTGCTTCTAGTTCCTTTGATCGAAAATGCTTTTAAACATGTTTCGCGACTTCCAAATCAAAAAGGATTTGTGCATTTGTCTTGTGAACAGATTAATAAACAATTGAATTTTAGAATTGAAAATTCGTATACAGAGCAATATAAAATTCCGTCTAAAAGTCAGGGATTAGGACTTGAAAATGTAAAGAAAAGGCTGACGATTCAATATCCGGAAAAACATCAATTCAATATCAATAAAACAGATTCTGACTTTACAGTTACTGTGACTTTAGATTTGAAATGATTTTTTTTGCCACGAATTGCATGAATTAACGCGAATTTTTTATCTGCTACTTTGTGAACTTTGCGGTTAAATTTTTTGCCACAGATTAAAAGGATTAAAGGGATTTTTTGCGGCGAATTAGCACGAATTTTTAATCTGCTATATTTTGACATAACGCTTTGTGATCTTCGCATCCTTTATAAAAATTAAAACTTTGCGAACTTTGCGTAAATTTTTGTGCACTTTGCGGTTAAATTTTTTGCCACAGATTATCAGATTAAAAGGATTTCAAAAAAAATCTGCTAAATCTGCGGGAAACAAAAAACATTAAACCTGAAACAAAAACAATATTATGAACATGAAATGTCTCGTTATAGATGATGAACCTATCGCAAGAAACGGAATCGTAGACTTTATTTCTAAAATTGATTTTCTAGAAGTTGCCGGCACTTGCGCTTCGGCATTAGAAGCAACTTCTTATCTTCAGGAAAAGCAAATCGATTTGATGTTTCTGGATATCAATATGCCATATCTTACGGGATTGGAGTTTTTGGAATCGTTAGAAAAACCGCCTTTGGTAATTTTCACAACAGCCTACTCAGAACATGCTTTAGATGGGTATCGTTTGCAGGTTGTAGATTATTTATTAAAACCTATTACGTTTCAACGTTTTTATCAAGCTTCTTTAAAAGCTAAGCAATGGCATCAGATGATTAGCTCTCCAAAGCAAAATCAATTAGATCCGTTTTTATATGTGCGTCAGGAAGAAGGATTTCAGAAAATTTCTTGGGTAGACATTTTATATATAGAAGGAATGCAGAATTATGCTAAACTTCATTTTAAAGATAAGGTTCTTGTTATTCATCAGACCATGATTTCATTAGAAGAAACACTTCCCGCAGAAATTTTCTTTAGAATCCATAAATCTTTTCTTGTCAATATTACCCACATAGATTCTGTTTCCGGCGGACGATTATTTATAAAAGGACAAGAACTACCCATTTCAAGAACGCGCCGAGAAGCATTGCTGAAAGAGGTAGTTTATAAAAATTTATTGAGTAGGTAGGTCTAGAATTTCCATTTTAGAGCTAATGCTCCGTAAAAAGTTGTTGTGAATCTTGGATCGGCTATATCTTTCTCTTTAAAAATATCCTTAATCTTTCTATTCGTAGTAGAGAAATTACGAACTAGAGTGGTTCCTGCGGTTGGTTCCAGAGTCCAATGTTCGCCAAACTTAAGCTGTGGTCGTAAACCGGCAATAATTTGCTGATAACCCAATAACGAAGATTTATTTCCAATCTTGGTTTCGGCCGTCATACCGCTTAATTCTCCGACGAGTTTTAAATCAAAATTGTCATTCATGCGGTAACCTAATTCTACGCCTTCAGGAAAAGCAACTTTAAAATGTAGAGCACCTCTAGATTCCCAGTTAAAATAAATTCCAGGAAGTACCATTGGCACACCAAAACTATTAGTTAAAACTGGTCCTACACCCAAAGCCAGATTCGGGTTAAATTGTTTAATAAAAAGTACTCCACCTTGCATTAGGACATCATCTTTGTTAATCTCTACCATGTCTGTGTAAATACCTACCGAAGCCATGATAAATAACGACCAAGAAGAAGAAATAGATCGAATGTGCTTAATACCAATTTGAGTGTTTAGTAATTCATTCGGAAATCCGCCTTGAAACTCTGCTGGAAGATCTTGAATATTGTAGTTTCTGTTTTCCATTTTGGCATAACTTCCATTTGCAATAAGAGACCAAAGTCTAGGATGATTGTATTTGTCCATTTTTAAAGAAAGCGGTATTTCAAAAGCAATCTGGGCTCTTTTAAAATTACTTTCGGCATCTGTTTTTGTACTATCTATTGGTCGTACATATTTAGAAAAAGGAACGTAATCGACTTTAAATTCACCTGAAATTCCCGATTGAGATCGTGCAGCGAGAGTAGCCAATAAAAAAAGAAAAAGCTGCGAGAGATAAAAAACTGTTTTGTTCATAATTTGATTAATTTTTCTGCGAATTACCGCGATCTAAATCAATCCTAAAAAATCATTTGACTAATGGCATTTTTGTTTTGACCAATGGTAAAAAATAAAAAAACCGACAGACTCTTCAGACTGTCGGTTTTTTACCAAAAACAAAATAATAAATTAAACCTATTTTTTATAGTTTAAAACCATAAGCAACACGCAATGCTACCTGATTGGTTCTAAAATCATGATAATCTTCGTAACGAACACTTAAGTCAATGTACTTGTTGGCATAACCAATACCGAGCCCATAAAAAAGTTGTTTTATCGTAACCATTTGTTACTGCAAAACCAGCACCAAGTTCTCCTAAAACATAAAATTGATCTTTTAAAACAAACGCTTTAAAACCTGCTTTTGCGGGAATAAAACCAAGATCTTTTACGTTATTTCCAAGTTCATCTTTTCCCATAAATAAATTTGTAAATCCCGTTGTTAAGGTTAATGATGTTTTTTTAGAAAGATCGTACTGTAGACGTACATCTCCACCAAGAGACCAGTCATAATCGTTATCAGTAGGAAGTCCTCCATTTAATCCGACTCCTAATCTAAAACCCTGATCGTAATTTTCTACTCCGCTATCTTGAGCAAAAGTTGTGTTGGCAAATAAAAACGTGAACGCAGACTAGGCATAACATCTGTAATTTTTTCATGGCTTATATTTTTGAAATTTCTATAATGTAAAATTATATGCAAGGCATTTGGAGTTTGTTATACAATTTTTAAAAATCGTTACATAATATTGAGTCCGTCTTATTTTTGTCTTAAAATTGGGATATATTTTTATTGATAGGATAGAATTCGAAGCTTCTGACTATCTTTGCCGACTAAAATTGATTACAAGTGAATTTAAAGCAGTACACCAAAGAGTTTTCGTATAATTTAAGACTAGCATATCCCGTAATTTTGGGTATGGTCGGACATACTTTAATTGGTATTGTCGATAATATAATGGTTGGCAAAATAGGAAGCACAGAATTGGCCGCAGTTTCGCTTGGTAATAGTATGATCTTTATTGCAATGTCTCTAGGAATTGGATTTTCTACAGCAATAACTCCAATTGTTGCAGAAGGCGATGCAGAAAAAAACGATACAAAAATTAGATCTGCTTTTCATCATGGTTTATTTCTATGTACAATTCTCGGTTTAGTGCTTTTTACCGTAATTATGTTTGCTAAACCAATTATGGAGTTGTTGAAACAGCCAGCAGATGTTATTGTTCTTGCAAAACCATATTTGGGTTGGGTTGCTTTTTCTTTAATTCCGTTGGTAATGTATCAAGGATATAAGCAATTTGCAGACGGAATGTCATTAACCAAATATTCGATGTATGCTATGGTTATGGCTAATGTGCTTCATGTTGGAATTAATTATGTTTTGATTTATGGAATCTGGATTTTTCCAAAAATGGGAATTATCGGTGCAGCACTTGGTACCGTGATTTCGAGAATATTTTTGGTGATGTTTATGCACATTATGCTTTCGCGAAGAGACGATCTAAAACGCTTTTTTAAAGGTTTCAGTTTTAATGAAATAAAAAAAGCAACAATAGAAAAGATTATCAGCATCGGATTTCCTTCTGCAATGCAAATGCTTTTTGAAGTAGTTTTGTTTACAGCGTCAATTTGGCTTTGCGGAAATATCGGAAAAACAAGTCAGGCAGCAAATCAGATTGCGCTGAGCCTCGCTTCTATGACTTTTATGTTTGCCATGGGATTAAGCGTAACTTCGATGGTTCGTGTCAGCAATCAAAGAGGTTTAATGGATTATAAAAAGCTAATTGTTGTAGCACGTTCTATTTTCCTGCTTGCTATAATCTTAGAAACAATTTTTGCTATTTTCTTTATTATTTTCCACGATTATCTGCCTTATATTTTCTTAAATATGGAAAATACAGGACAGGTTTTAGATAACGAAGAAGTGATCGGAATTGCCTCAAAATTGCTTTTAATTGCAAGCAATTTTCCAGATTTCTGACGGAATCCAAGTTGTGGTTCTCGGAGCATTACGTGGATTGCAGGATGTAAAAGTACCAATGTATATTACTTTTGTAGCTTATTGGGTTATTGGTTTCCCTATTTCGTACTATTTAGGAGAATACACCGAATTGAAAGCTCAAGGGGTTTGGATCGGACTTTTGGCAGGTTTAACCGCAGCGGCGATTTGTTTGTATATTCGTTTTCATTACCTAACAAAGAGATTGATTATCGATTCAGATCTAAATAACTAAATTTGAATAAAAAATAAGTCGAAGATTGTAAAGTTTAAAGTCAAGAGAAATTCTTTTTAATCTGTATAATCTAGAACTAAAAAAATAACCATTAAAAAAAATAAATAGATATGGAATTACCTAAATTTTTACTTGGAGATAATACCGATTTTCCAGACGATATTTTTATCATTCACCTAGATTACCCAAGATTCATTATCAATTTGAAAGATGATGAGGTTGAGTTTTTGGAAGAACCGGAAGATCTTGACGAAGCTGAATTAAACGCCGAAATGGAGAGTTTAATCGAAAAAGCCAATGAGTTTTATGACAGAGAAATTAATCGTTACGAAGAGTAATCTATTTTCTAATCTTACGTTCTTATACTATTTTTAATGAAAAATTTACGTTTTTTAAAACCTATTTTCAGTTTTATATTGATCGGATTATTGATTACCACTTTAAGCCGAATCTTTTTGTTTTTTCTTTTTAAAGAAAGAGTAGTGCAGACGCCAGATTTCTGGTATATTTTTCCAATCGGATTACGAATGGATTTAATATTACTGTGTTATTTGTCATTTTTGCCAGCAGTTCTAATTACTTTTCTGCCAAATAAATGGATTAAATTCACCAACAAATTTCTGGTAATTTATAGTTTTCTATTTCTGTTTTTAATTCTTTTTGTAGAATTAGCTTCTCCAGATTTTGTAAAGCAATATGATACACGTCCGAATAAGATTTTCTTAGATTATCTTATTTATCCAAAAGAAGTGGTTGGAATGCTTTTAAAAAGTTATCTGACTTCAATCATTGTGACTTTTTTAATTCTTGGAGTTGTAGTTTATTTTGCTTTTAAAAAAGGGAAACAATTATTTTATACCACAAGTACAGAATATAAATTCAAATTAATGGTGTTTCCATTAATTGCTTTTTTATTGTTTTTCGGAGCACGTTCAAGCCTTACTTCAAAACGTCCTATTAATGCTAGTAATGCTGTTTTCTCAACAGATCAGCTTACAAATACTTTGGGATTAAATTCATTTTACACCGTTGCTTTTGCCGCGTATTCAATCAAAAATGAGGGAAATACCAAAATGTATGGTAAAATGGATGAAGCCGAAGCTATTGCTCGTGTAAAGAAATACATGATCGCAGGTCCAAGTGATTTTAGCGATAAAGACATTCCGTTTTTGCATGTACAGCAGCCAGATTCTGTTATGAAAAAGCCATATAACTTGGTGATATTTTTACAGGAAAGTTTAGGAGCAGAATATGTTGGAATTTTGGGAGGAAAACCATTAACTCCAGAATTTGATAAATTGTCTAAAGAAGGATTATTGTTCACCAATTTGTATTGCACAGGAACCAGAAGTGTTCGCGGAATTGAAGCAGTTGTAACTGGATTTTTGCCTTCTCCATCAGAAAGTGTAGTGAAGCTTGGAAACTCACAGCAAGGATTTTTTACACTTGCCGATGCTTTAAAACAAAAAGGCTACGATACAAGTTTCATTTATGGTGGAATGGCAAACTTTGACAATATGGCTTCGTTCTTTAACGGAAATGGTTTCACAGACATCGTAGACCAAACTGATTTTGAGTCTGATGGAAATAAATATGCTTTCAAAGGAACTTGGGGTTATTCTGATGAAGATTTGGTTACAAAAGCCAATCAGTATTTCAAATCAAAAGGAGATAAACCATTTTTCTCTTTAATGTTCTCGACTTCAAATCACGAACCATTTGAATATCCGGCTGGAAGAATTAAGCCTTACGATAAAAAGCCTAATACGGTAAATAATGCCATGAAATATGCCGATTTCTCAATTGGGAAATTCTTTGAAATGGCAAAGAAAGAACCGTACTTTAAAAACACGATTTTCATTGTAATTGCTGACCATAACACAAGAACTTATGGAAAAAATTTAGTGCCAATAAACAAATTCCACATTCCAGCATTTATTATGGGGCCAGGAGTTCCAAAAGGAGCTGTTTATGATAGATTGGCAAGTCAGATTGATATTCCACCGACATTGTTAAGCTACTTAGGAATTCCGTTTGAAACACCAATGGTAGGTAGAAACTTAAGCAAATTGGATCCTAAAGTGCAAGGAAGATCTATTATGCAGTTTAATGATATCAATGCATTTAGAGTTGAAAATCAGGTTGTGATCATGCAACCAAATTTGAAACCATTGCAGTTTGAAATCAAAAATGATACAACTTTAATTCCAGTTAAATTAAATGAAGAATTAGCGAAAGATGCTTTGGCGCATGTAATTACAGCAGGAAACCTTTATAAGGAAAATAAATATAAGCTTAGAGCTAAGAAATAAAGATGCTAAGGTACTAAGTTGCTAAGCTTCTAAGTTTTGTCACATTGAGCGAAGTCGAAATGCTATATAGTTCTTGACTCCGCTCGACCAGATAAGAAACCTTAGTAACTTAGCAACTTAGTATCTTAGAACCTTTTTTTAAAATACAATTTTAACAACTCAGAAGCAGTTGCAAAAGATGAAATCTCATTGTTTTGCACTGCTTTTTTGCTTTCTTCTAAAAGGGAAATGATTTCTGGCTGATTATAGAAATTCTGTTTCAATTGTTCGTTGATGGTTTCCATCATCCAGAAATGATTTTGTTCATTTCTTTTTTCTTGGAAAAACCCTGTTTCTTTCGTCATTTCAAAATAATCAGAAATGGTACTCCAGACTTCAGGAATTCCATCTTTTGTTAGAGAACTGCAAGTAGTAACTTTAGGTTGCCAGTTCGATTTTTTTGGAGGGAACAAATGCAAAGCACGATTAAATTCCAATTTCGCCTGATTTGCTTTTTTTATATTATCTCCGTCAGCTTTATTAATGACAATTGCATCTGCCATTTCCATAATACCGCGTTTAATGCCTTGAAGTTCGTCGCCTGCGCCAGAAATTTTCAATAGCAAAAAGAAATCGACCATACTATGAACGGCAGTTTCACTTTGGCCAACACCAACTGTTTCGATAATAATAGTATCAAAACCTGCAGCTTCACAAAGAATAATGGTTTCTCTAGTTTTTCGCGCCACACCGCCCAGAGTTTCACCTGAAGCACTTGGACGAATAAAAGCATTTTCGTCTTTAACCAATTCTTCCATTCGGGTTTTATCACCGAGAATACTTCCGTGTGAGAGCGAACTGCTTGGATCGACTGCTAGAACCGCTACTTTTTTTCCTAATTGTGTCAGATGTTTTCCAAAAGCTTCAATAAAAGTGCTTTTTCCAACTCCAGGAACACCTGTAATTCCAATTCGAACCGATTTATTGGCATGAGCTAAACAGCCTTGAATGACTTCGCCAGCTTTTTCAAAATGATCTGGATTAGTGCTTTCAATTAAAGTAATGGCACGGCTAAGAGAAGTTCTGTTTCCTTCTAAAATGTCCTTAATTAACTCTTGAGAAGTCGGCTGTTGCCTGCGTTTGCTTTTAATTTGATTTATAGCCGAAATATTGGTGATTTCGGGTGGTGAAATTCCAGTTTTTTCGGATATACTGCCAGATTGTTTATTGAAATTTGACAAAACGCACTTTTTAGAAATGTAAAAGTACAGAAAACAAAGACAGTTTCAAAAAGTTAGTTTGCCACCAATTACACGAATTACCACTAATTTGTTATTCTCAAAAGGAGTAAAAATAAGTTTGCCACGAATTACACAAATTTTCATTAATTTTTATTCAAAATAAGCAAAAGAATAATTCGTGGAAATTTGTGTAATTGGTGGCAAAAAAACTGAGAATCTTAGTACCTCAGAATCGTAGAAACTTTTTAGTAACCAGCTGTAAAGCGTACTTGGTGATGTTTAGGAGTTTCTACTTCGTCAGCAATAACAACTGCCAAATCTTCTACAGAAAGAATACTTCTTTGCTCGTCATTGAAAACAGGATTTTCTAAACCTAAACGATATTTTCCAGTTCTTCCTGTTTTAGTTCCAGCATGCATTTCGAAAGCTGGACTAAAGAATGCCCAGTCTAAATCTTTTTCTTCTTTAATAATGTTTAAATAATGTCTCGCTGCATTGGCTCCAGGGAAAATCTCTTTTGGAAAATCTGGAGTATCAACTGCCTGTAAATCTGGAGCAACATATAAACTTCCTGCTCCACCAATAGTGATAAAACGTTTTACTCCCGATTTTTTAACTGCTTCTTGAATAGCTTTAGAACCAGCTAAAAAGTCATCGTAAATATTTGGATTAGTCCATCCAGGGTTATAAGCATTAACCACAGCATCGTGACCTTTTAAGATTTCTGCCAAAGCATCTACATTAAAAATATCTGCAGCAACCCAAGTAGCGTTTGGAGTGTCTTTTGGAGTTCTTGCAATAGCAGTGATTTCATGTTTTCTATCTGCTAATTCGTTTAAAATTGCTGAGCCAACAAATCCTGTAGCTCCGATAAGTGCGATTTTCATAATATATAAATTTATTTAGTAATAAAAAATGTTACAGTTTTGGATAAAAAAATAGTTTTTAAAATTGATTCGAAAAATCTTCCAATGAAATTCCTTCAAGCTGTGCGCTCACTTTCTGATTCATTTCGCTATATAAATTCTCCAAATGCTGATTGATGTTTTTTCCAACAGGACAATCAGGATTTGGCTGATTTTTAGCAAAACCTAAACCAATCGTTTCAAAGGTCATTTCGAATATTTGTTTTAAAGTCAGTTCAGCAGCGTTTACTGCCAATTTTGTCCCGCCATTTTTTCCTTCTTTACTTTCTACGATATGATGTGCTTTTAAGTTGGCAATTTCTTTTCTGACCAATACTGGATTAAGATTAATACTTCCCGCAATAAACTCCGATGACAAATAATCATTTGGGAATTTATGGAGCAAAGTAAGAATGTGAATCGTTATGGCAAATTTACCTGAAATCATACTGTAATAAAATATGTTACAAATTTACATGTTTTTGCAACACAAAGTACTAATTTAACTAATTTTTGGTAAAAACAGATTACTAGAATGTAAAAAGTGATTGTTAATTATTTGAAAGTGAATGGTTTTTGGTATTGTGTTATAGGTTTAACAAAAGAAAATCAATAGTTGTGATTCCTTTAAAAGGGTTAATTACTATTTTCTTTTCACTTTTCACAAAATGGAAATAACTATTTTTGCTGTAATCTTACTATATGAACAACTTTATTCTAATATTTCTCTTTCTTTCGTTAGGTCTCGTTTTACAACAAGTAAAACAATTTCCTACTCATATTTATAAGACGCTTAATAAAATTGTTATTTATTTCTGCCTTCCTGCCATTACTTTATACCATATTCCGAAAATAAAATGGAGTAGTGAATTACTGTTTCCGATAGGTGCGGGGTGGATTACTTATATTTTGGCTTTTCTATTTTTTCATTTTTTAGGAAGAAGAAATGGATGGTCGAATAAATTGATAGGATGTTTGATTCTAACGGCAGGATTAAGCAACAGTTCTTTTCTTGGTTATCCAATTATAGAAGCTTTGTATGGAAAGAAAGGTTTAGAAACTGCCGTTTTGGTAGATCAGCCAGGAACTTTTGTAGTGGTTTCAACTCTTGGTGTTTTTACGGTCGCTTTTTATTCTAAAGGAAGCCCGAATGCATTAGGGATTTTCAAAAAGATTATTTTATTCCCGCCTTTTATCATGTTCGTTTTGGCATGTTTGATGAATATTTTTGATTATCATTTAAATGACAATTTTGAATCTATTCTGCTAAAAATAGGAAGTTTGGTAACACCTTTAGCTTTGCTTTCGGTTGGCTTGCAATTAACTTTTGATCGAAAAAGCCAACATTGGAAATTTTTACGTCTAGGACTTTTCTTTAAACTGCTTTTAATTCCTTTTGTCATTTTTGTATTGTATGTTTTTATTTTTAATCAGCATTCTGAAGTAATAAAAATTACCATCATGGAAACGGCAATGGCACCCATGATTACAGGTGCAATCTTGGCTTCAACATACGGATTAAAACCAAAACTGAGTAGTATGATGATTGGTTTTGGAATTCCGATTTCCTTTGTAACACTTGCTTTTTGGTACTTTGTTCTCGCTTTTATTTAGCAGTAAAATACTAATTATATCGACAAAGTAGAATTTTAACTTTTTTTAAGAAAATCAATGTTTTCTATATGCTTTTTTTGGTTAATTTTAGAGGAACTAAAAAAGATAAATTATGTCAACATTAAGATTAGGCGATATAGCACCAGATTTTCATGCAGAAACGACGCAAGGACCAATTAACTTTCACGAATGGTTAGGAGATTCTTGGGGTGTTTTATTTTCGCATCCAGCAGATTTTACTCCGGTTTGTACTACTGAATTAGGAACTGTAGCGAACTATGTTCCAGAATTCAAAAAAAGAAATACTAAGGTTATTGCTTTGAGTGTAGATGGCCTAGAGTCTCATAAAGAATGGATTAAAGATATCAACGAAACTCAAAATACAGAAGTGAATTTCCCAATCATTGCAGATGAGGATAAAAAAGTAGCAAATCTGTACGACATGCTTCATCCAAATGCAAGTGACAAATTTACAGTTCGTTCTGTTTTTGTTATCGGACCAGATAAAAAAATCAAATTAACGCTGACTTATCCAGCTTCTACAGGAAGAAATTTTGACGAATTACTTCGTGTAATTGACAGTTTACAATTGACTGCAAATTATAGTGTTGCAACTCCTGCAAACTGGAAAGATGGAGAAGATGTAGTTATTGCACCAGCAATTCCAGACAGTGATATTCCAGCTAAATTCCCAAAAGGACATACACCAATCAAACCTTATTTGCGTTTGACACCGCAGCCGAATAAATAGTTTTTTTGAGGTTCTAAGATACTAAGGTGCTAAGGTTCTAAGTTTTTGCTTTGAATTTTAGCATTTTTTATTTTGCCAAACGTAATAAAAAACACAAAGCGCTGAGATTTTCGATTTATGAAAATTTCAACGCTTTATATATAAAAGCTTAGAACCTTAGCACCTTAGTATCTTAGCATCTCAGAACCTTACTTCGCTGCCAACAAAGTATTCATTTTTTTCTTATCTCCTACAACCCAGAGAATGTCATTTTTCTCTAAGATTAAACTAGATTCTGGATTTAGAATACGATTTCCGTTTCTTTCAATTCCTACGACCATTCCGTCTGTTTTGGCTCTAAATTGTCCGATGCTTTTTTGAATGAATTCGTCTTGAGAAACTTCAAGTTGACGTAAAACAATATCGGTTTCTTCTACTTTTGCAGGTGGTTCTGTTTCGTTTTGAGTTAAGAATTTTGTGAATTCTGCAATTTGAGCGTCGGTTCCAATTACGCAAATTTCATCGCCAGGAAATAAACGTTCGGTTTTGGTAGGAATCGGAATAGTGACTTCTCCTCGTTTAATGTAAGCGATATTAATTCCCAACTGCTCACGAATTTTAAGCTCTTGTAAAGTCTGACCAACTAAATTGGATTCTTTTTTAATTTCAAAGAAAGACATGTGTCCGTCCCAAGGCATTAAATTAGCATATCTTCTGTCGATCTTTTTATTTTCACGATCGTTGAAGTTTTTCAAAAAGTGATTTTCAATTTTATGATATTGCTCGTTTAATTTTTTAGGGAAAATTTGATAAGCCCCAATGGCAATAATCAATGCTACAAAAGCAACCAAAGGAGAGAAAAAGATATTTAATAAAAACCCGACAAAGAACAAGCCAAGGCTCATTCTGATTAAGATAAGCATTAAAAGTGCGCCACGATATTTTCGCTCTTCCCAAAGAGCTTCAACTTCATCTACTTTTACACGACGAAGCGAAAGCGCCCACAAAAACGGTGCAATTGCAACTAAAGTCAGTAAAGCCGCCAAAGTATTTCCGAATCTTGTATCTGCAACCAATGGTGCAACAAATTTTGATGACAATAAAATAATTGCTGTAATAATAATGGTGTGAAGAATAATTTGTGTGATCGAAGAACGAAGTACAATCTGCCAAGTGCTTACAGATTTGATGGCTTGCGCATTCACACTATATCGGTTAATGTTTTTAACCCATTTTTTAGGCATTTTTGACTCTAGAAAGAAGGCAAAACGCTCTGAATATTTAATTAAGAATGGAGTAGTAAAAGTGGTAATTGCAGATACGGCAACAATAATAGGGTATAAGAAATCACTTGTAACTTTTAAAGTCATTCCAAGAGTGGCAATAATAAAAGAAAACTCTCCAATTTGTGCCAAACTCATTCCCGTTTGGACAGATTGTTTTAACGGCTGGCCAGAAATTAAAGCTCCGATAGAAGAACTGAATGCTTTTCCGAATATGGTTAACAAAGTGATTATAGCAACAGGAAGCGCATAATTTACCAATGTTACAGGATTAATTAACATCCCAACAGATACAAAGAAAACGGCTCCAAAAAAATCTTTTACGGGCTGAATTAAATGTTCAATTTTTTCAGCCATAGTCGTTTCAGCAATAATAGATCCCATAATAAAAGCACCTAATGCAGGAGAAAAACCAACATTTGATGCAAAAATTACCATCATTAAACATAGTGCCAATGAGATAATCAGCAAGCATTTCGTCAGTTAATAGGTGTTTTGCTTTTTTAAAGATTGTCGGAATAATAAATATTCCTCCTAAGAACCATATGATTAAGAAGAAAATAAGTTTTAAAACAGATTGCAGTAATGCTGTTCCTGAAACCTGGTCGCTTACCGCAATAGTAGATAATAAAACCAACATTAAAATGGCAACAATATCTTCTACAATTAAAGCTCCGAAAACAATTCCAACGAATTTTTTCCCTTTAACTCCTAATTCATCAAAAGCTCTGATAATAATAGTTGTGGACGAAATAGAAAGTGTTGCTCCCAAGAAAATACTATCCATTTTTCCCCAGCCCATCCACTGTCCGACGCAATAGCCAATTATGGTCATAAACATAATTTGCGTTATGGCCGTGACAGACGAAGTCCCTCCAACTTTCATTAGTTTTTTAAAGCTGAACTCGAGTCCTAAACTGAAAAGCAAAAATATCACCCCGATTTCGGCCCAAACTTCAACACTTTTCATGTCGGTTATTGATGGGAAAAAATCAAAATGGTTTCCAGCCAAAAAACCTGCAATCAGGTAGCCTAAAACCAAAGGTTGTTTCAATCTTCTAAATAATAGAACGGCAATTCCGGCAGTCATTAGGATTAAACCTAAATCACTAATTAAAGGTTGTAAGTGGTGTGTAGTTTCAGCAGCGGCGCTTAGTGCAATCATATGTGGCATTTTGGTTTTCGGTGAGCTTGATCCAGCTTTTCACTTAAAGTTTTTTGTTCAACTCTTGCTTTCTGAACAAAAGGTTTTTTTTTGTAATTCACTGAACTCCAACGAAAATAAAGCTAAGTGAAGTAATCTGGACTACTCCGAGTTAAATAAAAAAAGCTATCTCGATAAAGATAGCTTTTTTTGGTAAAATATTTGGTGTTTTTCTTAAATTCCTGTGTAGTTGCTAGGCGTTATTGCTAATAATTCTGCTCTAACAGCGTCTGAAACTTCTAAAGTTGCAATGAAGTTATGAATTGCATTTTTGTCAATTGCTTCGTTGGTTCTAGTCAAACCTTTTAGAGCTTCATATGGATTTGGATAAGCTTCACGACGTAAAATTGTTTGGATAGCTTCTGCTACAACTGCCCAGTTTTTCTCTAAATCTTCAGCAAATTTACCTTCGTTTAAAAGTAATTTATTTAAACCTTTCAAAGTCGCTTCAAAAGCAATAATAGTATGTCCAAAAGGAACACCAACATTACGTAAAACAGTACTGTCAGTTAAATCACGCTGTAATCTTGAAACTGGTAATTTAGCGACCAAATGTTCAAAAATAGCATTTGCAATTCCTAAATTTCCTTCAGAGTTTTCAAAATCAATTGGATTCACTTTATGTGGCATTGCAGATGAACCAATTTCTCCAGCTTTGATTTTTTGTTTGAAATAATCCATTGAAACATACGTCCAGATATCACGATCTAAATCGATGATAATAGTGTTGATTCTTTTTAAAGCATCAAAGAAAGCGACAAAATGATCGTAATGCTCAATTTGTGTTGTTGGGAATGAATGTTTTAAACCAAGATCTGTTTCAACAAATTTATTTCCGAATTGTTTCCAGTCAATTTGTGGGTATGCTACGTGGTGTGCATTAAAGTTTCCTGTTGCTCCGCCAAATTTAGTCGCAAACGGAATATTGAATAACAAACGCATTTGCTCTTCTAAACGCTCAACAAATACCAAAATCTCTTTCCCTAAACGAGTAGGAGAAGCTGGTTGTCCGTGTGTACGCGCTAACATCGGGATGTCTTTCCATTCAACGCTTAATTCTTTTAATTTTGCAATTACAGCAATTAAGGTTGGCATATAAACTTGCTCAAACGCTTCTTTTGTAGAAAGCGGAATAGCAGTGTTGTTAATATCTTGAGACGTTAATCCGAAGTGAATGAACTCTTTGTATTGAGATAAACCTAATTTTTCAAAAGCATCTTTAATAAAGTATTCAACCGCTTTTACGTCGTGGTTAGTTACTTTCTCTGTTTCTTTAATCCAAAGCGCATCTTCTGTTGAGAAGTTTTTGTAGATGTTTCTCAAGCTTTCAAATAAGCTAGAATCAATACCTTTCAACTGAGGCAATGGAATTTGGCATAACGCAATGAAGTATTCCACTTCAACCAAAACGCGGTATTTTATTAAAGCTTCTTCAGAGAAGAAAGGTGCTAAATTTTGAGTTTTATTTCTATATCTTCCATCAATTGGAGATATAGCATTCAATTCGTTTAGAGTAGTCATTGTGATGTTGTTTTTTCGAAAGGTGCAAATATAAGCTATTGTTAAAACTTCTGAAAGCTATATTCGTGCTTAAATTATGGTTTTAAAAATTTTATCCCAGATTGTGAAGTAAAAACCGTAGTTGCGAGATTCATTTTTATGATGATCATTATGGAATCTAGTAGTCGAAATCCATTTTGTAAAGTAATTACTGTACCAGAAAGATGGAAAGATATCTTTTTTTAAATGCCCAAATATTCCATAAGACAGATTTAGAATGAGATAAATAATGATACTCAAATAATTAAACTTCAAAATCGTAATTAAAAACAGCCAAATAAATCCAAAACCTAAAGTTTCAATAGGATGTAGAACATACAAACTGTAAACATTGGTTTCTACATGTGTATGATGCAGCTTATGAATTGGATAAATCCATTTTAAGTGATGAACTAGAAAATGAAAAATAAACATGAAAAAATCCATTAAAAGAATCAATAAAAGAGTATCAAAAATGATAAGTTGAATAGATGCCGAAAAATCTATTTTCAGGATTCCATAGCGATACAATTCAAATCCTATTAAAGTTATAAATGTATTACAGATCAATGTAGAAAGCACCCATTTTCGATCTTTATTCTTTAAAAAAGTGTTTTCTGGTTCCAGAATTTTTCCAATTAAAACAGATAATCCAACTAACACTGCATTTTCTACTAAAAAGAAAACAAAGAGCCAGAAGATATTGAATTGAGTTAATTGCTGTAACCAGCTTTCAAAAATCATGTTGTTTTTTCTAAGGTCAATAATTTTTCTCTCATATCGGTAACCCCTTCAGAAGCAAATTTTGCAATTGTTTCGACTTTATTTCGAAGATTCGGAATCGCAATTGGTTTTGGATCAATATAAAAAACAGGAGTTGTACTTGGTGTATAAGCGATTAATCCAGCTGCTGGATAAACTTGCAGTGAAGTCCCGATTACAGCAAAATAATCTGCAGTTTCGGTTATGTCAATTGCTTCTTCGAGCGCAGGAACTTCTTCGCCAAACCAAACAATATGCGGACGTAGTTGATTTCCGTTTGTATCTAAATCTCCTGTATGCAAATCTTCAGTCCAATCTAAAATTAGATTTTTATTCTGCGTACTTCTAACTTTTAATAATTCGCCATGCAAATGTAAAACGTTTGTGCTTCCTGCACGCTCATGAAGATCGTCAACATTTTGAGTGATAATTTGTACGTCGAAATCTTTTTCCAATTCGGCCAAAATTATGTGACCCAAATTCGGATTTACTTCTTTTAACTGCTGGCGTCTTTTATTATAAAAATCCAGCACCAATTCCTGATTTTTGTACCAGCCTTCTGGAGTGGCAACTTCCATTACATCATGTCCTTCCCATAATCCATCGCTGTCACGAAAAGTTTTAATTCCGCTTTCGGCGCTAATTCCTGCTCCTGTTAAAACAACAAGTTTCTTTTTCATTTTTGTTTATTAAAAGATAAAAATAGTGATTTCTATCTTTAAAAACTTAAGAAATAGCAAGGATTGGCGATTCTTTTTACAAGAAAATAATCCGTATTTATACTCTTTGTCTCTCATTATGAATTACTTATTTTTAATGATGTGTTTGAAAAAAGTGATGTTAAAATGATTTTAATTCAATTTACAGGTTTATCTGGTTCTGGAAAAACGACGTTGGCAGAAAATGTCAGACATCTTTTGCTTCAAAATAATTATGAAGCCGAAATTGTAGATGGCGATATTTACCGACAAACAATTTGTAAAGATTTAGGATTTTCTAAAGAAGATCGTTGCGAAAATGTTAGACGTCTTTTTAATGTTGGCCGAAGTTTGATCGACGAAAATAAAATCGTTTTGATGTCGGTTATAAATCCGTATGAAAACCTTAGAAATGAATTAAGATCTTTTCAATTTGTTAAAACAGTATTTCTGGATTGCGCCATTACTAGTTTGATCGAAAGAGATCCGAAAGGATTATACAGGAGAGCATTATTGCCCGATAATGATCAAAATAAAATTAGAAGTTTTACAGGAATAAGTGATGTTTTTGAAATTCCTAAAAAAGCAGATTTAGTATTAAAAACAGATGCAGAAAAAGTTTCGGTTTCTACCAATAAACTCTACAATTTTATACTTAGCAATTTAAACTCTTAAGATTATGAATCCTTCTTCCTGCCAACTTCCTATATCTTTTTCTGTAGATAAACTGCAAAATGATTTATTGGTTTGCGAAAAAAATCTGTGGACACCACATTTTAATACCAATCGATATGAAGGAAATTGGACAAGTGTTTCTTTGCGATCGCAATCGGGATTAGAAAATGATATTCTTTCTTTTCCGAATAAAGAATATAAGAATACGCCCCTGCTTGACGATTGTTCTTATTTTAAGGAAATAATGGATTGGTTTCAATGCGAAAAAGAAGCCGTAAGATTATTAAGACTCGGACCTCAAAGTGAAATTAAAAAGCACGTAGATAATGATACTTCTTATGAAGATGGTTTTTTTAGGATTCATATTCCTATTATTACCAATCCTGAAGTTTATTTTTATGTAGATCATAAATTGGTTCCAATGAAAATGGGGGAGTGCTGGTATGCTAATTTTCAGTTGCCGCATAGTGTGGAGAACAAAAGCAAAGAGCCTAGAATTCACTTAACATTAGATTGCATAAGAAATGAATGGTCTGATCTATTGTTTTCTAAAATAGGTTTTGATTTGAATTATGTGTCAAAATATGAATATTCAGAAGAGGTAAAACGACAAATTATAGCAGAGCTTTCTAGAAATCCTTCAGAAACTAATACGAAGATTATTGCCGAACTTCAATTGCAAATGAACTCATAAAATGGAAAATGTAAAAGACCTTATTTCGAATTGGATTCCAGTTAAATTGATTGAAAATGATAATCAGGTTTATTTCGAATGGCTTTATTTAGCAGACGTGCCTTTTATTGATCCTTTTTTTGATGAAACTATTGCGAAATGCCAAAGTCATAATTATAATTCGAAGCAATTTAAATTTATAAGTACAATACAAAATAGTATTGATTGGTCTAAAGAATTAGATTTTGTTGAGTTAAAGGGATTGGTTTTTCATGTATCAAGATGCGGATCTACTATGTTGAGTCAGTCTCTTGCAACTTCTTCTGAAAATATAATGGTTTCTGAAGCCTCTATAATCGATCAGATTCTAAGAACTGACGCTTTTGATGAGGATACTAAAACGCTTTTACTGAAATCAGTTTTAAAATTCTTAGGTCAGAAAAGATTTCCCGAACAAAAACATTTAATTATAAAATTAGATGCTTGGAGTGTTTTTAAAAGTTCATATTTAAGATCTATTTTTCCTGAAATTCCTTTTGCGTTATTGTATCGAAATCCGGGAGAAGTTTTAAGATCACATCAAAAGCAAGCGGGCATGCATATGGTTCCTAATATAATTCCGTTAAGTGTTTTTGAAATTACTTCTAAAGAGGTTCAAGAGGTGAGTTTTCGACAATATCAAGTTTTGGTTTTAGAAAAATATTTTCAAAGTTTTCTAGATTTTTATGAAATAGACCAAAATGTAATAATGCTCAATTATAATGACGGAATGAAAAATGTTATAGAACGGTTTGTAACTTTTATTAATGTTGATTATTCTGAGAACGAACTAAATGTGATGTTGGAACGTCTTAAAAGACATTCTAAAAATGAAAGTGCAGTTTTTAATGGAGATTCTTATAAAGATGATGTTTTATCTGCGAATTTATCTCAGCTCAACGTTTTGCACGAAAAGCTTAATGCTAATTTGATTGAAGATTTAGCTGACTGAAAATAAGGAGAAGACTTCTTTCTCTTTTATTTATTATTTTTGCGCCAAACATAAATAAAATGATTGATTTAGATTACCTCGCATTCTTAGAAAATATATTGACAGAAAATAGAAAAGCTAATTTTTTAAAAGTACTAGAAAATAGAACAAAACATTTTACAGTTGCAGTAGAAGATGTTTATCAAATGCACAATACAAGCGCGGTAATGCGAAGTCTGCGAAGTTTTTGGAATTCAGGAATTAAATGTAATTGAGCGCCGTTTTGGAAAAAGAATCGACAAAGAAATTGCTTTAGGCGCGCAAAAATGGGTAGATATTAATCGATTTGATTCGGTTTCAGGATGCCTTTCTGATCTTAAAAGCAAAGGATATCAAATTATTGCCACAACTCCACACGAAAAAGATTGTATGTTGGAAGATTTTGATATTACAAAACCAAGCGCATTATTCTTCGGAACAGAAAAAGAAGGTTTGTCAAAAGAAATTATGGACAACGCAGATGGTTTCTTAAAAATACCGATGGTTGGTTTTACAGAAAGTCTAAATATTTCGGTTTCGGCAGCGATTATCATTCAAAGCTTAACCAATAGATTAAGAAGATCTGATATTGATTGGAAATTGACAGAGGAAGAAATTTTAGTAAAACGTTTGCTTTGGGCGAAGAATTCCATTAAAGATGTTAAGAGAATAGAAGAGCGTTATTATCAGGATAATCCGCGATAATTTGTTTGCCACGAATTACACGAATTCTCACTAATTTTTCGGAAATAATTAAAAAGCAATTCGTGAAAATTCGTGTAATTCGTGGCAAAATAGAAAAATAAAAAAATCCCCGACTACGTTTGTAATCGGGGATTTTATATTTAGATTGGATTCTTATTAGTTAATTAAAACCCAAGTTCCAGCTGCGATTAAAGCTTCAGCTTTTTTATACTTCATTGTTTCTGTTTTACCAGTAGCAATTTCTTGAACTACAACAGTATCGTTTCTGTTGATTTTTGGCATATCTCTAACGATAGTTTCAGTAACTTGACGCTGTTGAGTTTCTCCAGCTTCACGGTTCATACTTTCGCTATTTGGAATTTCGTCTTTACTTAATTGTAAATTTTCTTTTGGACGTGCCACTTCTCTTGCTTCGTGAATTTCAGGAACATTTTGAGCTGGTAAATCACCTTTGAATAAGAATGAAATTACTTCTTTGTTAACGTTATCCAACATTCCTCTGAACAAGTTGAAAGCTTCTAATTTGTAGATAAGCAATGGATCTTTTTGCTCGTGAACAGCCAATTGAACAGATTGTTTCAATTCGTCCATTTTACGCAAGTGTTTCTTCCAAGCTTCATCAACAATAGAAAGAGTGATGTTTTTCTCGAAATCAGCAATCAATTGAGCACCTTCGCTATCGTAAGCTTTTTTCAAGTCAGTTACAACATTTAAAGTTTTGATTCCGTCTGTAAATGGAACTACAATTCTTTCGAAATGGTTGTTTGGTTCTTCGTAAACTCCTTTAATAATTGGGAAAGCTTCTCTTGCACTTCTTTCTGTTTTTTCAGTATAGAATGCTAAAGCTTCTTTATATACTTTTCCAGTAATTTCGATATCTGATAATTTTGTGAAATCAGCTTCAGAAATTGGAGATGTGATTCCGAAATAACGAATTAAATCAAACTCATATCCTTTGAAATCATTTGTAACTTTATTGTTACTTACAATTAATTCGCAAGTATCATAAAGCATATTAGCAATATCCAGTTTCAAACGCTCTCCAAACAATGCGTGACGACGACGTTTGTAAACTACTTCACGTTGAGAGTTCATTACGTCATCATATTCTAATAAACGTTTACGAACACCAAAGTTGTTTTCTTCTACTTTTTTCTGAGCACGTTCGATAGATTTAGTCATCATAGAATGTTGGATAACTTCACCTTCTTTCAATCCCATTCTGTCCATTACTTTCGCAACTCTTTCAGAACCGAATAAACGCATTAAGTTATCTTCAAGAGAAACGTAGAATTGAGAACTTCCGGATCTCCTTGACGACCAGAACGACCGCGTAACTGTCTGTCTACACGACGAGAATCATGACGCTCTGTACCAACGATTGCTAAACCTCCCGCAGCTTTTACTTCTGGAGATAATTTAATATCGGTACCACGACCAGCCATGTTTGTTGCAATTGTTACAACTCCAGCTTTACCAGCCTCTTCAACGATTTGTGCTTCTTGCTTGTGCATTTTAGCATTCAATACGTTATGAGTGATTCCTCTCATTTTAAGCATACGGCTTAATAATTCTGAAATCTCTACAGAAGTTGTTCCGATCAATACTGGTCTTCCTGCTTGAGATAATTCTGTAACATCTTCGATTACAGCGTTAAATTTCTCACGTGTTGTTTTGTAGATATAATCTTCTTTATCAATTCTTGCAATTCCACGGTTTGTCGGAATTTCAACAACATCTAATTTGTAGATCTGCCATAACTCTCCTGCTTCTGTAACAGCTGTACCAGTCATACCAGCCAGTTTGTTGTACATTCTGAAATAGTTCTGTAATGTAACTGTTGCAAAAGTTTGAGTTGCGGCTTCGATTTTTACGTTTTCTTTAGCTTCAATCGCTTGGTGAAGACCGTCAGAGTAACGACGTCCGTCCATGATACGACCAGTTTGCTCATCGACAATCATAATTTTGTTGTCCATGATAACGTACTCTACGTCTTTTTCGAATAAAGCGTAAGCTTTTAAAAGTTGAGTAAGAGTGTGGATACGCTCGCTTTTTACACCAAAGTCTTGGAATAATCTTTCTTTAGCTTCAGCTTCAGCGTCTTTGTCTAATTTTTGTTTTTCAATCGCGCCGATTTCTGTTCCAATGTCTGGTAAAACGAAGAAATCTGCATCAGTATCTCCAGAAAGGTATTTAATACCGTTATCTGTCAATTCTACCTGATTGTTTTTTTCTTCAATCACAAAATACAAAGCTTCGTCAACTTTGTGCATTTCGCGATTGTTATCTTGCATGTATTGATTTTCAGTTTTTTGAAGCAATTGTTTAATTCCTTCTTCACTTAAAAATTTAATTAATGCTTTATTTTTAGGTAAACTTCTGTAAGCTCTTAATAATTGGAAACCTCCGTCTTTAGTATTACCTTCTTTGATTAATTTTTTAGCTTCTGCCAAGAAACCATTTGCTAACTGACGTTGTTGTGCAACTAAGTTTTCAATTTTTGGTTTCAATTCGTTGAATTCATGACGATCTCCCTGAGGAACTGGTCCAGAAATGATAAGCGGAGTTCTAGCATCATCAATTAATACGGAGTCAACCTCGTCGACAATTGCAAAATTGTGTTTTCTCTGCACTAAATCGCTTGGCGAGTGCGCCATATTATCTCTTAAGTAGTCAAAACCAAACTCATTGTTAGTTCCGTAAGTGATATCGGCATCGTATGCTTTCTTTCTTTGTTCTGTACTTGGCTGGTGATTGTCGATACAATCTACAGATAAACCGTGGAATTCGAATAAAGGAGCTTTCCACGTACTATCACGTTTTGCTAAGTAGTCATTCACTGTTACTAAGTGAACTCCGTTTCCTGTCAAAGCGTTTAAGTAAAGAGGAAGTGTAGCAACCAAAGTTTTACCTTCTCCTGTTTGCATTTCGGCAACTTTACCTTCGTGTAATACCATACCACCAATTAACTGAACATCATAGTGAATCATGTCCCAAGTGATATCTTTTCCGGCAGCATTCCATTTGTTAGCCCAAACTGCTTTGTCGCCTTCAATCGTAATGTATGATTTTGTAGCTGAGAATTCGCGGTCTTTTGCAGTTGCAGTAACCTCAATATGAGAGTTTTCTTTAAAACGGCGAGCCGTTTCTTTTACAACAGAAAACGCTTCTGGAAGAATTTCCAATAAAGTTTTTTCAGAGATTTCATAAGCCTCTTTTTCAAGAGCGTCTATTGCATCATAAATGTCTTCTCTTTTATCGATGTCTTCGATGTTTTCTACTTCTGCTTTCAAAGAAGCAATTTTAGCATCTTTATCAGCTCTAGCTTCTTTAATTCTATCTTTAAAATAAACGGTTCTTCCTCTTAGTTCGTCGTTTGATAGACTCATTAAAGGAGCTTCGAATGTTTTAATTTTGTTTAAGTAAGGTTGTAAAGCTTTGACATCTTTTTGCGACTTATCGCCGACAAAGACTTTAATAATACTGTTTATGAAACTCATGATTTATTGTATTTCTTTATTATATAATATGTATTTGAACCAAAAAAAAGTCTCTATGATGAGAGACTTTTTTCTTTGGTTTATTTTTTAATATTCATCCTCATTCCAAAGATAATCTTCGTCTGTTGGATAATCAGGCCAAATTTCTTCCATTGATTCATATATCTCACCCTCATCTTCGATTGATTGAAGGTTTTCTACTACTTCTAATGGAGCACCAGCTCTAATAGCGTAGTCTATAAGTTCGTCTTTGTTAGCAGGCCATGGCGCATCACTTAAATAAGATGCTAATTCTAATGTCCAATACATCTGTTATCTGTTTAGTTTGTGCAAAAATAAATTTTTTACTGAAAAAGACAAGTAAATTTTGATTTATTTTAATAAAATTTAAGAACGTCAATTGCTAAATTCCAATTTTTAAATTCCAAACTCCAAAAAAGGCAGTTATAGCGCCTAGTTTCAGAATTTTTCTATGTAATTTAAATTCCTGGATTTTTACTTTTTCCTTGGAATTTGGGATTTCAAAAATTTGGAATTTCCAGAAGATTTATTTTCTGGGTATCCATTTCACTTCCTCCGCTTTTAAGTCTGAGGACAACTTTCGTGCCAAGACAAAAAGGTAGTCAGAAAGTCGGTTTAAGTACGTAATTGCTATTTCAGGAACGTGTTCATTATGACTTAAATGCACGGCTAAACGTTCTGCTCTGCGACAAATACAGCGTGCTATATGACAATGTGACACAGTTGGATGGCCTCCTGGTAAAACAAAATGCGTCATTGGCGGAAGGCTTTCGTCCATTTTGTCTATTTCGTTTTCGAGCAATTCAATATCGGAATCAATTATTCCGAGATTTTCTAAGCGAAGTTTTCCGTTTTTCAAAACTTCTTTTTCCTGTGGAGTTGCCAAAATGGCACCAACAGTAAAAAGTCGGTCTTGAATTTCGATTAAAATCGTTTTATAATGCGAATCCATTTCTTGATCACGGATTAGTCCGATATAAGAATTCAACTCATCAACGGTTCCGTAACTGTCAATTCTGATATGATCTTTTGGTACACGGGTTCCTCCAAAAAGTGCCGTTGTGCCTTTATCGCCTGTTTTGGTATATACTTTCATTTTTTTTAAGATGCTAAGGTTCTGAGATACTAAGATTCTAAGTTTTCTCTTTTTGCGATTAAACGATTAACCAAATAAACGGTTAAACAGATTTTCTTGTGTCGCTTTCAATTAAACCGTCTCTCAAACGAATAATTCTATGTGCATAAGCCGCGATGTCTTCTTCGTGAGTTACAAGAATTACAGTATTTCCTTGTGCGTGAATATCTCCAAAAAGTTTCATGATTTCTACAGAAGTTTTACTGTCTAAGTTTCCTGTTGGTTCATCGGCAAGAATGATCGAAGGTTTATTGACTAAAGCTCTTGCAACGGCAACACGCTGGCGTTGTCCTCCAGAAAGCTGATTCGGCTGGTGATCCATTCTGTCGGCCAAATTAACTTGTTTTAAAACTTCGGTGGCACGCGCAATTCTTTCAGATTTGCCGTAACCGGCATAAATCATTGGTAATGCAACATTATCTAAAGCAGTAGTTCTAGGCAAAAGGTTGAATGTCTGAAAAACAAAACCAATCTCTTTGTTTCTAATTTCGGCCAATTCATCATCTTTCATTTGACTGACATCTTTTCCGTTTAAAATATAACGTCCAGAGGTTGGCGTGTCCAAACAGCCTAATAAATTCATTAATGTTGATTTTCCAGATCCAGAAGGTCCCATTAAAGCAACATATTCGCCTTTTTGTATTTCTAGATTTATTCCTTTTAAAACATAAACCGTTTCATTGCCCAAAATAAAATTTCGTCTAATGTCGGTTATTTTAATTAATGGTTCAGCCATTTCCTTTTACAATTTTGGATTTAAAAGTACAAAACACTTTTCAATAAAAATTATAAGTAGTTGAGAATTGGTTTTTGTTACAAAAACGCTTTCAGAAATAAAGTTTTAAAAGAATATATTTTTTAAATAGAAATGAGTTATATGTTTTTGAATTGTTTTTATATAATTGTCATTATTTTGTTAATTTTATAGATTTAAGATATTTTTAATTTTCAAAACATGATAATAATGTAATTTATTGCGTCTTGGGTTTAGTAAATTTGATTAATCAATTAATTAAATAATCAAGATTATGAAAAATATCAAAATAGCTACAGGAATTGCATTATTAGTATTAGGGTTAACATCGTGTAAAGACGAGAAACAAGAAAAAGCTCAAAAAACAGTAGATAACTACGTTGTATATGTTGACTCTGTTAAAAATGTAGCCGCAGCCGATTTAAAAGACAATTGGAAAAGTGTAGAAGCAGAGTACGATAGAAGATCTCAAGAAGCGCAAGCGGCATTAGCAGACATTAAAGACAATGCTCTGCAGCAACAGAGAAAATAAATGCAAGTAAAATTAAATACGAGGAATTTAAAAATGAAATGACCGCCCAATTTGCCCCTCCAGCTCCTAGTCCGAAACAGCAGTTAAGAGATGCTTTGTTTGGTGCAGGAAGAATTGGTGATGATATGAGTTTTAGCTGGGTTAATGCCCAAAATATTCATAGCGTTTATCAGCAGTTTGTTCATACTGTAGAAAATAATAAAGACAAATATTCTAGAGAAGATTGGGATGAAATTAAATTAATGTACGAAGCTCTTGACAGTCGTAAAAATACAGTTGAAAAAGAAGGTTTGACAGCTGACGATAACCGAAAAATTGCTGGTTTGAAAATTAAATTTGCACCAATGTATAAGATAAACAGAATGGGAGCTAAATCTGAAGAAAATAAAGAAGCAAAAAAATAAGATTTTAAAATTTTGAATTAGTAAAAAAGACGATCATTTCTGATCGTCTTTTTTTATGCTCTAATTATAAAATGCTCTTTCGGCTGTTCTCTTCTAAAGAATACAAATCCCCACTGATAAGTATCAATGGTGACTTTTACTTTTGGATGATTTTTTATAATCCCCCAAGCTTCTTCCATATCTTCTGACCAATGAATATCATCAAAAATCCAAACAGAATCATTGTCGATTGTTGGCAATAAAAGGTCAAAATATTCTAAAGTTGCTTTCTTAGAATGATTTCCGTCAAAATATATCAGATTATAATTTGTTGCTTGAATGTTTTCAGAAATCAAAAAAGATTCAAATTCAGAAATTACATTTTCTACATTACTGCAATCAAATTCAGTTAGTTGATTTTGAGCAATATTTGCAGTATTTGGACAACCTTCTATTGTTACTACTTTCGCTTTCGGATTTCCTAAAGCTAATGCAGCAGTTGCTAAACCCAAAGATGTTCCTATTTCTAGAATAGTTGAAGGCTGAAAATAATGGGTTACACGAAACAATAATTCTGCACGTTTTGGCGAAATTCCTGCTGTTTGTGCGATTTTAGAAATTTGCCTTCTATTTGATTTAAAAACTCTTGAACCTGCTCCAAAATCGGTTACTTCAATGAAATTTTTATTCTCTAAAAGCGATTTTCTGTATTTTTTTAGAATGGCGTATTCTGGTTTAGATTTCTTATCATAAAAGCATTTAGTTAACAGGCTGAAAACAAATGGAGAATGCACTGCATGTTCGTTTTTAGAATGCCAAAGAAAAGTTAGATAAGATTTAATTTGAAAGAACATCTAGAAATTTAGCTATTGGATGTTAGTTTACTTTAATCAATTTTACGTCGAAAAGAAGTACTGATCCAGCTGGTATTCCAGGACGAGGAGAACTTCCGTAACCTAAATGTGCAGGAATAAGAAGAACGCCGCTTCCTCCTTCTTTAAAATAAGTAATTCCTTCTGTCCAACCTTTAATAACTTCATTAAGAGGAAAAGTCAATCCGCTATCTGTACTTTTGTCAAATAGGCTTCCATTGGAAAAATAACCTTTGTATGCAACAGTGACTTTTGAAGTAGCGGTTGGTTGCGCGCCTGTTCCTGGCTCGTTAATTATATAATACAGACCTGTAGTGCTTTTTGTTGCAATCAAATTATTTTTAGTCAGATAATCTGTGATTTCTTTGTCATTCTCTGCACTATAATCTTTTGGAGGGGTAACAGGTGTGTCTTTTTCTGTGCTGTTGCAAGAGATAAATAATGTTAAGGTAAATACAGCGACTAATAATTTTTTCATTTAGGGTATTTTTTTTAATATTTAATAAAGCGAAAGATAATCTTTGTGTAACCAAATTGAAGTCAGTCTATCCTTCCTGTTTGGCAGAAAGTTCAAACCAGCGTTCTTCCTTTGCATCAATCTTACTGATAATGTTTTGAAGTTCGTTTGCTTTTTTCTCAATATCAGCGTCGGCAACTTTTCCGTCAGAGAATAATTGTTCGATTTTAGCTTTTTCAGCCTCAAGATCTTTAATTTCTCTTTCGATTTTCTGATATTCTTTTTGCTCGTTAAAACTTAAATTTCCTGTTGGATTATTTTGTTTCCAATCTTTCTTTTCGGCTTTGTTTTCTTCTTTTTGGGCAACATCTGCACTGTCTTCATATGCTCTAAAGTCAGAATAGTTTCCGGGAAATTTTCGATTTCTCCTTGTCCTCTAAAAACAAATAAATGATCGACAATTTTATCCATAAAATAACGGTCGTGAGAAACCACCAATAAGCATCCAGGATAATCTAAAAGGAAACTTTCAAGAACGTTCAAAGTCACAATATCCAAATCGTTTGTTGGCTCATCGAGAATCAAGAAGTTTGGATTCTGAATTAGAACTGTACACAAGTATAAACGTTTTAATTCTCCACCGCTTAATTTTTCAACATAATCGTATTGTTTTTTAGCATCAAAAAGAAAACGCTCTAATAATTGCGATGCAGAAATAATCTTTCCTTTTGTCAACGGAATATATTCTCCGTACTCTTTTATAATGTCAATAACACGCTGTCCCGGTTTTGGATTAATCCCAGATTGTGTATAATAACCAATTTTGATAGTATCTCCTTTTACAACACGTCCGCTATCTGGCGGAATTGTTCCTGTCAAAAGATTTAAGAAAGTCGATTTTCCAGTTCCGTTTTTACCAATAATTCCGATTCTTTCTCCACGCTGGAAATCAAAACTGAAATTATCTAGAATAACACGATCTTTAAATTTCTTAGAAAGTTTATGAAGCTCAATAATTTTGCTTCCCATTCTTTCCATATTTATCTCAAGCTCAACTTTATTTTCTTTACGTCGGCTTTGTGCTTTTTCTTTAATAATGTAAAAGTCATCCTGACGCGATTTTGATTTAGTCGTTCTCGCTTTTGGCTGACGACGCATCCATTCTAATTCTTTTACAAAAAGGTTTTTAGCTTTGTCAATACTGGCATTTTCAGAAGTAATTCTTTCTTCTTTTTTCTGTAAGTAATACGAATAGTTTCCTTTGTATTGGTATAATTTTCCGTTGTCTAATTCAATAATTTCATTACAAACGCGTTCCAAAAAGAAACGGTCGTGCGTTACCATAAACAATGTAATGTTTTCTTTTGCAAAATAACTTTCAAGCCATTCGATCATTTCAAGATCTAAGTGGTTGGTTGGCTCATCTAGAATCAATAAATCTGGACGGTTGATTAGAATTATTGCTAATGAAAGACGTTTTTTCTGCCCTCCAGAAAGATTTTTCACTTTAAGTTTAAAATCTTCCAGCTTTAATTTAAAAAGAATCTGTTTGTATTGCGTTTCAAAATCCCATGCATTATGCTGATCCATTGCATCAAAAGCTTTTTGGTAAGCTTCTTCGTCAGAAGGATTTTCTAAAGCCTTTTCGTAAGCTTCAATAACTTTAAGCGTTTCATTGTCTGAAGCGAAAATGCTTTCTTCAATCGTAAGTTCATCTTGAAGGTTGTTGTCTTGAGATAGAAATGCCATTCTAATTCCTTTTCTTAAAACAACTTGCCCCGTGTCTGGTTCTTCCAAACCATTAATAATGCTCATAATGGTTGTTTTTCCGGAACCATTTTTTGCAATAAAAGCGATTTTTTGATCTTTATTGATTCCAAAAGAAATGTTGTCAAAAAGGACTCTTTCGCCAAATGACTTCGATATATTTTCTACAGATAAGTAATTCACTTTGTAATTATAAGTTATAAATTATGAGTTATGATGTATTCTAAAACATAACTTTCTGCAAAAGTAAACTATTATCTTACAATAGCGAATTATTTATCGAGATACAAACCAAGAACAGAACTCAGATTAAAATAATGAATTTGTTGCGGATTGTTCAAAATAGGTTTTCGAACGAGAGATTCGTTGGTAATAAAATAATGAAGTCCGTCTTTTGTTGCAATTCCTTCTACTTGATGAAAAGGAAGTCTTAAATCGATTCTTCGTTTATTTCCAGACAAGAAATTCTGATTTTTAAAATCGTAAAGCAGATAAAAGAAAGGTTTTCCAATTTTAGTGTAGCCGCACAAAACAATTAGTTTTTTGTTCTCCAAATAAGTGGCGCCAGTAACCAAACCTTTTGTGTCTAATGTCAATTTTAATTTTGCAATTTGAGATCCAGATTCTTTTGAAAGTGCATAAACAGTAGTTTTAGACGTTTTCCATTGTTTGGTAAACAAGTAAATGCTGTCTTTGGAAATAATAAAAGCTTCACAATCAAAATCGGTTTTGTTTGGTTTTGAAGGAGAAAAATCAGTTTGATCAGAATAAGTAAATGAAATGGTTTCTATTTTTGGATTTTGTTCTAGAAAAGACTTTTTCTCGATTTTAAGAATTCTTAAATCGGTTCTATTTCCAGCATAATTGTTTCCAAAATCGCCGATATAAATATAAGTATCGTCTTGAGAGATTTCTTCCCAATCATGATTGATAACTACCGGAAGAACAACTTTCTTTTTAATTCTTCCTAAAGTATCTAAACCATAAATTGTAGTGTCATGATCGTCGTTGTGTGTCCAAAGTAAATTTTCAAAAGCAATTAATCCTGAAGTTTCTTTTATAGAATCACTTAATCGAAAAGAATATTCTGGCGTGAGTTTCAAATTTTTGTAGGTGCAACTTCCATTATTTTGTTTAGATGACAAACTGTAATTCTCTGCCTGTGGATCTGTGCAACCAGAAATTTGGGCGTAAACCGAAGTGGTGATTGTTAAAAAGAAAAAAACAATTTTTAGCATGAGTGCAATGTTAAGTCTGCATAAGATAAAAGTAAAGTTTTAAATAATAGAATGAAATAAGTATAAAAAAAATATAATTTAAGTGTTATTTTGCATAAAAGTCTTTTTTATTCTTTTGGATAAAATCAAGCCCCCAACATGAAAATTCTACAAAAATTATCGCACTATCGAATTTCACGTTATTACAAACTTTTGTTTGTAGTAGTCGATATTGTTTTGTTGAATCTCGCAACTATACTTTCAGCATTGGCAAGATTTGGAAATTTGGATAAATTATTGTCTAAAGACGAAAAAACCATTTCGCTCGTAGCCATTTTGATTTGGGTGGCTTTATTGCTTCAAAAAGACTCTAATCGAAGTGTTAGGGTAGAACCAATAGAATCGATATTGTGGAGAACTATCAAAAAGATTTCAATTCACGCCGCTTTGGTTTCAATATTCGTTGTTTACCTAAAATATAATGATATTTCAAGACTTCGTTTGTTTTATTTCTACCTGATATTTTTTGGATTGCTGATGTTTTCCCGATATTTTTCAATGAAACTTTTAAAATATGTTCGAGCGCAAGGATATAATTTTAAAACCTTTATTGTTGTTGGCGTAAACGAGTCTGGAGAAAAAATTCGAAAAGTACTAGCGAAAGATTTGACTTACGGATATCGTTTTTTAGGATTTTTTGATGAAAAAAAGGATCAGAAAGTTGTTGATCCCAATTTGATTATCGGAGGTTTTGAAGATATTAAAGCATTTTTGAACGAGAATGAAGTAGATGAAATGTATGTGGCATTGCATATTGACAACATCGAAATCATTAACGAACTAACCAAAATTTGTGAGCAGAACATGGTTCGTATTAAATTTATTCCAGATTTTCAGCTGTATACAAAAGCAAGTAAAGTAGAGGTTGCGTTTTATGAAAACACACCTGTTTTAATGTTTCGTCCAGAACCTCTGGAATTTGCTTCAAACAGACTTCTCAAAAAGATTTTTGATATTTGTTTTTCAGGTTTGGTAATCTTGCTGGTTTTTCCGTGGCTGTTTCCAATTATTATGATTATTATAAAACTAGAATCGCCTGGTCCTGTGTTTTTTAAACAAGAAAGATCGGGTAGAGATAATAGATCTTTTACATGTCTGAAATTTAGAAGCATGTATATAAATGGTCTTGCTCATAATAAACAGGCACAAAAAGGAGATAGTCGTATAACTAGATTTGGTGGCTTTATTCGTAAAACTAGTATCGACGAATTACCTCAGTTTTTTAATGTCTTTTTTGGAGACATGTCGGTTGTTGGACCAAGACCGCATATGGTTAATCTTGCCAAAGAATACAGTGATTTAATCAATAATTATTTGGTGCGCCAATATGCAAAACCTGGAATTACAGGTTGGGCGCAAGTAAATGGTTTTAGAGGCGAAACAAAAGTTCTAAGCGATATGGAAAATAGAGTAGAATACGATATTTGGTACATCGAAAACTGGAGCTTTTTGCTTGATATAAAGATTATCGTAAAAACTGTTATCAATATTTTTAAAGGTGAGGAAAACGCTTACTAAACTTTTTTAGAATTTAAAGAATTGATTGTTAGCGATAATCTCTTTTAAAGAATCAATATTTTTAATTTTTACTTTTTCGTCAAAAGCTTCGATGTGTTTTTTATGATGAACATCGGTTCCGCAAAAAGTGTACATTCCTTTCGCTAAAAGTTCGTCAGCAATTTTCCCGATTTTAGAGCCATAATAATCTACAGTAGAAAGTAAATTTAGTTGAAAAATACACCCCGCATTTTTTAATTTTTCGTATTCAGAAAACGCATTGTGATAAAAAACATAACGTTCAGGATGTGCCAAAACAGGAATATAACCAGCTAATTGAATCTCAAAAATAGTTTTATAAATATTTAAAGGAGCGTTTTGATAAGACATTTCAACTAGGACATAATTGTCTTTTAAAGTCAAAAGTTTTTCTTCTCTGAAATGATTTTCGAACCAGCTATCTATAAAATATTCTGCCGCAGCCTGAAGAGGCATTTTAATTTTATTTTCTTCTAAAGCTTTTTGGGTTTCCTGAAGTTTGGACGCAATAATTTCTGGAGAATTCTCCCATACATAATGTTTAATATGAGGCGATGTAATAATTTGAGAAACTCCAAGTTTTTGCAAAGACAAAACCAATTCTGTTGATTTTGTAATGTTTCTTGCTCCATCATCAATCCCTGGCAAAACATGAGAATGAATATCTACAAAATTTCCGCCAAGCAGGTCTTTTAAAATGGGTTTTGATTTGAGGAATGATAACATGTGACAAAAATGTAAAAATCAGTTTTATAAGGCGCAAAATTAATCTAGAATTTGTAACCAGACATTTTAGAATTATGTTATATTTGATTTTTAGTAAAAAAGTAAAAAATTATGAAAATAAAAGAGAATCTGTTTAATCAGCGTATTGTTTCTATAGATGCTTTGCGTGGAATTACCATTTTTATAATGATTTTTGTAAATGAGTTGGCAAGTATACAAAAAGTGCCACAATGGATGAGGCATATGCCTGCAGATGCAGATGCCATGACTTTTGTTGATGTAGTTTTTCCTGCTTTTTTATTTATTGTCGGAATGTCTATTCCGTTTGCTTTTAATGCTAGACTTATCAAAGGAGACAGTCCTAAAACAATTTGGACGCATACATTAAAAAGAGCTATTGCACTTATCATAATTGGCGTTTTTATGGTCAATTCCGAATATGGTTACGATGCTTCTAAAATGATAATTACGCCAGTGCTTTGGGCACTTTTAGCATATGCAATGCCAATTCCGATTTGGAATAAATATCCAAAAGATTTTCCTGTTTGGTTAAAAAATGTGCTTCAATATGGAGGGATTTTAGTTCTTATAACATTGTATTTTTTATATGTTCGAGATACAGGAGAAAGAGGAATGACGCCAAAATGGTGGGGAATACTTGGTTTAATTGGTTGGGCATATCTTTTTACGGTTATTTACTATTGGTTAGTTTCAGGAAACTTACGGGCAATGATTGCATTTTTAGTTTTTTCTGTTGCGATGAATTCTCTTAATTTAATCGAAAATTCATTTGTGCACAGTACTCCTTGGCTAAGTTTTATAGCAGGACATCTTACACATGCTTCTCTAGTTTCGGCAGGAGTAATTATTTCATTGTTGTTTTTTGATAGAAAAGTCAGTCCCAAAATCAACTGGCCAGTAATTGGTTTTGCGGTTTTATTTGCAGTGACAGCGATTTTGCTTCGCCCATATTTCGGAATTTCAAAAATCAAAGGAACACCTTCATGGACTATGTTTTCGGCGACAATTTGTACGGTTTTATTTTATTTTCTGTATTGGCTAATGGAAGTTAAAAAGCAAACCAAATGGAGCGAATTTTTTATGCCTGCAGCAGCAAATCCGTTATTGATTTATATTTTGCCAGGTGTAATTTATTATTTCTGTAAGCTTATAAACGTTCATATTATTCCAGGATATTTCAGAGTAGGAGTTCCAGGAATCTTGTGGTCTTTATTATTTTCTGTCATTATGCTTTTTGTAATGAAAATCTTGAATAGATATAAAATCCAGCTTCATTTGTAGTTTTAGTCGCAGTTACAGTTTACAATCTGAAAACTGTAACTGCGATTAAAAATTACCACTTATAAACTTTCGAGCATAAACTTGTCTATATTCTTAATAAAATTTTAAATTTGTAAGAAACGGGTTTTAAGATATTGTGTGTGAATAGTTTAAAAATAAAATACATCTTAGTTTTATTTTTTATAGGATCGTTTTGTCAGGCTCAGAACGATAGTACAGCCGTGGAAACTCGGGATATCTTGGACGTCATTCATAAAATTTTTGATAAACAGGATACTATTCGTCCAGATAGAAAACGAAAACTGGCTTTTTCTTTATTGCCCGTTCGGTTGGTGTTAATTCTAGTAATGGTTTGGTTGTTTCTTTTCTAACTACTTTTTACTTGGGAGATGCAGAAAAAACTAAAATGTCCCAAATTACCTTTTCGCCTTATTTTAGTTTCAGCAATCAGTTTGTATTTCCCATCCAATCTTATATTTATACAAGTGATAATAAATGGAATCTTATTGGAGATTATCGGTATATGATTTATCCGCAGGATACTTATGGTTTGGGTGTAGATAATTCAGAAAAAGAAATGTCAACGCTCGATTATCAGCAATGGCGTTTTTATCAGTTTATTACAAGGCAGATTGTCGGGAATTATCGTTTGGGAGTTGGTTTTCTTTTTGATAATTATAAAAATATTTCTGAAGAATCTTATATAGACGGAGAAACAGATTATTATAAATACATGAATGGTGATTATTCTGACGAGACTTCTTTCGGATTTGCAATTCAAGGGTTATACGATTCAAGAGAAAATATTATTAATCCTGAACAAGGTTTGTATGTCGAAGCCGATTTACGACTCAATACCAGCGGAGTAGAAGGAGACAAGTGGCAGTCTATATATTTTGATGCTAGAAAATACCACTCTTTTAGCAAAACCAAACATAGAGTTTGGGCATCAAGAGCTTTTTTTTGGTCGACTTTTGGAGGAAAACCGCATTATTTGGATTTGCCAAGTATTGGTTGGGATCGAGAAGGAAAAACGGGGCGCGGTTTTACTAAAAACAGATATAGAAGCAATGCTTTGGTTTATTTTGAAACCGAATATAGAACCGATATAAGCCGTAACGGATTTTTTGGTGCTGTATTTTTTACCAATGTTTCTTCGGTTTCTAAACTTGATACTTATGAATTCAAAAAATGGAATCCTGCAGTTGGAACTGGAATTCGAATAAAATGGAACAAACGCAATGGCAGTAATCTCGCTTTAGATTACGGAATTAGTAAAAACGACTGGTCGCTGCGCTTGGGGTTATCAGAAAATTTCTAACTTCGGCCAAAATCTACAGACTCAATTATTCATGCAATTATCGATTGTTATTTTAAACTACAATGTGCGTTACTTTCTCGAACAATGCCTTTTAAGCGTTCAGGAAGCAATTGCGACAATCGACGCAGAAATTATTGTTGTTGATAATAATTCATCAGACGAAAGCGTTTTGATGATGAAAGAAAAATTTCCTAGCATAAAACTGATAGAAAACAAAGATAATTTTGGTTTTCCAAAAGGCAATAATATTGGTGTTCGTCAAGCGAAAGGAAAGTATGTTTGTATTTTGAATCCTGATACTGTTGTTGCAGAAGATACTTTTGTAAAGATTCTGGCTTTCGCCGAAAGGCAAAATAATCTCGGAATTATTGGCTGTAAATTGATTGACGGAACCGGTGAATTTCTTCCAGAGAGTAAACGCGGAATTCCAACGCCTTGGGTAGCGTTCACAAAAGTTTTCGGATTGTATAAAATCTTTCCTAAAACCAAACTTTTTAATCGGTATTACGCACAGCATTTAAATGAAAATGAAACAGGAAAAGCGACTATTCTCGTTGGAGCTTTTATGTTTCTAGAAAAAGAAGTTTACGAAGAGTTAAATGGTTTTGACGAAAATTGTTTTATGTATGCCGATGATATTGATTTGTCTTATCGAGCTTTACAAATCGGGAAAATAAATTTTTACTTTCACGAAACGACAGTTTTACATTATAAAGGAGAAAGCACTGTAAAAGACGAAAAATATATGATGCGTTTTCAAGAAGCCATGAATTTCTTTTATCAGAAGCATTTTAAGAAATCGCAGTTTTTTAGTGCCTTTATTCAAATTGGCTCTTTTTTGTTTTCTGTTGCAAAAAAGTTTCAAGGAAAACCAAAAGAAAATCCATTGCCAGAAAGTTATTTTTTATGCTCCGAAAATGAGAATTTCGCTAAAAAACTGGCTCCGATTTTGGAAAATAAAGTTGCTTTTTTAGATTTCAAAGAAGAAAAAATGGTAAATTCGTGCCTAATTTTAAAGGGTAAAAAGACAGAGATCATTTTGGATAATCACTATATTTCATTCAAAAAATGTATCGAAATCATAGAAACTCTTAAAGATAAGCAGGTTACTTTTAAAATTTTTCCCAAAAATATGGGTTTTATTATTGGAAGTAATTCAAGGAATGACAGAGGGCAAATCGTGAAAATTGAGTAAAAAATTATATTAAATGAAATTTATGTTTAAAATTTTCGTTAATTTCGCAATCTGAAAATCAAAAACATCTTTTAGATTAACAATATGGCAAGATTTGAATTAAAGCTTCCTAAAATGGGAGAAAGTGTCGCTGAAGCAACCATAACAAACTGGTTGAAAGAGGTTGGAGACAAAATTGAGGCTGATGAAGCCGTACTCGAAATTGCAACAGATAAAGTTGACAGCGAAGTGCCTAGCGAAGTATCAGGAATTTTAGTTGAGCAATTGTTTGGTAAAGATGATTTAGTGCAAGTAGGGCAAACTATAGCTATTATTGAAACTGAAGGAGGCGATGAGCCAAGTGCAGTAACAAATAAAGTTGAAGAAGTTGTGGTTCCTGCTGAAGTCGCTGAAATTGAAAAAACAATCGAAGCGGTTAAAGAAACAGTAACAACTTCTCAGGATTTTTCAAGTTCAGATAAATTCTATTCTCCATTAGTTAAAAATATTGCAAAGGAAGAAGGCGTTTCTTTAAACGAACTTGAAAATATTGCGGGTTCTGGAAAAGACGGACGCGTAACAAAAGAAGATATTCTAAAATATGTAGAAGCTCGTAAATCAGGTGCTGTTCAAGCTCCTAAAACAGTTGAAGTGGCTCCTCAAATTGTTGAGGCTCCAAAAGCGGAACCTGTGAAAGCAGTTGAACCAGTTGCTCAAAAAAGCCAGCAAGCAGTTCCAGTTTCTGTAAATGGTGCTGACGAAATTGTTGAAATGGACAGAATGCGTAAACTGATTTCGGGTTATATGACCGCTTCGGTTCAGACTTCTGCTCACGTACAATCTTTTATTGAGGTTGACGTAACGAACATTGTAAAATGGAGAGATAAAGTAAAAACAGCTTTTGAAAAAAGAGAAGGCGAAAAATTGACTTTTACTCCGATTATGATGGAAGCAGTTGCAAAAGCTTTAAAAGATTTTCCTGGAATGAACATTTCTGTTGACGGAGATTATATCATTAAGAAGAAAAATATCAATTTAGGAATGGCGGCGGCATTGCCAAACGGAAATTTAATTGTTCCTGTAATTAAAAATGCAGATCAGTTGAATTTGGTTGGAATGGCAAAAGCGGTTAATGATTTAGGAAACCGTGCAAAAGCTGGAAAACTAAAACCAGATGATACACAAGGAGGAACTTATACAGTTACAAACGTTGGTACTTTTGGAAGTGTATTCGGAACGCCAATTATCAATCAGCCACAAGTTGGTATTCTAGCTCTTGGTGCAATTCGTAAAGTGCCTGCTGTAATTGAAACTCCAGAGGGAGATTTTATCGGAATTCGTCAGAAAATGTTCTTGTCTCACTCTTATGATCATAGAGTTGTTGACGGAGCTTTAGGAGGAAGTTTTGTGAAAAGAGTAGCAGAATATTTAGAGGCTTTTGATGTAGATAGAGATTTCTAAAATTCATTTTAAAAATAAATTCAAATCCGATAGGTTTTAAACTTATCGGATTTTTTCTTTTGTAAGAAAAGAATTAAGTGAAAATGCGCAATCTTGATAAAGGCTTATTTTAGAAAAGTTAAAATCGTGATTTGAAAGCTTTTTTCGACAAAAAAAATCAGAATAAAGAGAGATATTCCGCTTTAAAAATTACATTTGTAAACTTATAAAAATTAGAAATGGAATTAAAACTTAACAAGCCAATTTGCTTTTTTGATCTCGAAACAACGGGAATTGATATCGGTAAAGATAGAATCGTAGAAATTTCAATATTCAAAGTTTTTCCTAACGGAAACAAAGAAAGTAAAACCTGGTTGGTTAATCCGACAATTCCAATTCCTCCACAAACAACTGCAGTTCATGGCATAACAGACGAAAAAGTAGCCAACGAACCAACTTTTGCAGAACTTGCTCCGCATATTCACAATATGATTAAAGATAGTGATTTGGGAGGGTTTAATTCAGATCGTTTTGATATTCCCCTTTTAGCAGAAGAATTGCTTCGTGCAGGAGTTGATTTTGATATGAAAAATAAAGTTTCTGTAGATGTGCAGACTATTTTTCATAAAATGGAAGAGCGTACCTTAAGTCGTTGCTTTGAAATTTTATTGTGGAAAAAATTTGGATAATGCGCATTCAGCAGAAGCTGATACAATGGCAACTTACGAAATCTTGAAAGCGCAATTAGATCGTTATCCAGAATTAGAAAACGACATGAAATCTTTATCTGAATTTACAACACGTAAAAAAATAGCAGATTTTGCCGGAATGATTGCTTTTGATCAAGATGACGAAGAAATTTTTACTTTTGGAAAACATAAAGGTGCAAAAGTGGAGAAGGTTCTAGAAACAGAGCCAGGATATTTCAGCTGGATCCAAAATGCTGATTTTCCTCTATATACCAAAAAAGTTTTGACAGCAATTAAATTAAGAAAATTAAATACGAAATAAGTTTCTAAGATGCTAAGGTTCTGAGATTCTAAGTTTTTTCAGATTCGTAGTATCTTAGCATCTTAGTATCTTAGCAACTTGAAAAAGAATGAAAATAATTTGTGTCGGCAGGAATTATGCCAATCATATAGAAGAGTTGAAAAACGAGCGTCCGAGTGAGCCTGTTGTTTTTATGAAGCCTGATTCTGCGGTTTTACTGAAACAGCATCCGTTTGTAATTCCAGAATTTTCTGAAGATGTTCATCATGAAGTTGAAATAATCGTAAAGATTAATAAAGTTGGAAAATATATTGAGCCAAAATTTGCTCATAAATATTATGATGAAATAAGTGTAGGAATCGATTTTACTGCTCGAGACTTGCAAAGTAAATTGAAAGAAAAAGGGCTTCCGTGGGAAAAAGCCAAAGCATTTGATGGTTCTGCGGTTATTGGTGATTTTTTGCCAAAAACTGATTTTGTTTCTATGGAAAATCTTAATTTTGAATTAAGAAGCAATTCAGAAACAGTTCAAAAAGGAAACTCTAGTATGATGCTTTGGAAGATTGATGAATTAATCTCACATGTGTCTCAGTTTTTTACTTTAAAAATTGGAGATATTATTTTTACAGGAACGCCGGCAGGTGTTGCGGCTGTAAAACCAAATGATGTTTTAGAAGGCTTTTTAGAAGATAAAAAATTATTCAGAATACAAGTAAAATAATGGCTTTAAAATACAACCTTTCGAAAGTATATGCGCTTTCAGATAACGATCCTGAATTTGTAAATCAGATTTTAACTTTATTTGTTACAGAAGTACCAGAAGATTTGAAACAAATTAAAGAAGGAATTAAAAAGAAGGATCATAAATATGCTTATTCGTACGCACACAAAATAAAGCCAACATTAGATTTAATGGGATTAAATGTGGCTTTTGAAGAAATTTTGCAAGTAGAAGCTTGGACAAAGGCTGAAGGCAAGAAAAAAGATATTATCGAAACTTTTAAAAGTATTAAGGTACAAGTAAAAGAAGCGATTAAAGAAATAAAAAAAGATTTTGATCTTTAATATAAAATTTGACTTATTCCTGTTTTAAAGGAATAAGTCAAAACATTTTTTAAATTTTGTAAACAGGCTTATAGTTTGTAAAAGCCGTTAATACCTTCCTCCAAAGACAAAATTTAAATTTTCTACTTATAAATTATTGGCTTATTTATTTAAGCAACAAAAATATTTCACTGATATGAAAGCGAGCAATTATTACTATTGGAGATGAAATCTTAATTGGCCAAATCGTAGATACAAATTCGGCTTTTATTGCTAAATCACTCGATAGAATTGGAGTTGAGGTGGCAGAAATGCTGTCAATTAGCGACGACAAAAAACATATATTAGATACTTTTGCTCAATTGCAAAATAGAGTAGATGTTGTAATTGTAACTGGCGGATTAGGTCCGACAAAAGATGATGTTACAAAGAAAACATTTTGTGAATACTTTAATGATGAGTTAGTTGTGGATCAAAAAGTTTTGGCTCATGTAACTGAATTGATAGAAGGTTTTTATAAAAGACCGATTTCTCAGCTAAACAAAGATCAAGCTTTAGTTCCGTCAACTTGTACTGTTTTGCATAATAAAGTGGGAACAGCGCCAGGAATGTGGATGAAGAAAGAAAATACCGTTTTTATTTCGCTTCCAGGAGTTCCTTACGAAATGAAATATTTGGTAGAAGAAGAAATAATTCCAAAAATTGTTCGTGAATATAAACGCCCTTATATTATTCATAAAACTATTTTGACTTATGGTCAAGGTGAAAGTTTAGTTGCAGAACGTATTGAGCAATGGGAGAATAATCTTCCAGAATTTATAAAATTGGCTTATTTGCCAAATCCGGGACGAGTTCGTTTGCGTTTGACCGCCAGAGGAACTAATAAAGAAGAGTTGGAAGAAGCAATAGAATCTAATGTTCAGTCTTTAGATGCTATAATCCATGATATAATTGTAGGCTACGAAGAAAACGAGACAATCGAAACAGTAATTGGTAAACTGCTTTCTAAACAAAGTAAAACTGTCTCAACAGCAGAAAGTTGTACAGGAGGAAGAATCGCTTCGCTACTGTCGTCTGTTCCGGGTTCGTCGGGCTATTTTAAAGGAAGCGTTGTTTCTTATGCGACAGAAGCAAAAGTAAATGTTTTGGGAATTCCCCAAAATTTGATTGATCAGTTCTCGGTCGTAAGTGCTGAGGTTGCTTCGGCTATGGCGCTGAGCGTGAAAGATTTGCTGAAAACCGATTATGCGCTAGCAACGACAGGCAATGCAGGGCCTTCAAAAGGAGATTCTGATGCCGAAATAGGTGCTGTTTTTATTGCTTTGGCAACTCCAAACGGGGTAATTGTGGAAGAATTTAACTTCGGACAACCTCGTGAAAAAGTGATAGATAGGGCATCTGTCAAGAGTTTAGAAATTTTGCAGAAAGAAATTTTAAAATTTGTGCAATAATTTTTTGCTACAATGGTTTATTTTTCTTTTCTTTGCACCCTGATTTTGAATAACGATAAAAGATAAGTATAATGTCAAGAGTTTGTGACCTTACAGGTAAAAGAGCGATGGTAGGAAATAACGTTTCTCACGCTATGAACAAAACTAAGAGAAAGTTTTCTGTAAACTTAGTTAAAAAGCGTTTTTATCTTCCAGAAGAAGATAGATGGATTACTCTTAGAGTAGCAAGCATCTACGATAAAAACAATTAATAAAAATGGAATCACTGCAGTTTTGAAAAAAGCGCAGTCAGAAGGATTTATCAAATAATCTTTTCCTAAATAAATATATAGCAAGATGGCAAAGAAAGGTAATAGAATCCAGGTAATTTTAGAATGTACTGAGCACAAAGCTTCTGGTGTTGCAGGAACTTCTAGATATATTACAACTAAGAACAAAAAAAATACTCCAGACAGATTAGAGATTAAAAAATTTAATCCAGTTTTGAAAAGAGTAACTGTTCACAAAGAAATTAAGTAATAATTAGAGATTTTTATAAATCTCAAATGGTTTAGCCATTTCGAGTTTTATGAAAAACTTCAAATAACATTTGAATCATGGCAAAGAAAACCGTAGCATCGTTACAAACAGCTTCTAAGAGATTGTCAAAAGCCATCAAAATGGTGAAATCTCCTAAAACTGGTGCATATACATTCGTAGAATCTATTATGGCTCCTGAAGAAGTTGATGAATTCTTGAAAAAGAAATAATTACAATTACATTATATAGAAAAGCTACTTTCATTTCGGAAGTAGCTTTTTTATTACCTATATTTGTCTAAAAATTTAAAGAATCGTAACAATTGGCCTTTTTTTGAAAAACAATTGCGCTTTCTTTAAAGATTTGGATTTCTTGCGTAAAAATCAAGAAATCTAATAAATCTAAATAATCTACAAAAAATGAGTTTTTTTAAAAAATTATTCTCTACCGAAAAAAAGGAGACTTTAGACAAAGGTCTTGAAAAAACAAAAACTACTTTTTTTCAAAGTTAAGTAAAGCCGTTGCAGGTAAATCTAAAGTTGATGATGATGTTTTAGATGATCTGGAAGAAGTTCTTGTGGCTTCTGATGTTGGGGTAAATACTACTTTAAAAATTATCACAAGAATTGAAAAGCGTGTTGCTGAAGACAAATATCTAGGAACAGAAGAGTTAAATCAAATTCTTCGCGATGAAATAGGTGCTTTATTATCTGAAACAAATACGGGTGAAGCAACAGAATTTGAAATCCCAAAAGATAAAAAGCCTTACGTTTTAATGGTTGTTGGAGTAAATGGAGTAGGTAAAACGACAACAATTGGTAAATTGGCTTATCAATTTAAAAAAGCAGGACATAAGGTAGTTTTAGGTGCAGCTGATACTTTTCGTGTCGCGAAGCAATTGATCAATTGCAAGTGTGGGCAGATAGAGTAGATGTGCCAATTGTAAGACAAAATATGGGAAGCGATCCAGCTTCTGTTGCTTTTGATACTTTGCAATCTGCAGTTGCTCAAAATGCCGATGTTGTTATTATTGATACTGCTGGACGTCTTCATAATAAAATCAATTTAATGAACGAGCTAACAAAAGTAAAACGTGTAATGCAAAAAGTAGTTGCTGATGCGCCTCATGATGTGCTTTTAGTTTTGGATGGTTCTACGGGTCAGAATGCTTTTGAACAAGCAAAACAATTTACTGCTGCGACAGAAGTTACTTCATTAGCTGTGACTAAATTAGATGGAACTGCAAAAGGCGGTGTTGTAATTGGTATTTCAGATCAATTTCAAATTCCTGTAAAATATATTGGTGTTGGTGAAGGAATTGAGGATTTGCAAGTCTTTAATAAATATGAATTTGTTGACAGCTTCTTTAAATAATTAATTAATGAAAAATATATCTGCTTTAACGTTTTATTTTGCTAGTGTACTATCTTTTGTTCTGGCAAATGTCTTAAAGGATAAAAATCTTTCAATATATTATGTTTTACTAGTTTTAGGAATAGTTTTATTCTTTTTGGGAGTTCTTAAAAGAATACGTTCTAATCGATAAATATAATTGAAAATTTATTGAGTCTTTAAATAGGATTCGTTTAGACGTTTCTATTTGAAGACTTTTTTTATGCTGTCTGCTTTGAAAAATAGTTGAATGTGTTTTCGATTTTTTGTTTCTTTTGATGATTATAAGACTATCTTTGTAGTCCAAGAAAAAATTTCTTCTGAAAGCAGGAATCCTTGCTTTGATAAGGCAGACATCTTTTTGCTTTTTTCTTTAAAAGACAAAAGAAATAATGGACGATAGCATATATGCAGTAGTAAACTGTATGGAGTAAATGGCTCCTAATTCTTAGACTTCATTTCGAGAAAAAAGAATAAAATTTAATAACTTTATTTATGAAAAACACTTTTATAGTTTTGTTTTGTTCACTTTTGTTTGTGAGCTGTAAACAGGAAGTAAAACCTGCAGATATTGCTAAATTGAATGGCTATTGGGAAATTGAAAAAGTGATTTTTGAGAAGGGCGAAGAGAAGGAGTATAAAATGAATGAGACTTTTGACTTTTTTCAAATTAAGAATAATAAAGGTGTCCGTACTAAAGTGATGCCGCAATTTGACGGTACATTTTTGACAACAGATACTTTTGAGAATGTTTCGGTGCGTTTTGCTGGAGAACAGGTTTTCTTAGATTATAAAACGAAATATGCAAAATGGAGCGAGGAAATTATCTCTCTTTCTGATGATGAATTAGTGGTTAAAAACTCACAAAAAATAGAATATCATTATAAAAAAGCTGGACCAGTAAACCTTTTGAACGATGGCGAAAAGACTAAATAACGAAAGTACTATTAGTGCTGTTTTACAGCAAATTATTCAAGTGAACAAATTGCAGCCAGGGATGGATCAAATTGATGTTCGCGACGCTTGGAAAAATCTTATGGGAAGCGGTGTAAACACCTATACTCGGAATGTTGTTCTAAAAGGAAGTACGCTTTATGTAGAATTAGGTTCTTCTGTTTTGCGCGAAGAATTAACTCACGGAAAATATAAAATCGTAAAAATGATTAATGAAGAACTTGGACGTGAGGTGGTGAAGGATGTTGTGCTTCGCTGATTTTAGATTTTAGATTTTAGATTTTAGATTTTAGATTTTAGATTTTAGATTTTTCCATATAAAAAAATCCATTCGCTTAGCGAATGGATTTTTTTATTAGTGATAGTTAGATTCAGCAATCTAATATCTACAATCTAATATTATTAGAATTGCTCTCTTCCTGCAAAGTGGAATGCGCTTTCGATTGCGGCATTTTCGTCGCTGTCAGATCCGTGAACTGCATTTTCTCCGATTGAAGTAGCGTATGCTTTACGAATAGTTCCTTCAGCAGCTTCAGCTGGATTTGTAGCTCCAATTAAAGTTCTGAAATCTTCTACTGCGTTGTCTTTTTCTAAAATAGCGGCAACAATTGGTCCACGAGACATGAATTCAACTAATTCTCCGTAGAAAGGTCTTTCTGCGTGAACTGCGTAGAATGCTTTAGCATCAGCTACAGTTAATTGAGTTAATTTTAATGAAACGATTTTGAAACCACCATTAGTGATCATTGCTAAGATATTCCCGATGTGTCCATTTGCAACAGCATCTGGTTTAATCATTGTAAAAGTTCTATTTGTTGCCATTTTATGTTTTATTAAATTTTGTGCAAAAGTATACTTTTTTTATGAATTGATTTTAATAAATTCATAATTTAAACATGCTGGAATGATGTTTTGAGCAAGAAATGCTGAAAAATTATTTTTTGAAATAAAAAAGACGCTTTATTGTGCGTCTTTAATATGGTTTTTTAAGCATTATACTTTAAAAATAAGTTTGTTCTTGTAGAATATCCATAATATAAATGTCCAGATTCCAACATATGTTAATGCGCCTGCTAAAGATGCAGTCATTGCATTACTAAAAAATGGTGCAATTCCGAAACGGTATAGATAATTTAGAAGGTTGATTTGGTCGCCTGGAAGTAACGGATGCTGAAAACTAATCATTATCAAAGCTTGAGGAATAATCTGCGAAGCAAAGAAAACTATCATAGGATTTACTCCCCAAATAATGAATAATTTGAAACCTTTTTTGTATTCTTTAATGTCTATGATGTAATACAAAATAGTTAAGCAGACAATTGCCAATCCTGTGGTGTATAAAACATAACTGCTTGTCCAGATTGATTTGTTTATTGGAAAAACCAAATCCCAGATTAGGCCAAAGAAAATAAGTGAAGTTCCTATCGTACCCATTCTTTGTGCTTTCTGAATTTTGGTTACAGAAAGCAATAAAATTTGTCCGATAAACAAACCTATTATTCCATTAACAATTGATGGTAATGTGCTTAAAATTCCCTCTGGATCCCAAGTTTTGGTTTCGTGATACATATGTCCTTTTAAGAAAACGCTGTCAATCCACGCGGCCAAATTTGTGCCTTGGTCTAAATTAGCTTCTCCAAATCCTGGAACAGGAATTAAAGTCATTACTGCCCAATATCCTAAAAGTAAAAAAGCTCCTGTAATAATTTGAGTTTTTCGAGATGTCTTTAAATACAAAAGTGAAACCACAAAATATACGACGGCAATACGCTGTAGAACCCCTGGAAGGCGAACGTCTTGATAGCTTTCAAATCCGCCATAAGCTAAAATGAAATAAATAGCCAATATCCCAAATGCAAAAATATTTTTTAGTCGTGTGCTGAAATTGCCCATTAATGCATAGCCAACAGCAAAAGTAATGATTAGACGTCCTATTAGAAGCGGGATTCCGTCTAAACCAAACAATTGAATTTTTCCAAAGAAATTAAAGAAAATCCCTAGACAGAACATTCTTAAGGAACGAATCAGGATTTTGTTGAATGTCGTTTCATCGTATTTTTTCTCTGGCATTGCAAGAGGAACTGCAACTCCCATTATGAAAATGAAAAACGGAAATACAAGATCAGTTGGTGTACAGCCATTCCATTGCGAATGTAAAAGTGGCGGATAAACATTTCCCCAATCACCGGGATTGTTTACAATAGTCATCAATAGAATTGTCAGTCCGCGAAAGACATCAAGCGAAATTAGGCGTTCTCTTACCATTAGGTTAGCTAGTTAATAGGTTATAAAATATAATTCTATTTGGTTTGAGAGAGTAATGATTTAGGAAATGTGCTGGTTATTTGTTCCTAAATCATTACTTTATAGTTTCTAAAGATAATTATTTTAGATTATTATGATGTCAAAATTATGTTCTAATGGCTTTAATTTCTGAATTAAAAGCGGAATTAATTGCTCTCCTTTTTCTAAATAAAATTCAGAAAAATTAGCTTGACGTTCCTGAAGACTATTGTTTGGAAACAATTCGCATTGCAAATCTGTAACTCGCTCCAATTGATCTGCCAGTTTTCTTTTTTGTGCTTTTAATAAACGTTTTTCTAGATTTTCTAAACCTTTCTTTTGTTTTACTTCTTGTGCTTTTACGGCACCAGAGAAAGATTTGTCTGTTTTTTCAGCCAATTCAAAAAGATAGGCAAACTGTTTTTCAAGTGCTTCTTTTTGCGGAGTTAAATCAATTGGAAATGGAGAAAGTTTATGTGTAATTTCGTTAACCAAGCTTTCAGATTTACTGAATAAATCTTTCCAAGTTAAATTTAAATTATCTGCTTTTTTAACTTGTTTTTCGGTTGCTAAAAGAACTGAATTTCGAACTAATAGTATTGGAAAAGTAATATTTACAGCTTCAAAGAAAGCTTTTAATTCTAGCCAATAAGCAATTTCTCCGCCTCCGCCTATGTAGCAAAGATTTGGGAGAATGATTTCCTGATATAAAGGACGCATGATTACGTTTGGACTGAACTTTTCAGGATTGCTTTCTAACAATTTAAATATTTCATCTTTAGAAAATGAGATTTTAGTGTTGTTAACCAAATATTTATCATTTTCAAAAATAATTCTTTCGCGAAGCTTATCTTCAATATAAAATAAATTAATCTCACGCGGATTTACTTGAACGGTATAAGCAGAAAGTTCTTCAATAGACTTTTGAACTTCTTTAAATGAAGTCTGATTTTCTAATTCTTCTTTTACATACGGAACAAAAGCGCGTTTTAAATCGGCATCGTCTGCATCTATAATTACTAAGCCGTAACTTGCAAAAAGTGCATTTGCTAAATAGCGAGTCGCATCGGCTAGATTTTCATGTTTTAAATAAGCATCTTTAAAAAGCTTTTTAAGTGCGTTTGCATTAGTACTTGAGCCTAATTCTAGAGAATAAACTTCAAATAATTCTTCTAAGCCTTCGGTTGATAATCTTCCGACTGGACCAGTGCTTTCAGCATTCCAACGGATTTTTTTTCCTTTAAAATTGAAATAATTGATTTCTTCAAAATCATGATCTTCAGTAGCCATCCAATAAACTGGAACAAAATTGTGCGAAGGATATTTCGACTTTAATTCTTTGGTTAAATTAATCGTAGAAATAATTTTATATAAAAAATACAGTGGTCCGCTAAATAGATTGAGCTGATGTCCAGTTGTAATTGTAAATGTGTTTTCGAGTGCTAAAAGCGAAATATTCTGTTTGGTTAAATCTGATGCTTCAATATTTTGATATTGTTTTTGCAGAGTTGCAACCAATGCTGTTCTGTTGTTATGGTCAAAATTCGCCGATTTTTCGGCTATTTGTTTTTCGAAATTTTCTAGGCTTGGGAAATTATTGTACAGCGGTTTTAACTCTGGTTTTTGATCTAAGTAATCTTGCATTAGTTTAGAGAAATATCCAGAAGATTGAAAGCTGATACAGTCGGTAGGCATAATTTTAAGTTTATTTTTGACAGCTGTAAATTTAATGAAAATATACAGTTAAAAACGCTTTTAACGAATGCTTAAGATTTGATTTTTGATTTTTATTTAAAAATACGTAAAATCAAGTTTTTATGTTTGATTAAAACACGTTGTTTTTAAATGGAAAACACATGAAATTTGTTAAAAAACGAGAAGTGTTTTAAAACTAATTCTTCTAAAGATGAATTATTAATAATGAAACTATATTTTTGTAATCAAAAAAAAAGTTATATCCGTTTTACATGAAAACTAACCCAAATAAAAAGAACTCTTTAAAACACGTTCTCTTTGGAAGCCTTATTGGTACCACAATCGAATTTTTTGATTTTTATATTTATGCCAATGCAGCTGTATTGGTTTTTCCGCAATTATTTTTTCCTAGTTCAGATTCGACAATGGCGACTCTTGAATCTTTAGCGACTTTTTCTATTGCTTTTTTATCTCGTCCGTTAGGGTCTGCTTTTTTTGGACATTATGGAGATAAGATCGGGCGTAAGTTTACTCTTGTAGCGACTTTATTGACAATGGGAATTTCGACAGTTACAATCGGATTTTTACCAAGTTATGCAAGTATTGGCGTAGCAAGCACCTTTATTATTAATGCTTTGCCGATTCGGACAAGGTGTAGGTTTAGGAGGAGAATGGGGAGGAGCTGTTTTATTGGCGATAGAAAATGCACCGCCAAATAAACGTGCGTGGTACGGAATGTTTCCACAATTAGGTGCTCCAATAGGATTGTTGCTTTCGGGAGGAACTTTTCTCCTGTTAACAGATTCCATGAGCAACGAAGATTTTATGAATTATGGTTGGAGAATTCCTTTTATTGCTAGTGCATTTTTGGTAATAATTGGTTTTTACATTAGAACTAAAATTACAGAAACACCTTCGTTTGAAAATGCTAAAAAACATGAAGAAGAAGTAAAAGTTCCGTTCTTGACTTTGGTAAAATCATATAAAAATCAATTGATTTTTGGAACATTTGCAAGCAATCACAACATTCTTGGTTTTCTATTTAATGACAGTATTTACACTAAGTTGGGCAACTTCAGATTTAGGAATCGTTAAAAGAGACGGATTATTGATTCAATTATTCTCTGTATTGTTTTTTGCTCTTTTCATTCCAGTTTCGGCTGTTGTGGCAGATAAAATAGGTCGACGTAAAATGCTTATCGTAGCGACAGCGGCTATTGCTATTTTCGGATTCTTCTTTTCTTATTTTTTAAGTATTGGAAATATTACGCAAGTAGCCATTTTTGCTTGCATCGGGATGTCGTTAATGGGTTTTACATATGGGCCTTTGGGAACTTTTTTATCTGAATTATTTCCAACGAATGTTCGTTATTCTGGTGCTTCGTTGACTTTCAATATGGCAGGAATTCTAGGAGCTGCTTTTGCGCCTATGATTGCAATTTATCTAGCTTCTACATATAGTGTGAGTTATGTTGGCTATTATTTAACTGCCGCAGCATTGATATCTTTAGTTTCGTTTATGGTTATTAGCAAAGACGAACATAAATTTTAAGAATCTCTTTTTAAAAATATTTGGAAGCAGTAATGTAAAAAATTACTGCTTTTTTTTGTTTGTTTAAAAAGTATTTAGATATTTGTCTAAATATATAAATGTAATGAATGATATTTTTAAAGCATTAAATGATGCAACTAGAAGAGAGATTTTGGATCTTTTGAAAGAAAAAGATATGTCGGCAGGTGAAATTGCAGATGTTTTTAATATTTCAAAACCAAGTATTTCTCATCATTTAGATATTTTAAAACGAGCCGATTTAATTACGTTTGAGAAAAATGGACAGTTCATCATTTACTCCATCAATACCACCATAATGGAAGATGTTCTGCAATGGATACTAACCTTTAAAAAATAAAAAATGAAACTAGAATTTAAAAAAGAGCTTCCTCTAATTGGAATTGTTTTGATCCCTTTTATTTATTTAGGCACAGTTTGGAATAGTCTGCCAGAAATAGTACCTATTCATTGGAATTCTAAAGGAGAAATAGATGGTTGGGGAAATAAATTTACTTTGATTGGAATGCTTTTTATACTTCCTGTTTTTACTTATTTAATTATGTCCGTCATTTCAAAGATTGACCCAAAGAAAAAGATGTCCTTGATGGGAGGAAAGCTATATCAGCTTAAATTTGTTTTGGTTCTTTTTATGTCAATTTTGGCTTTGTTTATTATTTATAGCACCAAGAGCCAATCTATTTCTATTCCGAGTTTTATCTTTGTTTTAGTTGGAGCTTTATTCGTGATTTTGGGCAATTATTTTAAAGTAATTCAACCAAATTATTTTATTGGAATAAAAACACCTTGGACACTAGAGAATCAAGAAGTCTGGAAAAAAACGCATTTATTTGCTGGAAAGCTTTGGTTTATCGCTGGTTTTATTATCATTGTCGGAAGCTTAATTTTTGAAAGTTCTGCCTTTTCTAAAGTATTTTTGACAATTGTATTTGGTATAGCTATAATTCCTATTGTTTATTCTTACTTAAAGTATAGAAGCTTGAAAAAGAATGGAAGTTTATAGATTTATTAATTATGATAAAAGTAATAGTTGCCCTGACAGAATTGTTGATAGACTATGTCATGAGGTCTTAATAAAAAAAGGTTCGTATTTTAAATACGAACCTTTTTTTATTAGAGTTAAAATTACCTTTTTAAAGAAAAGTGTCCTCTAAATTCTTTTCCATTAAATCTTGTAACCGTAAACCAATAATCTGAAGAAGGTTCTTGATTTCCTAAGTAATTTCCGTCCCAAGAAGTATTTAATCTTAGTTCTTTTATGAGTTTTCCGTAGCGATCAAATATTCTAATAGATGAATTAGGAGCCAAATAATTAGGATCGATTGTCCAAGTATCATTGTGGCCATCACCATTTGGAGTAAAGAATTTTGGATAAGGAAGTTCTTCAACAAAATGAATGCATTCTGATATTGTAGCTCCAAGAATATCTACCGTTACAGGAATTCTGTCACTTTCGCAGCCGCTGATTGTTTGAGAAGCATAGTAAGTTATTCCATCTTCAAGAGAAGTTGATTCTGATAAGGGATTATTTGATGAAGTGCTTTCGTACCATTTTATATTTTGACCATCTATAGCAATATTACTGATTTTGGCATTTTTTTGAATGCAAAATGATTGTGGCGAATCTGAAAATGGAATTGAAGTATCCTGAATTTTTACTGATACAGCAAATCTTTCACTTTCGCAGTTATTTACTGTTTGTGTTGCATAGTATATTCTGGTTTCTAATAAATTAGTTTCAGACAAAAGACTTCCATTAGTTGCAGAATCGTACCATTTTAAATCTGTTCCTTTTATATTAAGGTTCTCTAAAGTAGCAATTTGGTCAATACAGAATTGCTGACTACTATTACCGGTTGGTAAGGCAGTGTCATAAACGTGGACTAGAATTGGTACTCTATCACTTTCGCAACCAACAGTTTGTGAAGCATAATATGTTCTATTATCTTCCAATAATGCTGTATTTGATATAGGAGAAGCGGAAAAATTAGTATCGAACCATTTTATGTTTTGGCCTGTGATTTGAATGTCGTTAAGAGTCTTATTTTCTTTTTTGCAAAATGTCTGTTCTGTATTTGCATTTGGAACAGAAGGGGTATTAACGATTGAAACAGTGATACCAAATCTCGAACTTTCGCAATTGTTTTCTGTTTGAGAAGCGTAATAGGTTTGTCCGTTTTGTAGAGTGGTAGTTTCTGGCAGTAAAGAGCCATTTGTAGATGTGTCATACCATTTTATTGCGGCTCCAGTGATTTCTAGATTTACAATTGTTGGATTTTGTCCAGTACAAAAAGATTGTTTTGGATTTCCTGTTGGGGCTAAAGTATTTAGAATGTTAATAGTGACAGGAATTCTTTCGCTTTCGCATCCGCTTATAGTTTGTGAAGCATAATAAGTCGCTTTATCCTGAACTACAGTTGTAATTGGTACAAGTGTTCCTGCAGTTAGGTTACTGTACCATTTTATATTTTGCCCCGTTATATGAACGTCGGTTAAAGTTGCATTTTGCTGAACACAGAAAGTTTGTGGAGAAGATGCGTTAGGTAATGGTTGTTGTGTAATTGTAACCGTTTGATTTTGAGTTGATGTGTTGCCATTTCCATCATTGTAATTCCATACAATTGTGTAAGTTCCAGGCAAACTATAAGAAAGTGGATTTGTAGTTGTACCTGTAATTTGGCCAGCACAGGTATCAGTAGCAGTTGGAATTGTGTTAATAATCGTATTGCAATCTCCTGTTATTTTGATAAGGGTGGCTAAATTAGGAATTGGAGGTTCTGTATCTCTAATCACTACATTAATTTTTTTAGTACCATCACAGCCACCAGTTCCAGTAATTAAGCGACTATACTCTCCTGAATTAGCTAATGATGTATTGGTAATCGTTGGATTTTGATCTGTTGATGTAAAACCATTTGGACCCGTCCAAGCATAATTAGTCCCTCCTGATGCTTTTAGTTCTAGAGTTGAGTTAGGACATAGTGGAGAATTTGAAGATACTTCTCGTGCTTTAATATTAGGGTCTTCATTAAATTTCATTAAGAAATAATTTTTATCTCCCAAGATATTAGATTGATAAGAGTTTGTATCGGCAATATCATCGTTGAAACTTGATAGTCCAGCTAAAAAAATAGAACCTTCAGAATCTAAAGCCATTTTTAAAGTGTTATCATTGCCAATATATGTTCCCCAAATAAAATTGCCTTCTGTAGTAAATTTGCCTGCATATCCGTAATGAGTTCTAATGCGATCTGGTTTGTAAGAACACGGAGTAGTTAGATTATAATCAGTTTTAAAATCCATATTTCCACCTCCAATATAAAGAGAATTATTTTTAAAGATTATAGATGAAATATTAATGTCGCCTACATAAGTGCCCCATGTCCTTTGCCCAGAACTATTTAGTTTTGATAAAAAACCTTTGTAAAGATTAGAATTTGAGATTTCAAAAGTACCAGGTGTTGCAATATTATCAGAGCTATAGGTATAGCCGCCAATATAAATATTTTCGTCACTATCGATCTCGACAGATTCAATATTTTCCATTTGAGAACTACCACCATAATAACTTCCCCATACTCTTATACCATCTAATGAGAATTTACAAACATAACCTTCTCCTGGATATGTTGGATCTGGTTTTTCTTGAAAAACTCCAGACGTTGTCATATTGTTGGTACTATCACTACCACCTGCAGCAACCAGATAAGAATCTGCAACGACAATAGTACTAAAATTATCTTTTCCATTGCCCCCAACATATGTACTCCAGATTAGATTACCATCTTTATTATATTTTGTAATAAATGCATCAGTAGGTGCTGTGTATGGATTTGTCGAATTGCTAAGTTGATTTTGAAAATTGCTATTTTGTGCAATGTTTGTTTTGCTAGAAGTTGTGCCAACAATGTAAATATTATCATTATTATCGAGATCTAAGGCAGTTGCATAATCGCTGTCTTCACCTCCAAAATAAGTGCCCCATTGTCTTACTCCATTACTATTAAACTTTACTAAGAAAGCATCTGAAAACCCTTTTAAATCTGGTTGAAAGGATCCGATAGTACTAATGTTTGTTTCTGACCATGTATAGCCTGTAATTAAAACGTTATCTTGAGAATCGGTTTTTACTCCATTAACATAAATGGCTTGTGTACCGGCATAATAGGTTCCCCAAAGTCTATTCCCATTTTTATCAAACTTAAACAAAATGCCATTTGTAATTGAATTGACATAAGGGTGACTTCCGCTTGTTTGATGTGCTCCAGAAGTAGCATAAGAAGGACTTTGAGATGTTGTAGATCCTGAAACATAGGCATTGCCAAGAGAATCAGTTGTTAAATCAGCTACCCACCAATTTGCACCAGAATTTCCAGTTTCATCTCCATAAAATGTTCCCCAAAGCCTAGTTGGGACAGGATCGATTACAACTTTTTTTCCAATCAAAAAATTTGCAGAACGAAATCCATAAACATTATTTTGTAATTTTTGATACCCTATAGTAATCATCTTTTTATGCCCTTTTTCTTCAATCCAGCTTGCAGGAAGTGTTTCTTCCATTTTTCCAAAACGTACACTCATTTGGATTTTATTATCAACTAGATCTGTTTTGGCCCCATTAAATTTCAATTTTATATCAGAAATTTTTCCTTTGGGATGAATGACAAAATTATATTCAACCGTTTTTTGAGAATCCTTAGGAATTGTAAAAACAACATCAATATTGGGATAAATATTTTTGTAGGTAACCTGTTTATATTGATGAACCTCTAAAACTCCTTCAGGTTTGTCTGGAACGTTATAATAATTGTCAAAATCAGAAGATTTTTGTTCCGTAATTAATTCAACTTTAGGATTAGAATTAACAAAATCAATATCGACCCTATGAAAAACATATTCTAGATTAAATTCTTCTTTTTGATCTTTTTTTGGAATATGATAAAGCAATGTTTTTGCTGTTACTGAAGGAATGACAGGATTTTTTTTTACTTCATAAATATCATATGAAAATCCATTTTTTTTCAATTGAACATTTAATCCATTGGAATTAAGTAAATATAAAACGGAGGCGTTTGATTTTCCTTTTTGATCAACAATCTGACCTTTATTTTCTTTAAAACCTATTGATTGAGTTGTGTTTTGAGAGAATGCTAGAAAATGCCATAAAAGCAAAAAAGCGAAATATTTTTTCATATAATTTTTTATCTTTTTAAAGAAAAGTGTCCTCTAAATTCTTTTCCATTAAATCTTGTAACCGTAAACCAATAATCTGAAGAAGGTTCTTGATTTCCTAAGTAATTTCCGTCCCAAGAATTATTTAATCTTAGTTCTTTTATGAGTTTTCCGTAGCGATCAAATATTCTAATAGATGAATTAGGAGCCAAATAATTAGGATCGATTGTCCAAGTGTCATTATGGCCATCACCATTTGGAGTAAAGAATTTTGGATAAGGGAGTTCTTCAACAAAATGAATGCATTCTGATGTTGTAGCTCCAAGAATATTTATCGTTACAGGAATTCTGTCACTTTCGCAGCCGCTGATTGTTTGAGAAGCATAGTAAGTTATTCCATCTTCAAGAGAAGTTGATTCTGATAAAGGATTATTTGATGAAGTGCTTTCGTACCATTTTATATTTTGACCATCTATAGCAATATTACTGATTTTGGCATTTTTTTGAATGCAAAATGATTGTGGCGAATCTGAAAATGGAATTGAAGTATCCTGAATTTTTACTGATACAGCAAATCTTTCACTTTCGCAGTTATTTACTGTTTGTGTTGCATAGTATATTCTGGTTTCTAATAAATTAGTTTCAGACAAAAGACTTCCATTAGTTGCGGAATCGTACCATTTTAAATCTGTTCCTTTTATATTAAGGTTCTCTAAAGTAGCAATTTGGTCAATACAGAATTGCTGACTACTCTTACCGGTTGGTAGGGCAGTGTCATAAACGTGGACTAGAATTGGTATTCTATCGCTTTCACATCCAACAGTTTGCGAAGCATAATAGGTTTTATTATTTTCCAACAAAGTAGTATTTGCCAGTGCGGCAGCAGAAAAAGCGGTGTCATACCATTTTATGTTTTGACCTGTCATTTGAATGTTGCTTAATTTTGCATTCTCATTTTTACAAAACTCTAGATTTCCATTTGCAGTTGGAGCTACTGGTGTGTTTATAATTGAGATTGTAACTGCCAATCTAGATCCTTCACAATTATTTTCTGTCTGAGAAGCATAATAAGTTTTTCCATTTTCTAGATTTGTGGTTTCTGCTAATAAAGAACCATTGTTTAATGCGTTATACCATTTTATTGAAGTTCCCGTAATTTTAATAGTTGCTAAAGTTGCACTTTGTCCTGTACAAAATGTCTGATTTGCATCTCCAGAAGGAGCAGGAGTATCTTGAATTTTTATAGACACGGTAACTCTTTCGCTCTCACAGCCATTTATAGATTGCGAAGCATAATAAATCTTACCATTTTGAAGCAAAGTTGTATTGGACAAGAGAGATCCGTTTGTTAATGCGTCATACCATTTTATGTTTTGTCCTGCAATTGTAATTGAATTTAATGTCGCATTTTGTTGAATACAGAATGTTTGAGGGCTTACAAGAGTAGGCTTTGGAGTAAAATTTGTAAAAGGAGTTATAGTAACCGTGGTTGCATTTGAGATACAGCCCTTATTATTTTTCACTTTAATAGAATAAGTTTTTGGGTCAAGATTTGATTTCACTGCAGTTGTAACCCAGCTATCACCATTATCAAAACTGTATTCTGATGCAACATCGGTAATTGTAATAGTACCTTTAGGATTATTGCAATCGGGCTGGATAGTTGTAAATGCAGGATTGCTCGGATAATCTGTTGGAGGATTAATGGTCGCAGATAATGGAGCAGACTCACAGCCACGACTATTTTTAACTCGAACCATGTAGGTTCCAGCAACTAAATTACCCGAATTTGGATTGGCTGAATAATTTTTACCATTGTCAAAACTATATTGAGCGGCAGTACTTGTAATCGAAATTGAGCCAAATGGATTGCTGCAAGTAGTAGGTTGAGTAACATTTAAAGTTGGAATTGAGGGAGCATCTGGCGCTGCATTTATAGTTGCTTTATACGCAATAGATGGACAGCCATTTGTATATTTTATTCGGATAAAATAACTTCCAGGAGATAGACTGGCAGTATTGCTGTTGCTCCAATTAAGACCATCATCAAAACTATATTGATTTGCAACTGTAGTAACCATAATACTTCCAGTAGCCGAATTACAGCCCGTTGGTTCAGTAACTACAACTTGTGGCGCTTCGGGTATTACAGGTGCAGCTTGTATTGTCACAGGCACAGCAAGAGAAATACAACCAGATTTATTGATCATCAAATTATAGGTTCCTGCAGATAAATTAGATTTTGTTTTAGATGTTCCAAATGTAATTCCGTTATCAAAACTATAGAGATCAGCAGCGGTATTAATTGTAATTGATCCTGTAAAATTGGTGCATGTGGGCTGAGTTGTTGTAAAAGCAGGAGCTGCAAGCGGTGATAATGGCGATATCGTGACTTTAGCAAGATCTGAAACACAACCTACTGAATTTTTAATTTTTACAAAGTAAGTACCTGGAGATAGATCAGTTTTTGTATTAGAAAAAACATAAGTTAATCCATTGTCGTAACTATAAGTTGATGCATTTGTTGTAATGGTAATAGAACCTTTTGACGAGGTGCAATTTGGTTGTGTTGTAGTGAAATTTGGAGCCGCAATTGTAGTGCCAGAACTCAAGTTGGCAATAGTTGTTAATGATTCGCAACTATATGAATTTGTTTTGATTTTAATAATATATGTACCAGCTCCTACATTTACTTTCGTAGGACTCGTTGTCCAACTGTTTCCGTCATTGAAACTATAACTAATCGCGGGTGTTGTTATGGTAATGGTACCATCGGTTGCGCCACAAGAAGAAGGTTGAACTATCTTCACATCGGGTGCGGCAGGAATTGCAGGAGGAGTGTTTATATAAGTATAGCTACTAGAAGAGGTACAGCCTAAAGTATTTTTTATTATTACATTGTATGAGCCGTCAGCTAAATTTTTCTTTATAGGGTTTGTAGTCCAAGTTGTTCCTCCATCAAAACTATATTGGTCTGCAGTAGAATTTACGATTATAGTTCCTGTAGGATTACTGCATGTAGGCTGAATAGAAGTTATATTTGGTGACGGTAGGTAATACTTGTATATGTAAACATATTGTGAATTTGATTTACAACCTGTTACATTTTTAATAAGTACACTATAAGACGTATTTGCGGGATTTAATAAAATTGGATTTGTAGTCCAAGTGGTGCCTCCATCAAAACTATAACTGTCAGCAGGAGTTGTAACGGTAATGCTACCGTCGTTTCCGCAACTAGGTTGTACTACTTTTATGTTTGGATTGGGCAGATAATAAGGATTAATGTTTACTGATAAACCATAAGATTTACAACCTGTCGCGTTTTTTATCATAATGTTATAATAACCAGAAGTGAGTCCAGAAAGAACAGGCTTAGTTGTCCAAGTATTACCATTGTCAAAACTATAAAAAGCAAGCAACTGTTGCAATAGTAATGCTTCCATTAACGCCGCATGTTGGCTGGATTACTGTAAAATCAGGGTTAGGCAAATAATATTGTTGTAAGTAAGCGTATGCGTTGTATGGGTTAGATGTGCAACCAGAGGCATTTTTTACTACCAAAGAATAAGAGTTTGGACTAAGATTAGTAAATAAAGGATTAGTACTCCAAGTTCTACCTCCATCGATACTGTATTGTGCTTCAGTTGAAGTAAAGTTTATGCTTCCTCCAGTTCCACAAGTAGGTTGTGTTATTTTGAAGGTAGGATTGGGCAGATAAAACTCTTGAAGATATACTGAGTTCGAGTTAGAAACGCAACCTTGAGCATTTTTAATCACGGGGTAATAATATCCTGGAGATAGGTTAGAAAAAACAGGACTTGTTACCCAATTTGTCCCATCAAGACTGTAAAAGCTTGCAGTAGTATTAATTTTAATACTGCCTTTTGTTCCGCATCCTGGTTGAACTGTGGTTAAATTAGGTTGTGCCAGCATTGAAGAGTCCATATAAATGGAAATGTAATTGGATGTACAATTCCCTTTTTTTATCATTAAATAGTAAGATCCCTGACTTAAATTATTAAAAACCTTACTTGTACTCCAGGTTGAACCATAATCTATACTGTAATAATCTGCAGTAGTGTTGAATGTAATATTGCCAATATTTCCACAACTAGGGTTGGTAACTGTATAATCTGGATCAGGAAGCCTTGCGTTGTTAATTTGAACGCTTACCGAGTTAGAAACACATCCTAAACTATTTTTTATCGCAATGTTGTAATATCCATAAGAAGTAAGATTTGGTAATGAAGGAGAAGTTCCCCAAGTATAACCTCCATCAAAACTATAGAAACTAGCAGTTGTATTTATTTTAATGCTACCCGGAGATGTACAAGTGGGTTGAACAACAGTGTAATCGGGTACATCTATATTTGGATTATTTAAATAAGCAGTATTTGGATAAGAGGTACAGCCAAGGCTATTTTTTATAATTATGTTATAAATGCCAGGAGGTAATGATTTAGAATTTAAAGTTGTCCACGTTGCGCCATTGTCAAAACTATAAAAGTCGGATAATGAGTTGATAGTGATTTTTCCATTTGTACCACAAGTTGGCTGTTCCAAGCTAATAATCGGGGTATCCAAATAAGGCTGATATAAATAAACATAATTAGCAGAACTGATACATCCTGCACTGTTTTTTATTTTTATTTGATAGGTTCCAAAAGGTAAAGTTTTAACATTATTGCTAGTCCAAGTTGCCCCATTATCAAAACTATATGAATCTGCTACTGTAGTAATAGTAATGCTTCCGTCCCTTCCACAAACAGGCTGTTCAGTTGTGTATTCGGGATAGGAGTCCTTAAAATCATTTAAATAAGCATAGGAATAACCAGAAGTACAACCTAAAGCATTTTTTATTCCTAAAGAATAGCTTCCTGCATCTAAGTTGCTCATTTTGTTATTTGTAACCCATGTGGCTCCTCCGTCAAAAGTATAAAAATCAGAAAGAGTATTGATGGTTATGCTTCCTTTTGTATTACAAGCGGGTAGTACGATTGTATAAGTTGGAGTTTCTAAAGTATTGCTACTAATGAGTACATTATTTGCTGATGAAATACAACCTTGTAAATCTTTGGTTCGAATTTTATAAGTTGCAGGTAAAAGATTGTTAGCAGTAGGATTATTTCCCCAAGTTTTACCATCATCAAAACTATAGTACGAAGCTGGCGTTATAATAGTAATACTGCCTGTATCTCCACAAAATAAAGGATTGGTATAGCTGTAATTTGGATACGAAGTAGAAGCCGCTGTAATAGTAACACTTTGCGAATAAGAAGTGCATCCATTTACAGTCTTTATTTTTACTAAATAGTTTCCAGGGTATAAATTACTCTTTGTAGCGTTTGTCTCCCAAGTTGCGCCATCATCAAAACTGTATTGTGATGCCGGTGAAGTTACTTTTATCGTTCCTGTAGTTACAAAACAAGAAGGTTGCGTAATCTGCAAGGTAGGAGACACAGCAGTTTGGCTAGGTTCGATACTAACACTTGCATCGCTGGAACATCCAAAAGAGTCCTTCACAGTAACAGAATAATTTCCTAGCGAAGTTACCGTAATACTTTGGGTAGTTGCCCCTGTACTCCATAAATACGAAGCTCCTGAAGAAGCGGTTAATACAGTGCTTCCAGAGCAAACATTTAAAATACCTGTAATATTTGCTGTTGGATTTCTCACCTCTAAATTGGCAGAAATTATTTTATAACAAGTTGCATCCTTACTTACTCTAACAAAAATAGAAGCACTTGAACTTGGATAACTTGTAAAATTGGTGATAGCATTCAAGTTAGATTCTGCTTCATTATAATTTTTGAAATAACTAAAATTTAACCCCGTTGTAGAAGGAACTATTAAAGAATTTAATGTAGATAAATTAAAGTTTTCAGTTCCGTCGCGGTTGGCATCACATTGAGATATTTTTGCAGTTGTTACATTAATAGTACAACTTGAAGAGCAATTTAAAAAAGAAATATCCCAACCAGGATTTGCATCAGGATCTGTAGCAGAATCAAATGTGGTTCCGGAGCATGAAGTCCCAGAAATGTTATAATCTATTTGTACGCCTACATTATAATTAGCATTTGTAATATTTGGAAAATCACTGGTTTTTAATGTAAAACAAAATTTTTTATTTGTTGTGTCTAAGCTTGAAGTAGTTGATGTACTGTAAACAGACACATTATTACTGTTGTAAACATTTAAAGTGATTTTTTTTACTGATGCAGAAATTCCTCCAGAATTAGGAATTGTATAATTGCCACAAACTGAAATTGGTAAAGTCGGACAAACTTTATTCAAAGGATCAAGCTCTATAGAACCTTGCAAGTTTTCTGCAGAGTGTAAGGTACAAACATCATCAATATACATATACCCAAAATGCCCGCCCAATCCACATCTTGAAGCCATAAATTCAACGGTAAACTCCTCATTATTTGGAATTGATGAAATGTCCAATATTCCAGATTGCCAATTGGTAGTATATAAAGTAACAAAATCAGAATATTGACTTGGAACCTTACTGAAAATACAATTTTTTTCGTCTCCAACCAAACAAAATTCACTCACAACTTTTTTGTTTTTATCTAAAATACGTGCTTTTACAAAAGCTTGATTATCCGTATGGCTATCGTCGTATACACTTTGCAGTACAGCTTTGTAATTAAATTTTAGATAATTTTCATTATTGGTTTTAAACCTTTTGCCTTGAACAATAGAGCCATAGGTAGAGGAGTTCTCATAATTGATTTTAAGAGCATATTGGTCAAATGCTTTAATGTCTCCCATATAAGGGTCAATTAAATTGGAAGAAACAGTAGTTGCCATAATATCCATATTATTAGGATTATAGCGATTAATATACGAGTCGGCAGTATTACTTATTGATTGGCATTGCGTTGGACCAGGAGGATCGCCAATTGTACAAAGAAAATTCTTAAGATAACTGTTTCCGTTGACCGTTTCATATTGCTCAAAACCTGAATTAGTACACATTTCTACGCCTTGAAGAGTCGCTGCTGTTTTTGAAGTCAAATTTCCGTTGCCTGAATTAAAAATTGCCTTTTGCAAATTCAAGACTTCTGCCTTCATCTTTTCCTCTCTGATTTTCAAAAATTGCTTTTGCTGTTCCAAATTTTGAATTAGATGGCCATCTTTATCTTCTAATAATAAATTACGGGAAGAATTTGGATTAATTTCTTGCGAAAAAACACAAGAATATTTAATAAAAACAATAAATAAGAGTAAAGTTCTAAGCTTCATTTAAGGAAATTTTGTTGGCAAATATAGCCAAAATACAATGCCATAAATATGAAAAGAAAATGTTTTTGTAAGTTTAATATCAATAATAAAAATTTAAAATAGTAAGAGATGTTAGCCAAATAATTCGGATTTATTTCTTTTGTCGAATAATTCTAAATATCCCTTATTTTTGCAAAAAAAAACTCTTTTGAAAACGAAACTTTTTGTAATTACGTCGCCTTTTACACAACTGAATACACCGTATCCGGCAACGGCGTATATAAAAGGTTTTTTAAACACTAAAAGTATCGAATCGGTTCAGGCAGATTTGGGTATTGATGTGATTTTGGAATTGTTTTCAAAAAAAGGGCTTATTGATTTGTTTGAAATCTCAAGCTCTAAGTTTCAACTTGACTCTGAAATCTCAGATAATTCTAAACGTATTTTTGCTCTTCAAGACGAATATATCAAAACAATCGATTCTGTAATTCAGTTTTTGCAAGGAAAAAATCCAACTTTGGCTTTACAGATTTGTCAGGAAGATTTTTTGCCAGAGGCCTCTCGTTTTGCACAGCTAGAAGAATTGGATTGGGCTTTTGGAACAATGGGAACTCAAGACAAAGCAAAACATTTGGCAACGTTATATCTTGAAGATATTTCAGATTTTATTGTAGAATGCGTCGATGAAAATTTTGGTTTCAGCCGATATGCAGAACGTTTAGGACGAAGTGCCAATTCTTTTGATGAGTTATACGAAGCTTTACAGCAAAAACCAACTTACATTGATTCGATTTTAATTTCGCTATTAAAAGCTAAAATAGAAGCGATAAAACCGACTTTATTTCTAATTTCTGTTCCTTTTCCAGGGAATTTATATAGCGCGTTTCGTTGCGCACAATGGGTTAAAGAAAATCATCCTGAAATAAAAATTTCAATGGGAGGCGGTTTTCCAAATACCGAATTACGTTCGCTTTCTGATAAACGTGTTTTTGAGTTTTTCGATTTTATTACTTTAGATGATGGGGAAGTCCCAATCGAAGAATTAATTTTTCATTTAGAAAATCCAGATTCCGATTCTTTTAAAAGAACTTTTTATTAGAAAACGGAGAAGTCGTTTACAAAAACAATTCTTTAAAACACGATTACAAACAAGCTTATGTAGGAACACCAGATTATTCAGATCTTCCTTTAGATAAATATATTTCGGTTATCGAAATTGTAAATCCGATGCACAGAATGTGGAGCGATGGAAGATGGAATAAACTCACAATGGCGCATGGCTGTTATTGGGGAAAATGTACTTTTTGCGATATTTCTTTAGATTATATAAAAGTTTACGAGCCAGTTGCGGCAAGTTTGCTTTGTGATCGAATGGAGGAATTGATAGAAAAAACAGGTCAAAACGGATTTCATTTTGTTGATGAAGCCGCACCGCCAGCTTTAATGCGTGCTCTAGCTCTTGAAATTCTAAAAGAAAACTCGCCGTAACATGGTGGACAAATATCAGATTTGAAAAAAGCTTTTCAAAAGATTTATGCTTGTTACTGAAAGCTTCTGGCTGTATTGCTGTTTCAGGTGGTCTAGAAGTTGCTTCAGACCGATTATTGAAATTAATTGATAAAGGAGTTACAGTAGAACAAGTGGCAAAAGTAACCAGAAACTTTACCGAAGCAGGAATTATGGTTCATGCGTATTTAATGTATGGATATCCAACACAAACGATTCAGGAAACGGTTGATAGTTTAGAAATGGTTCGCCAATTGTTTGAAGCTGGAGTTTTACAATCTGGTTTTTGGCATCAATTTGCTCTTACGGCGCATAGTCCAGTCGGATTATATCCAGAGAAATTTGGGGTGACCAAGAAAACAGAAGTAATAGGAACTTTTGCGAATAATGATATAGAATACATTGATTCTACAGGAATCAATCACGATAAATTCAGTTTCGGATTAAAGAAATCGCTTTTCAATTTCATGCATGGAATCTGTTTTGATTACGAATTGCAAGATTGGTTCGATTTTAAAATTCCGAAAACAAAAATTCATCCCGATTTTATTTTTAATGCCTTAGAAGAACAAAACGATTTCAATACAAAACCAAATGCAAAAGTGGTTTGGTTGGGCGGAAAACCTTCAGTGTCTTTATTTACGAAATCGAAAAAAGGAAGAAGTTGGGAAATGATGTCATTGACTTTTCACGATAAAAAAGAAAGTTTCGATATTCAAACCAGCAAAGAAGAAGGCGAATGGCTAGTTGCGATTTTATCAAAAATAGCCGTTTCAGGTTCTAAAAATTATACTTTTCAAGAAGTCAAAACTGATTTTGAAACCGAATTGGAAGATTTCGAATTGTTCTGGTACTCTAAACCTATAAACACTTTGCGTGAATTTGGATTATTGGTACTTTAATATTCAATACATTCTCCATCATTTGGGATAGAAGTTTTAGTTAAAAGACCATGATCTGAAAGAGCCGTTTTTAATTGAAGTCTTGTTGTCGGACAATGGTTTAAAGCCTCTAAATGATTTGCAAGAACTTTTCCAGGAGCAAGTGTGACAAATTTTAAAATGTCATCCATTCGCATTAATAATGGCTGTCCAATATCAAGTCTTGCAGTTCCGCAGGCTACAATCGAAATATCAGGTTTAAATTGCGTTAAAACCTTTTCTACATGTGCTGTAAAAATAGTATCAGAACTAATATAAATTGATTTTTGATCGGCTAATTCAATAAGAAATCCCATGACATTTCCCATTAATTTGGCGATAAAACCATAACCATGAATAGCTGGAATTCCAGTAATTTTTCCGTCTAAGAACTTTTGTGGTTCCCAATATTCTAGAGTCTGAATTACACTAAGTCCTCTTTGAACGAGCGCTTTTTCGTCTTTAGAACTGCAAATAACAGGAATGCTCTTTCGTCTTAAAAAAACCTCGCCGGCTTTATCAATATGATCTGCATGCAAATGTGTAATCAAACAATGCGTAACTCGACTTAAGATGTCGCGACTGTTTTTTGGCAGTGCCACCAACGGATTTCTTTTCGGTTTATATCTGAAAATAGTAAAAGGCGGAATTGTTTTTCTTTTACCTAACATTGGGTCAACTAAAATGACATGCTTCTCTGTTTCAATTACCAAAGTGGCATTTCGCAAATGATGTAATTTCATATCCAAGAAAATTAGATACTAAAAATACAAAGTTTTTCTAAAATTAATTTACAGATTTTTCTTTATTTTTAGTAGTATTGTCATTATTTAAATTTATGCATTTACAAGAAGGTTTTCATACTTATTTCATTTATATTTTGACAAATAAATCGAAATCTGTCTTTTATGTTGGAGTTGCTAATAATTTAAAAAAGAGATTAATAAAGCATAAAGAGAATGTTTTATTGAACCATAAAACTTTTGCTTCGAAATACAATGTTGAGTTCTTACTTTATTATGAAAAATTTACTTGGATTCAAGAAGCGATTGCGAGGGAGAAAGAAATTAAAGGATGGAGGAGAGAGAAGAAAATTGATTTAATTAAAACTATAAATCCTGAATTGAAATTTTTGGAATATTAATTCGAAGACAAAGTTTTTCAAGCCTAGTTTGTCATTCCGACGGAGGAGGAATCTCCCTAAGTAGCTCGCCAAAGATTGGAATAGCTTTGTGGAATATTGTCGTGGAGATTCCTCCTCCGTCGGAATGACAAAACTTTGTGGTTACAGGTATGTTATTTAAAGTTTTTCAAGCCTAGTTTGTCATTCCGAGGAACGAGGAATCTCCGTAAGTAGCTCGTCAAAGATTGGAATAACTTTGTGGAATATTGTCATGGAGATTCCTCCTCCGTCGGAATGACAAAACTTTGTGGTTACTTTACTTTAAGAAAAAAAGTTTACCCAATAGAAAATCTAAACCCAATTCCATGTAGGTTTTCAATCGAAATGCCTTGCTCGTTGGCTAAGATTTTACGCAGTCTCGAAATAAAAACATCTAGACTTCTTCCCATAAAATAGTCATCTGTTCCCCATAAAGAGGTTAAGATTTGTTCGCGTTTTAAAACAGAATTTTTATGATCTAGAAAAAGTTTCAATAATTCGGCTTCACGTTGGGTTAATCCAACTTTTTCTTCGTCATTAAAAAGAATGAAATTTTTAGTGTCAAACTGATATTTTCCTACCTCATAAATTGTTTTTGCAGGCGGAATATTTTTCTGAGATCGTTTCAAGAAAATTTCAATTTTCAGAAGTAACTCTTCAATGCTGAAAGGCTTTACCAAATAATCATCTGCCCCGAGACGAAGTCCTTTAATGCGATCTTCTTTTAAAGTTTTAGCCGAAAGGAAAATAATCGGAACATTAACATCAATTTTTCGAACTGCTTCTGCAAGCTCAAAACCATCCATTTTTGGCATCATAATATCAAAAATGCACACATCAAATTCTTCTTCCTCAAAAATTTTAAGTGCCGATTTTCCGTCAGAACAATGAATCACTTCATAATTATTTTGCTCCAAATTATCTTTGGTTAAAAACGCAAGGGTTTCGTCGTCTTCAGCATATAGTATTTTGAAATTTTTCATTTTTTGTAAGGAATTGATAAAGTTAAAGTAACACCTTTTTCTTGATTATTTTCGGCTTTTATTTTCCAGTTTTGCAAACTGCAGATTTCTTTCACATAATATAAACCAAGTCCAAAACCGTTAACTTCGTTACTTTTTTCGTTCTGAACGCGGTAAAACTTATCAAAGATAAAAGATATTTTTTTAGGATTAATGCCAATTCCATTATCAATAAATTCGAGTTTTAGACAATTATTATCTTCAATGATTTTTATTGTAACTTCTGGTTTTTCATTACAATACTTTATAGCATTATCCAATAAATTATAAACTAAATTGGCAAAATGAAAAGTATCAGTTTCAAGCAAATATTCTTTTGAAACGGTTTCAATTGTAATAGAAGCCTCAGGATATTTTAGTTTAATGTTTTCTATTGTCTCTTCAATAATCGGAACAATTAAAATACTTTCTTTTTTAAGTTCTAACGGAGTATAATCAGATCTTGCAATATCTAGAATCTTTTCGATGTGGCCGTTTAGTTTATTTCCTTGATTGATAATAATATCGGTATAAGTAAAAAGTTTTTTATCTTCTTTAATTGGTTTTTGTTCGATCAAATATTTCGATGCAATAAGAATAGATGCTAAAGGAGTTTTAAATTCGTGCGTCATATTATTGATGAAATCACGCTGCAGTTCTGAATATTTTTTATGCTGTAAAAGTGTAAAAATAGAATACACATAAATCAATAAAATCAGAATCAATGCGGTTGAAAGAATAAACCAAAAACGCATAGAACTGAATAAATAGGTGGTTTCATTCGGAAAACGAACAGCGAAATAATAAACCAGATTTTTATGTTTAGGAAAATAAACAGTCTTTTTACATTCTGATTTTTTCTTCGAAAGCGAAATATAATCGCCATAAATCATTTCATCACTTTGGCAATTGTACATTGCATATTCAAAGTCGGTCGTGATATTCATTTTTTTGAATTCTGTCTTTAGATAAAATTCTAAAATATCAGGTTCAAATTCATTGTCGACATTTACAATATAATAGTCGTTTGCAATTTTCTGTACAGGATTCTGAACCGGAAGTTCATGATTAGTTCCTTCGTATAATTTTTTAGCCACTTCTAGCAAAGCAATATGTGCTTTTTGGCTAAGTTTTTTTTGTTCGATTGTGAAAGCCTCTTTTGTCCATAACAATTGTGCCACCAAAATACTGATGATGGCTACCAATCCTAAGATAATGATGCTGTTAAGTTTATTAATTTTCAAGAATGCAGAATTTTAAGAGTGTAATATTAATCAATTTTAGCCTGAAAATAAGCGATTAACAAGTCATTAACAAACGTTTGAAAGCGGTTAACAGCGATTTGTTTTTGTCTGAATTACCTTTGTAATATCAAAATGAACTACAAACCATTTTAAATATATCAGTTATGAAAATGATCAAAATTTCGATGTTAGCTTTGGCTTTAGGCCTAATGTCTTTTTCGGCAATTGCGCCAGTACAATCTTTAGTTTCAGATAATGAAATTTCAGAAACTGCTGCAGCTTCTACAATTGTTTGGAAAGCAGAAACAATTGATGTAGGACAAATTCCGCAAGGAACTCCAAAAGCAATTGTATACGAATTTAAAAATACAGGAAAAACAGCTGTAGTTATTACAAGCGTACAAGGATCTTGCGGATGTACAGCTACAGATTACACAAAAGAACCAATTCAGCCAGGTAAATCTGCAAAAGTTACTGCAACTTACAATGCCGCAAATAAAGGTGCTTTTACAAAAACAGTTACTGTAACAACTAGTGCAGAAACAACACCTAAAGTACTTACTTTAAAAGGTACAGTTATCTAAGATTTTTAATAGGTTGGTTATATGGCGAAAGCTCCAGACATGAAAATTGTTTGGAGCTTTTTATTTTTTTATTAAACGCTTAAATTTCAAAAAAATAAGGTTAAGATTTATTTCAGAGTTCTTTGATTTAATAGAATTTTTTCTACTTTTAACTCATTAAATAGAATTTAAAAAATAGACTTTAACACATAGAAACATAGATTTTTAAGTCTAAAAATAGGGATTAAAAAGAAACAAGTTTCGACACATAGATAAACTATGTGCATTTAAATTAGCGAAACGCCTTTTTTTAATTTTTCAAAAAATTATGTTTCTATGTGTTGAAAATAATTAAGCTCAACAGATTTACTTTTAATAAAAAAATCTACTTATGAAAATTTGGTATACGCCTTTAATTGCAGTTGTTTTTTTCGTTGTTTTTTCGTGTAATTCGAAAGCCGATAAGAAGGAAGAAAAATCGATAAAAAAAGTTGAAAAAATTCCAGAATTAAAACTTACAATTGACACCGCACGCATTGCGAAGTTTTATGAAAATTATCCTAAACTGGATAAATTTAAAAATGATGTAACCGCTTTGTATCAAAAAAACAAATCAACTCAATTATGGCAGGATAATAAAGGAGTAGTTGAGTTTGGAAGTACATTATTCAATCAATACAAAAATTTAGATCAAGAAGGATTAAAAGCCAATTACCCTTATAAAGAAGAACTAAATTCGGTTTTCGAAAACAATCCAAGCAAAAAATTATCCAAAGAAGATACCGATTTATTGTTGTCAAATTTGTATTACTATTATGCCGAAAAAGTATATGCAGGTTTTGATGAAAAAACAAGTATTTCGTTAGAATGGCTTTTGCCAAGAAAAAAATTCAACTATCAAGTACTTTCAGATTCTATTTTTAAGAAATCAACCATTTTGGATGATAAGAAGAAAAAAGATGTTCAGCCAGTATTACAAGCTTCGTGATGCTTTAAAAGAATATAGAGAAATTGAGAAAAACGGCGGTTGGAAAACTATCGAAACTGATGAAGATTACAAAGCGTTAAAAGTTGGAGATTCATCAGATATTGTTGCTCAAATTAGAGAAAGGCTTTTTGTAACAAAAGATATTAAGGAAGATAATAAAAGTGCCGTTTGCGATACCATTTTAATGAAAGCCATGAAGTACTATGAAGCACGTCACGGTTATACTCCAAAAAACACTATTTTATTAGAGCATATAAATGATTTAAATATTCCAGTTTCAGAACGTATCAAAACAATTATCGTGAATATGGAACGTTGCCGCTGGATTGATCCTGAATTAGAAAAAGGTCAAAAATATATCGAAGTTAATATTCCTGAATTTAAACTGTATATAATTGAAGACGGAAAAATTGCTTTTATTTCTCCAGTTGTGGTTGGAAGAGCAATGACCAAAACCGTTATTTTTAGCGGAATGATGAGTAATATTGTTTTTAGTCCGTATTGGAATGTACCAACGAGCATTATTAATTCGGAGATTAAACCCGGAATGGCAAAGGATAAAAATTATCTGCAAAAGAAAAATCTGGAGTGGAATAATGGCGCGGTTCGTCAGCTTCCAGGAAAAAATAATTCTTTAGGTTTAGTGAAGTTTTTATTTCCAAATTCAAGCAATATTTATTTGCATGATACACCTTCAAAAAGTTTGTTCGAAAGAGAAAGCCGAGCATTTAGTCATGGTTGTGTCCGTGTAGCAAAACCACGTGAATTGGCAATTGAATTATTAAAAGTAGATCCGCAATGGAATCCTGCAAGAATTGATAAAGCCATGCATGCAGGAAAAGAAAGCTGGTATACGCTTAAGAAAAAAATTCCAGTATACATAGGATATTTTACCGCTTGGGTTGACCGCGAAGGAAATCTAAACTTCTACAAAGATATTTATGGAAGAGATGAAAGTCTAATTAAACTCTTAACCGAAGAATAAAAGTTTAAGGTTGCCACGAATTGCACGAATTTACACGAATTAAATTATAGTATTGCAAATAAAAAATTAGTAAAAATTAGTGCAATTCGTGGCAAAAAATAAAAGCCAGAGATTAAAGGATTAAAAAAATCTGTGCAAATCTTTTTATCGCGATAGCTATCGGGAGTGACAAAAAATAAATTAGTGCCTAAAAAAATTATTTCTCCAAGACATCAACACATTTATAAAAGCGTTTGGTATAATGTTCTGTATCAAGCGCTGTTATAGTTACTTGCTGTGCTTTTCCTGACGAAGCATGAATAAATTTCGAATGCATTCCATTGGCTTCACAAATAATTCCAACGTGACCTACAATATTTCTGTTTTTATATCCGTAAAAAACTAAAATATCACCAACTTTAAAATCTTCTGGTTTTACAGTTTTACCAATATTTTTATAACCGCTAGAACTTCGCGGAAGCGTCATTCCAAAATTTTTAAATACATAACCCACAAAACCCGAGCAATCAAATCCTTTTTGCGGATTACTGCTGGCGTACCTGTACGGAATTCCTAAATGTTTTTTTGCAAAAGCAACAATAGAATCACGATTGATTTCGGTTTGAATATTAGAATTTTGAACTAGAATTTGTTCACTATTCTTTTTGAAAGTAAAAGAAGAAAATAATATAAAGGCAGATAGAAAAGTAAAAAGACGTAATTTCATTTGGGCTATAAAAACTATTGAATTGATAAATAAAAACGGCAAATTAAGCATTTCAAAGCAATACTATTTGATGCACTTGTAAGAATTAACGTTATGAAATCCAAAAGTGATGTGTTTGTGTGGTGTTTTTTTATTACTTTTTGACATTTTAGTATCTTTTTCGATATTCTCTTTCCAATATATTTGTGAATCGTATTTAGATTTTAACAAATAAATTATGTTTCCCAAAAAAATAGCCCTTTTAATTTTGTTTTTGCTGATTTCAGTTATTTCGACTTCGCAAACACTAAATTCAAATAAAACTTTCTTATATCAGGGCAGAATAGAAAAACTGCAAAATGATAATGTCATTTTAATCGGAACAGCTTCATCTGTTTCTTTCAATTTTACAGGAAAAGAGTGTTCAATTTCACTTCAAAGCGTAGACGCTTATGAACATCATAATTATGTTCAATTGGTTTTGGACGGTAAATATATTGGGAAGATCAGAATTGAAAAAGGAGCTGTGCAGGTATTTCCAATAAAAGTGACTTCAAGTAAAAAAGAACATCGACTAGAAATTTATAAAAATACTGAAGCCCAAAGCGGCAATATTTTGTTTGCTGGAACAACTTCGAAATTAATTCCGATTTCGTTTAAAAAGAAAAAGAAAATAGAATTTATTGGTGATTCTATTACTTGTGGCGCCGCTAGCGATCCGTCTGATGTTCCTTGTGATAAAGGAGAATACATGGATCATCATAACGGTTATTATGCTTATGGACCAACACTTTCACGAGAAATCGATGCAGATTACTTAATGAGTCGCGTTTCTGGAATCGGAATGTATAGAAACTGGAATGATGAGAATAAAGACGAAGCTATAATGCCAGATGCTTATCCAAATTTATATCTAACGAAAGATGCATCAAAACCTAAATATGATTTTGCTTTTCAACCTGATATTATCAGTATTGCTTTAGGAACAAATGATTTTTCTGGCGGAGATGGTAAAAAAGAAAGATTGCCTTTTAATCCAGAAAAATACATTTCGAATTACATCAATTTTATAAAAATGTTGTACGAACATAATCCAAAAGTACAGATTGTAATTACGAATAGTCCAATGGTTGGAGGAGAAAGAGGAGTTGTTTTTGAAGATTGTCTGAATAAAGTTAAAAACGCTTTCGCGAATGATAAAGCACATAAACCAATTCAGATTTTCAAATTTAAACCAATGACTCCAAGCGGATGTTCAGGACATCCAGATCTTGCAGAACATAAGGTTTTGGCAAACGAATATGCTCCATTTTTAAAGAAGTTGCTAAATGAAAAATAATATCTATAAGTTTGTTTTCTTTTTATTGATTTCCAGTACTATGATGGCAAACATTTCGCTTCCGAATATTTTTAGTGATAATATGGTTTTACAACGCAACTCTCAAGTGAAAATTTGGGGTTGGGCAAATCCTAAAGAAGAAATTAAACTAGTTTCGAGTTGGAACAATCAGGAATATAAAACCGTTGCCAACAACCAAGCAAAATGGGAAATTACCATTAAAACTCCAGAAGCGGGCGGACCTTTTACTATTTCTATAAAGGGCTATAATGAAGTCGTTTTAAAAAACATTCTAATTGGAGAAGTTTGGCTTTGTTCTGGACAATCAAATATGGAAATGTCTGTGAGTTGGGGAATTGATGATGGAGAAGAAGAAATGAAAAATGCAACGAATCCAAACATTCGTTTTTTTACCGTTCCAAAATTAACGGCGGAAAGTCCGCAGAATAATTTGCTGGGAAATTGGACAGAATCGACTCCAGAAACGATGAAATATTTTAGTGCGATTGGCTACTTTTTTGCTAAACGCCTTCGCGAAGATTTAAAAAATGTTCCAATCGGATTAATTTCTTCGAATTGGGGCGGAACTCCGGCTGAAATCTGGATGCCAGAAGATGTGGTAAATAATGATCCGCTTTTATTAGAAAATGCAAAAAAGCTTAACGAACAAGAATATGGACCAAGACAACCTGGACGTGCTTATAATGCGATGATTTATCCAATTGTCGGATTTAAAATCGCAGGAACGCTTTGGTATCAAGGAGAATCTAATGTTGGTTCGTTAGTTTATGATAAAACTTTAGGAGCCTTAATTATTTCTTGGAGAAAAGAATGGAATGATAATTTTCCATTTTATTACGTTCAGATTGCGCCATTTAAAAATGGTTCAAATAATTTCTCAAACGTAACGGTTAGAGATTCTCAGAGAAAATTATTGAAAGAAGTTTCAAAAACAGGAATGGTTGTAATTAGCGATATTTCGAATACGATTGATATTCATCCCAAAAATAAAAAATCGGTTGGAATTCGTTTAGCGAATCTAGCTTTGGCCGAAACTTATAAAACCAATTCTAACTTGGTTAATGGACCGCTTTTTAAAGGAATTAAAGTGAATAAAAATGCAGTAATCGTTTCTTTTGACTACGGAGACGGATTGTACTTTAAAGACAAAAAATCGAATCAATTTGAGGTTGCGGGAGTAGATGGAGTTTTCTATCCGGCCGAAGCTTCGATTAAAAATGACGAAGTGATTGTGACAAGTAAAAAAGTAGCTTCTCCAGCAAAAGTGAGATTTGCATGGGGAAATACGATTCAGTCAGATTTGTTTAATAAAGCGAATTTGCCTGCTTCTTGTTTTATTTCTGAGTTATAGAGAGAAGGGAAAAGAAGCAAGATTTTAGATTATTGATCTGCTTTGCCAGGCTTAGTGAAGTCGAAGCTAAAAATGTATAGTTCGAATCTCTCAAAGACGCTAAGGCGCAAAGTTTTGGAAAACTTAGGATCTCAGAAGCTTAGCATCTTAGTACCTAAAAAAGAACTAACTAAACCATCATGAAAAATAAAAAAATAATTATTATCGGGGTTTTATCCCTGTTTACTGTTGGAAATATGAATGCACAAAAAAAGCCGTATCTGGATAAAAATAAAACTGTTGAGCAGCGCATAGACCTGCTTCTGCCATTAATGACGCTGGAGGAAAAAGTTGGGCAGATGAACCAATACAATGGCTTTTGGGATGTTACGGGACCGGCGCCAAAAGGCGGAACAGCCGAACTGAAATACGAGCATTTAAGAAAAGGCCTTGTGGGATCGATGCTGACAGTTCGCGGCGTTAAAGAAGTGCGCGCGGTGCAGAAAATTGCAGTCGAAGAAACCCGCTTGGGAATTCCATTAATTATCGGTTTTGACGTGATACATGGCTATAAGACGTTAAGTCCGATTCCGCTGGCAGAAGCTGCGAGCTGGGACTTGGAAGCGATTAAAAAATCGGCGGCGATTGCGGCAGATGAAGCTTCGGCATCTGGAATTAACTGGACTTTCGGGCCAAATGTTGATGTGGCAAATGATGCGCGTTGGGGACGCGTGATGGAAGGCGCGGGAGAAGATCCGTATTTGGGAAGCAAAATTGGATATGCAAGAGTAAAAGGCTTTCAGGGCGAAACGGTTGCTGATTTGGCTAAAGCAAATACAATTGCTGCCTGTGCAAAACATTTTGCCGCTTACGGTTATGTTGAAGCAGGATTGGAATATAATATCGTAGACATTAGTAATTCGAAATTGTACAATTCGGTCTTGCCTCCTTTTGAAGCAACGGTTGACGCTGGAGTTCGCACGTTTATGAATTCGTTTAATACTTTGAACGGTGTTCCTGCAACTGGAAATGCCTTTTTGCAAAGGGATATTCTAAAAGGGAAATGGAAGTTTGACGGATTTGTAATTTCGGATTACGCTTCGATTCGCGAAATGATCGCTCACGGTTATGCAAAAGACGAAGCCGATGCAGCGGCAAAAGCCGTAATTGCAGGTTCTGATATGGATATGGAATCGTATTTGTATGTAGCGAAATTAGTTGATCTGGTAAAATCGGGAAAAGTAAAAGAATCTTTAATCGATGATGCCGTTCGCAGAATTTTGCGTGTAAAATTTGAATTGGGGCTATTTGATGATCCGTACAGATATTGCGATGAGAAACGCGAAAAAGAAGTTGTGGGAAGCAGAGCCAATAACGAAGGCGTTTTGGATATGGCAAAGAAATCGATCGTTTTGCTGAAAAACGAAAAGAATCTGCTTCCGCTGAAAAAATCAGGTCAGAAAATCGCTTTGATCGGAGCTTTGGCAAATGATAAAAACAGTCCGTTGGGAAGCTGGAGAATTGCGGCTTCAGACGATACTGCGGTTTCGATTTTGGAAGGGATGCAGCAGTACAAAGGCAATCAGCTTACTTTTGAAAAAGGTGCAGATTTATTAAAACAGAAAGCAACTTTCTTAACGGAAACCGTTTTCAATACAACAGACAGAAGCGGATTTGAAGTCGCTAAAAATGCGGCTAAAAATGCCGATGCCGTAGTAATGGTTTTAGGCGAATACGGATTCCAGAGCGGTGAAGGAAGAAGCAGAACCGATTTGAATCTGCCAGGTTTGCGGCAGGAATTATTGGAAGAAATCTACAAAGTGAATCCGAATGTGGTTTTGGTTTTAAACAATGGACGTCCGCTGAGCATTCCGTGGGCGGCAGAAAATGTTCCGGCCATTGTGGAAGCTTGGCATTTGGGAACCCAAGCCGGAAATGCAGTTGCGCAGGTTTTGTACGGAGACTACAATCCGAGCGGAAAATTGCCGATGTCGTTTCCTAGAAATGTTGGACAGGTGCCGATTTATTACAACAAATACAGCACAGGAAGACCGATCGATAGCGATAAAAATGTTTTCTGGTCGCATTATATGGATGTCGAGAAAACGCCCCAATTTCCGTTTGGTTTTGGATTAAGCTACACCACTTTCGATTATAAAAACCTGAAATTGAATAAAACATCTTTTGCAAAAGGTGAAAAAGTTCAGGTAAGCGTTGAAGTTGCAAACTCTGGAAATTACGACGGAAAAGAAGTGGTTCAATTGTACATTCATGATGAATATGCAAGCATCGTCCGTCCGATTAAAGAATTGAAAGGTTTTGAACTGGTAAGCCTGAAAAAAGGGGAAACCAAAACGGTAAGCTTTACTTTAACGGATAAAGAGCTTGGTTTTTACGATAACGAAGGAAATTATCTGGTAGAACCAGGAACTTTTAAAATCATGGTTGGAGGAAGTTCTGATAAAGGTTTGCAGAGTGGTTTTGAAATTAAAGAGTAAAAAGGGTTTTGCCACAAAGGTACTAAGACACTAAGTTTTTTTAATCTCACAATCCCGATAGTTATTGGCAGTAAAGATTTTTGAATAGCCCCTAGCTTCAGCTAGGGAAATAAGATTTGAATAGGAACAGGGCTTTAGCCAAACTTTGTAGGTTTGGCTAAAGCCCTGTTTTATTGTGGTTATGTTTTCATCCAGCTAAAGCTGGACGCTATTGATTTGCATATTGTAGTTTGTTAAGTATTTGTATGTTAGTATTTTATTGTAGGAAAAATATTTTGGTTTACGCTTTTGCCTTATCTTTGATAGACAGCCATTTAAATATTTTTTAATTGGCAATTCAAGGTAAGCTGAAAACTTTATAGAGTAGGCAAGATTTTAAAACAGTATTATGGAACATTCTTTATTTAAAAAAGTGAAAGCGACAATTGATTATTGGTACATTCCGTTATTAGTGGGAATACTTTTTGTAATCATCGGATTTTGGTCTTTTGCCACACCTGTAAAGGCATATTTAACATTAGCATTTTTATTTAGTGTATCGTTTCTGGTCAGCGGAATTTTTGAAATTATTTTTGCACTTTCAAACAGAAAAAAATAGACAATTGGGGCTGGACGCTGATCTCGGGAATTATAGGTTTAGGAGTTGGAATAGTATTAATTGCTAATCCGTTAGTTTCAGTAACACTTTTGCCACTTTATGTTGGATTGGCTATTTTGTTTCGCTCTGTAATGGCTATTTTTATGGCTTTTAATTTAAAAAGCTATTCTGTTCCAGATTGGAAAAATCTTTTAGGATTAGGAATTTTGGGACTATTGTTTTCATTTTTGTTATTATGGAATCCTGTTTTTGCGGGACTTTCAATAGTATATTGGACTGCTTTTGCTTTCATCGCAAGCGGTATTTTTTACATTTATTTTTCTTTCAAGTTGAAAAGAATTCATGATTTAGGATAAAGAATATAGATTGTTCTTTAACTTTTAATAAATTAAAAAAGAATTAGATTTTAATTTTCTCTCGCAGATTTAGCAGATTCGGCAGATTTTTTATCTCCTAAATCTGCTAAATCTGCGGGAGTTTTTTTTACCTTTAAAATCTATTAAAATTCCAACTTTTAAATTAAAACAATGAAATATAACAGATGCGGAAAAAGCGGTTTGTCGCTTCCTGAAATTTCTTTAGGATTATGGCATAACTTCGGTTCGGTTGATAATTTTGAAAATGCCGAAAGCATTGCTATTGAGGCTTTTGATAAAGGAATTACTCACTTTGATTTAGCAAATAATTATGGTCCAGTTCCAGGTTCTGCTGAGGAGAATTTTGGAAAAATATTATGGCATAATTTTCAGGGAAATCTGCGTGATGAAATCATAATTTCTACCAAAGCAGGTTATACGATGTGGAAAGGTCCTTACGGAGATTGGGGTTCGAGAAAATATCTGCTTTCGAGCTTAGATCAGAGTTTGAAAAGAATGAATGTCGATTATGTAGATATTTTTTATTCACACCGTCCAGATCCAGAAACGCCAATTGAAGAAACTATGATGGCTTTAGATCACGCCGTAAGAAGCGGAAAAGCTTTGTATGTCGGAATCAGTAATTATTCTGCGGAACAAACGAGAGTTGCGGTTGATGTTTTAAAACAATTGGGAACGCCATGTTTGATTCATCAAGCAAAATATTCGATGTTGGAGCGTTGGGTTGAAAATGGTTTGTTGGATGTTTTAGAAGAAAAAGGAGTAGGCTGTATTGCGTTTTCGCCTTTGGCACAAGGACTTTTGACCGATAAATATTTAAAAGGAATTCCTGAAAACTCACGTGCTCATAATCCGAATGGGCATTTAAGAGAAGATGAGGTTACACAAGAACGTATTCAGAAATTAATTCAATTGAATGAAATGGCTCAAAATAGAAATCAGTCTTTAGCACAAATGGCTCTGGCTTGGCTGCAGAAAGACAAACGAATTACATCGGTTTTAATTGGCGCAAGTTCTGTAAAACAATTGTGTAATAATATTGATTGTTTGCAAAATACTGAATTTAGTAATGATGAATTAAATGCGATTGAAAAAATTCTAGCATAAAATGCTATTTGTAAAATGTGAAATGATAAAAAAAGGAGAACAATTTGTTCTCCTTTTTTTATTTGATAATCATCGCCAATCCACCTCCGCTTGCTAAATGATATTTTAATTTCGTAGTTGAATCAACTGTTATAATTTCTTTTTTATAATCAGTTGCGGCTTTGTCTGCGTTTATACCATCAGAGAAAATCTCGGCTTGGAATTTTTTGCCTTTTTCAAGGAAAGAAAAATCAATTGCTACTTCTCTAGAATCCCAATTTGTAATAGCGCCTAGGTACCAAGTATTTCCTTTTCTTCGGGCAATTGAAACATATTTTCCAACTTCACCATCAAGTGCGATAGTTTCATCAAAAGTCGTTGGAACTTTAGCGATAAAATCGGTGCTTTCTTGTTCTTTCATAAAAGCAGTCGGACTGTCGGCCATCATTTGTAAAGGCGCTTCAAAAATCGTGTACAATGCCAATTGATGACATCTTGTTCCTTGACTCATTGGTGTCGAATGACTTGGTTTGAATTCGCTTTTTGTAGCATTTCGCATTGCGCCAGGCGTATAATCCATTGGTCCAGCCATCATTCTAATAAACGGAATCGTGCAATCATATAGCGGAACATCATCATTTGGTGTCCATTTGTTGTTTTCTAAGCCTTTTACACCTTCAAAATTTAAAATATTTGGATAAGTTCGTTGAATTCCAGTTGGTTTGTACATTCCGTGGAAATCTAGAATCAATTTATAATTTGTCGCTTTTTGAGCAATATCGTAAACCGAATTGACCATTTTGGCATCATCGCGGTCTAAGAAATCAACTTTAAAACCTTTAATTCCTAAATTGGCATAATTCTTTAAAATTTCATCTGTGTTTTTAGTCAAAGCCATCCAAGAGCTCCATAAAATAATTCCAACATTTCGTTCTTTTCCGTATGCGATTAAAGCCTCTAAATCGACATTAGGATTATGCTTCATAATATCTTCTTCCAAACTCCAACCTTCGTCTAAAACCACATATTCAACTTTATTTTTAGAAGCAAAATCAATATAATATTTATACGTCTGTGTATTAATTCCGGCTTTAAAATCGACATTGTAAATATTCCAATCGTTCCACCAATCCCAAGCAACTTTTCCGGGTTTAATCCAAGAAACATCTTTAATTTTTGAAGGTTCAGCTAATTTCTGAACCATATCATTATTCGCTAATGCGAGCATCACTTTCAGAAATTACAATTGCTCTCCATGGGAAAATTCTTGTTCCTTTTGTCTTCACCAAATAATCGGCTCTTTCGGTAATTAATCGGTTGATATTGTTGAATCCGCCATTGGCTTCTTTTAATGGATATTTAGAAAAACGAGATTCAAAACCTATTTTATTTTTATTATTAGTAACAAATAATCCAGGATAATCTTCTAAATTGACTTCTAAGAAAACGGCTTTTTTATGGTTTTTGTAATCAATTAAAAAAGGTAAAAATGCCAAAGTATCTTTTGTAAATTCACTGATTTTCTTGTTTTCGTAATGTGCTTCAAAAGAAGAAATATAAGGATCTTTCGGATTTCTTAAATCTCTTACATAAGGCATTAAAGTGCTGTAGTCTTTGTCAAAATTTAAAACAACTTCTTCTGATTTTATCGTAATATCTTTTTTCTTTTTGGTAACGAATCGATACGCAGCTCCATCATCAAAAACACGGAATTCAATTGCGAAATCATTTTTAAAATTGATAGTTAGTTTATTATACTGATCTTTTACGCTTTTCTTTTTGTATAAAGGTGTTTCAAAAGAAGTATTTACGCTTTCTTTTTTCGAATTTAAAACAACTGGGTTTTTTCCTAAAACATTATTTTCATCCAAAGTCATAGCCATTTCAGATGGCGCTAAAATCAAATCATTTTCGTGCAAAATAGACCATGAGATTTTATCATTTACAGCAATTTTAACTTCGATTTTTCCATTTGTAGAATTCACCGTAAAATCTTGTTTCTTTTGTGAAAAAGAAAGGTTTACGATTATAAAACAGAAAAGAATAAATATGTTTTTCATGTTGTATTTTTTATCAAATTTTGATTTTGTTATTCTGTAGAGACGCACCGTAGTGCGTCTAACGTATTTTGGATATTCGTTGTGTAGACGCACTGCAGTGCGTCTCTACAGAAAATAGAGATGAATAATTCTTTTATTTCTTTAATTCTGAATTGTATTTTTTGACAATTTCTAATGTCGATTTATCTCCATTAAAAACAGAGTTTAAACCTTGTGGTTCTTGAGGAGGATCTGTTGTAAGTGGTTCGCCAGGATTCCATTTTCCGTCTGGATGAATCGCTTTTCCTTCACCGCCATAACCCCAGAAATTTGTCGCTCTTAACGGGCCATTATTTTTAACGCTTTCTGCAACTCGTCCAAAAATATAGCTGTAAAACTTATCTCTGTAAACAGAAGAAGCACCAGCATTCAGATTTTCATTTTCTCTCGGAAGACCAAATTCTTCAATAATAATTGGTCTTTTCAGATTATTAGCTACTTTAATGTGGTCGTCAATATATTTTCCGGCATTTTCGATTGTTACAGGCATTGTAGCTTCGGCATTATCAGCTTTAAACCAATTCCAGTTTTTAGGCCAAATGTGCATGGTTAAATAATCAATATTCGGATTTTGATGTGTTCTTTCGAAGATTTCCATGCTGTCGTTAGAACTGTTTTTTCCTTCAGAACCTGTAGAAACCAAATGATTTTTGTCTAGACTATCAATTAAATCCACAATATTATTGAGCCATTTCGTGAATTTTGCTTCATTTTCTGGCGTAAAAGTTCTTGGTTCGTTTCCAACCTGCCACGCCATAATTGTGTTGTCTTCGTTGTATTTCTTTTTAGAATAAGAATTTGTTCTTCCGATAATAAACTTTACATGATTGTTCAATGCTTCCATGCATGGTTCGCAGCTGTGAAACTGTTCTGTATACGACATAAATTGAGGCCAAGTATTTGGCGGAATATTTGGAACTGGAACTGGACCTTTGCCATTCCATTCTAAATATTGCGACATTCCGCCCGACCATTCCCAGTTATTCGTTAAATACAAAACTGCGTACATATTTCGTTTGCCCATTTCGTTAATCAAGAAATCTAAGCCATCGAGTAAATCTTCATCATATTTTCCTTGCTCGTATTGCAATGCTGGGCGAACCGTAAAATCGTATTTTCCGCCATCAGCACCAACTAAAACACGTAAATTATCAATTCCGTTTTTTTTCATTAAATCCAATTCGCGTAAAAGCCTTTTTCGGTCTCCTATTTTTTTAGAAGCCAACATACTTCCGTACCAATAATTGGTTCCGATATAAGCATAGGGTTTCTCGCCTTTGTAAAATTGGTTTCCTTTTACGGTGATTTTTTCTTGAGCATTACATGCAATTGCTGTTAAGATTAAGACTAACGAAAGGGTTTTAAAAAATCTATTTTTCATAATTTATATTTTAATGGAGCTAATCCTGCTATCCGTTACAATCTTTTATGCTGAACCCCAGCATAAAAGGATTTTCACTCCTATCAGGGCTAGGGCTTTACGTTATTTTAGAAAGTTTTGAATTCAAACTGAAACAAAAAGTTATTTCGGCATTTCATACATCTTTGGCAGAGAATTCACCAAAGCTGATTTTGTTTTCAAACTATAAGTTTTAAAATCTGCTGTATTCGAAACCGAACCATTCGGAACATAATAACCATCAGTATTATTGTTCCAGAACATTACATAACTTATCTGGATGTCATTTTTGGTTAACGCGTTGTATAAAAGTGAAGAAAACCAGTCGGTAATGGATGGAGTTGTGCTAGTTACACGATAACCTGTTTCGGTTAAGGCGGCGATTTTTACTTTCGTTTTAGCGTAATCAGAAAGAATTTTAAGTTTTGTATTTGCTCTGTCAGATCCCGTTTGTCCTTGATTATTGAAGTCTCCGTAATTATCCATTCCGATAATATCAACATATTTATCGCCTGGATAACGGCTTAAGTAATTGGCTTCAGTTGTGTAAGAGTTGTCGGGAGAAAAAGCATATAAAATATTATGAACGCCTTTTGTGTTTTTTAAATAATCAACTGTAAACTGATAGGCTTTTTTATATTCATCGGCAGTACAAAAATCGGCGCCCCACCAAAACCAGCTTCCGTCAAATTCATGAAAAGGTCTAAAAATTATCGGAATCAATTCGCCATTTGAACCTTTTAAGTTTGAGACCACGCTGGCAACTTTATCTAGTTTTTTCTTGTACCATTCGTTGTTTGCCCCACCAGGAAGAATGCTTCTAAAAGCGGTCGATTTCTGCTCTGAAGTCATATCGGCTGTGTAGAAAGAATCTTCGTTGTAAGGTTCTCTCAAATGCCAACTGAAAGTATTGATTATTCCTTTCGCGTAAGCGGCCTTTGTATCGGCAATAATTTTTTGTTTCTGCTGATAAAACCAATTATTGCTTTGCTCGTTATTGTTTTTATCGGTAATAAACATAAAATCTGAACCCAGAACTGCTGGATCAAAACCTGTATTTTTTTTAATGTCAGAATCTCCGCCAGCATCTTGATAAAAGCTATTGAAAGCATCTTGCTGACCGATTGCTGTTTTGGTTTGTGCTAGTCTTTTTAAGTTATAAAATAAAGCAACAGTTTCTTTTGTAGCACCGGCATCGACCATATAATTTGCCGCATTTGATGTCGTTAAAGGATCGTCTTGCATTGGCGGATCGACAATTACTTTGCCAGAGTCTTCATTGTCTGAAGAACAGCTGATAATAGTTAAAATCGAGAGGCTGAGAAATGCTATTTTAAGAAATGTTGTTTTCATTTTAGTCTTTAATTCGATTAATAAGCTCTAGGCAAGCGCGGCCGTTATGATATGGGCATTTCCAAAATCCAGCTTTGTCTTTTTTCATTGTGGAATAATCCTCGTAGATGCCCCAGAACCATTCTCCGTTTTGATGATCGATCATGTGTTTCTTTGTGAATTTCCAGATTTTGTAAACAATGTCTAGATATTCTTCTTTATCAGTTAATTGATATGCATTGTAGAAACCAATTAATGCTTCTGCTTGTGGCCACCAATGTTTTTCGGCAATTAATTCTTTTTTTTCAGGATCGTATTCGTACCATAATCCACCATCAAAGTCAAGGCCTTCTTTAGTGGCTTCGGCTATCTGAATGGCGTATTTTTTAAAATTGGCAATTAAGGTTTCATTTCCTGAAATTTCTGCACATTGCTGTAAAAGCCAAGCAGCTTCGATATCATGTCCATACGAAATCACATCTGGCTTTTCATTCCAGTTTTCATCAAAAAACAAATGTAAATGCCCTGTTTCTGGATTGATAAAATGCTTTTCGATAGTTTCTAATAATTCGATAATATCGTACAACAGTTTTTCGTCTTTCCAGACTTTATATAAATTCACATAACCCTCAATAATATGAAGATGCGTGTTCATGGTTTTCTTTTCGTTGGCATCTTTTGCACTTAAACGCAAATCTTCAATTGGTTGCCAATCTCTGGTAAAAGCTTCAAGGTAGCCTTTATTTATAGGATCGTAGCTGTGTTCTTGAATTTTGGCGTATAAGTTTTTAGCCAATTCTAAAGCTCGTTCTTCTTTTGAAATAGCATAATATTCAGACAAGCCATAAATAGCAAATGCTAAAGCATAAATTTGATTTTTGGTGTCTTTTGGAGTTTTATCCTCATTTATACTCCAAAAAAGACCTCCAAATTTTGTGTCATAAAAATAAGTCGCGAGAAATTCGAATGCTCTTTTTGCCAGTTTTTTGTGGTTTTCGTTTTTTGTGGTTGTGTAGCTGGCAGAGAATGTCCAAAGAATTCGGGCGTTTAAAACCGAACCTTTTTCTGCATTCACAATAATATGATCGTTAAAATCGATTTGACCAACAAAACCTCCATTTTGGTCGTCAATAGAACGCTTCGACCAATATTTTAGAATGGAATTGAGTTCTGCGGTTAATTCCGATTTTAAAAGCTTTCTTTGTAATGACACGGTATTTTAAATTGCGTTATTTTTTTCGATTTGTTTAATAATGGTTTGCACAGAACCTGCAGAAATAAAAGTATCTGATGGAGTATTTATTACATAATCTACAAGTTTGTCTACAGAAGAAACCGCTACGTGCATGCGTGTATCCGATGAAGCGTAGTAGATATAAACTGTTCCGTCTTGGTCTTCGATCCATCCGTTAGAGAATAAAACATTCGAAACGTCTCCAATTCTTTCAATTCCTTCAGGTCCCATAAAATGTCCAGCTGGAACGTGAGTTACTTTCGAAATATCATTTAAATCGGTCATGAACATATACAAAGTATAGCGTAAGCCGGCGGCAGTATTTCTAACTCCGTGTGCTAAATGCAACCAGCCTTTTGAAGTTTTAATAGGAGCAGGGCCAAGACCATTTTTTAATTCGTAAATTGTATGATAATGTTTGCCAAAAATGATTTTTTCGTCTTTTACTACAGGATTTGCCATATCGTCAACATATCCTAAACCGATTCCGCCACCTGATCCAACATCGATAAAACCATCTTGCGGACGCGTGTATAAAGCATATTTTCCGTTTACAAATTCTGGATGTAATACTACATTTCGCTGTTGTCCTGTATTTGAAATTAAATCTGGAAGTCTTTCCCAGTTTACCAAATCTTTAGAACGAACGATTCCTGCATTGGCTACTGCCGAACTTGTATCTCCTTTTGGCGCTTTTGGGTCTTTTCTTTCGGTACAGAAAATCCCATAAACAAATCCGTCTTCATGATGGATTAAGCGCATATCGTATACGTTTGTATCTGGTTCTTCTGTCTGTGGAATCACACATGGTTTATCCCAAAACTTGAAATTATCGATTCCGTTTGGACTTTCTGCGATAGCAAAAAACGATTTTCTGTCAATTCCTTCTACGCGAACGGCCATTAAATATTTGCCATTCCATTTCATTGCTCCAGCGTTGAAAGCCGCATTCATACCGATTCTTTCCTGTAAAAACGGATTGGATTCTTCGTTAAAATCGAAGCGCCAATTTAACGGAATATGTTCTGCTGTAACAACTGGATTTTTATATCGTTCGTATATTCCGTTTCCAACAGTTTGCTGAGGCTCGTTTTTTTGTTCAAGCAGAGTTTTATGTTGTTTTTCTAATGCCAATTTTCTTTCTTGAAAAGTGGCTGAAGATGTTATTGTTGTCATATAAATTGATTCTTTGTCTTTGTTTTTTAATGATTTCTCTTTTCGTTTAAATCCTGTTCTATAATCTGTAATTTTTCTTCTGATAGAGGGTAAAATACTATGAAAGCTACTGATACTGCAGCCGCAATTGCGGGTAGAATACTGAGCATTAATTGAATTCCGTTTTGAGCAGTTGCTGTTTGCTCGACATTGGCTTGAAAACCGTAATAGCCTAAAAGCCATCCCGCTCCAGCGCCACCAATTGTCCATCCGAATTTTTGTGACATTGACGAAGCTGAGAAAACCAATCCTGTTGCTCTACGTCCTTGTTTCCATTCCGAATAATCGGCACTGTCTGCATACATTGACCAGATTAATGGGAAAATACATCCGGCACAAATACTGATTAAAACTTGGAAACTCATGATTAGGAAAACATCTTCTTTTCCGAATACATAGAAAATCAGGCTTAAAATGGCGACCAAAGTCATCGCTCCGAAGAAAGTTTTTTTCTTACCAATTTTATTTGCAATTGGCGTTGCAATGATTACTCCAATGATGTTTGCTGCTTGTCCTAAAACCAAATAAATTGAAGTTGGAGTCATATGGAAATCGGTTCCGAAAAGTGAAAAATCGAAGTTTATAGTACTGCTTACATAATACTTGAAATAGTAAACTGCTGCACCATCACGAATAGAATTGAAAACTAATGCGCCAATTCCTGCTCCAAGCAAAATCCACCAAGGTCTATTTTTTAGAAGATCTTTTAAATCTTCTTTTAAGTTATTTTGTTCATTTTCAATTGGCTTAATTCTTTCTTTAGTGAATAAAAAACAAGCCCAAAAAAAGATGGTTGTGATTAATCCGAAAACGGCAATTGTAGCCAGCCAACCAGTTTTTGAATTTAAATTTCCACCGAAATAATTTACTAAGGGCTCAATTAGCCAAAGCGCTAAAAGACTTCCTCCAAAGGCAAAAAGCATTCGGTAAGAAGAAAGTGTATTTCTTTCTTTTCTGTCAGAAGACATTACGCCCAAAAGTGATGCGTAAGGAACATTGATTAAAGAATAAATCATCATCATTAAGGAATATGTCACATAAGCATAGATGATTTTTCCTTTTTCGTCAAAATCAGGAGTGTAAAAAGTTAGAACTCCAATCACGGCAAAAGGTATTGCTACCCAAAGCAAATAAGGTCTAAATTTTCCCCATTTGCTTTTGGTTCTATCGGCTAGAATTCCAACAATTGGGTCAAAGCAAGAATCCCAGATTCTAGTAATTAAAAACATAGTTCCTACTATGGCAGGCGCTAATCCGAAAACGTCGGTGTAGAAAAATAACAGATACATGCTGAAAATTTTCCAAAACATAGATGAAGCAGCGTCTCCAAGTCCGTAACCAATTTTTTCTTTTAAACTAATTTTGTCGTGCATTAGATTTCTTTTAAAGATTGTAATTTATTTTGGGGCGATTATTTTAATTTTTTCTGAATGTCTTTCTCAAAGATTGTCTGGTCGAGATTATAAAAATCTATAAAATCTTTCTCGCTTACTTGTCCGTTAAAAGGAGCGTAGTAATGCATTTTTTGTTCTTTTTCTTGCCAACCGTGATTTCTCCATAACAGGACATAAGAAATTTTATAATCTCCAATGGCTTTCAATAAAGTTCCTGTCCACCATTTTGGGTCTGGAACTGCTTCATAGCCAGCTTCTGCCAAAGCCATTGGTTTATGCTTTTTTAGGCTTATTTCATTCAATATTTTAAATTGGTTCTGAACTTCAGAGATGAATTTTTCTCCATTTACATCAGTATTATTTTGGTAACTATCAAAGCTTAAAATATCGACGTAATTATCTCCTGGATAATTGGTTAAGAAATCATTTTCGTTTCCGAAACTTCCTGTATTATAAACATAAATTAAATTATGAACACCTTTTTTCTGAAGATAATCAAAGGTGAATTTCCAAGCGGTTTTAAATTCTTCTGAAGTGCAATTTCCTTTTCCCCACCAAAACCATCCGCCAGTAAGTTCGTGAAAAGGTCTAAAGAGAATCGGAATGTTTTTACCATTCTTATCTTTTAAAGACAAAAAGAAAACAGTCGCCTTATCTAACCATGAAGCGAATTTTTTATGATTTGCGGCTCCAGGCAGAATTGTTTTTAAAGAGTTTGGCGCATTATCCCAAGCGTTTTTTCCTGTTGCAGGGTTGTCAAAATGCCAACTTATTGTAGAAATTCCGCCTCTTGCATTTGCTTCAATAATATACTGTTTCATTTTAGTAAAAGGTACGCCATCGATATTATTTTGACTATCATTTTCTAAGCCGGCAATATCCCATCCATATACAGCAGGATAATCACCAACAACATCTTTTATATCGCTTCGTCCGTCTTCATACTTCCATTTAACGCCATAAGCCAAATCATCCTGATGCCCGAATAAGAACCCTTTTTGAGTTAAAGTATTAAGTTCTTTATATAAAGATTTAGTTTCAGTTGTTGCTTTTTTATCTGAAAGTGACAAATTAGTATTACTAGTGCTTTTTTGAGACATACATGAACTTGCTATTAGGGTTACAGTCAAAAGCGTTAAAAAATGTTTTTTCATTGAAAAATATTAGTTGATTGTTTAGCTAAAAGCTGACTAAACAAGAGTTTATAGTTTTTAAAATATAGCGATTTTTTTACCCAAAATTCTCTATGTTATTATTGTTAAAATTATTAAAACTATAAAAAGTTATTTAATAAAAAATGATTAATGTTTATTATTAATATTCTTTTTAAAGAAATGATAAATTAACTTTTTCAAAGATAAACGGATGATTATACTGTAATTAATATTATTTTATCAATTATATATCATATTATTGCAGTCAAAAAAGACAAATATTGTTTTCCTAAAAATAATTTTTAAGATGGGTAGTACGAAAAATTTTTATAGAGAAATAGCACCGCTTGCTGCGAGTGATAGCTTTTTAGTTTTTGATCGCGTGAAAGATAGTTTTGATTTTCCGGTTCATTATCATCCAGAATTCGAGATCAATTTTATTCAAAACGGAAAAGGAGTGAAGAGAGTTGTAGGAGATAATATTGAAGAAATCGATAATGTCGAATTGGTTTTAATTGGTCCGAATTTATATCACGGTTGGGAGCTAAATAAATGTACAAGTAAAAAAATACACGAAATAACAATTCAGTTTCATAATGATTTATTTCATGAATCTTTGTTGTCAAGACGTATTATGAATCCGATTCGAGATATGTTTAATAGATCGATTCACGGAATTCTTTTTCGAAGAAAACAGCAGAAGAATTAACGCCAAGGCTTGTGAGACTCTCTAAATTGGATGGTATGGATTATTTTCTTGAAATAACTTCTTTATTATATGATCTTGCCAATTCTAGAAATCAGCGTTTGCTTTCGACTTATACGGTAGACTATGATACTTTTGATGATTATGATAAAATGAAATTGGTTTATGAGTATGTGCAAAAACATTTTGCTGAAAAAATCACTCTAGAAGATGTAGCAAATGTGGCGAGCATGTCGATAATCTCTTTTAATCGATTTATAAAAAAAAGAACAGGAAAAACTTTTGTCAATTATATAAATGATATTCGTATTGGTTATGCTGCGCGTTGGTTGGTTGAGAAAGATATGAGTGTTTCTGAAGTTGCTTTTAAATCTGGGTTTAATAATATTGCTAACTTCAATCGCAGTTTTAAGGCAACAAAAAATTGCACTCCAAGTCAATACCGAGAAGAATTTTCAGGTCTAAAGCGCATTTTATAGTGATACTTTTTTGTCACTACTAAATATTATTTTTAACGAAAACGTTTGATTTTTGGGTTTTCGTTGTTTTTAATTCATTGTTTGGGTTTTTAAGAGTGGTGTAATTGAGAATAATTTAAAATTTTAATGGTTTTATTTTCATATGTGTTTTTTTAATCGTATCTGGTAAAAATATTATCATTAAATGATATAATACTATTGATTTGATAACCCTCTCTGTTATAGATTTGTTAAATAATTTAAAACGTAAAAATTACCCTGGCATTTGCTTTTAGATTATAGAAAAAAACAAATTTAACTAACCAAACACTTATTATGAAAAAACTAATGACTAGCTTCATTCATTGGATGGCTGACCACAGAGCCGTTCCTTTGATATTATTTTTGTTACTGACTAGTAATTTTATTACGGCTCAGGTAAAGGTTTCGGGAACTGTATCTGATGAAAAGGGATTATCTATACCAGGTGCCAATATCGTAGTTACCGGTACAAAGAAGACGGCTTCGACAGACTTTGATGGAAAATATTCTATTGAAGCACCTGCAAATTCTACTATTTCTGTTTCATTTATTGGATATGTTGCACAAACAATCAACGTTAAAAACGGAGGAACAGTCAATGTTGTTCTGAAGCTTAGCGCCGAAGATTTGCGTGAGGTTCTAGTAAACGTAGGATATAGAAGTGTAAAGAAAAAGGACTTAATGGGGGCTGTTTCTACAGTAACCTCTAAAGATTTTGCTGATACTCCACAAGTGTCTGTAGATCAATTGTTACAAGGACGTGCTGCAGGGGTTTCAGTTACGAATAACTCTGGTCAGCCTGGAGGTAGTGTTTCGGTTAAAATACGTGGAACGACTTCTATTTCTGGAACAAATGAGCCGTTGTATATCATAGATGGTATTCCAATTTCTGGAGATGCTTCTAATACTAACACAGGTGGTTCTATTGTAACTGGTTACTTAGGAACAAATACAGGAAACGTTACTTCTAGCCCTATTGCATTTTTAAATCCAAATGATATCGAGACAATGGATATTTTGAAAGATGCATCTGCAACTGCAATTTATGGTTCTAGAGCGTCAAACGGAGTTGTAATTATTACAACAAAAAGAGGTAAGAAAGGCTCAGGAAAGATCACTTTTGATTCCTTCATGTCTATTCAAAATGTTACACGTTTATTAGATACGATGACTTTGAGCCAATATGCAGCACAGCAAAATGCTTTAGCAGGGGTTTATGGTGTAACGCCTAGAGATGAGTTTGCTGTTCCGTCTGTTTTAGGTAAAGGGACAAACTGGCAAGATGAAATTTATAAAACAGCAATAATGACTAACCATCAGATTTCTTTCTCAGGAGCAAAAGATGGTACGACTTATTATATTTCTGGAGGTTATGTAAATCAAGAAGGTATTGTGATTGGTTCTGGATTTAAAAGATATAATTTTAAAACGAACGTAGACAGTAAAATAAAAGATTGGCTGACTGTTGGTGTTTCTATTGGAACAGGTATAACTAACGAGGATATTACAATTAATGGGGCAAGTAACGGTATTATTAGTACATCTATTTTATCTACTCCAGATGTTGCGGTAAAAGATACTAATGGTAATTATGCTGGTCCACCAGCAGATGGATCAATCGGAGTTTGGATTAATCCTGTAGCTTCGGCTTTGATGAATACTAATAAGTTGATTAAAAAGAATTTCCTTGGAAACTTTTATGCTAATTTTAGAATAGCAAAAGGATTAGAGTATCGTTTTGATTTTGGAGGATCTACTAATATTGATAATTTCGAAGGGTTTCAGCCTACTTACAAATGGGGATCGGCAGTTAGAGAAACTAATTCGCTTGTTGAAAGAGCTAACAATTGGTATGGTCTGAACGTTAAAAACGTTTTAACTTACAAGACTGATCTAGACAAACATCATTTTAATGTATTAGTTGGTCAAGAGGCTAATGATAGCCATTGGAACGGAAACTCACAATCGGTTTCAGGCTTATTAAGTAATGATATCCATTCTATTAGTTTAGGAGATCCTGATACAGTTGTGGCTTCAGAATATAAAGGAAGCTCTTCTTTATACTCTTTCTTTGGATCTTTTAATTACGATTTTGATAACCGTTATGGTTTGCAGGCAACAATGAGAGCTGATGGAAGCTCTAATTTTGGACCTGGCGAAAAATGGGGCTACTTTCCTTCTGTTTCAGGTTATTGGAAACTTTCAAACGAAAAGTTTATGGAAGGCACTAAAGAGTATATTGACAATATCAAATTTAGAGCTGGATATGGAGAAACTGGAAACCAAAATATTGGTGGTGCAGGTTATATGAGTACAGTTCGAGCAATAAAATCTGCAATGGGGAATTTCTTTACTGTAAATAATATTGCAAACCCTGGCTTAACTTGGGAAACTTCTAAACAGACTAACCTTGGTCTAGATTTTACACTTTTTAATTCTAAACTTCAAGCAACGGTTGATGTATATAGAAAAGAATCGGAAGGATTTTTATTTGTTTTACCATTACCTTATTATGTTACTGGTACAGATGCTTATCAGGGAGGTCTAGGAGCGCCGAATGTGAATTTAGGAAGCTTAAGAAACCAAGGTCTAGAGGTGACTTTAGATTACACTAATAAGTTTGGGAAAGATTTTAAATGGAATTCAAAAGTAATATTCTCTGCAAATAAAAATAAATTATTGAGCTTACAAGACAATTTTGATTTGACAAAAGATGTAATGCTTAATGATTATACTACTAAAGCAGTTACCAAAACAGTGGTTGGTCAGGCAGTTGGTCAATTTTACGGATACCAATCTGTTGGTATTATTAGAACCAATGAGCAATTGGCAAATGCACCAATTCCTTTTACAGGAAATAAAGCTGTAAAAAGCCAATTAGGAGATATTGAATACGTAGATCAAAATAAAGATGGTTTAATTGATGAGAAGGATTTAACGTACATTGGTAATCCGCAACCAAAATTCACTTATGGATTCAACAATACTTTCAATTACAAAAATTTAGATTTAGGAGTCTTTTTACAAGGATCTTACGGAAATAAAGTAATGAATTTAACTAGACGTGCTGGTACAAAAAACCAACGTTTGTATGAAAATCAATTGGCTGAAGCTGCAGATTTCTGGACACCAGAAAATCCAAATGCAAAATATCCAAGACCTGATGGTGGAGATGGAAATCCAAACATTGCAATTTCTGATCGTTACGTAGAAGATGGATCATACTTAAGAATTCAGCAATTAACTTTTGGTTATAGCATGCCTTCTGATGTTATTTCGAAAGCGAGTATTAGTAAACTAAGATTTTACTTAGGTATTCAAAATCTTTACACATTTACTAAATATACAGGTTATGATCCAGAGATCGGATCATATAATCAAGATCCATTATTATCAGGAATTGATTCTGGGCGTTACCCAACCAATCGTAGTTTCACTTTTGGATTGAATTTAGAATTTTAATTACTACTCTTATGAAAAAATATATCAATATAAAGACATTCGTTTTATTCTTGACACTTGGTTTGGCAACTACTTCTTGCAGCTGAAGATTTCTTGGATCGTCCATCTGAAGATAGTTACAGCAGTGACCAGTTTTATAATAGCGACGAGCAAGTGGCACGTACTACTTATGGTATGTATGGAGCAATGTGGGCACCTTATTATACTAAAAATTTTTATGCATTGTCTGAGTTGTCGTCAGGAAACTGCTTAGCTTATGCAGATGGACCAGAACTTATTCAATTTAAGTTAACTTCTGACAGTACAATTTTATTAGATCCTTGGAGAGCTTGTTTTGCAATTGTAGCTCAGGCTAATAATTTAATTAATAATATAGAGAAAAATGCTACTTCAGCTGTGAGCCGCGATGTAATTAAAAATACTATTGCCGAGGCACACTTTTTTAGAGGGATAGCTTATTTTTATTTAGTTCGTTTGTACGGGCCAGTGCCTATTATTGAAGATAATTTAGCTTTAGCAAAAGACCCATTAGTTAATACAAATAGAATTGAAGATGTTTATACATTCATTGAAAACGACTTCAAATTTGCAGCTAGCAAATCTAAAATCTAAAATCAGATCAAGATCTGCTAGTGGAGACAATATTTTTGTAACACAAGGTTCTGCAGAAGCATTTTTGGCTAAAGTGTATTTATATGAAAAAAAATACTCAGATTCTAAATTAATGGCTGAGAAGGTTATCAATTCAGGAGAGTTTGCTTTGTTGCCAAATTTTGCAGATTTGTTTTTGACTAGTAAAAATAACAACGAAGAATCAATTTATTCTTGGCAATGGTCTGGTGCTATAAACACTTATGGAGGAGGAAACTTTTCTAATATTCAATATGGTTTAGATATTTTGAATGATAATGCATCTTATGGTGCTACATACGTGCCAAGTAACGATGTGCAAGATGCTTTTGAAATAGGCGATTTAAGAAGAAAAGAATCTTTTATGGTTTATGGTGATTCTTACCCTAATCTGAAAGCTGACGGGCAAGTGGGCTTTGTAGTAGATAAAGATAAGTACGGAGATATATTGGCTAATACTGGCGCAGCGGTCAAAAAATATGTTGTAGGACAAGCTACTAGCGAAACAGGCCCAGCAGATTCGTGGGGAGGAATGAATAATTGCAATTATATTATGCGTTATGCAGACCTTTTATTGATTTATGCAGAAGCAATTATGGCTGGAGCTGATGAAACTACTAATGCAGCACGCAAAAGATTCATACAATATGGTGAGACAGAGAGCAGGTCTTGGTATTTTAGGAAATAATGTTCCTTTGACAAAAGCGGCTTTATTTCACGAGAGAAGAGTTGAATTTGCTTTTGAAGGAGAATTTTGGTTTGACTTAGGAAGACTTCCGCGTCAAGAAGCAATTAATATTATTTCTCAGCAAGATAGAGGTTTTGATTCTCAAGGAGTGATGCATTATACACCAACTCCAACAGATTTTACTTATCCAAAACCAGATATTGAAGTTAGAAAAAATCCAAAGTTGAAAGAGGCACCGGTTCCTTACAATTTTAAATAATTTTTTAAAAAGTAAATCACTATGAAAAATATAAAAGATAGAATGTTATTGAAGTTGTATTTTTTGGCTTCAGTTTCAATTTTGCTGTTCGCTTCTTGTTCAAATGATGATTCTGGAGGTTCATCAGGAAAACTTGCAGTAACAGGAATTAGCAAATCTGTTATTGATGATCCTTTGGTTGAAGGAGACAGACAGGTAGATGTTCCTACAGATATTATTAATGCAGGAAATTATTATATCATTAGAGGATCTGGTTTTGCTACATTAAAATCAATTTCATTCAACGGGTTAGAATCTTATTTTAATCCGACTTTCGTAACAGATAACGCAATCGTTGTGTTGGTAGACCAAAAAACGCCATACTATAACGAAATGGATGAAATGAAAATAGTTACCAATCTTGGTACTTTAAACTATAAAATAGCAATTCGACCTCCAAGTCCTACCATTAAAGGATTTCCAATTAACCCTAATGCAGGAGACATAATTACAATTACGGGAGAATACTTTTTGCGTCCTTCTGTAAATTTTGGAGCTACAAAAGTTGAGCCTATTGAATCGACATTGACTGAAATAAAAGTAAAAGTTCCAGATGACTTCAAATATAAATATCTATCTGTAACAAATGTTTCAGGAACAACTGTTGCTAGCCAAGCATTAGGAAGTGAAATTTATGATGATGCTCCAACCAATATTTGGGGTTGGGACGAGAAATGGGATGGAACCAATTCTTTTGATTTGGCTTATTCTAAAGATGCTAGTCAAGGTACTAAATGTATTGAATGGAAATCTGGTGAGTGGGATGGTTATCTTATTGCACTTGCTTCTTGGAATTTTACAGATACCGATAAATTTAAAGCGGTTAGATTCTCTGTTAAAGGTGCAAAAGCTGGAAAAGTAAAGTTTTTTATTAATGGAGATGCTGATAATAATTTCAAAGTAGTAGAATTTAAATCGGATTCATGGACATATATAGAAATTCCTTTTAGCGATGTAGGTAATCCAGCTGTATTAAGCAAAATTGGATGGCAAGAATTTGGTGGCTTTGGCGGAAACACAATCTTACTTGATGATATTGGATTGGTATTAAAATAATTGTGACGAATTCGAAAAATAAATTCCGATTGTTAATCGGGTTTACTTATTAAAATTCATAATTAAAAAACTAAAAGAGAATTTATGAAAAATATATATAATAAATTAAAACATATTGCTGTATGTGTCTTTTTGCTTGTAGCAGACTTCTTCTTGTGATAATGATATTCAAGATATAGGTGGGGCGCAACAAAATTACAATACAGCATACGGATTAGTCTTGGCAAATAGCAATTTAAGTACGTTTGCAAAAGCAATCCAACTTGCTGGTTTAGAATCGTCATTAAATACACCTGATGATTTTACTTATTTTGTCCCTAACAATACAGCTCTAGATGCTTATTTAGTAGCTAATGGTTATGTAAATGATTTGGGATATCCAGATATCAATTTAGTTCCAGTAGACGATCTAAAGCAACTTGTTTTAAGTCATGTTGTTAAAGGGGTTAAAAAAAGAGTGGCTAAACTTGAAGGTGTTGAAGCTGATTATTTAACAACCGGTGATTATGCAACAATGGCAAATGCCGTAAATCCTGATTTGTATTTACTAAGCATTAATGTGACTAATAATGTTTTAAAAGTTAATGGATCTGATAAATCGGCTCCAGGACTTGATTATTATGGTACGAATGGTTTTGTAAATGTTTTGGATAATGTAATTGTCTTAACTCCTCCAGCTCCTGCAATTACAAGTTTGTCACAAGTTTTAGCTTCTGCTGGAGATGTTATTACTATTACAGGACAGAATTTTGTAAAAGTTAAAACGGTTAAGTTTGGATCTTCTGAAGCTACATTTACTGTAGTGTCTAAAACAGAAATAAAAGCAACTGTTCCAGCAGATTTTGATTCGTATGCGCTTATTGTTGTAGAGACTGAATTTGGAGTTTCTGCTCCAAGTGGTGTAGGCCTTAAATATTTATTATACGAAGACTCACTGAAAGGCTGGGGCTGGGGCTGGGGAGGAGACATCACCTGGGAAAGCACAGAAAAAGTTAGCAGAGGAACATATGCAATTAAGAAAGTTGCAGAAGCTTGGAGCGGACTTTTCATGCACTCAGATCTTCTTCTTAACGCTGCAGATTATCAATTTGTTAAAATGTCTATTTTCCCAACTGAAAGTACCAAAATTATGGTTACCATAAATAGTGATACGGGTGATTCTGCTAAAGGTACGACTGTAACGTTAATTCCTGGACAATGGAATAATATTTCAATTCCTATTTCAGCTTTACACCCTGAACTTTTGACTGATGGAAATTTTGATAGTGTGTTTATTCAAGAGTTTTCAGGAGGAACAATTACTCCATCTAGTGCTTTTTACATAGACGACATCGGGTTTTTATAAAAATAATATTTGTTATGAGTTAGTTTGAGGTATTCCCTAATTGAGAAATTAGGGAATATCTTTTTTAAAATAGATAAAGAATGAAAAAAATAATTTTAGGGTTTCTTTTAAGTGTTTCGAGTTTTACTTTTAGTCAAGGAAATACGCACACGCAACAAGGCGGAAAATTTGAAGGTCTTGCAATGACGCCTCCAATGGGCTGGAATTCTTGGAATACTTTTGCAACTAATATAGACGAAAAGTTGGTGAAAGAAACGGCAGACATTATGGTCTCTTCTGGTTTAGCAGACCGCAGGTTATAAATATATTGTTTTAGATGATGGCTGGATGACGCACGAACGGGATGTAAATGGTGATTTAGTTCCAGATCCAGAAAAATTTCCAAACGGAATGAAAGCACTTATTGATTATGTGCATAGTAAAGGTTTGAAATTTGGATTGTACAATTGCGCAGGAACGAAAACCTGTGCTGGTTATCCGGGAACAAGAGGTTATGAATATCAAGATGCTAGATTTTATGCAAAACTTGGAATAGACTTTTTGAAATACGATTGGTGCAATACAGAAGGGATTACTGCAAAAGAGGCTTATACAACCATGAGTAATGCGCTCAAAACTGCAGGAAAGCCAATTGTTTTTAGTCTTTGCGAATGGGGAGATAATCAACCGTGGGAATGGGGAAAACCAGTTGGAAATCTTTGGAGAATTTCTGGAGATATTTATCCTTGTTTTGACTGCGAATTCAAACATCCGGAAAATTGGTCATCTTGGGGATTCATGAAAATTGCAGATATGAGAAAAGATATCCGTAAATATTCAGGTCCAGATCATTGGAATGATTTTGATATGATGGAAGTTGGAAACGAAATGAATAATACAGAAGATAAAACGCATTTTGCAATGTGGTGTATGCTTTCGTCACCTTTATTTACAGGAAACGATTATCGAAAAATGTCTAAAGAAACTTTGGCAATTTTAACCAATAAAGAATTACTTTCGGTAAATCAAGATAAACTTGGAATTCAGGGATTTAAATGTGCAATTTTAGATGGAGTAGAGGTTTGGGTAAAACCACTTTCAGACGGGGCTTGGGCAGTGAGTTTTGTAAATAGAACTGAAACCTCAAAAAAAGTTAGTTTTGATTGGAAGAAAAACAATATCAAAGATGTCGATTTTGGATACGAAGCTGATTTTAGTAAAACAGTTTTCAAAATAAAAGATCTTTGGAAAAACAAAGAAATAGGAAATACGAAGAAAGCTTTTGTGACCGAAATAGCTTCTCATGATGTTGTTACCTTAAAATTAATCCCTTAAAGCTATATAATATGAAATCAAAGGTTTGGTATGTCGCTTTTTTCTTTTGCTATGTGTAAATGTTTCAAAAGCACAATTCGTTAAAAAACACGGGCAATTAAGTATTCTTGGAACTCAACTTGTAGATAAAGAAAATAATCCAATTGTGCTCCGTGGTTTAAGTTTTGGATGGCACAGCATGTGGCCGAGATTTTATAATGAAAAAGCAGTAAGCTGGTTAAAAAAAGATTTTAATTGTAATGTAGTTCGAGCCGCAATGGGAATCGAATTAGGAGATTACTCCTATGTAAACGATCCTCAGTTTTCTAAAGAAAAAATCGAGGCTGTTGTAAATGGTGCTATAAAATCTGATATATACGTAATTATAGATTGGCATAGCCATAATATCAATCTTAAAGAAGCTACAGCATTTTTTGCAGAAATGTCAAAAAAGTACGCCAAGTATCCTAATATAATATATGAAGTATTCAACGAGCCAGATTATGAAACTTGGTGGGAAGTAAAGAACTACGCAGAAGAAGTTATTAAAGTTATTCGAGAGAACGATCCTAATAATATAATTTTAGTAGGCTGCCCTCATTGGGATCAGGATATTGATTTGCCTGCCGAAGATCCAATAAGAGGATATAACAATATAATGTATACAATGCACTTTTATGCCGCTACGCATGGTAAAGAATTAAGAGATAGAACAGATAGAGCTATTAAAAGTGGCTTGCCAGTTTTTATTTCAGAATCGGCAGGAATGGAAGCTTCTGGAGATGGACCGTTAAATTATAAAGCTTGGCAAGAATACATTGATTGGATGGAAGCTCGGAAATTAAGCTGGATTACATGGTCGGTATCGGATAAGGATGAAACTTGTTCTATTCTAAAAAAAACAGCTAAATCTGATGGAAAATGGAAAGACGAGGATTTAAAAGAATCTGGAATTAAAGTCCGAGAATATTTAAGGAAATATAATAAAGAAGAATAAGTCAATTTTTAGCTAAAATGCAAGTAAGCCTGCTCATATCTGAGCAGGCTTTTTTTGTTTATTATTTTCTCTTTCTCTTAAAAATATAGATGAGAAATGGGGTTGGGTAGTACTAAAATTGGATGTTATTTTTGTAAGAATAATTTCCTCGGCTCTGAAGGGGGGTATGCTGTTTTGTTTTTGTGAGTTGAAAACTATTTTTATTGTTTTATTTTCTAATACCCCTAAAATTTTAGGGGGTGTATTGTTTTTTGTGTCATTTTAATGTTTGTTTTTGTAGTTTTTATCTGTTTTATTTTTGTTTTACCCTTTTAAAAATTGAAAATAACTTAAAATGGTGTTATTGAATTTTCAAAAACAAATATCGATAAATATCAAATATTGATTATTGATGATTTAATTTTTGTAATCCGTAATTCTTCGCCTAAAACGTCAAAAAAGCAGTTTTGAATTATTCTACTCATACAAAAGTTAATAAATTCGCTAATGAAAATGATGATGATTTGAAGGGCGCATGCAAGGTTTTAGAAATGACTTATACTAGTAAATAGATATATAAAAAGATTAACTAACCAGAATCAATTAATAACTAAAAACCAAATTAAAACATGAAAAAAGCATTTCACATTTTAGCCGCGATGTTAACAAGTTCTTTTGCCTTTGCCCAAGAAGAGGAAGCAGCCGCTCCAGCAACCACATGGGGAGGTTCTGCAGATGCGTACTATAAATATGATTTTTCAAAACAGATGAATGGATTAACGAGCTTCACCAACTCACAAAATTCATTCGAGTTAGGAATGGCATCGATTGAAGCAGGTCATACTTTTGGAAAAGCTTCTGTTTTTGTAGACTTAGGTTTCGGAAAAAGAGCGACGAGAATTTTCATATAATGAAACGCCAGATAAAGATGCAAGCGCAAAATTTATGATTAAACAATTATATTTTACATACAATTTGACTGAAGAGTTTAAAGTAGTAGCAGGTAGTTTCGGAACTCATATCGGCTATGAAGTATTAGACGCGGTAGATAATAAAAACTACAGTATGTCTTATGCGTTTTCTTACGGACCATTTTTTAATACTGGGGTTAAAGCGCAATATACTTCAGGTAAATTCACTGCAATGTTAGGAGTAACAAATCCAACAGATTTTAAATCGGCTATGGATGCAGGATCTTACCAAAAAACATTCATCGGTCAAGTAGGATATATTGGTGACACAGGAAGTGCTTATTTGAATTTTACAACAGGAAGTACAAATCCAATTCCAGGAAGTACGATTCCAGTTTCAGATGAAAATAAAACACAATTTGATTTAACAGCATCTAAAACAATTACAGATAGTTTTTCACTTGGGTTGAATGCAACTTATGCTAAAACAACAAACGATTTTGATAGTAATTTAGACGGAGACTGGTTTTCTGTGGTAGGATATGCTACTTATTCTTTCAATCCTGCATTGCTTTTGGCTTATAGAATGGAGTATTTTGATGCTAAAGATGCTGCTCCGAGTTTAGGAACTTTAGCAGGATCAAATGTATTTGCAAACACAGTTTCTTTAAACTACAAAGTTGGAAAATTGACAATAATTCCTGAGCTAAGATATGATGCAGCTTCTGAAGACATCTTTTTAGATAAAAATGCATTGCCAACAGGGGGTAGTTTCTACGCCTTAATTGCGACAACATACTCTTTCTAGAGATAAAGATTGATATTTTTTTTTTTTTTTGGAGCTGTCGAAACATTCTAATGTTTTGGCGACTTTTTTATTTGTTTCAAGTTTAAGGTTTGAGGTTTGAGGTTTCTAGTTTTGAGGTTTCTAGTTTTGAGGTTTTAAATCTCGTGTCTCTGCCTTCTTTCTTAGTATTACTCAACATGCCCGAAAAAAAAGCGTTCCTAAATTAATAGAAACGCTTTTTTTTATTTTAATTGATTGAGATTCTTTATTGAACCTGTTTTTTATATATCGAATAAATCGTATCGATTGTTTTTCTATCTAAAACTGAAGTTGCATCAGTTTGAATATAATGTAGTTTAAATGCTTGAATAGCCGCAGTTAAATTTTTGGTGTTATAGCCTATTATTCTCAGTGCTGGTTCAATTTTAAAATCAAAAGGTGCAGGTTCTAAGACTTCATCTGGCCAAATTCCAAATCCTTTTTCAGCTAATATTTTCCAAGGAAATAGAGCGCTCGGATCCTGCTTTCTTCCAGGTGCAATATCAGCATGACCTAAAAAGTTTTGAGTCGGAATGTTATAATCCTTTTTCAATTTGGTCAATAAAGCGAGCAAACTATTAATTTGCGCTTCAGTAAAAGGTTTAAAGCCGTTATTATCTAATTCGATACCAATAGAACAAGAGTTTAAATCTGTTGTTTTTCCCCAAGTCGAATTTCCAGCATGCCATGCTCTTAGATAATCATTAAGCATTTGTACTACTTTTCCGTTTTCAGAAATGATGTAGTGGGCGCTTACTTGAGTTTTGGTTTTTGTAAAAGTATTAATCGTCTGTTGCAGCGAATCTTGCGCAGTGTGGTGAATAATAACAAAACTTGGTTTTCTTAAATTAAAATTTACTGTACCGACCCATTCTGTGTTTATTCCGTTTACCAAATAAGTAGAACCTGTTTTAGATAAAGTGTCTTTCACAATTCCCAGTTGTTGCGCATAAGAAGTGTCAATTGCTAAAGGCGGAACAGCAGGAATTGATTTTGCTTCTTTGCTTGTAATCTGGTTTTCTAAAGTTTTCAGCTGCTGATCGTAAGCCTTTTCAGTATTCTTGTACGGATTTGTAGAACAAGAGCTGATTATAATAGCTAAAATCAGATAACAAAAATGTTTTTTTGTCATAATTCGTTGTTTTATAAGTTAATAACGATTATTCTGAAATTTTCGTATCTGGGGCGTCTTTTACTTGTTCGGCATCTTCTTTAGAATCTTTATCTTTTTTCTTCTTAGATTTAGATTTAGATTTTTTCATGTCTTTAAAATTGTCCATGAAAGTTTTGTATTTTTCAATTTGATCAGGATTTAAAAAAGCAGAGATTTTTTTATCAGTGCTTTCTTTTAAAGCTTTAATCTGCTCAATTTTTTGGTCTTGACTGCTGCTTTCATTTTTCAATAAAATACCTTGCTCTCTTATGCTTTCTGCCAAAACATTTGAAATAGCAATTGCTTGCAACTCATCTAGATTTACTTGAGGCTTCATTTGATCCATGATTATCGCCGCAATTTCTTCTGGAGGAGTTTCTTTAGGCTTGCTTGGTGTGCTTTGTTGTTGTCCAGCCATCATACTTCTATCCATACCCATTCCGCCGCCTCTTCCGTAGCCGCCGCCATAACCATTACCATAACCATTGTTGTATCCGCCATATTGGGCAGAAGCAGTAAAGCTTAAAAGGCCAAAAACTAAAATAAATAAGATTTGAAAGCGTTTCATAAAAGTATTTTTATCTGTGATTTAACAATTGTTCAGCGTAAATTTAAGCAGGTTCTCCGTATAAATCAAATTCTGTTGCTTCAATTATTTTTATATTAACAAATTCACCAGTTTTAACATAATGCTTAGAAGCATCAATTAGAACTTCATTGTCAACATCTGGACTATCAAACTCTGTACGTCCTACAAAATGCGCGCCTTCTTTTCTGTCAATAATGCATTTGTAAACTTTACCTACTTTTTCTTGATTCAAGTCCCAAGAAATTTGCGATTGAAGTTCCATGATTTCATTTGCTCTTGCTTGTTTTACATCATCAGGAACATCATCTTCTAATAAATAAGCATGAGTATTTTCTTCGTGAGAATAAGCAAAACATCCCATTCTGTCAAATTTCATTTCTTGAACAAAATCTTTCAAAATTTCAAAATCTTCTTGAGTTTCACCTGGATAACCAACAATTAAAGTAGTTCTAATTGCCATTCCAGGAACAGCAGCACGGAAATCTTTTAATAATTGAGTTGTTTTAGCCTGAGTTGTACCGCGACGCATTGATTTCAAAATTGAGTCAGAAATATGCTGTAACGGAATATCAATGTAGTTGCAGATTTTAGGTTCGCGTTTCATTACTTCCAAAACATCCATAGGGAAACCAGTAGGGAAGGCGTAGTGTAAACGAATCCATTCAATTCCTTCTACTTTTACCAAAGCTTCCAGTAATTCAGCAAGATTTCTCTTTTTATAAAGATCAAGGCCATAATAAGTTAAGTCTTGAGCAATTAAGATTAATTCTTTAACTCCGTTTTTAGCTAAGCCTTGAGCTTCTTTAACTAATTTTTCAATTGGCTGAGAAACGTGAGAACCTCTCATTAAAGGAATGGCGCAAAAACTGCAAGGTCTATCGCATCCTTCAGCAATTTTTAAATAAGCATAATTTTTAGGAGTTGTAGTTAAACGTTCTCCAAGTAATTCGTGTTTATAATCGGCTCCAAGAGCTTTTAATAGTTGAGGTAATTCTGTAGTTCCAAAATATTGGTCAACATTCGGAATTTCTTTTTCTAAATCTGGTCTGTAACGTTCAGATAAACATCCTGTTACGAAAACTTTATCAACAAGTCCTTTGTCTTTTTTATCTGCATATTCCAAAATCATGTTTACCGATTCTGCTTTTGCATTATCAATAAATCCGCAAGTATTAATTACAATAATGTTTCCTTCTTTTTCTGCAGGTGCTTCGTGTTCAACATCTTTACCATTTGCACGCAGCTGTCCCATAAGGACTTCACTGTCATAAACATTTTTTGAACACCCAAGAGTGATTACGTTAATTTTGTTCTTTTTTAAAGACTTGGTTCTCATACTTTTATAAATTGGAGTGCAAAATTACACTTTTTTTATTCAAACCACACTAGTTTGCAGTTTGTTTTAGCTGTTTTTTATGAAGCTAGTCATTCTTATTACCTGATAATCTTGAATTGAGTTAAAAAAGTATTCTATAAAGGATAAAAAAAATCCACCAAGTAAACCTGATGGAAATTTTCAATCATCTATTTTGATTTTTAATTACAATTCAAATAATAAGGTCATGGTGACATTGTTTAATTTAGAAGTAATGTTGGCTCCATCTGTGAATCCTCTTGTAAAGAAACCTTGATTTGAATCTCTCTCTAAATAAGAGTAAGCTACATCCAATTTTGTAGAGCCGAAATTATAACCTAAACCGGCAGAATAACTGTTTAACTCGCCAACTGTAATTCCATTTTTATAAGGACTTCCTTCATAGCGGTATCCGCCTCTTAAACTTAATTGCTTTATTTTGTATTCAGCGCCAATACGAAGTTCGCCAGTACTAGATAGAGTGTTATCTATTTCATTGTTTATACCGCCAAAGCCTGCGCTAGTTGGTTTGAACTTGGTGTTTCCATAGTTTCTGATACCATAATCAATGCTTAATAATCCGGATTTACCAAATATGTATGCAGCGCTAAAAGTCCATTTGTCAGGTGTTTGTAAAGTGTAAGATTCGTATACATTTACTATATTAGGATTCACATTAGCACTTACAATTGGTCCACCTGTAGCTTGTCTTGTTGTGTATAAACTTTGTGAAAGTTCATCATAAAGTTCGTACCATGTGTTTGATTCGTAAGCTATTCCAAGTCTAAAATTATCTGTTACTTTACCTATTGCTCCAAGCTGGAAAGAAAATCCATTTCCGTAAGTGTATAAATCATTATTGAATCTTAAATTTGATATAGTTTCCTTAGGTTGTAATGGATTATCATTGTCCTCATAGAAACTTGTAGATCTTCTATAATCTGTAATATGAACATTTAAATTTGCTCCTAAATATAGTCGGTCTTTGTAAGACGTTGCGATATTGAAGCTTACTTTGCTATTGTAACCTCTAGTGTAAATTTCGTTTTCCTGATAATAATTTCCTCCATTAGGAACATTTGTGGAATACGTGCTGTTAGGATTGTTTGCTTCATCAATGCCTATAACGCGTCCTAGATTTCCTAATAATGCTTGTTGTGCAGAAAATCCACTTAGGTTTGGATATTGGACATTTGGAAAATTGGATCCTAAATATCGATATAAATCAGATACTGTTTCGTTTGGCTGTAAAGTAACAAATTCCTGAGGAACAGGAGCGCCTCCATTGCTATAATTTGCGTAATCTAAGAAATAAGCTCCAACTGAATTTGTAGGGTTTGTCCCAGCGGAGAAAAGTTGATTGTTGAAATTGTTTGTGTTCTCGTAAGTTGCTCCAATTGTAATTTTATTCCATCCCACATTAGGATTGTGGTTTTTAAATACAAAAACACCACCAGCTTGATTTAGAATAAAAGAATTTTTTTTATCTGAGGTCTGAGTGCCAAAGTAGTCAGAATTGTTTTTGATATTCTGATTGCTAAAGGAAACTCCAACTTGATTACTGTTAAAAATTGCAGACCCAGCAGGGTTAACGCTCAACGCAGAGATATCTCCTCCAACTGCTCCAAAAGCACCGCTCATTGCTCTGTAACGAGCGGTACCTGTAAGATTTTCTTGAGAATAACGCAAAGCATCTGAAACTTCTTGTGAATATGACGCGCTGACAGTTAGTCCTGTTATAAATAGGAAAAATATTTTTTTCATTTTGATGAGTTTTAGTTAGAAATTCAGAGGGTTGAGGAAAAATTATCTTCTTCCTCCACCGCCACCGCCGCCAGATCTCATTCCTCCACCGCCGCCACCGCCGCTGTATGATCTAGATCCGCCACCGCCACCACTAGGAGCGTAGCTTCTTGAAGATCCGCTATTGCTAGGTGTGTAGCTTCTAGATGAGCCACTGTTGTTGCTTGGTGTATAGGTTCTATTTGTAGAAGTATTTCCGTTATTATAAGATCTTCCGTTACTGTAAGTGCTGTTGTAGTCAGAACCATTGCTATATGATCTTCTGTTTGTAAATGTAGGACTAGTTGTTCTTCCGTTCATGTTTGAACTTCTGAAGTCGGTATAGCCGTTAGATCTATTTGTAGTGTAAGTTCTGTTTGTTGTATAATTTCCTCTATTAGTCGTGTAGTTTCTGTCGGTTGTATATCCTCTACCAGTTGTATATCCTCTACCAGTGCTGTAGTTTCTGTTGTAAGCATAGTTTCTGTCTCCATAATAAGCTGCAGAACCTCTTCTTCCGTAGTTGTAAGAGTAATTATATCCATAACCGTAGTATGGGTATCCCCAACCTGGATAACCCCAACCTGGGTAGCCCCATCCTGGATATCCCCAACCATAATAAGGGTAGCCCCATCCGTAACCGTAGCCATAATAAGGATAACCCCATCCAAATCCGAATGACCATGATGGAGTAGTGTAAAAGTTTACAGAAACATCAGAACTGCTGCTTCCCCATGCAGGATAACTTCCTACAGAGGCAGTTTGAGTGCTGTCTGAATAATTGGTGTAATTATCAACGTCAGTAAATATTTCAGTTGGCTGATTGTCGTCTTGCAATGATCTGAAATACTCTTTGTATTGGTTGTTTGTTCCATTTGTTACATATTTAACAGATGTACCACCATAAACTCCATCATTATCATAATAAGAGGAATTTTGGTAAGAACCACACGATGCTAGCAATAAACTCAATAATCCAATTAAGTAAAAATGATTAGAGTTTTGGCGGAGTGAAAGGTAAGTTTTCATATCTGTGGTGTTTTTTATTGTTGCACATTACAAAATTAGTTAGTTTTGTCAAACTATTTAGTTAAAATTGTATAAAACAAAATTTGTGCCAAAATATATAATATGAGTAAGAACCTTACTACAAGATCAGAAGATTATTCAAAATGGTATAACGAACTGGTTGTAAAAGCAGATCTAGCTGAAAATTCAGGAGTTAGAGGATGTATGGTGATAAAACCATACGGGTATGCTATTTGGGAAAAAATGCAAGCCGAGTTAGATCGCATGTTCAAAGAAACTGGACATCAAAACGCTTATTTTCCTTTGTTTGTACCGAAAAGCATGTTTGAGGCGGAGGAGAAGAATGCAGAAGGATTTGCTAAAGAATGCGCAGTTGTAACGCATTACAGATTGAAAAATGACGAGGAAAGACCTGGTAAATTAATGGTTGATCCGAATGCAAGATTAGAGGAGGAGCTTATCGTTCGTCCAACAAGTGAAGCTATTATTTGGTCTACATATAAAGGATGGGTGCAATCTTATAGAGATTTACCTTTATTAATCAATCAATGGGCAAATGTGGTTCGTTGGGAAATGCGTACGCGTTTGTTCTTGAGAACTGCAGAGTTTTTATGGCAAGAAGGGCATACGGCCCACGCTACAAAAGCAGAAGCAATAGAGGAATCAGAAAAAATGATGAACGTTTATGCTGATTTTGCCGAGAGTTTTATGGCAATTCCAGTTGTGAAAGGTTTTAAAACTGAAACAGAGCGTTTTGCTGGAGCAGATGAGACATATTGTATTGAGGCATTGATGCAAGATGGAAAAGCATTACAAGCTGGTACATCTCACTTCTTGGGTCAGAACTTTGCAAAAGCATTCGATGTTAAGTTTGCTAATGCAGAAGGAAAACAAGAACACGTTTGGGGAACTTCTTGGGGAGTGTCTACTCGTTTGATGGGTGCATTGATCATGACACATTCTGATGATCAAGGATTGGTATTGCCTCCAAATTTGGCTCCAATTCAAGTAGTTATTGTTCCTATATATAAGACAGATGAACAATTGGCTCAAATTACTGAAGCTGTTAAGGATTTAACGGCTAAACTGAGAAAATTAAAAATCACTGTTAAGTTTGATGACAGAACAACGCAAAAACCAGGATTTAAATTTGCAGAATGGGAATTAAAAGGAGTTCCTGTTCGAATTGCTGTTGGTCCTAAAGATTTGGAAAATGGAACTTTTGAGGTGGCAAGACGTGATAATTTGACAAAAGAAGTTGTTGCTAGCGAAAAAATTGTTGAGCACGTAAATAATCTTTTAGAACAGATTCAAGTTGACTTATTTACAAAAGCGTTAGATTATCGCAATACTCATATTACGGAAGTAAATAGTTTTGAGGAATTTAAAGAAGTTTTAGAAGGTAAAGGAGGCTTTTTGTCTGCTCACTGGGACGGAACTGCAGAGACAGAAGAGAAGATAAAAGAATTGACAAAAGCGACGATTCGTTGTATTCCTTTAGATGCTGTAGAAGAGGCTGGAACCTGCGTGTTTACTGGAAAACCTTCTTCTAAAAGAGTGCTTTTTGCTAAGGCTTATTAAAAAAATATAGATTTTTTTGCATTAGGTATTGCGCAAATAAAAAATAGATGTATCTTTGCATCCGCAATACAGAAGCGCGGTCCGTTCGTCTATCGGTTAGGACGCCAGGTTTTCATCCTGGTAAGGGGGGTTCGATTCCCCCACGGACTACAAGTTATATTACATATTGAAAAGTTTCCAACTTAGGAGAATATTGGTCCGTTCGTCTAGGGGTTAGGACGCCAGGTTTTCATCCTGGTAACAGGGGTTCGATTCCCCTACGGACTACAAATTAGTTGTAAATAAGTTTTGTAAAACAAAAATTGGTGTCTCGGTTTTTGTTTTATTAGTTAAAACCAAAGTGATTGTTATACGATTGTGGGAGGTTTTTCTTTTTTAACTAGTATTTATAATAATTATTACATCTAAAATTAAAAGAAAATGGCAAATCATAAGTCAGCATTAAAAAGAATCAGAAGTAACGAAAAAAGAAGAGTTCTTAACAGATATCAGCATAAAACTACTCGTAATGCTATTAAAGCGTTAAGACTAGCTACTGATAAAGCTGATGCTACTGCAAAATTATCAACTGTAATTTCTATGATTGATAAATTAGCTAAAAAGAACATCATTCACGATAATAAAGCTTCTAACTTGAAGTCTAAATTAACGAAACACGTTGCTAAATTGTAATTAATACAATTTGTTAGATATATAAAAGTCCTCTTCTTAGAGGACTTTTTTTGTTTCTAATTTTAAGAACATAGAAATTAAGAATAAAAAAATCTAAATTCCAATCTTTGTAAAATTGGAGTTTAGATTTTTAAATTTAGAGTGTTATGTGTCTTTCTTTATAAATCAATCTTCTTTTTAAGATATTCCAGCATGGGCTGTGTAATTGGTTTAGAAAGAAAGTCTATTATAATTGGATATTTTTTTGCTTTGGCAAGGTCTTCAGGGTCAATAGTTGAGGATAGTACAATTACAGGAACAGTATTGAATTCTATATAATCTGGAGAAGTGAAGTGATCTAAAAATTCCCATCCTCCCATAATAGGCATATTTAAATCTAAAAAAATTAATTCAGGCCTTTTTCTTGCTTTGTCGTTGGTGTATTTTAAGATGTTGAAATGATGAAGGGCTTCTTCGCCGTTTTGAGCTGTAATAACTTCATGTGAAAATGAAGATTTTGAAATTACTTTTTTGCATAGCATCAATGTGATAGGGTCATCATCGATGCATAAAATCTGCTCAAGCATAATAATTAATTTTTAAATGTTATTGTAAATGTAGTTCCTTTATTGACTTCACTGTCGATAGAGATTGTTCCTCCCATTGTCTCCACCTGTGATTTTACAAGATATAATCCTAATCCTTTACTATCTGGGTAATTGTGGAATCTTTGATAAAGTCCAAATACTTTATCGCGATTTCTTTCCAAATCAATGCCTATTCCGTTGTCTTTAAAGGTTAGGATTGTTCTATGCTCTATTTGTTCTGCTGTAATAGAAATTTTTAGTTTTCTATTTTCCGATTTGTATTTGATGGAATTCGTTAACAGGTTTAATAAAATACTTTCAATGTAAGCTTTGTTTGTAATAAGTTCTGGAACTTTGTCGAATTTCAATTTGATTATTGGTTTGTGTAATTCAATTTGAAAAGAAAGCTGGCTAAATACATTTTCAAAAACTTCTTTTAAAGAAACCTCCTCTTTCTGCATTGAAGGGTTGTCTTTAATGATGATAACTTTTACTAAATCATTTATGGTTTCATTTAACAAATGAGTCGATTTTGTAAATCCTGCTAGTATTTCTTGTAGTTCTTCATTTTCTATCGGAATGTCTTCTATAAGGTTTAATAGCCCGATTAAATTAGAAAGCGGTGCTCTAAGGTTATGAGATGTGATATAAGAGAATTGTTTTAAGTCTTTATTGTTTTGCGTTAATTCTCGAATAAGATGTTCTTTTTCTGTTTCTAGTTTTTTCTCGTCAGTAATATCTCTTTGAATCGAAATCCAGTGCGAGATCATTCCTTCGTTATTGAAAATAGGAATCATAGAAAAGCGTACCCAATATTCTTCTTTACTTTTTGTGTAAGTAATAGTTTCGATCAAGCATTCCTCTTTGTTTTTTATGGCCCTTAAAAGCTTTTTTAATTCGTCTGAATCTGATTTTGGTCCTTTGAAAATATTTGGCGATTTTCCGATAATTTCGTTTGACTGGTAGCCAGACATTTGAGAAAATGCAGGATTTACATAAACTATTTTTGGTATTTTCCCGTCAGAAGAATTGGCTTCGGTAATTAAAATAGAATCTTTAGATTGAGTAATTACAGTTTCTAAAAGCTTTAATCGTTGCTCTTCTTCTTTTTGTTTCGTGATATCTTGGATTGCACCAATCATTCTAATGGCTCTTCCGTTTTCATCTTTTAATAAAAAACCTCGATCCAAAACGTACTTATATGTTCCGTCTGCACATCTAAAACGGTATTGGTCTTGCCATTTTTCTGTTTTTTGTTCTATGAAAGAATATAATTTTATTGACATTCGGATACTATCTTCCGGATGAATTTTGTCAAACCACCATTTAGAAGTTTTGCCTACTTCTTGTGGGTCGTAACCAAAAACACCTTCAATTCCTTTGTTCCAATTAATACTGTCCTCTTGAATTTTCCAGTCCCAAATAGTATCGCTTGTTGCTTTTGCTACAATGTCATATTTCTCATTCGATTCTTTTATTTCTTCGTTGGTTTTGTTTAACTTTTCAAAGATGGTTATGTTTCTTTTTTCGTTCTTTGAAAGTATAAAACTAAAAACTAGTCCTGTGATTAGAATGAATATAATGTCTTTTATTAAAAATAAATATTGATATTCAGAAGAAGAAAAGTAGGTTGTGAGTAATTTATGACATATGGTCGCCATAATTATCGAGATGATTGTATAAATAAGAGTAATTTGGAGAGTTTTACTTTTCATCACTTCAAATATAGTTAATTTAACTATAACTAAACGTATGTTAATGTCATTTTGAAGCCGATATTTTTGCGTTTTGTATTAACTAATTGATTGTATATACGCAAACTATGATAGAAACATTTTTTTAAAAAATAAAGTGTACCTTTGCGCCCATTAAAAATCACAGATGGAATCTATTAGAAACATTGCAATTATTGCCCACGTCGATCACGGTAAAACAACTTTGGTTGATAAAATTATGTATCACTGTCAGTTATTTCGTGAGAACGAAAACACAGGTGATTTAATCTTAGATAATAATGATTTAGAGCGTGAGAGAGGTATTACAATTACTTCTAAAAACGTTTCTGTTCAATATAAAGGAACAAAAATCAATATTATCGATACTCCAGGCCACGCCGATTTTGGAGGTGAAGTTGAACGTGTATTGAACATGGCCGATGGTGTATGTTTACTAGTTGATGCTTTTGAAGGACCAATGCCGCAAACTCGTTTCGTTTTACAAAAAGCGATTGATTTAGGATTGAAACCTTGCGTGGTTATCAATAAAGTAGATAAAGAAAACTGTACTCCAGAAGAAGTTCACGAGAAAGTTTTTGATCTAATGTTCGAATTAGGAGCTACTGAAGAGCAGTTAGATTTCCCAGCGGTTTATGGTTCTGCTAAGAACAACTGGATGTCTGATGATTGGAAAAATCAAACAGAAAACATTGAGCCTTTATTAGACATGGTTATTGCTAATGTTCCTGCTCCAAAAGTTTCTGAAGGAACTCCGCAAATGTTGATTACTTCTTTAGATTTCTCTTCATTTACAGGTCGTATCGCTATCGGACGTCTTGAAAGAGGTACTTTAAAAGAAGGTATGCCAATTTCTTTGGTAAAAAGAGATGGAAAAATCATCAAATCTAGAATTAAAGAATTACACACTTTTGAAGGTTTAGGCCGTAGAAAAGTAGAAGAAGTTGTTGCTGGTGATATTTGTGCTGTTGTAGGTATCGAAGGTTTTGAAATTGGTGATACTATCGCTGATTTTGAAAATCCAGAAGCTTTACAGACAATTGCTATCGACGAGCCAACAATGAGTATGTTGTTTACAATTAACGATTCTCCTTTCTTTGGTAAAGAAGGTAAATTCGTTACTTCTAGACATATTCGTGAAAGATTAACAAAAGAGCTTGAGAAAAACTTAGCGATGAAAGTTGGAGAAACTGATTCTGCTGATAAATTCATGGTATTTGGTCGTGGTGTACTTCACTTATCTGTTCTTATTGAAACAATGAGAAGAGAAGGATATGAGCTTCAAATTGGTCAGCCACAAGTTATCATCAAAGAAGTTGATGGTGTGAAATGTGAGCCAATTGAAGAATTAACTATCGATTTACCAGAAAACCTTTCAGGTAGAGCGGTTGAATTCGTTACTATCCGTAAAGGAGAAATGCTTTCTATGGAAGGTAAAGGTGAGCGTATGATTATTAAATTCAATATTCCATCTCGTGGAATTATCGGTTTAAGAAATCAATTGCTTACTGCAACTGCTGGAGAGGCTATCATGGCACACCGTTTTATCGGTTACGAACCATACAAAGGAGAAATTCCTGGACGTAACAACGGTTCATTAATCTCTATGGAAAACGGAAAAGCTATTCCTTACTCTATCGATAAATTACAAGATCGTGGTAAATTCTTCGTTGATCCTAACGAGGATATCTATGAAGGTCAGGTAATTGGAGAAAATACTCGTAGCGACGATATGACAGTTAACGTTACTAAAACGAAAAAACTTTCTAACGTACGTTCTTCAGGAGCTGATGATAAAGCTAGAATTATTCCAGCTATCAAATTCTCATTAGAAGAAGCTTTAGAGTACATTCAAAAAGATGAGTATGTTGAAGTTACTCCAAAATCTTTACGTTTAAGAAAAATTTACTTAAGCGAAACAGATAGAAAGAGATACAAAATCTAATTAGATTAATTTTCAATATAAAAATCCCAAATTCCAATTCTGGAGTTTGGGATTTTTTTATGATGGAATGAGTTGTTTTGGAAAGCTGGAATTCGGGATTTTAGGGACGTAATTTTTAAATTTTATCGCTTTAAACTAAAGTGTCCTTTGACATTTTTTCCATTTACAAAAAGAAGGGTAAACCAGTAATCATCAGAAGGCATTTCTCTACCATTAAAAATTCCGTTCCATCCAGTGCCATTTTGATTCATTTGTTTTAGCAATTTTCCATAGCGATCAAAAATTGAAATCGTAAAATCTGGCATTTGATCAATATTTTTAATTACCCATAAATCATTATATCCATCTCCGTTTGGGGTAAAGAAACGCGGATAATCTAACACATATATTAAAAATGAACTTGACAAACCACAGCCATTTTTATCTCTAGCAATCGCATTATAAACACCTGGAGTTACTTGTGTGAAAATGGAACTGTCCTGATAGACTTTTCCATCAAGAGAGAACTCATAATTCCCTGCGCCTGTATACTGGATCTCAACAGTATTGTCATTTCCAGAAAAATCCTTTACGTCTGCTCCGGTAATTGTGGCTGGTTCAGATAAAATTATTTTGAATTTTTTAGTTTTTTCGCGACCATTTGCATCTTTTACAGTTACAGAATAGTCTCCAGGACTATTAATTACTATAGAATTTGTGGTACTTCCATTAGACCACATATAACTGCTAAAACTAGAATCTACACTTAAGGTCATATCATCTCCTTTACATAAATAACGAGCTTCATCTTCAAAATTAGGAGGATCAAATGTGTGAACAATTAATTCTATAGGAGTTATATCGTAACAATTAGGGCCGTTTGCAGCACGTGCATAAATCGTTTGGCTATTTGGAGTTGTATTTTTAAAAATATTTGGCAACGGATTAGTTTCTGTAATTGCATCTGCAGAAGTCAAGAAATAATTAATTAGCAATCCTGCAGGTAAACCTGATAAAATTTGAGGAGTTACTTCTGCGCTTAAATCAAATTGATATAAACCGTCTTGAGTATCATCTCCATCACAGGTTTCTATTGGGTTCTGATTAGGAATGACAGAATTAGAAACATTTAGAGTGATTTCGGCTGTAGTATTACAACCATAAGTGTTTTCTAGTAGTGCAAAAACAATTTGATTTGGTGACTTGTTAGTATATCGTTGCGGATTTAAAATTGGATTTGTTTTTGCCTTTGCATCTGCCAAAGTTTCGTAATAGCCTTGATTGGTAATTTGAGAATCATTGTTTTTTACAATATTAGCGACTTTAGTTAGATCAAAAACTGTAACCCCATCTGTATCATCATCACATTGTAATAAAGAAGTATTTGTTGACGGGATTTGAGCAGAAAATTCAACCGTGATTTCTCCAACAGAAACACATGCTGTATTGTTCATTGTCGCTTCTACTTTATATGCCCCAGATGATGGTACAGTATAAGATGGAGATAGTGCGCCAGGAATTTCGACATAAGTATTAGAAGCGTCTTTTTTATACCATTTAAAAGTATATGTCGTTGCGCTTAAATGGGTATCTAAAGAAAAGTTTTCTCCATAACAAACAGGATTGCTATTTGCTACAGTTCTATCTTCTCCAAAATTTATTTTAGTTACAAAACTACCTGCCTCAATAAAAACTGCCGAATTGTATTGTCGGGTGACATCATCGGCAACAACCAATTTTAGATGATATTTTTTGTTTGGAATTACATCTGTTGAAGCATTCATCACAACAGTTTGGCCAGCATAATTAATAGGACTTGCAGCTGTATTATAGCCATTGAAATAGTTTTCGTTTATTGCTTCACAGCCAACTAATGGTTCTCCGCCACTGCCATTTATGGTTTCAATTTTTGGGTGTACTGTTGTAGCCGAAACCGCAGTAGTGGTATTGGGTAAAACAGCAAGGTTTTTATAATTATCACTGCTTCCAGCTTCTTTAATTAAGAAAGCAAATCCGTCAGAATATATACAGGGAAAATTATTCTGATATTCATTCGAAGCAAAAATATAATTAAAGCTAATAGAGTTGGTAAGTGCTATAAAATCAAATTCTAAAACTGTTGCTTGTGTACTGTTGTTAATTCCTAAAGCAGTATTAAGATCTGCATCACCATTCCAAGTTCTTACTTGAGTGCCTTTAGAACCTTGTTGGTTAAAAGGACCTTCAGCATTTTTACTGGGAGAAGTACTTAAAACTATTCCACTAGGAAAAGGAAAATTTGAGCCAGCTGTAAAAGAACCATAACTTTGTTGATTTGGAGTAGGGTTTCCTGATGCGTTTACACTTTCGACATCAACACAAGAACTATTTATTAAAACATTCTGGATTAAATCTGTTGGAGTAGCTGTATCATTTACAGAAATATCCTGTGCCCTGATTTTATAGCAAAAACAGCACAAAATTAGAATTAGAAAAACTCTTATTTGACTCATAGTAACAAATATACTACAAATCTCTATTTTTTAATAATTTGTAAGAAAAATATATGAATACAAAAGTCCAGACTAAAACAATTAAAATAGCAGAATAATGTACGCTAAAATCAGCGTCTGTTGCAATTCCGATTTGCGAACCAATATTTTTTACTACTGATAATCTTGGGCCAGGATTAACAATCAAATTAGACATTGATTCTAAGGGTAAAAACTGTGTAATCTTTTTATCTGTATCACTATTTGGGAAAACTTTAAAAGCTAAAAAACCTCTTATGATTGCTTCTAATATGTTCCAAACGAGAAGAAAACCAAGTGCAAAAGCAGAGCGTTTTACCAAGATTCCTAAAAATAAACAGAAAGAAAAGAATGCGGTTAGTTTTACAAAGAAGGCTAAAAGATAATCTAACTCACTAAAAATAATTCCGAATTCGGTATAAGAAGAAAAGCATAATCCTAAAATTAAACTCAAGATAAAAACAAAAACGGTAGAGGCAAAAGCAAATAAAACTACAGTTAAGAATTTAGATAAGATAAATTCTTTTTTGCTCAGACCATCAATTAAGTTCTGTTTTAAAGTTCCGTAGCTATACTCATTTGCCATCATTGAAACGATTACAATAGCTAAAAAGAATTTTAACCAAGCGAGCAACATAGGTGTTAAAATGCCAGATAAACGGAAAATTAAAGATTCCCATTTCTGCCAAATGAAATTTAAAAGGACCAATATCAAATTTTATAACAGCAATTAATGCTATAAAAGAAAGTAATATGAAATAGGTCAAAGTTAATAATCGGCTGGCTTTGTTCATCCAGATTTTTTGTAATTCTATAGAAAGAAGTCTTTTCATGGTTTAGTTTTTTTGGGCGATGGCGTTTTTGGTTAACTCTAAAAATTGTGCTTCTAAACTGTTTTTGCGTTTTACTAAATGGCTTAAAACAATGTTTTTAGAAAACAAGAACTGATTTAAGTCTGAAGCCGATAAATCAGATTTTATATAAACTAAAACTTTTCCGTCTTCTTCAGCAATTCTATCTACAGCAGGATGTTCCTGTAAAGCAGTTTTTAGAATTAAATTGTCATTGGCTTGTAGTTCAAAGAAACCTTCGTTTGAAGACATTCCGTCAACAGGTCCAGAATATAAAACTTCGCCTTTTCTTAAAACAATTACTTGCGAGCACACTTTCTCTACTTCGTCCAATAAATGAGAAGCCAATAAAATTGTCGTTCCGTGAGATGCAATTTTTTTTATGATATCTCGAATTTGATGAATTCCTTGTGGATCTAATCCGTTGGTTGGTTCGTCTAGAATTAAAATTTCGGGATCGTTTAAAAGTGCTGATGCAATGGCCAAACGCTGTTTCATTCCTAAAGAAAAAGTACTGAACTTGCTGTCTTTTCTTTCACTCAAACCAACTAATTCTAGTTTTTCGTTAACTTTAGAATAATTGATGTTTTTGATTTTGCAAACCAGTTTTAGGTTTTGTTCGGCCGTCATGTACGGATAAAAATTTGGTCTTTCTATAATAGCGCCAACCTTTTTTAAAGCCTCATGCGTTTCTACTTTGCCATCAAACCAGCTATAATTGCCAGACGACTTGTTGACAACACTCAAAACAATTCCTAATGTAGTCGATTTTCCGCTGCCGTTTGGCCCTAGAATGCCATAAACGCGACCTTTTTGTATTTGAAAAGATACATTTTTCAAAGCCTGAATTCGGCCGTATCTTTTACTTAAATTCTCAATGGTTAATATGGTTTCCAAATTTTTCTGGTTTTAGTTTTTAGTATGACGAGTCAAGTTGATTTTTGTTACTTTAAATTCTAACTTTAAATCCTATTGACGTAAATTTGTAATAAAGATATTCAAAATGAGCGAGCCTTTAATGGTTTTAAAAAAACCGTCTTACCCTTTAACACAGCCACTTTTAAGTTACTTAGAACGATACGAACGTATATCTAAAGTTTCTGTGTTTTATGATGACTTGCTCCGTTTTTCGGGTTCTATAAATGTTTATGATAAACATGATAACGATACACTTTGGATTCGAGTATATTATGGAGAATTTGAGCGCAGTGAAATTGATTTAAATCTAAAGAAAATCTATTCGTTGTTGCATTCTGATGGAAATAGCGAAATCATTCAATACCTGAATGTCGATGCTATTGATTATTGTACTTTCGGGAATTCGAAACCTTTTAGAATTAAAGTTCGAAATATTCTCAATGATAACTATGTTCATTTTTACATCAAAAAAGCAGATGCTTCGCGTATATATGGATTAGAATTGGAAGATATTCTTTCGCCAGATAAAATCAACTTTCTAGTTTATAAAGATACTCTGATTGAGGAGCATATTATAGGAATTCCTGGCGATGTTTTTATGGATACGTTGCTAGACCAATGCAGTGAAATGGAAAAGGCGCAAATTGCCAAAGAGTTCGTCAAGTTTAACGAACGCTGTATGATTCGCCTTTTGGGAGACATGCGTGCCTATAATTACGTAATTGTCCCAATTCACGATTTTGATCAAGTAGTCTATAAAATTCGTCCGATCGATTTTGATCAGCAATGTTACGAGGGAAATTTTAAAGTATATCGCCCGCAGTTTTTCAAGGAAAATTTTCCAATGATTCAATTGATCAAAGAGAAATTAGAAGAACGTTCTATTATTCAGTACAAAGATGAAGAAAGAGCTATTTTGGCGAAACGTATTCATTCTGCCGAAACGAGAATTAAAAAATTGTTGAATATTATGTGTCACGATACCATTTCAACGCAAGAGCATTTGACACAGCTGAAAATGGAATTGTACCGTTACACGAATGATATGAAATTTAAAAACGCAAAATCAATGGGACATGTGATGCACGCTGCGTTTGAATTTATTACACGTAATTTTAAAAATACTAACTTAGTTTAAAGTTTTAGCCACTCCCGATAGTTATCGGGATTCACAGATTAAAAAGATTTTGAAATCATTATAATTCTTTTAATCTGTGGCAAAATAAAAAAATATTATGAAAAAATCTTTTTTAGTTATTTGCTCAATTGCTTTACTAGCTTGCCAGAAACAATCTGGCTCTGATTTAAAAGAACTTTATTCGCTACCTAAAAAATTGAAAGAAGTTTCGGGAATTACTTATTTTCCAGAAAGCAATATTCTCTACACTTTGGAAGATAGCGGAAACAAAAACGCCATTTATGCAATTGATTCTAAAGGTAAAATAGCTAAAACAATCACAATCTCAAATGCAACAAATGTTGATTGGGAAGATATTACAAAAGATAAAAATGGAAATATCTACATTGGAGATTTTGGAAATAATGATAATGAAAGACGTGATTTATGCATTTATAAAGTAGCAAAAAATCAATTGAATAATGATGTGGCTAAAGCCGAATATAAAATCTCATTCTCATATCCAGAACAAAAAGAATTTCCTCCAAAGAAAAAAGAAATGTTCTATGATGTTGAAGGTTTTTTTGAACAAAACGGTTATTTCTATCTTTTTACCAAAAACAGAAGCAAAGGTTTTGACGGAACTGCGTTTATCTACAAAATCAAAAATGCCGTAGGAACTCAGAAAGCAGTAAAGATTGGAGAATTTAAAACATGCAACAATTATAATCATTGTGTGCTGACAAGTGCTTCAATTAGTCCAGATGGAAAAAAAGTAGCCTTATTAAGTCATGACAAAGTGCTTTTGTTTAAAGATTTTAAAGGTGATTTATTCCACACAGGAAAACAAACAGAATTAAATCTAAATCACTTTTCGCAAAAAGAAGCCATAGTTTTTAAAGATAACAACACCTTACTTATAGCCGACGAAAAAACAAATAAAATAGGAGGAAAGGTTTATGAGTTCAAGCTTTAAGGCACTAAATCAAAAGTTAGCCACGAATTACACTAATTTACACGAATTATATTTAAATAAAAATTAGTGTAAATTAGTGTAATTCGTGGCTAAAAAACTTTGTTACTTTGAGCCTTTGCAACTTTGAACCTACAGCTAGAAGCTGTAAGTCTGCTCCAAAAATTAATCTTCCAATTTCATCAGGAGATTTAAAATAAGAGATTCTCGCTGTAATAACATTTATGGCATTTAGCCAAAGTCCGCCGCCGTAATCTTGATGCCATTTTCTTGATTCTTCACCATCAAGCCAAACCCTTCCGTAGTCGAAACCACCTAAAATTCCGTACGTAAAAGGAACAATAGTTTTACGGATTTTTCCAATGCTTAAACGTAAATCAGAGCTTTGAGAAAAATAAGAACTTCCTAAGAAACGCTCATTTCTATATCCGCGTAAATCTGTATCTCCGCCTAGAGAAGCACCTTGGTAGAATTCATAATTATTGTTGAAAATAGCTTTTCCTTTAACGTAAGTAGCCAATATCAATTTTCCGTTATGATCAATTTTATGAGTAAATCCTAAGAAGCTTTCTAGAGTAGGGAAATTCTTCTTGGTGTCATCTAAATTAGCTGTCCAAGTCGCCGCAATCATAAAAGCCATTCCTAAAGTTGGTTTTTCTTGCAAAATCTGAATTTTTAAACTGATATTTTACTTTTAAACTTCCGTAATTCTGACTGTCAAATACATCTGAATTTACAATGCCAGGAATATTAATGTATCTGTTTTCGGTATCTTCAACTGTCATTCTCTGGAAAATTGGTTGAACGCTAAACTCACTTCCATATCTTCCAACATGGCGAACGGCACCCGAAGCATTAAATTTTCTAATACGGACACGATTGTAATCCATTCCTAAATCATCATTATACTGCGACTCATTTCCATAACCAAAATAATTCATGGCAAAGTTTGGAGTCGTATACAATGATTCCACATCAATAACCCATTTTCCTAATAAACCAGGGAAATGTGCAAGCATAATTAAACTCTAAACCGCCAGTAGCAAAATAGTAAAATGCATTAAAAATATGCTTTTGCGTGTACGGATTCTGTTTGAAATTATTTACCGTATAATTTACGTTGACTCCCATTTTTACGCCATCATCAGGATTATACCCAATGTTTGGAAGTCCCGCAATTACATTGTACTTAGGTTTTTCGTAGTTATATAAATTAACATCGTAATCGTCTGTTAACTGCGTTTGTGTTTTAGAATCTAGATTATAAGTGTTTTCTTTTGATTTGAAATCGTAAACAATAACCTTTCTTCCGTTTTCAATATTGTAAGTATCATTGTTTTGGCCACCAAGCAAACGAATTTTTATGTTTGATTTCTCATTTCCTTTTACTTCAAAAACATCATTATCATCTAATCCATAAATCCAAAGATTTTTGGTTTTGTCCTCGGTTACATTTTTGGCATAAAGCAATTCATCGCCTTCTTTTTTAATTCTGAAAACCTGAATTTCAATCCCCTTTTTTACATTATGATTCAAAACAAACTTATCTTTCTTGTCTGTTCCGGCAATCATCACAGTTCTGTTTAAAACATCAGAATATTCACGAGCATACTTTTGAAGATCTTTTTTTCTTCTTTTTAATTTTGCTTTGATTTCATCGACTGTTCCATCCTGAACCTCTTTTGGCATGTTTTTAAAAGCCTCATCAATATCTGCATCAGTTAAGTTTTCTTGAATATATTTGGCCTGTTCCACCCATTCTTTTTCTTCAGCAGTTCTTAGAAAAGCCAAATCCATTGGGTAAGGTTCTCTGCCAAGCCATTTCACATTGATCCTGTCACCTTTAAAAGATCGCATATGACGAAGGGGAGGCATGTTCATTAAAAGTGAAAGCAAAGCACCATCATATTTTACAAAAGCTTGGTCACGATCTCTCGGAATTGGTCTATAAATTACTTTTCCATCTTCTTTATATTCAGCCCAACGCCATTGATCACTATGTCTGTCCCAATCTCCTATAAGAATGTCAAATAAACGAGCTTTTATATATTCTTTTTCATCAACCACATATTTTTCATCTTTATGAAGATTTAGCATCATATCGTCAGTTCCGATGATGTTGCTTGGTTTTCCGAAATTTTTTCCATCCAAATGATTATCAGCAGGTCTTTCTTCGACCATATATAATTGATCTCCAAAGCTTGCATTAAATTCTCCCAAACCATTTTGCTTCGGGATATAATATAAAATAGGATTCGTATGTCTTAAACCAATTTGATCAGACATTTCGCCAATAACAAAAGAAGCATAAGGATGAGAAGTGGTGTAAAAATCAAATAAGAAATCTTCGGCATATGTTTTCTCGAAATCATTTACCACGTATTGGTCTTTAAAAGCAACTGATTGTAAAAACACTGTTGCGCTTTTTTTCATTGCGCGCATGATAAACTCACGCCCTTGAGGATCTGCCATTCTTAATGAAACCGATTGATGTCCGCCACCTTCACGAATTGGTTTTAAACCTCCTTTTAATGTATCTACAGTTGCCGTTGTAGCTTCAATAGGAAGACTGTAATATTTTCTATAATGCTGGCCAAATAAAAATCTGTGAAACGCACCTTTTTGAGTCATTTTTGGTGAATAAATCGAAGTAGTGACTTTTGCAGGAAAATTATTTGGAATATCTGAAGCCCAGTTGATTTCTTTGGCTTTTATAATTTCACGCTCAAAAAGAAGTTTCTCTTTGTTGTTTTCATTTCCATAATAAGAAACTTTAGCATCGCCACTTTTATACATAGTCAATGTAGCATAACCATTTCCTCCATACGAAAAATCATAAGGACTGATGGCTCTTGCGGCTTCAGATTTTGATCCTGCGCCACTAATAATCTGCTGAATATTTTCTTTGCTTATGTATTGAAGGTTATGGTCGTGTCCAGAAACAACTATTACATTTTTCTGTTTTTGCAAAAGCGTTTTAATTCTCTTTGCATAAATTGTGTATTGCTTGTTTTGAATATCCTGCGGACTAACGCCAGATGTTTTTCGCAATAAATTGATGAATGAGCCAATTACAGGAAGAGGAATTTTTTGTTCTAAAGGGAATAATTGTTTTTCTAACGAAAATTGACCGCCATGTGTTCCATTGCTTAGTAACGGATGGTGAATTGCTAAGACAACTGTTTTTTCTTGATTTTTGTTCAATTGACCTTCAAGTTCTTCAAAAAAAGCTTCTCTGGTTTTAATTTCGCAATTGTCATTTATAGTCGGATGATCGTTCCAATTTTCTAGAAACCATTCACTATCAACAACTATCAAAGCTGTAGTGCTGTCAATTTTTACAGTTTCAATAGGGCATGATTTTCTCGGAAGAAAACTTTTTTTATCGTTTAAATATTTTGTAACAAAATCGGCCTGACGTTCTAAACCTTTAATGCCACTGTACCAGTCATGATTTCCAGGAATTACAATTGTTTTTCCTTTAAAGTCTTTGGTCAATTTTAATTGATTGGTCAGTTTGGTTTCTGCTAAGGCTTTGTCTTCAGGATGTTTGTTGCCAGGAAAACCTTTCGGATAAATATTGTCGCCTAAAAAAAGAAGCGTCGATTTTTTGCTCGCTTTTTTTAACTTTTGATGTAAAAGCTCCAGTGTATGCTGTGCTTGCTCTTCATCGGCATTTCCAGCATCTCCAACAAGAAAAAAAGTATGTGCAATTTGTATCGTATCTGTAGCGTTTTCTGTTTCAGTGGCACTAACATTTTTTCCGTATTGAGGTTTGCGCGTTGCACAAGAATAAACGATGAATAGGGCCATAATTGCCAAAGAGTAATTTTTAATCTTAGCAATAAAATGATTATCCAAAAACAATTTCATAATTTAGTGGTATAAAAATATTCTTTATGAATCTAATAGAACAATCCGAAGATTTTGTCGGTAATTTACTCAAAGATAAACTTTCTAATTTATATTCTTACCATAATTTTAATCATACTTTTACCGTGGTTACTGCGGTAAAAGAACTTTGCAAAAAAGAAGATGTAGAAGGTGAGGATAAAGAAGCTCTTTTGGTTGCAGCGATGGTTTCACGACACGGGATATATTGAAGGATATGAAAATCATGAAAAGAAAAGCACTGAAATAGTCGCCAACTTTTTGCGCGAAAAAGGAAAATCGGAAGAATTTATTGCTTTAGTTTCTAGTTTAATTCTGGCTACAGTTAAAGAATATGAACCTAAAACGCATTTAGAGAAAATTATCCGTGATGCAGATTACGCCCATTTAATGGGAGCTGAATATGCTACAACTTGCGAATTGCTTCGTCTGGAATTAAAAAATGCTGGAATAGTTAGTTTCTCTAACGCGGAATGGACAAGAGAAAACTTAAATTTTTTATTGAATAAACATCGCTTTTATACCGATTATGCTTTAAGAAAATGGCAACCTCTGAAAGAAAAAAATCTATTAATGATTCAGAAAAAGATCAATAAACAAGAATTGAAAGCCGCTGCCACACTAGAAGAAGATAAAAAGAAGGATAAAACCGAAAAACCAGATCGTGGAATCGATACTTTATTTCGTGTTACGCTAGGGAATCATACTCGTTTAAGCGGAATTGCTGATAGTAAAGCCAATATTTTATTGTCTGTAAATGCAATTATCATCTCGATTGCTTTATCGTCTATTATTCCAAAATTAGACAGTCCAAAAAATGCGCATTTGGTTGTGCCGACGTTTATTATGCTGATGTCGAGTGTGATTACAATTATTTTTGCCATTCTTTCTACACGTCCAAAAGTAACTTCTGGTTTTTTTACGAGAGACGATGTTGAAGCTAAAAAAAGTGAATCTGATGTTTTTTGGAAATTTCTACAAAATGCCTTTAGAAGATTATGATTGGGCAATGAATGAAATGATGAAAGATCGTGATTATCTCTATTCAACTATGATTAAAGATTTGTATTATCTAGGATTGGTTTTACAGCGAAAATATAATTTACTCCGAATTGCCTATAACTTTTTTATGTTCGGAATTATCATAACGGTGATTGCGTTTGTCATTGCTTTTAAGTCTATTTAAAGCTAATTAACTTTGACAAAGTTTTTAAACGTTAAGTTGCAAAAAAAAGCTCAACTATTTAGTTGAGCTCATCTAATAAATCCTGATAAGTTATTTTCTTAATTCCTGGGTTTGAATTATTGTTGATTACTTTGACACGAATTGCTCTCAAACCAGAAACTCCCTGAAGATCTTCAACTTCAAATTGTTCAATAGAAGGTTCAAGAATTTTCTTGTGCTGTAAATATTTAATATATTTTAAATATTCTGCTTCTTCGCTATTTTGAGAATATACAATTGTAATTTTCTCTTTCTCAGTAATTCTTTCGTTTGTTCCTTTAATATGCGATTTATCAATTCGTTTTTTAACAACTTCATATCTTGCATTATAAGTTCCGTCTACATCAAAACGTTTTTCATCCATTCTGAAACGGATAGAAAGTGCAGAACTGAAAACGAGAATTAAAGAAGTAACATCTAATTCGTATGGAAGAGATTCTTTAAGTTCATGGTGTTCCAATTCCATTTCGCATAAAGTTTGCAATTGCCATAAACGAAGATTATGCAAATACATGATATCAAATGGTTTTGTTGGCGCAATTGAAGCTCCAATATACAAATTGTGTTCAACGCCATCCGTTTTAAAACGCTCATAATAATGCGGATAAATCTGTTGTGCTTCAACTTGTTTTCTATCCAAAACCGTTGCCAATCTTTTATTGATGATCGACATGGCATTGTCAAATTTCTTTCTTTCCTGATAAAACATTCCTGTTTTTTCGTCTAGACTATCAAAGTATAATTGCTCTAACTTCTCAGATTTAGCATTACTTTTTGTGTTTTTCAATATTGGATGAATTTCTTCTTCGATATAACGTTGTATATGCTGTTCGGTATCTGCTTTTAATGGATAATCCAATTCGCTTCGAAGCGATTCCAATTCAAATTTTCTTTGTTCAAGAAGAACTAAATTTGAGTTTTCTTCTTGATTATCAAAGATTTCCATAAGAGCTGTCAATTGACTTTTCAAATCAATTTTTACCGTTTCATTACGATGCTCAGAAGAACCTTTAATATCAATTTGGCCATACAGCGGATATACATTTTTAAAGACAATTTCTTTAAAAATATAATCTTTGGTATGATTCATATTCTGAAAGTAATTCTGCGATTCTCTTTTAAATTTCCAATAAACGCTTGGATGTATTGTAGTATATTCTCGCTGAATAATCGCTTCAATCTGATGTTGCATATCGGTATTAACACGATCAATCGTATCGGTTAAGTATGGCAGAACCAAATCTAGTTTTGTTGCATTTACACTATTAAGATCTCGTGTATTTTGAGAAACTAATTCTACAACTCCTAATAAATGCCCGTTTTTTATAACTGGTGCAAATATGCAACTTTGGATACCTTGTGAAAGTAAATGCTCGCCAAGTTTTTTATTCGTCTGTTCTTCAGTGAATTTGCTAACATTAGATATTACAAAAGGTTCTTTATTGTCTAATAAATTTTCGAAAGAACATCCAAAAAAAGCATTTTTGCAATCTACTTCCTGATCAGCAGAAAGCAGAAAGCTCTTCATCTGATTCTCGTATTTTGCAGGTCGCATAAATTTCTCTTCCTCAGGATTATAGATAATAAATCCTACTTTTAAATTTGGGAGATTAAAAATCGACTGAAAAATATTAGAAACTTCCTGATCTGTGGCTACTGTTTTTGGGCCAGGTTTTAGTAAACTGCTTTTCAATATAGAAATAGCACTTTCTGTTGTGGCATCAAATAAAGAAACAATACCAAAACCTCTTAAAATCCAGCTTCCTTTTGGAAATTTGGATTTCCATAGATTAATATCGTTGTAATTATCTAGTAGTTGATCGATATCTTCCTGAGTTAAAGGAACAGCGTTTTCAGTCGGAATAATTTCCATAAAATCAGCATTGTATAAAATACGATAATGCTTTTCAATACCATTTTCATCTGGAATGTCATAGAAAAATGGCTGATTGAAATCGATATGCTGTTTGTAATAACTGCTTAAAATTAAACAGCAGTTATTGATATAGAATTGATGCTCGCTAAAATCACGAATTTCCATATAAAATTCGTCACCTGCATTTTTGAGGATTTTTTTGAAACGCTCTGTATAATTAAAGGAGATGTTTTGAAAAGGAATCGTTACCGCTTTTATTTCGTTATGCGTCAATGCAGTCGGAAATAAATCGGCTAATATATTTTTAATTAAAGCTTCATTGTTTTTGATAACCGAATAATCCTGGATTCCAGTCCTTAGTTCCGGAATTAATTCAATTTGTTCTAAAATTGCTTTAGCATAGTTGGATCTGTAATCAACGTCTGACTGTGCAATTTCTTCAAAAGATTCAATTAGCTTGTGAAATGAAATTATAGTGGTAAAAGGACTTTCTTTGAAAAATTGAATATCCATCTGAGTTATTTTTTAATGCAAAATTAAGCATAAATTAAGAATCAGCCTCATTTTGCGATTTCTTTCGTTTATCATTCTATAGATAATTCCTTATTTGACGGGCGTTTCTATTCTAAGTTAAATATTTTAACATAAAATTAACTTTAATAATAACGGAACGATCGTTCCATTATTATATCTTTGTATCATAATAATTGAATAATCAATAACTTAAATAATAAATAAAATGAAAAATTTAGAAAACAAAGTAGCAATCGTGACAGGTGGAAACAGTGGAATTGGATACGCAGCCGCAGCAGATTTAGCGACAAAAGGGGCAAAAGTAATTGTAACAGGAAGAAACAAAGAAGCTTTGGCAAAAGCGGAAAAAGAATTGAATGTTACTGGAATTGTAGCCGATCAATCAGATTTAAAATCAATTGACAACTTGGTTGAAGAAGTAAAATCAAAATTTGGTAAAGTTGATATTTTATTCTTGAATGCTGGAATTGCGGCTTTTGCACCGCTAGATTCAGCTTCAGAAGATCATTATGACAGTATTATGAATGTCAACGTAAAAGGAGTGTATTTTACAGTTCAAAAAGTGTTGCCAATTTTAAACGATGGAGGTTCGATCATTTTCAATACTTCAGTAAACGCTCATGTCGGAATGCCAAATTCAAGTGTATATGCAGCGAGTAAAGCGGCAGTTTTATCTTTAAACAAAGTATTTGCAACAGAATTAGCTCCAAGAAAAATTAGAGTAAATGCTGTTTCTCCAGGACCAGTCGAAACTCCATTGTATGGAAAATTAGGTTTGCAAAAAGAAGAAGTAGAAGGATTTGGAACTATTTTAGGAGAGAAAATTTTATTAAAACGTTTTGCTCAGTCTGCTGAAATTGCAAAAACAGTTTCGTTCTTAGCTTCAGATGATGCATCATTCATAACTGGAACTGAAATTGTAGTTGATGGTGGACTCACAGTAAATGCTGTAGTATAATTTTTTTGACCAATTCAGGAACGATTGTTCCGTATTTTTGTATCTTTGTAGATGAATTTAATTTGAATGTCATGGCTAGAACGAAAGAATTTAATGAAGATCAGGCTTTGGATAAAGCAATCGAAATTTTTTGGCACAAAGGTTATAACGGCACTTCTGCTCAAGATTTGGTGACGCATTTAGGTTTAAGCCGTTCTAGTTTGTATGATACTTTTGGAGATAAGCGAGCAATTGTTTACAAAATCTTTACAGCGTTATCAGCAACAAGCTCAAGATGCGGTCAAAGAACTTTTGGAAAAGTCTGAGAATGTCAAAGAAACTTTGTTGACTATTTTTAAGCAAGCTGTGCTCGAAAGTTTAGAAGACCGAATTACAAAAGGCTGTTTTATGGTTAATTCTTCTGTAGAACTAGCAATGCATGATGAAGAAATTGCCAAAATTGTAAAAGACAATAGCCAAACTATGGAAGAAGTTTTTACAAATGCCGTTAAAAAAGGGCAGGAGGCAGGAGATATTTCCAAACAGTTGGATGCAAAAGTTTTGGCGCGATTTATCTTTAATAATTACTCCGGAATTCGAGTTTTGGCTCGCGCTGGAGAAAGAAACAAACAAGTTTATGATGATATTGTAAAAGCCGTATTTTCGGTTTTGTAACATTAAAATTTAGACAATAAAAAACGGCAATTACAAATGTAACTGCCGTTTTCTGTATTAATAAGTAAGTAATAGAAAATGAAAACCCTTAGTTTTTCTCTTCTTTATTGAAGTAAACTAAGTAGTAATACATTTGTTTTTCTTCATCCCAGCCTTTTTCAACAAATTTTTCTGCACTTTCAGGATTAATAAAATCCATTTTAATCTGAATGTGAGTATCCAAATTAATAACGTTTTTAATCGATTTTCTAGCGTCAGAAACTGCTGCGTTGGCAATAGGGAATGAGGTAACATCTTCGATGCTGTATTTTTCTCCTTTATCAACTTTATAGTTTTTAAATTCAGGGATCAAATCAGGGTTATCAATTACTTCATTCAAGAAATTCTGCTCTTCAAACTGATCATTTTTAGCGAAATAATTCACAGATCGGTTCATAAACATTACTTCCTCTTTCTTGTCTTCTGCTGGCAAAACAACATCTTTTGCGAAGTTTTGACAGAACTTTAAATATTTTTTAGTGATGAAATTTTCATCTTCAAAAGCATCAACAGATAAAAAGTGCTCTAACCAATAGCGTGCATCATAACGGTTGCTGTCTACAGTTAAGATTTTGTATCCTTCTTCTTTTTTATAGTTGAAAATCAAACATCCTTTATCTAGTTTACTCAAATTGATTCCTTGCTGTAAAATCATTTCAAGGTTGCTTCCGTTTTCTTCAAACTGTAAAAAGTCGGCTTGTAATTCGCTTTTAAAAATACCGATGGCATCAACTACATTATTATCAATGCTTAAATTCGTTAAATAAGTTACGTAAACCTCTCCGTTTTTAATGTGCGGGTGATTTGACTGCTCAAATAAATGCTTCGTGATGTTCTTAGAAACCTCATGAACATTTGACGGATTAGCAAAAATCTCAGTTGCATATTTAAACATGTCGTTGTAATCCAAGTCCACTTCGTGTGCAAACTGATAATAGTTTTCTTCTTTTTCTCTAAAAGGCTTAAAAAAGAATTCTTTTATTAAAGGAACGATCTCGTCATTTAAATTAAATGGTTGCTCCGATAAAAAAATTGCTTCGTTACGGCTTTTGTTTCCTACGCGGTGTATTGACAGCGTGTCGATGTGGGTATTGAAAAGATTTATCATGTGTGTAAGGTTCTGAGGTTCTGAGAAGCTAAGGTACTAAGGTTTAGTTTCTTTCTTTTATTTTTTTAATAAAAGAAACTAACATTCTTTCTACTTCGCGACTGTCCTCATATAATTTGTTAAAATCGTCTTCTTTTAAATAAGATATATTTTTAGCAATTTCTAACTGAGTCTGCATTTCGAATAATGATCCTACAGAAATGTTTAAAAAACGTAAAAGTTCTTTATCGCTTTCTCTGCCAAATCCTTCTGCAATATTACTCGGAATAGAAATTGAACTGCGTCTAATTTGTGAAGTTAATCCGAAGACTTCTTCTTTGGGAAATTTGTTTGTTAGGGAATAAATTTTGGTAATCAAGGTCATAGATTTCTGCCAAACCAATAAAGTTCTAAAATTGCTCATGCTCAATATTTTTAATTCGAAGAATTAAAAACAAGAAAAAACTTTCAAAAATAAAACCTTAGAACCTTAGCGTCTCAGAACCTTAGAACCTTAAAAAAACTAATTCCAATTCTCCTCAAATCCATAATCTTCGAAGCTGTCGTCTCCTTCGAACATGTCAAGATCGTCTTCGTCTAGGTCGTCTTCAAATTCTCCGTAGATATCATCGTGCATGTCATCGGCTTCGAAGTTTTTTTCGTGAGCTTCGTCTGGCATTTCACCGTGAGAGAATAAAGTTTCAGGGTAAGTTGCTCCAACGGTTTCGTCTTCTACAGCAGCCAATTCGACTAAGAATGTCCACATACTGATGAAATCGTAAACGTAGATAATCTTTGTGTTTTCTTTGTCTAAGATACTAGATAACGGATAATCGTTCATGGTTCTTATTTCGCCAGGAACATCTCCCGTATCAAAAAGCGGAATTTCATCTTCCTGATTCCAAGTGTCATCACAAGTATAAAATGAAGCCACTTCTGATCCGTCAAAGCCAAAAGCATTGAAGATTGCATTGTGTAAATCCTCAAGTGTATCTTCCTCAAGAATAGCAATGTCTCTAAAAATATCTTCTTCGGCGTCTAGAATAACTCTAAATTTATAAACCATAATCTTTGTTTTTATTGAGAGGTCAAAGGTAAAATATAAAAAACGAAATTCGAATCACGAATTACGATTTGTTGAAAAGATTTTAGAAAGTTAATTTTCAATTAGTTTGTTTGGCTGAGCGAAGTCGAAGTCTTTTTTCAATAGGTAAACCCTTCGACTCCGCTCAGGGTGACAGTTGGGATATATCGGGCAACTATTTCCTAGATAATCTTTTTCTAATTTTATGATAATGCTTATGATAAGTGCTGTGACTTGGGTAAGTTCTGCTTGAAGTCATATTATTAAAAATCAAAGCAGTTATAAGTAAGATCGAAACGCCTGTTAATACGGGAGAAATCACATACATATAGCCTAAACCTTTTATTTGAGCAGAGCCCGTTACTGCAATTAATGCCGTTGCGCCACCTGGCGGGTGAAGTGTTTTGGTAATCTGCATAAAAATTATAGATAGAGAAACAGCCAGCGGAGCCGAAATCCAAACAATGTCTGGAACCAATTTATTGATGGTAACTCCAATAAAAGCCGAAATAAGATGTCCGCCCACTAGATTTCTCGGCTGTGAAAACGGACTTTGTATAATTCCATAAATCAAAACACTCGACGCACCAAAAGAACCAATTAAAAAGAGCACATCACTTCCTGCAAATTGTGAAGCATCGAGATAAGAAAGAATCCCAATTCCGACAAACGAACCTAAAAAGGACCAAAAATGCTCTTTATAATCGATTAAAGTTTCTTTATAAAGAATGTAACGTGTTTTGCGGTAGCTTCTTTTTATTTTTTCAGTTGGCATTATTGTGGTATTATATTTTACTCGTTATGCTTTTAAATATACTTTGCTGTATATTGTTTTTTATTGTTTTGTAAATCTTGTAGGTTACAGTTTTACTTAATTAAACTTGGAGAATAACTGTATACGGTGTACGGATAAATCATTTTTGCCGTGTATTTTGAAATCAGGCAAACAACCATGATAGGTAAAAACAAAGTATAATCGTTTGTTAAACCGCAAACCAGAAAAATAGCTGTAAAAGGCGCATGAATACTGGCGCTTAGAACCGCAGCCATTCCGATAATCATAAAGTTAACTGGAATTACATTTACATGAAAAAAGCTATTTAAGATAGAAGCCAGTAATAATCCTAAAAAGGCTCCGATAAATAAACTTGGCGCGAAAACACCTCCGTCACCGCCAGAAGCCAATGTAATAGAAGTTACAATTGGTTTTAGAATTAAAATACCAATGAAAGTAAAAGCTAAAGTTATCGTCAATTGAGTTTGATGTGCATTTCCGAAAATCCCTTTTATCGCGTGATAACCTTCTCCGTATAATTGAGGGAAAAAGAATAAGGAAAGGCTTAAAACAGCAGATCCTAAAATGATTTTATAATAATGTGTGCCGATTTTACCAAATTGCGATTTGAAGAATAAAACACAACGTGTTAGATAAACAGAATTCATTCCAGCTAAAATTCCTAAAAGAATAAAGTACGGAATCGCTTTTAAATGCCAAGTTGAAATAGAAACTGCAAATAAAGGTTCTTCTTTTAAAATCGTTAGCAAACCAAATGCGATAGAAACTGCAATTAAATTTGAAATGATAAATGCTCGCGTTACTTTTCTAGAAATTACTTCGAAAGCAAATAAAACTCCTGCAATTGGACTGCTGAAAAGTGCTGTAACTCCTGCCGCAACTCCCGCACAGATAAGTTCTGTTTTGTATTGACGGAAAACATTTTCTTTTTCGTGTGCTACAGAACCAATAGTTGCTGTTGCTACAACGGTAGAAACTTCAATTCCAGTAGAACCTCCAAAAATAACGGTCAATAATCCGTTTATGAAGTGAGATGGAATTTTATAAGAAGGCAGATTTTTAGATTTTGATGCAGTGCTTTCAAAAACTTCTTTGATTCCTTTGTTTTCTTTTTTCTTAAAAAGATATTGTCTAAGAAAATAAATCACTGATAATCCAAAAACAGGGAAAACAATATAAAATATTGGATGAACAGAAACCTCGTGAAAGAAGATTTCTTCGTAATATTCGGTTATTTTTTTTAGTGAAATTCCGAGAAAGGCAGAAAGAAAGCCAATTAAAATAGAAACAATAACTAATTTTCGGAGTTTGATTAATTGATGATTTTTTTTGATTTGCGCCGTTTTGTTCATCATTATAAGTTTGAGAATCGCATTTTTTTCTGCGGATTACAAAATTAAGTATCAAATTCGGTTTTTTCTAGGAAATATTCATTTTAGTGTGTTAAAATGGATATAAACAGGAAAATTCTGTCGATGCGTGGTTGTGCCACAAAGGCGCTAAGACGCAAAGATTGCTCTCATTGTTTGTCATTTCGACGAAGGAGAAATCTCCGTGAGAAGCTCTACAAAGATTAGCGATTTTGATTGCGGAGTTACTTGCGGAGATTTCTCCTTCGTCGAAATGACAAACTGCCTGTTTAGTCGTGGTTTTAAATAAAAAAACTTAGCGTCTTAGCGCCTTCGAGGCAGAAAAAAGCCTAACGCTCATAAAACTCAATCGGCAACAAATCTGGATCAGCAATAAAAGTGAAACGTTTTTCAGTTGTTTCATCAATTCTGATAGGTTCCGATTCTATGTTTTTTGAAGTTAAAAAAGCAATCGTGTCTTCTAGATTAATAACTTCAAATGCCAAATGTCTTAAACCAACCGCTTCTGGTCTTGAAGGTCTTTGTGGCGGATTTGGAAATGAAAATAACTCCACAACATAAGAGCCATTTAAAGCCAAATCTAATTTATAAGATTGGCGTTCTTCGCGGTAAATTTCACGAATAATGGTTAAGCCTAAAATCTGAGTATAGAAATATTTCGATTTTTCGTAATCGGAACATAAAATGGCAATATGATGAACTTTATTAAGGGTAAGCATTATTTTTTTGATTCAGGTTCTTGATTTAATTTTCGAATAACTTTTGCCGGATTTCCAACAGCAAGCGAATTGTCTGGAATATCTTTTGTAACCACAGATCCGGCTCCAATAACACAGCCTTTTCCGATTGTTACTCCTGGACAAATAACCGAATTTCCGCCAATCCAGCAATCGTCGCCAATTGTAACGGGATATGCGTTTTCAAGCGTTTTTCTCAACTCAGCGTCAAGCGGATGCGAAGCAGTATAAATCTGAACATTTGGCGCAATAAATACATTTGAGCCAATATTTACTGGCGCACAGTCTAAAACCACACAATTCACATTAAAATAAACATTTTCGCCAGCAAAAATATTGTAACCGTAATCACAATGAAAAGGAGGTTCAATATAAAGACCGGCTCCAGCATTTGGAATTAATTCTTTTAGAATCTCTTTTGCTTTTTTGGTAACTCGATATTCTTTTACATTTAAGCTGTGTAAAAGGTTTTTTGCCGCACGGCGTCCTTTTACTAATTCGGGATCAAAGGCATTATAATATTCGCCAGAGATCATTTTTTCTTTTTCTGTTTTCATATTTTACATTTTCGTCTTGGCAATTTTTTCATGCATTTTCGGAATTTCCTGCAAAGCAGCGGTACAATACCAAGGCGTTAATTCGGCTTCGAGTAAATTGGCTTTTATTGCCGGATCGGTGGCAACAAGCGTTTTGGCTTCTTCTACAGTTTCGACATTAAAAATATAAATGCCACGATAATTTCTATCATTTTTCATGAATGGCCCTGCAACAACCAGTTTTCCTTCTTTGGCTAGTTTGCCAATATTTTCCATATGTCCTTCAAAAAGTTTTTTGGTTTCTTCTTTAGAGGCTGTTGTATTACTTCCGGATTTTAAAAGACAAAAAACATATTTCTTCATTCCGTATTCGTCGGCATGAAGTGATTTTGCGAGGTTTTCATCGTATTTAATTTCAGTTTCTTGTGAAAAGCCGATTGCATTAAAAACAAAAAAACAGAAAACAAAAAGTAATTTTTTCATTTGATTAATTATGTTTTAAAATTAGCCTCAATTTTTGTCATTTCGAGGAACGAGAAATCTTAACAAGTAGCTCCGCAACTAAAATCCAATCTTTGTCGAGCTTCTCGTGAAGATTTCTCGTTCCTCGAAATGACAATGTTATGGAAAAACCTTTTCTTAACTAAAGCAATTTCTTCAAAATAACAATCTGTCCTAAATGGTACACATCATGCTGAATGATTCCGTGAATATCTTCATAAAAATTGTGATTATTATTTAGATCTATTTTCTCGAAATCCTCATCATTAAAATCACTCAGACAAGCACTCCATAATTCCTGAGATTTTGCCAGACTTTGCAGTGATTGTTCCCAAGCAGGCTCAGATGAATCTAAAATGGGCACAAAATAATTATGATCGGGAGTTGTAATTATTTCTCCTTGAACACGCTTTAATATGTTTCTTCTCCATTGTATTAGGTGATTGACAATTTCCCAAATCGTGTTTAAGTTAGGATTGATTTTTTTATAAGCCTGAGCTGCAGTTACATCTTTTAAAGTATCTGCTAAGGTTACTTCAAGCCATGGATTTCCATTATAAATGGATTGATATAAATTCGAAACTCTTTTACTTTCTGACATAGTTAATAGTTTTTAGAAACACGTTACTAAGATACAAATTAGTATTTTACAACTCATCCTCGAAAATCTACAATTGGGTTATTATATATTTTTTAACATGAATTGTTAAAATACATTTGCTTCATCAAAAACCAAAGATGACATGAAAACCAAATTATTTTTTACTATTAGCTTTTTATTTTTTACAGCTTTAATTTTTGCTCAAAATACTATTTCTGGAAAAGTACTTGACCCAAAAGGAAAACCTGTTGCTGGAGCTAATATTTATATTGACGGAACTTACGACGGAGCAACAAGTTCTGAAACAGGAGAATTTTCTTTTGAAACTGCCGAAACTGGAAATAAATTTTTAGTGGTAAGTTTTTTACTTTTCGAGACCTACAAACAAGAAATTGATGTTGCTAATTATAAAGATCAAATAGTAAAATTAAAAGAGAACATTAATACTTTGGATGCTGTTATTATTACAGCTGGAACTTTAGAATCTGGAGAGAAATCGAGAGTTTCTGTTTTGAAACCGCTAGATATTGTTACAATAGCAGGTTCTGCAGGAAATATAGTGGCGGCTTTGCAGACTTTGCCAGGAACTCAAACGGTTGGTGAAGACGGACGTTTGTTTGTTCGTGGAGGAGAAGCAAGCGAAACACAGACTTTTGTTGACGGAATTCGTGTAGCGCAGCCTTATGGCGCAACTACAAATAACTTACCTACAAGAAGCCGTTTTTCTCCTTTTTTATTTAGCGGAATCGCTTTTTCTACAGGTGGTTATTCTGCAGAATATGGTGAAGCCTTGTCGAGTGTTTTACTTTTAAACACTCAAGACGAAGAAGATCATGAAAAAACGGATATCGGATTAATGACGGTTGGTTTGAGTTTAGGAAATACACAGAAATTCAAAAAAAGTTCATTGAGTGTAAATATGATGTATGTGAATTTAGCGCCTTATCAAGCTGTTATTCCGCAAAATGTAGATTGGAATAATCCGTATCAATCGCTTGGTGGAGAAACCGTTTATAGATACAACTTCACAAACGGAATATTTAAGCTGTATGCCTCTTTTGATTCTGAAAAATTTGATTTGAATCAGAAAAATGTCAATTTCGAGAATCCAATTCGAACAGATATGAACAATAATAATTTCTATTTGAATTCATCTTACAAAGGAAGTTTTGGAACTGGATGGCAGATTACTTCTGGAGTGAGCTATGGTTACAGCAAAAACAAACTAAAATATGATATTACCGGAATCGAAAACCAAGAAAATGCGACTCAGCTGAAACTGAAACTAAGCAAGAAATTTTCAAACTTTTTTAAGTTGTCTTTCGGAAGCGATTATTTCATTACAAAATACGATGAAAACGTAGCCGATAATATTTCACTTAATGTTACAAATGGTTATGATTCAAACATTTTTGCAGCGTATACTGAAGGTGATATTTTATTTTCTAAAAGACTAGCCTTAAAAGTTGGTTTAAGATATTCAAACAATAGTTTATTAAATGAAAATAATATTGCGCCAAGAGCCTCATTAGGATATAAAGCTTCAAAAAACAGTCAGTTCTCGTTTGCTTATGGAGATTATTCTCAAACACCAGTTGTAGATTATATTAAATTTTCTAAATACCATCAGTTTGAAAGTGAAAAAGCAAGACATTATATTTTTAATTATACGTTTACAAGAATAGGTCAAACACTTAGAGCAGAGGCTTATTATAAAGATTACAGCAATTTAGTGCAATACGACACAAGAGATATTCAGTACAATTCGGTTTTTAATAATAATGGATCTGGTTATGCAAAAGGATTCGATTTATTTTGGAAAGACAGCAATTTGCACAAAAACCTAGAATATTGGATTTCGTACTCTTATATCGATTCAGAAAGACAATATAAAAACTTTCCAAACATGGCGACTCCAAGTTTTATTGCCAATCATAACTTATCTGTTGTAGCAAAATATTTTATTACAGATTGGAAATCTCAGGTTAGTTTAACAAACAGTTTCAGCTCAGGTCGTCCATACAACGATCCGAACCAAACACAGTTTATGAATGGGAAAACGAAATCGTACAATAGTTTAAGTTTCAGCTGGGCGTATTTATTAACGACGCAAAAAATCCTTTATTTCTCAGTTTCGAATGTTTTAGGAACTCAAAATATTTTCGGATACGATTACGCAAAATTACCAGATGCCAACGGAATTTATCAAAGACAAGCCGTGGTGCCAACAGCAGACAGATTCTTCTTCGTAGGTTTCTTTTGGACGATCAGCCAGAACAAGAATGAGAATCAGTTGAAGAATCTTTAAAAAGGTTCTAAGATGCTAAGCTACTAAGGTTCTGAGGAAAAAAACTTAGAAGCTTAGTCCCTCAGAACCTTAGCAACTTTTAAAAAAAAACAATTCAGTAACCAAAATCAACAACTCAGTATCATTTAATTTTAAAAGATTAAAAACCAGCATACTTTTGAAGTGTAAATTAAAAGGAACAAATAAACAAAGGAATAAAGGTTCAAAGTTTTTTGAACACTAGTAATGAGAAAAACAAACCTCTGAACTTTTGCAACTCTGAACCTTTGAACCTAAAAAAGAGAGTTTTAATCATCAACAACAAAACTTAGAACCTTAGTAACTCAGAACCTTAGAAACTTAAAAAAAATAGAAATCATGACCAAAATTATTACAATAACTATTTTATTTATCTGCAGACTTAATGTCTGCTCAAAATGTAAAATTAACTGTTGCCGTTTCAGGTTTGAAAAATGACATAGGAATCGTGAAAGTAGGATTATATAATTCAGACGGAACTTTCCTTAAAACAACTTACAAAAGTTTGGCTTCCGAAATTAAAGACAATAAAGCGGTTGTAACTTTTGATGATCTTCCAGCGGGAGAATATGCAATCTCAACGTATCATGATGAAAATAGCAACGGAAAGCTTGACAGAAATGCAATGGGAGCTCCATCAGAAGAATATGCGACTTCAAACAATGCAAAAGGATTTATGGGATCTCCATCATATCAAGATGCTAAATTTAATGTCAGCAAAGATTCAAAAATTGAAATTGTATTCTAAATAAAACAAATAACTAATCCATATAAACAAACCATTAATAACTTATAAAATGAAAAAAATCATCACTTTAATTGCATTATTTGTAGCAGTAATAAGTTCAGCTCAAACACAATTTGAACAAGGAATGAACAAAGCATTCGGACTTTGGAAAGAAGGGAAAAATGCTGAAGCTTCGGCTTTATTCGAAAGAATTGCTGCGGCAGAAAAAAATAGCTATTTGCCAAATTATTATATTGCTATGATCAATGCGACAGCTGTTTTTACAGAAAAAGACAAAACAAAAATCGATTTGTTATTGACAAAAGCGCAAGACGCCTTAGATCTTGAAATGATAAAAGATCAAGCCAATTCAGAATTGTATGTTATGCAAGCCTTAATTTATACAGGATACGTTGTGGCTGACCCGATGACAAACGGAATGAAATATTCTGGCAAAGTAATGGAAGCTTACGCGAAAGCAAAAGCGCTGGATCCTACCAATCCGAGAGCGGTTTTTGGTGAAGCCGATTATCAATTAGGTGGTGCAAAATGGACAGGAGTAGATACAAAACCTTTATGCGCGCAAGTTGATAAATCTATTGAACTTTTTAATACTTTTAAACCAGCAACACCTTATTCTCCAAAATGGGGATTAGATAGAGCTTTAGAAATTCAAAAAACTTGTAAATAATTCAGTATTATAAATATGATGATATTAAAACCTAATTTGTTAAAAGCATGCTTAGTTGGAGGAATAGTATTTTTGTTCTCTTTTCTAATTCGGTTTGCCTCTTTAGGAACAGCAGTCTTTAACAAGAATCTTTACATTTATTTCTTGTACTGCATGCTTTACAGTGTGGTTTTATATATCGTAAATGTCGTTCTTTTTGATTTTTTAGATAGAGTATTCAGAGAAAATCCATATTCAGTAAAGAGAATTTTAATTGGTTTTGCAAGTTCTTTTTTAGTGTCGATGATCGTAATTGGAGTATTGCGTTTGTTTACAAGTGTAATAATCGAGAATAAGACAATTATTGGTTTTTTAGCAAATGAAAAGGCTGAAAATTATATAGAATCTGCAGTAATGACTTTTATTGTTTTATTGTTTTTTCACGGACTTAATTTTTATAAACTCTATCAGGAAAACAAAGTAACACAACAAAAGATTATTGCGGGAACAGCAAATGCCAAATTTGAAAGCTTAAAAAACCAGATCGACCCGCATTTTCTTTTTAACAGCTTAAATGTTCTTAGTTCTTTAATAGAAGAAAATCCAGATAATGCGCAGCGTTTCACTACTTCATTATCTAAAATTTATCGATATGTTTTAGAACAGAAAGACAAAGAATTGGTTTCGGTTGAAGACGAATTGTCGTTTGCAAAAACCTATATGAATCTTCTGAAAATGCGTTTCGAAAATAGTTTGTTTTACGAATTGCCAACAGAAAACATTAACCCAGAAGCCAAAGTGGTGCCGCTTTCTTTACAGCTTTTATTAGAGAATACCGTAAAGCATAATGTGGTAAGTGAGCAAAAACCGCTTCATATTAGAATTTTTATTGATAAAGATTATCTGGCCATTCAGAATGATCTTCAGAAAAAAGAAGTTTTGCAGGATAGGCAAGGTGTCGGACTGCAGAATATTGTAAACAGATACGGAATTATAACGGATAGAAAAGTGAAGATTGAGGAAGATGGAAAGAATTTCACTGTTAGAATTCCAATTTTAACCAAACAAATTGCAGTTATGGAAATGAGTGCAGAATATACCGACGAAGCAAAAGCTTATTATAGAGCCAAAAAACGTGTAGAAGAACTAAAAGGATTTTACGGAAATATAATTTCGTATTGCTGTGTGATTCCGTTCTTGGTTTTTATCAATCTAAAATTTTCACTAGGATTTCAATGGTTTTGGTTTTCGGCTTTAGGCTGGGGATTTGGAGTTGCAATGCATGCTTTTAAAGTTTTTGGATACAGCTCTGATTGGGAAGAAAGAAAGATTCGAGAGATTTTAGAGAAAGATAACAAGCAAAAAACGTGGAAATAATGGAAAAAGATTTCATAGAAGCAAATCGTTATTATGACGCTCAGAAAAGGGTCAAAGAAATAAGAGGATTTTATGAGCATTTGACCGTGTACGTTTTATGTAATCCAATTGTGATTGTTGTAAATTATATGACTTCTCCAGGATACCTTTGGTGGATTTGGTCTGTAATGGGCTGGGGAATGGCAATAATCTTGCACGGACTGAAAGTTTTTAGTCTTCCGCCTTTCTTTAATAAGAAATGGGAAGAGAAAAAATTAGAGAAATTCTAGAAAAAGAAAACCAACAACGATTAGAAAGTAATCATGGAAACAAATTTGAATAACGATCAGGAAGAAGCCATCTTGAAAGACTTGGCAACCAAAAAAGTGATTCAGTTAAAATATTTTTACAAACACTTGTTTGTTTATGGCTTTGCAATGATCCTTTTTCTTTTAAAAGAATATACCAATCTTCCCTTGCAATTTTTTTCAATTAGATATTTAAATTGGGTTGTTGTAATTATTTGTTCAGCTGTTGTAGTAGGCTCTGCAATTGATTTGTTTGCCTCGTATAAAATTTTCGGGCACGAATGGGAAGAGCGTAAATTGAGAAGCATCTTAGAAAAAAAATATAAAAAGCAAAAATGGGAATAATCATGGAAACGAATTTAAGCGAAGAAGAAAGATATATTCAGGCAAGAAAAAAAGTTGAAAATTTAAAAGGATTTTATGGAAATCTAGTTGCTTATATATTTGTAAACGCAATTTTGATTTTTATAAATCTTTATACATCGCCTCAATATCTATGGTTTTTCTGGCCATTATTATGGTGGGGAGTAGGAGTGGTTTTTCACGGATTAAAAGTCTTTGAAGTTTTTCCAGGAATGGGCAAAGAATGGGAAGAAAGAAAAATCAAAGAGTTTATGGAGAAGGAAAAACAGAATAAAAATAAGTGGAAATAATTAAAATATAGTTATGGGACGTTTTAGAAGAGAAATGTATGAAGATTACGCAAGACAGCATTTTGGAGAGTATGCAGACGATCCAAATTACAATGTCGCTTATAAAAGAGTAAAAAGACTTAAAAGATTTTACTCGCATTTGAAAATTTTCATCATTGTAAATATTATTATCATTGTATCAAGTTTGACTCGAGATAAATCTGCTGGTCTACTGGTAATGGATTTAAGTGGTTTAACAGAATGGCATACTTATTCAACTGCGTTTTTTTGGGGAATTGGTCTATTAGCACACGCATTATCGGTTTTTGGTACCGACTGGTTTTTTGGATCTGATTGGGAGAAAAGAAAAATCCAAAAATACATGGAAAAAGATGCCGCAAATAAAAATAAATGGGAGTAAATTTGAATTAATATTTTTCAATTTTTTACAATATAGTAAATGATCACATTAATTATAGAAGACGAAAAACCAGCGGCGAGGTTGCTGCAAAGAAAACTTGAAAAGCTAGATGTAACCGTAGAAACAATGCTTCACTCTGTTGAGGAATCGGTTCAGTGGTTTGAAAATAATCCGCATCCAGATCTAATTTTTTTGGATATCCAGCTTTCAGACGGTTTATCTTTTGAGATTTTTGAAAAAATAGATATCAAAAGCGCTATCATTTTTACTACAGCTTATGATGAGTACGCTTTAAAAGCTTTTAAATTAAACAGTATAGATTATCTTCTAAAACCAATTGACGAAGATGATCTCGAAACGGCGGTTTCAAAATATAAATCGCGTCTTCCGAAAGCCACGGCAGAATCTTCAAATATGCAGTTAGATTTCGAGCAAATTCGTCAAATGCTCTCAAATCCTTTTGAGAAAACGTATAAAAAGAGATTTACGGTTAAAATAGGACAACATTTAAAAGTAATTACTACAGAAGAAATTGAATGTTTTTTCAGCGAAAATAAAGGAACTTATATTCATACCTACGACAATCGAGATTATTTGATTGATTCGACTTTAGAAATTCTGGAACAGGAATTAGATAAAAAGGATTTCTTTCGCGTAAGCAGAAAATTTATTGTTCCGTTAAAAGCAATCAAAGAAATTCAAGTATATACCAATTCGAGATTGAAAGTTATTCTGCCAACTTATAAAGATGATGAGGTAATTGTAAGCCGAGAAAAAGTGCAGGATTTTAAAGCTTGGTTGGGATAAAAATCCAAATAATAAAAATAGAAATTCATCAGATTTTAATTTTTTCGGATTAAAATCGATATCATAATAAAAAGGCTATCTCAAAAGGATAGCTTTTTTTAAGCTTCAGAGAAGCGAAATATTTATAGCAAAAGATAAACGTGTACAACATAAAGCTCCGGAGGAGCGACATATTTTTGTAAAGTCTAAATATATGTCTCTCCTCCGGAGCTCTTTTTATTTGTCTTAATGTAATTCTATAAATATTTCACCCCGCAGGGGTTTTGCACATAAAATAAATTTTAAAAATAATATTCCTTCCAACAAAAAAGCTGTCCTTGTGAGACAGCTTCTTTTTTATGTTTAAATATATTTCGATTTATTTGCTTAATCGGTGTAAAGTATATGTCATAGCACTCAAAAGGAAAAACGCCATAATTTGGTGAATTAATCCTAAAGCCAAAGGCACACTGTATAATAAAGTGAAAACTCCCAATAAAAACTGAATGAAAACAAAAACAACTAAAGTTTTGATTCCGTTTGCTTGAGTATGTGTAAGCGTATATTTTTTGCTTTTGAAGAAAAGAAAAAGAATAATCGCTACAACTACATAAGCAAAAGTTCTGTGTACAAACTGAACACCACTTTTTCCTTCAATTAAATTTTTTATTAAAGAAGATTGCTCAATAAAAACCGATTCGTGAATAAATTCTCCGTCGCTCATTAAAGGCCAATGATTGTGAATTAAACCTGCATTTAATCCAGCCACAAATCCGCCATAAATAATTTGGATTAATAAAGCGACTAAAGCAAAACGAGCGATATTTCTAAGAGGTAAAATCTTATTGATATTTCTTTCTGGATAAATCAAGTCTAGGGCAACCCAAAGTGTATACGCAAATGTGATAAAAGCAAAAGTTAAGTGCAAAGAAAGTCTAAAGTGGCTTACATCTGGATTGTCAATTAATCCGCTTCTTACCATAAACCAACCTAAAAAACCTTGGAAAGCTCCCATTCCTAAAAGCACTACGCATTTTTTGATAGTGTCGGTGTCTAATTTCTTTTTTGCTAAAAAGTAAACAAACGGCACAAAGAAAACCAAGCCAATAATACGGCCAATGAAACGGTGAAACCATTCCCAGAAATAGATGAATTTATAATCGGCTAACTGAAAATCATTGTGAATATTGATTTTCTGATACTCAGGAAACTTTTTATATTCGTCAAAAGCAGCCTGCCATTTTGCTTCTGTTAAAGGTGGAAAGGTATCGGTTACCAAATGCCAATCAGTCATAGATAAACCTGAATTGGTCAAACGGGTAATTCCTCCCACGACAACCATTAAAAATAATAAAACACAGCCCGATAGTAACCAAATGATTACTGATTTATTCTCTTTTTTCATTTTATTAAATACTACTTATTTCTCAACTTTTTTTAAGCCTAATTTTTCAGCTCTTTTGATTACGAAATCATAAGCGGCTTGATATTCATTCGGAATATCGCCTTCCAAAATGGCTTCTTTTACAGCTTCTTTTAAAATTCCGATTTCTCGTGAAGGTTTTAAGTCGAATATTTCCATAATTTCTTCTCCCGTAATTGGTGGTTGAAAATTACGTACATGATCTCGCTCTTCTACTTCAACGATCTTCTTGCGGACAATTTCAAAGTTTTTATGATATTTCTTGAATTTCGATGGATTTTTGGTTGTGATATCCGCTTCGCACAAAGTCATTAAATTTTCTACATCTTCGCCAGCATCAAAAACCAAACGGCGAACAGCACTGTCGGTTACAATATCTTGTGCCAAAACAATCGGGCGCGAACTCATGATAACCATTTTCTGAACGAATTTCATTTTATGGTTTAAAGGCATATGCAAACGCTCGAAGATTTTTTTAGCCATTTTTCCGCCTAAGAATTCATGACCGTGAAAAGTCCATCCTTGTTTTTTAGTGAAACGTTTCGTTGGCGCTTTTCCAATATCATGAAGTAATGCTGACCAGCGAAGCCAAACATCGTCTGTATTTGGGCAGATGTTGTCAACAACTTCCAACGTATGATAGAAATTGTTTTTATGTGTATGACCTTCAATTTCTTCTACCTGATTCAACGCTGTTAATTCAGGTAAAATTAGATCTAAAAGCCCTGTTTTGTATAAAAGTAAAAATCCTGTTGAAGGTTTATCGGTCATGAGAATTTTGTTTAACTCATCAACGATTCTTTCACCAGAAATAATTTTAATGCGATCAGCATTTTTGGTGATGGCATTTAGTGAATTTTCTTCAATTTCAAAATTCAATTGATTAGCAAAACGAATGGCGCGCAACATTCGCAAAGGATCATCAGAATAGGTAATATCTGGATCTAAAGGCGTTTTGATTGTTTTATTTTCTAAATCGGTTAATCCGTCAAACGGATCTAAAAGATCTCCGAAATTATTCTCGTTTAATGATAAAGCCAATGCATTGATGGTAAAATCACGACGATTTTGGTCGTCTTGCAAAGTTCCATTTTCTACAATAGGATTTCGACTGTCTCGGGTATAAGATTCTTTTCGTGCGCCAACAAATTCAATATCGGTATCTTCAAAACGAAGCATTGCAGTTCCGTAAGTTTTAAAAACCTGAACTTTTGGTTTGTTCGGCAGTAACTCTGAAACTTTAAGAGCCAATTCGATGCCGCTTCCAACTGCAACAACATCAATGTCTTTTTTAGAACCTCGGTTTAAAAGCAAATCACGAACAAATCCGCCGATTACATAAGAGTCAACTTTTAATTCCTGAGAAGCTTTCGAAATAATATCGAAGATTTTGTTTTGTAAAGCAGTTTTATAGTTTGTTTGTATCGCCACGAATTCACTAATTATTGAGTAAAAATGCAATTTCAAATTTCTAAGAAATGAAATGCATGCAAATTTACAACATAGAAAATGCCTATTATAATCTAGAGCTCACTTTTTTGAACAATTTCACATTTTGTCGTGCAGAATTTTATTAAAATGAGAATGGTTGCCACGAATTGCACGAATTTCCACGAATTTATTTTTCTGCCACAGATTAAAAGGATTAAAAAAGATTTTTAATTAGTGAAAATTTGTGCAATTGCTTCGCCTGTTCGCTATCGCTCGGGTCGTGGCAGAAAAAATAGTAATAGATTAAGAAAATCTGTGTAAATCATTTTAATCTGTGGCAAAAAAATATAACAATTTGCGCAAAAGAATAATTCGTGGAAATTTGTGCAATTAGTGGCAGAAAAAAATCTATACCCCAATAAAACAAATCAATTGCGATAATCTGTTTTTAGAAATTCAATTTGTATTTTTGAATCATAGAAAAAAGCACACATGAAAATTGTTATATCTCCAGCGAAATCATTGAATTTCGAAAAAGAATTACCAACATCTCAATATACAGAACCTTCATTCTTAAAAGAAGCAAGAGTGGTTCATAAAGTAGTAAAAACAAAAAAGCCTTCTGAATTATCAGAACTAATGTCAATCTCAGACAAATTAGCCGATTTAAATTGGAAACGTAATCAGGATTGGAAAACACCTTTCACTCCAGAAAATGCACGTCCTGCAGTTTATACTTTTGATGGAGATGTTTATACAGGTTTAGACGCTTATACAATTCCCTTAGAAAAATTAGATGTTCTGCAAGATAAATTAAGAATTTTATCTGGACTTTACGGTCTTTTAAAACCGCTTGATTTAATGCAAGCTTACCGTCTAGAAATGGGAACTAAAATGCCCGTTGGCGAATCTAAAAATTTACATGATTTCTGGAAACCAACGGTTACAAAAGCTTTAAACAAAGAATTGAAAAAAGGCGAATTATTTGTGAATTTAGCCAGTAATGAATATTTCTCGGCTGTTGATGTAAAAGCTCTGAAAGTTCCTGTAATTACTCCAGATTTTAAAGATTACAAAGACGGAAAACTAAAAATGATTAGTTTCTTTGCCAAAAAGGCTAGGGGAATGATGGTGCGTTATATTATTGATACTAATGCTGAAACTATAGATGATTTAAAAGGTTTTAATTACGAAGGGTATCAGTTTGACGCAAATCTTTCTAAGGGAAATCATTTAGTTTTTACAAGATAACTTTTTTTAAAGATTCTAAGGTTCTAAGTTGCTAAGATTCTGAGTTTTTTAACTCCTCTTTAAAATAAATTCTTTGGTAAATAAGAATAAAAAACAACGCCGAATTCAACTAAGAATTCGGCGTTTATGCGTATTATAAATCTATTATCATTAATGCATTGCGTCGGCTGCACTAATTTTGTTCTTCCCTTTTTTAATAAAGAGAATAATCGGTATGCAACATAAAAACATAATTCCTAGATAAAGAAAGATGTCCATATAAGCCATTACAGTACTTTGTTTCATTACTGAATATTCTATGGCTTGATACGCTTTTTTCAAGGCAACATCCGCACTATATCCTTTTGCCATAAATGCGTGCTGCATTCCTGCAATGCGCTGCTGCACGTCAAACTTAGCAGGATCTAGGTTATTAATTAAATCGACTCTATGAGACTGGCTAAAACGAGTGATAAAAGTAGTAATAATTGCAATACCAAAAGATCCGCCTAATTGACGCATCATTCCTGTAAATGCAGCTCCTTCACCAATTTGTTTTCCTTTTAAAGTAGAAAGAGAAAGAGTTGTAATAGGCACGAAAAGTAATCCTAAACCAATTCCTCTTAAAATTAAAGGCCAATACATATGTTCAACTCCTGTATCTGGTGTCATTCGGCTATACATCATAAAGGTAAAGAAGAAGAAAATCAAAAATCCTACTCCAACCATATAACCCTGTGGTACACCTTTCTGAATCATATTTCCAACAAATGGCATCATGAATGCTGTTGTAATAGATCCTGGAATTAATAATAAACCTGCATCAGTTGCAGTCCAACCTAAAATAGATTGCGTATAAATCGGGATAATCAATGTTGAACCGTATAAACCAAAACCAAGAATAAAACACATTATGGTTCCAATTCTTAAGTTTCCATCTTTTAGAACACTTAAGTTCACGATTGGATATTTATAAGTAAGCTCTCTCCATATAAATAAAACCAATCCAAGAACGGTTACAACACTTAAGGTTACGATTAAAGAATCGTTAAACCAATCGTCTTGCTGCCCATGTTCTAGAACGAATTGTAAAGAACCAATAAAGGTACTCAACAAGATTATTCCCCACCAGTCAACCTGATTGGCTTTTAATTTTTCTCCATATTTCGGACTTCTAACGAATGTTAAAGCCAAAATTGTAGCGATAATTCCTAACGGAATATTAATGTAGAAAATATAAGGCCAAGAGTAATTGTCTACTAAATATCCTCCCAAAGGCGGACCTAAAGTTGGACCAACAATTACACCCATTCCGTAAATCGCTTGCGCCATTCCACGTTTTGCTACAGGATAACTTTCTGTAATGATCGTTTGGGCTGTTACTAGAAGTGCTCCACCACCCATACCTTGTACGAATCGGAAGGCTACAAGTTCCCAAATATTTGTGGCGTTACCACACAAAAAAGAACAGACTGTAAATATTATAATGGAAGCCACAAAATAATTACGTCTTCCAAATTGCTGTGATAGCCAGCTCGTCATCGGAATTACAATAACATTCGCAATTGCGTATGCTGTAATTACCCATGCCACATCGGTCAAGGTAGCTCCAAGACTTCCGCGCATGTCTGTCAGCGCTACGTTTACAATCGTTGTATCTACAATTTCCAACAGTGCACAAAGCACTGCTGTAATCGTAATGATAACACGTCTGAAACCGTATTCTACTAAATCGTCGTCTTGTACTGCTGTTGCCATTTATCTTATTTCAAATGTACATCAACGTCAACGTTCATACCTGGTCTTAAAAGTTTTACTTTTTCAGGATCGTTTGATTCGTCTATACTAATTTTTACTGGTAATCTTTGAATTGTTTTTACGAAGTTTCCTGTTGCGTTATCAGGAGGTAATAATGAAAAACGAGATCCTGTAGCAGGAGAAAATGATGTTACAGTTCCTTTGAATTCATAGTTTGGATAAGCATCAACTTTTAAGCTTACTTTTTGTCCCACAACCATTTTGTTTAATTGTGTTTCTTTGAAGTTAGCCACAACCCAAGCTTCGTTATTATTAATAATGTAGAATAAAGATTGTCCTGGCTGCACCAATTGTCCTGGCTGAATATCAACTTTAGAAACCTGACCGTCAATAGCAGCTGTAACTACAGTATAAGAAAGGTTTAAGTGAGCAACATCAAGCATCGTTTTTGCTTTTTTGATATTTGCCAGCTGCAACTTCTGTTTGTTTGTCTGAAACTTTAGATTTTGACTGAATAACAGATTTTTGGTAAGAAGTAGCTTTTTGTTGTTGTTCTAAAACTCGTACTTGGTTTTCTGCTTCTTCTTTTGCTGTTAACGCCTGCTCATATTGTTGTTTTGTAATAGTATGAGTTTTGTACAGGTTATTGTAACGGTTATAATCGTTTGTAAGCTGTCTCAATCTAATTTTTGCACTTTCGATAGAACCGCTTGCAGATCTCATTTGAGCATCTGAAACAGAAATACTTGCATAAGCACTTCCAATATCAGCTTTTGCAGCTTCGTATTGACCTTCAGCTCCTAATAATGCAAGCATTAGCTTCATCAATCTTTAATTGGTAATCTCTCTTATCGATAGTAAATAAAGTATCTCCTTTTTTTACATAATCATTATCTTTCACATAAACTTTGCTAATATATCCTGAAACTCTTGGGATAATTGGATTCATTTTTTTCTCGATCTGAGCATCGTCTGTTTCTTCGTGAGCTTGACCGTGTAAATATTTTGATATTCCGTAAGTTCCTCCCAATAAAACCATTACGGTTAGTATGATGATGAATTTTTTATTTGTCTTTTTCTTTTCCATGAGAGCTATCGATTATATTTTAGAAAGATTGAATGATTGTGATAATTGTCCTGATACTGAAAGTAATTCGTAATATTTTTGAATAATTGTTGCTTTAGATAAAGCAGTTTGAATTTTGGCGTTTAAATGTTCTACATCCGCTTCTACCAAATCATTAGTGTCAGATAAACCGTTGTCAAATTTATCTTTAACTAATCTGTAATTTTCTGCAGCTTGCTGAAGTGCTTCATCATAAACAACACTTTGGTTGATTGCTAAGTCGTAATCTTCAATAGATTTCTGAACTTCAACCTTAATCTTGTCAGTCATAATAGCTTCAGTGTTTTTTATTTCAAGAGCTCTGCTTTCTGCTTCTTTAACATGCACATTGTTTTTTAGAATTCCAGATAAATCATAAGATAATCCGATTCCGAAATTCATAGCATATTTTACAGTAATAATATCTTTTAGATCTAATGCCGTGTAACCACCAAGCAATGAAATCGCTGGGTAATATCCTGCTTTTGCTATTTTAATATTTGCTTCAGAAGCTTTTCCTTGTAATCTAACTGCTTCCAAATCTTTTCTATTTTCTAATGCTATAGCATCAGATGTTGGAGCATTGCTTGTTTTTAAATTAAAGAAATCTTCTTCGTTTACCTGAATTTTTACGCTAGGATCTAATTTAAGCAACGTAGTTAGGTAGTAATTGATATTATTAATGTTATTATTGGCTTCATCAATAGATAATTGTGTTTTAGAAACCAACAACTGTGCTTTTAATAAATCATTTCTCGGAATGATTCCGTTTTTCTCCAACTCTGTAAAATCAGTAACACGTTGTTTTGCGCTTTTTTGGTTTTCATTTAAAACATCTAAAGTTTTTTGCGCTTTGTATAATGCCGTATAATAAGTGATTGTTTTTAAAGCAACATCTTCTTTTGTTTTAGCAAGCATTTGCACTTTCAGCTTCGTACAAATTGTCGTATGCATCGATGCTGCTTTGAATTTTAAATCCAGCAAAAATCGGTAAACTTAAATTTGCCATTCCTAACATAGCTCTGTCAGGAGAAGCTAGAGAAGCGCTTTCGCCTTGATTTGGCATATCAATCGACGCTTTGGTAAGACGCTGATATTGGCCAGAAATTTTAAGATCTGGGTATTGATTGTTTTTTACGGTTTTTAACTCGTATAGTTTTGTGTTTACCTTAGTATTGGCAAGCGTAACTTCGTTACTCTTTTCCCAAGCCATTTGTACGGCCTCGCCCAAGGTTAAACTTGTTTTTTCTTGTGCTTCTGCTGAAGATATTCCGATGAAGAAAACTCCAAAGAGCATTAATTGACTAATTTTCATAAACAAGTAGCGCTTTTATAGTTTGTTGAATGTGCTTTGTAAGATCGTTTTTAATGTAATTGTTAAACATTTCATCTGTTTTTAAATCCAATAATTCTTCGAAGAAAGAGCGATTCATGTGGAAATGAAAAAAGGTTCCAATAATCGTCGGTGTTATAAGTTGGATATTAATATCTTTTCTAAAAACGCCTTGAGCTTGACCTTGGTTGATAATACTTTCGACAGATTTTAAGTTTCCTTTTTTTAATTCTGTAAAAGCTTGAAGGCTTTTTTCTCTTTTTTATTGTAAAGTTCAAAATGTAAAACTCTGTAAATCCCCTTGTTAAGACAAATTCTATTAATGTAAATTTCGATTAATTTATTGACTTTTTCAAGCGGTTGTAGATTTTCCTGCAATAAATTTTCAAGTTGTAATTTTAAATCAACCGTTTTGTAGAAAATTAGAGCTTCCAGAAGTCTTTCTTTTGAACCAAAGTAATACGACACCATGGCAATATTAATTTTTGCCTCTTTGGAGATATCCCGTATCGATGTACCCTCAAATCCTTTCTCAGAAAAAAGCTTTTCAGCGACGTTTAGAATCTGAATTTTTTTATCGTTTAATTCGATGTTTGACATGATAGTGTTTCTAATCGGATGCAAAATTAAACAGTTGTTTAATTTAAACGCTTGTTTAATTTTATTTTAACATAATATTAACATAAAACGGTTTCGAGGTCTATAGATTAAAAAGGGCTCTATTGTTGGGATTAATCGACTTTTTTAAGCGTTACATAAAAGTTTAAATCTATTTTTAATTCCTGAAGAGTGTCTTTATTCTCTACTTTTATTGACTGCCAGAATGTCGAAGGATATATAAAATTCTCTCCTGTCCAATTAGTTTTAATTGGCATAGAAAAATTTTCAATACAGTCAATATAACGATAGCTCAATTCTTCATTTTTGTATTTGAATTCTAAAATAGGAACTTTATTTGTCCTTAAGTATTGATCAAACAAAAAGGTAAAGCTAATTCCTGATTTTGAATTTAAATATGATTCGATTTCATTACTTGTAACCGTTTTATTATGAAAATCATGAGTGAGATCACGAATTATTTTTCGAAATTTTGAATCATCATTTATTATGTTTTTAATCATGTGCATAATGGCCCAGCCCTTAATATAATTATCATTGCTACCATCTTCATTTATGCCATATCGACCAATAATGGGTTTATCATTTTCGATTGTTCTAAATCTTCCGTTCATGAATTCGTTTCCAGCTTGTTTTCCACATATATCTGCTATAACAAGTTCTTCGGCTAAACCAGCGAATCCTTCTTGAATCCATCGATCGGCAATGTCACTTGCAGTAACAGTATTGCCAAACCATTCGTGCGCTATTTCGTGAACAATTATTTTATCTGTTTTTTTGCCCCAACCAGTATTCGAAATATCGCCTCCTTTTTTATTTGTGCCTTTTTTGTATGAACTGCCATAAGCAATGGCGCTTTGATGTTCCATTCCTATATATGGGGCATCAACCATCTTAAAACCATCTTCATAAAAAGGATAAGGTCCATACCAATGCTCTAAAGATTTTACTGTTAGTTTAACTTCCGGAATCATATGATTTAGTGCTTTTTCCTTATTGTAGTCAAGTACCCAAAAATCCATGCTCAAATTTCCTTTTTCGCCTTGAAACGTATCAGAGATATTGATATAATTGCCTATATAAAATGTAATTCCGTAATGATTTATAGGATTCTTAACTTCCCATGTAAAAGTTGAAGTAGTATCTGTATTTGTAATTTTCGATGTCAAACGGCCATTTGAAACAGCTATTAGATTTTTAGGAGCAATAATATTTATTCTTGCACCTTTATCTGGTTCATCATAGAGAGCATTTTTACAAGGAAACCACAAACTTGCACCCTTATATTGGCAAGCAACAGAAATCCACGGACGGTTTAAAGAGTCTTTTGCCCAAACCAAACCACCATCCCAAGGCGGTTTAATGGACTCTGTTGGTTTTCCAGAATAATAAATAGTTAGTTTGTTTTTCTTTGAAAGTACCTTTTTAGGCAGTTTTATATACCAGATGTTTTCATTTTGAGTATAATTGATCTTTTTTCCTTTCTGAAAAACACTGTCAATTTTTAAAGGAACAACAAGATCAATCTGCATTAAATCAGAATGTTTTTTGTTAACGACAGTATATTCAATTGTATTTTTTCCTGATATCGTTTTGCTATTGTAATCAGGTTTTATAGTAAGATCATAATGTTGAATATCCCACCAGATTCTTTCAGGAGTTATCGAACCATTTAAAGTGTCTTGTTTTGTTGGTATATGCAATGCTATGTTTTCTTGCGCATATACCATACAAAACATTAAATTTATAATAAGTATGAAGAATACTTGTACAAATGAATATTGTCGCATAACACGGTTTCTAAGATTGAAATACCGCGTAATTTACATCTATTTTATCGAATCTCTCCAACAAACTCAGCAATTTTCCCACTTCCGTTTTCGGCTAAGTGTTTAATAAAAGCACTTCCGATAATTGCACCTTTTGCATATTTAGTTGCCTGATTGAAAGTTTCTTTATTCGAAATTCCGAAACCAACAATTTGAGGATTTTTCAAATTCATGTCCGCAATTCTTTCGAAATAAGTTTCCTGAGTATTTCCAAAACCAGATTGAGATCCTGTGACACTTGCTGAACTTACCATATAGATAAATCCGTTTGAAACGCTGTCAATAAAACGAATACGTTCGTCTGAAGTTTGTGGTGTAATTAAAAACACATTAATTAAACCATATTTTTCGAAAATCGCTTTGTACTCATCTGCATAAACATCAACTGGAAGATCTGGAATAATTAAACCGTCAATTCCGATTTCAGCACATTTTTGGCAAAAAGCTTCAACGCCGTATTGCAACATCGGATTAAAATATCCCATAATAATCAACGGAATTTTTACGCTTTCGCGGATGTTTTTTAGCTGATCGAAAAGGATTTGAGTTGTCATTCCGTTATGAAGCGCCTGTGTAGAACTCGCCTGAATGGTTGGTCCGTCTGCCAAAGGATCACTAAAAGGAAGTCCGATTTCGATTAAATCAACTCCGTTTTTTTCTAAATCCTGAATAATCTGCACAGTATCGTTTAAATTAGGATATCCGGCAGAAAAGTAAATCGAAAGGATTTTTTTATCTTCTTGTAATTTTTGAGTTATTCTGTTCATTTTTAGTATGTTTTTCTCCTGCAAGGTTTTTAAAACCTTGTAGGCATGTTATTTGTATTGCCACAGATTAAAGGATTTTAAATGATTTCTAAATTAAAGGTTGTTTCTCTTTAATAATTAATCTGTGAAAATCCTTTAATCTGTGGCATACTTTATTTAAAATTTTATGATTTGGCTTTCCCAATCATCACCTTTTTTTCAACCAATAATAATCCAGAGTCAGAATCATTCATTTGCGCAATTAATTCGCCTTTATTATTCCAAAAAGCGCTTTGTCCAGCAGAAGGCGATCCCCAAGATTCTCCGCTAAAATTCGACATTAAAACATTCATTTTATGTTTTTCAGCATAATTTTGTAAATCTCTATAAGCATTTGGAATCCCGTTTGGCGAAAAGAAAATGCTTGCTACATAAATATCGGTATCATTTTTGGCCGCATTTTCAGGATGCAAAGGATTGTCAATATCAGCGCAAATTGCAAAAGAAATGTTTTGATCTTCTATAGTTAACATCGGATTAAAATCGAATGTCGAATCGAAGAATTCATCTTCGCCTTCATGCAAAAACTGTTTGGTATAAATTGAAACCGAATCGTCTGGAGCTATAATAAATTCGCCAATATATAATTTCGAATCTATCTTAATTGGTGCTCCAGCTATAATAACAATGTTATTTCTAACCGATAATTCTTTTAAATGATCAATTCTATAATCGTCTTCTGTAAAGATCAATGCTTCTGCATTTTCTCTTTCGTAGCCTGTAATTGATAATTCTGGAAACGCAATTAAATTAGCACCGTTTTCGGCAGCCAATTCAATAAGCTGATAATGATTCAGTAAATTAGCAGATATATCTCCTCGTTTTGGTTTTGTTTGCGCTGCCGCTAAAATCATTTTTAATTATTTATTTTCAGTATATACCCAAGCCGTTCTTCCTGATTGAAGTTTGACTTGCACTCTTTTGTATGAATTAGACTCGAATTGATCAACTTTTAATAATTCTGGATTAGAAACTTCAAAAGCAACACCATGTATAATGTCCTCCAAATTTTCACTTGGTACAGCCACAACATAATCTGCCATTCCAAATTCTTCTTCAATTTGTAAACTTTTAAGTTTGAAACCCAGTATTTGATCTGGACTTCCACTTAAAACTTTATTAAAAATCTGCATCTGAGTTTGTTTCGATCTTAATGTTCCGTATGAGAATAATAGTTCCATAATTATGATTTTCTCTTTATTTGTTAGCGTACAGTCTCCTGATAAGTATCGGGATTTGAACGCCCAAATTACAATTTTTATTACAATTTAAAGTAATCTATATAATTATCTAAATCTTTGTCTCCACGCCCAGAAAGACTGATTACAACAACATCTTCAGGTTTGAATTTCTTCTGATCTAGAACTGCAAATGCGTGAGCACTTTCTATAGCTGGAATAATTCCTTCTAATTTTGTAAGCTGTAGACCAGCATTCATAGCATCATCATCGGTTACAGAGAAAAATTCGCCGCGTCCTGTTTGTGCCAAATGAGCGTGTAATGGGCCAACTCCAGGATAATCTAATCCAGCTGAAATAGAATATGGTTCTGTAATTTGTCCATCAGGAGTTTGCATTAAAAGCGTTTTACAGCCATGAATAACACCTACTTTTCCTAGTTTGCTTGTTGCTGCGCTATGACCGCTATCAACTCCTTTTCCAGCTGCTTCAACTGCAATGATTCCAACTTTCGGTTCGTGTAAAAAGTGATAATAAGTTCCTGCAGCATTACTTCCGCCACCAATACAAGCTACTACATAATCAGGATTTTCGCGTCCTTCTTTTTCTTTTAATTGCCATTTAATTTCTTCCGAAATGATACTTTGAAAACGCGTTACCATATCTGGATAAGGATGTGGTCCAATTGCCGATCCAATAATATAATGTGTATCAACAGGATTATTGATCCAGTCACGAATTGCTTCGTTTGTAGCATCTTTTAAAGTTCTAGAGCCTGAAAGTGCCGGACGAACTTCTGCGCCTAACATTTTCATACGAGCCACGTTAGGTGCTTGACGCGCGATGTCAATTTCGCCCATATAAACAATACATTCAATTCCCATCAAAGCACAAACTGTTGCTGTTGCTACACCGTGTTGGCCAGCTCCAGTTTCGGCAATAATTCTTTTTTTCCTAGACGTTTTGCAAGTAAAATTTGCCCGATAGTATTGTTTACTTTGTGCGCTCCAGTATGGTTTAAGTCTTCTCTTTTTAGATAAACTTTGGTATTGTATTTTTCAGACAAACGTTTTGCAAAATACAACGGGCTAGGGCGCCCAACATAATCTTTCAACAATTGATTGAACTCTGCTTTAAAATCAGGTTCATCCATTATGCTTAAATACTTCTGACGTAGTTCTTCTACATTTGGATATAACATTTCAGGGATGTAAGCTCCTCCAAATTCTCCGTAATATCCTTTTTCGTTAACGTTAAAACTCATTTTATTTAAATTTTAAAAGTTGGCAACATCAAATTTGCGTTTGAAATTGCTAAATAGATTTTTATTTTTCAGCCCTGGTTCGATTTCAAATTTACTGTTTACATCGACTGCGTAAATTGGTAGTTTTGTTTTTGAAATTTCTTCAATGGCTTTTAATTCATTCATTCCGATGCCACCGCTCAAAAAGAAAGGCTTTTTCGAATTGTATTTTTTTAATATGCTCCAGTCGAAAGTTGTTCCATTTCCGCCTGGAAGTTTTCCTTTTGTGTCAAACAGAAAATAATCGCAGACATTTTCAAAAGGCTTTATAATCTCAAAATCAAAATTTTCATCGGCCGAAAATACTTTGATAATTTCAATTTTCTTTGGAAGTTTTTCCTTTAAAGCTGAACAAAATTCAACCGATTCTTCTCCGTGTAATTGAACTGCTTGCAAATTGTATTTTTCAACTTTTTCCAGAATTTCTTCCTGACTTTGGTTGACAAAAACACCCACTTTTTTGATTGTTTTGATCAACTCGGGAACATTCCCGTTGCAATATCTAGCAGATTTTTCCCAGAAAATAAATCCCATATAATCGGGTAGGAGCGCGCCTACTTCGAGGATATTTTCTGGATATTTCATGCCGCATATTTTGAGTTTCATTTCGTTGTGTTTTTTTAACGCAAAGTGCGTTAAGGTTTTTTGTTTTTGTATTGTGTTTAAAATGCGAAAAAGTTCGCAAAGCTTTGCGCTTATATTGTTGCCACGAATTTCACGGATTAGCACGAATTTAATTAGTGGAAATTTGTGTAATTTGTGGCAAACCAAAATTATATCTTACTAATAAATTCCGTCGTCGCTAATCCAGCATTATCAGTTTTCATGAAGTTTTCTCCAATTAGGAAACCTTTGTAACCGTATGGTTTAAGTTCTTGAATGGCTTCAATTGATGAAATACCGCTTTCAGAAACTTTTACAAAATCGTTTGGAATTTGAGATGCCAATTCTTTACTGAAATCTAAGCTTACTTCAAACGTTTTTAGGTTTCTATTGTTTACGCCAATCATATCTAAAGTTGGCATAATTGATTTTTCTAGTTCTTCTTGATTGTGAACTTCTAAAAGAACTTCTAAACCTAAACTTTTTGCAAATTCAGATAAAGATTTAATTTCTTCACGCGTTAAAACGGCAACGATTAATAAAATTAAATCGGCTCCGTGAGCTTTTGCTTCTAGAATCTGATATTCGTCTACAATAAATTCTTTTCGTAAAAGCGGAATATTTACTGAAGCTCTTGCCAGAAGTAAATCGTCTAGAGAACCGCCAAAGTATTTTCCGTCAGTTAAAACGGAGATTCCGCATGCGCCAGCAGTTTCATAACCTTTAACTACTTCTTCAACTGTAAAATTATTGTTGATGATTGATTTTGAAGGAGAACGGCGTTTGTGTTCTGCAATAATTCCAGAATTACTTTCTTTTAATTTCTGACTAAGAGAAATCGTCTGTTTTCCAAAAAATACTGAAGCTTCCAATTGTGAAACCGGAATAATCGATTTCTTCAAAATCACTTCTCTTTTTTTGTCTATTATTATTTTATCTAAAATATTCATTGTTGTTGTTTTGCCACGAAGTCACAAAGGCGCAAATTTAATTAGTGCTAATTCGTGAAATTTGTGTTTGTTTTTTATTTACTTAATTCTTGTAATTTCTGTAAAGCTGTTAATCCTTTTCCAGACAATAGGCTTTCTTTTGCTAATTCAAATCCTTCTTTTTGAGAGCATTTTGTAACGGTTGAAATTGCCATTGCAAGCATTGGCACAAACTACATTATTTTGAGCTTCGTTTCCTTTTCCAGAAATGATATTCGTGAAAATTGCGAGAGATTCTTCAATTGTTTTTCCGCCTTCAATTTCTGTTTGCGATAAAAGACGAACGCCAAAATCTTCTGGATTTAACATTCCTTCCATGTGGTTAGAAATTGTTTTTGTTGGACCAGTCAATGAAATTTCATCATATCCGTCAAGCGAATGTAAGATCGTGAAATTGGTATTGGTGTTTTGATATAAATACGCATACATTCTCGCCAATTCTAAGTTGAAAACTCCAACCAATTGATTCTGTGGAAATGCTGGATTTACCATTGGACCTAACATATTAAAGAAGGTTTTTACCGCCAATTCTTTTCTAATTGGTCCAACATTTTTCATTGCTGGGTGGAATAGGGGAGCGTGCAAGACACAGATTCCAGCCTGATCAATACATTTTTCTAAAAATGATGGATCGTTGCTGAATTTAATTCCCATTTTTTCCATTACGTTGCTTGATCCAGAAATAGATGAAACTCCGTAATTTCCATGTTTTGCTACTTTTATTCCTGCTCCTGCAGATACAAAAGAGGCTAAAGTTGAAATATTGAAAGTGTCTTTTCCGTCACCGCCCGTTCCGCATAAATCGATTGTGTTGTAAGCTGATAAATCGACACGAATGCATAAATCCAATAAAGCTTCGCGAAAGCCCGAAAGTTCGTCAATAGTAATGCTGCGCATCATAAAAACAGTCAAAAATGCCGAAATCTGACTTGGATTGTAGTGACCGCTTGAAATATTAATCAATACTTGTTTTGCTTCTTCTTTAGAAAGCACTTCGTGGTTGATTAATTTGTTTAATATAGTTTTCATTGAAATTTAGTCTTAAAGTCTAAAGTCGAAGGCCTTAAAGTCCTTGACTTTGTAATTCATTTTTTTCTTGTGTTTTTTAGTTTTAAAATAGCGAAAGACCTTTTTTTGACTTTATGACTTTCGACTTTAAAACTTTTGACTAGCTGTTAATCCAATTCTCTAAAATCCTTTTTCCGTTTGGTGTTAAAACGCTTTCTGGGTGAAATTGAACGCCTCTTACATCATAATTTTTGTGACGTAAAGACATAATTTGTCCGTTTTCATCTACCGAAGTTGCTTCTAAATCTTCGGGTAAATTATTATCAACTACCCACGAATGGTATCTTCCAACTTCGAACTCGTTTCCTAAACCTTCAAATAAAATTTCGTCGTCTACTAAAGTTTTTACGTTTGTTGCAACTCCGTGATATACTTTATCAAGGTTAGAAAGTGTTCCGCCAAAAACTTCTCCAATTGCCTGTTGTCCTAAACAAACGCCAAGAATACTTTTTGTTGGACTATATTTTTCGATTACTGCTTTTAACAAACCAGCTTCATCTGGAATTCCAGGTCCTGGAGAAAGTAATATTTTTTCGAAAGATGCAATTTCATCAATATCAAATTCGTCGTTTCTGTAAACAGTAACTTCGCAGTTTAAATCTTCTAAATAGTGCACTAAATTGTAAGTGAAACTATCGTAATTGTCTATAACTAAAATCTTTTTCATTTTTTTTTAAGTTGCTAAGTTGCTAAGGTTCTGAGATGCTAAGTTTTTTACTAAAAACGGAGACTGAGACTGGCAACTAATTTTTTTATTATTTTTCTCGAACGTATTTTTCTACTATAATACGATCTACTCCTAATTTTTCTACTTTTTCTACTCCTTTTTGAATTAAGGTGTCGTTTTGAACTTTCACTACAAATTCAAATTTGTTGTTTTCCCAATCACGGTTGTTGAAGAACTCCAGATTTTCGGTGTAAATACTATCTTTCAAAGTATATTTTCCGCCTCCGCCAAAGAACAATGCTGATGTGGAATCTTTTCCATTTTTCAAATCATGATTAAAAAAAGCAAAATGTGTATCGTTTATAATTTTAATCATTTTTGTTTTTGTATTGAAAGTCGAAAAAGTAGAATCTTTCTCTGTCGTTTCAGCTGATATAAGACGCCAGGTTCCTTCAATAGGGTTTTGTTTTTTTTCTGAATTGCAAGAACTAAGGGTAATGATTAAAACTAAAATTGATACTGCTTTTTTCATAGTTTGTGGTTTTATGGTTTGTTTTTAATTGTTTCAGGTTTCAAGTTTCACGTTTCAATAACTTGAAACTAAATCTGTTCTGCCATTTCTAACGCTGTATTCAAGGCTCTCAACTTATTGTAAACTTCTTGCATTTCACTTTCTTCGTCAGAACTTGCTACAATTCCAGCTCCTGCTTGACAATGCAATTGGTGATTTTTAGAAAGGAAAGTTCGAATCATAATCGCATGATTAAAGTTTCCGTCAAAATCCATAACTCCGATTGCGCCTCCATAGAAGTTACGATTTGTCTTTTCGCAATCTTCAATTAATTGCATAGCTCTGTGTTTTGGTGCTCCGCTTAAAGTTCCTGCTGGAAAAGTATCTGCTACGACTTGCATTGTTGTTGCTTTATCGTGTAAATGTCCTGTAACTTTAGAAACTAAGTGAATTACGTGAGAGAAAAACTGAACTTCTCTGTATTTTTCTACATTTACATCATGTCCGTTTCTACTTAAATCGTTTCTCGCTAAATCAACCAGCATAACGTGTTCACTGTTTTCTTTTTTATCTTCAGAAAGTTCTTTAGCTAAAAGTGCATCACGCTCATCATTTCCAGTTCTTTTGAAAGTTCCCGCAATTGGATGAATTTCGGCTTTTCTATCTTTTACGATAATTTGTGCTTCTGGTGAAGAACCGAATATTTTGAAATCTCCGTAATCAAAAAAGAATAAATAAGGAGAAGGGTTAATGCTTCTTAAAGCTCTGTATACATTGAATTCATCTCCTTTGAAACCTTGAGTAAATCGTCGAGAAAGAACCAATTGAAAAACATCTCCGCGATAGCAGTGTTTTTTGGCTAAAGCCACATTTGCTTTAAATTCTTCATCAGTCAAGTTAGAGAAACCTTCGCCTTCTTTAGAAAATTTATAAGAAGCAATATTTCTTGATTGCAATAATTGCTCGATTTCTGCAATATTATTTTTTCCGTCTAAACTGTGGCAGAAAATATAAGCTTCATTTTTAAAGTGGTTAATTGCAATAATGTTTTGATAAACAGCATAAAAAACATCTGGAATTGAAGTTGCATTGTCTTTTTTTGCAATAGATACTTTCTCGAAATAACGAACAGCGTCATAAGAAATGTATCCAAATAAACCGTTGTTGATGAATTTAAAATCGTTTTTTTCTGATTTGAATTGGCTTGAAAATTCCTGAATTACCTGAGGAATATTTGTTGAAGCATCGATCACAGTTTTCTCAGAAGTTCCGTCAGGAAAAGTTTTTGAGATTGTCTCATTTTCGATTTTAATAGTAGCGATAGGATTGCAAGCAGATATAAGAGAAACTGTTATCATTTCCATGATAATCACTACTTTCTAGTAATAAACTATTTGGGAATTTATCTCTGATTTTAAAATAAATGCTTACTGGCGTTACTGTATCTGCCAGAATTTGTTTGTAATGTGTATTAAGAATAAAAGGTTTCAAAATATATAGTTTTATGTTGTTCGTTAATTTGTTTTCAATTGAATCAAAAAAAAGGGCTTGTCGTGATGACAAGCCCTTTATATTTTTATATTTCTTACAATACCATAGGAAGCTTCGTTCACGACGTCTGACGTAAATTGCTCCACCACCAAGTATTGTTTAAAATTGTTCTCATTTCTTTATTTTGATGTGACAAAGATATAAATGTAATTTTAATTAGAGTACATAAAATTCCAAAAAAATCTTTTCGAATTTCTGAAATTTGTTAAATTTTAATCACAAATCTTCCTATAACTCCTTAATTTCCACTTGCTATGGTATTGTTTACATTTAATCTGAAATCTGGATTTCCTTTAATATTTGGAAGTGCAAACAGCTCACTAAGTTTCAATTTTGTATATTCTATTCCGTAAGCAGGGTTTCCATAATAGTTTTTTATGCCAGGAATATTGCTTCCAGATTCGCTTTCAATTTCACCTTGACAATTGTTTGCTACAATATTTTTAAAAGTGATTTTTGATAAATTTGCTTCACCATTTCCGATATTTCCTTCCAACAAAATAAATGGTGCAAATCCAGAAACCACACTATTGGTTAGGTTGAAAAAGGTATTTTCTTTGATGTAAGCAGATTCTCTCACCAAGCCTTGATTGTTTTCCTCTAAATTAACCAAAGTAATGTTGTTTGCATTTATTTTAGTCATTTTTTTAGTCATGTCTGTATTCGCAACTTTCTCGTAAGAATCAGCCTCAAAACATCTTGAACCCGAAATATCTGAAGAAAACGGATGGCGAATTGCAATACTATTGCTAATATTAATTTGAGCTCCTTGTGTAAAATCAAAATCGTCGTCTGTTGTTCTGAATGAAACCAAGTTGCTTAAATTCAAATCTCCGCCATAACATTCGAAAGAATCATCATTTGAAAAACTAATTTGAACGTGGCTCACAGTTGTTTTTCTTCCAACACCAGCAAGAGAAAGACCGTTTAACTCTTTTGAAGCGCTTAATTTTCTTCCGGCATATTCGATTCTAACATATTTTAGAGTTCCTGAATTGTCTTCTGGATCTTGCCCTCCATAATGATTTAAAGTTGGATCTAAATCGAAAGGCAAAGTATGAATACCTCCTAATGAGTTTATTGGTGCTTTTCCTAAAACTATAATTCCGCCCCAATCTCCTGGTTTTCTATTGTTTATTTCATTTTCTGATGTAAAGATAATAGGGTCAGTTTCTAATCCTTCAGCCATAATTTTAGCTCCATTGGTAATAACAAGCGTTCCGCATGTTTTATCGTCACCACGTATAACAGTTCCTGGCTCGATAGTTAACGTTGCATTGTTTGTAACATACACAACACCAACCAAATGATAAATATTACGTTTTACTAAACGTGTATCTTTATCGATTGTTCCGGCAATTATATTGGTTGCTTCGCCATAGTCATTTGCAGCTGGTCTAAAGCTCGTCCAGTTGGTCATCCAGTTTGAAGTACCAGTGATTCCTTTTGGCTGTTGTTGAGCTTGTGCGAAAAAGCTGATAATGAAGAGTATGCATGCAATATGTAGTTTTGTTTTCATAACTATGATTTTAATTTCTAGTTTTTGATTTTTTTTAATTGTCCCAAAAATAGAAGCCGTATGTTAATCAAAGTCCTGATACTTATTACGAAAGAGTTACTTTATTATTAAGAATGTTAAGTTTTTGAAAAGTTTAAAAAAAATAAACCCCGAAAGTTTAAAACTGTCGGGGTTTACTGTATTTCTGAATTAGTAAGGTCTAAATATTAGAATTTTAAAGCTACTGTCAATTCAAATTCGTCATTGATAGTTTTATCTCCTAAACCGTCGAAGAAGCTACCTGAACCGTATTTAATATCGTATTTAGTTCTGTCAACTTTGAAAGCAGTTGTAGCAGTGTTTCCTTTTACAGTGATATCAAAAGTTACTGGTTTAGTAATTCCTTTGATAGTTAAATCTGCAGTTACAGTATAAACGTCAGCAGATTTTGCACCGATAGTTTTGAAAACTAATTTTGAAGTTGGGAATTTGTCAGTTCCGAAGAAATCGTCAGCTTTTAAGTGACCGTTTAATTTTCCTTGGTATTCTCCAGTTAAATCTGTAGAAGTTAATGAAGTCATATCAACTGTAAAGTTACCACCAGCTAATTTTTTTCCTTTGAAAACTAAAGAACCTTCTTTAAAGTTTACAGTTCCAGAGTGCTCTCCAGTTACTTTTTTACCTACCCATTTAATTGTAGATGCTTTTACGTCGATTTTTTTAGTTTGAGCGTTTACTGAGATTCCAGCTGCTTGCTACGAATAATGCTATTGCAATAGTTTTTAAATTTTTCATGTTTTTAAAATTAAAATTTGAATTTGATTAATAAATAATTATAGAGTGATAAATAATTCTTCGTGTGATTTTCTAACTTTTTTGTGATGCTGAGATTTGTCGTCATCATGTCTGTAACCTACAGTTGCAATAACTGAAGCATTTAGGCCTAATTTATCGAAACCTAAGATTTCATTAAATTGAGCCGCATTGAAACCTTCCATTGGTGTTGCATCAATTTTTAAGTCAGCAACTGCATTTAATAAGTTCCCCAAAGCTAAGTAAGTTTGTTTTGCAGTCCAGATGTGTTTTGCATCTTCAGATAAATTTGAAATTACATTTTTCATCATATCGCTAAATCCGCCTAAAGCTTCTGTAGGAACACCTCTTACTTCACTGATGTTGCTGATGTATTTGTCAACAGAACCTGCATCAAGACTTAAGTCGTTTGCAAAAATGAATAGGTGAGAAGCATCAGTAATTTGAGTTTGCCCCCAAGCTGCACCTTTTAATTTTTCTCTCAATTCTGGATTTTCAACAATAACTACTTTGTAAGGTTGTAATCCGTATGAAGAAGCGCTTAATCTAACCGCTTCTTTTAATGTATTTAAATCAGCTTCTGATATCTTTTTTGAAGCATCATATTGTTTAACTGCGTATCTCCAATTTTGATTGTCTAAGAAATTGCTCATATTTTTATTACTTTATTTGTTGGTTCTATATTTTTCTAATAGTTGATTTAGGAAAACCAATTCTTCTGGTTTTAAATTATTTGCAAATGTTTGCTCATGCTCATCTACTTTTGGATCTAGTTCTTTCAATACATCTAATCCTTTTTGTGTAATCGAAACTTCAATTTTTCTTCGATTATCAGGACAGACATTTCGCGTTACAAAATCCTTTAATAATAGTTTATCTACCAAACGTGTTGTGTTGCTCGTTTTAGCAAGCATTCTCTCTTGTATCACGCACATATTAGCAGGTTTTCCTTTTTGTCCTCTTAATATACGTAACACATTATACTGTTCTCCAGATAAATCATACGGTTTGATCAACTCGTTGAAATGATCCTGAATCACATTTTGCGTGTACATGATATTCAGAATAACTTTTTTCGCATTATCCATCTTAACCGTACTCTTAATAACCTCTTCAATTGTCATAGTCGTAAGTGTATAATTTGTATATACAAATGTATAACTTTTAATAGTTGTATATACAAATGTTGTGTTAATTTTTTGTTAACATGAATAAAAAGGCTTTTTTAAAGAACTAAAAGAATAGTTTTCGATATTAAAATTAAAGTAATTTTTTAATATAACGTATTGATATGTTGTATATTAATGATTTTTTAAAACTAAAAGAAAGTTTTGATTTTAAATATTAGTCAAATGACTTTTTGTAAGATATTTTAAAAGTGTAAAACCTTAAAAATCAACTAGATTTATGATTTATTGGAATTCTGAGAGCAGAAAACCTTTTGCAATTTGCTTGAAATTGGCAATTTCATTGTTTATCCAAGCTTCATCATGTCCCAATTCTTTGGCAATTACTCTAGCTGTTTTCTCCGAAACTTCAATTGCAGCTCTAGCATCTAAGAATAATAAACGAACTCTTCTTGCCAGTATATCATCAACAGTTCTTGCCATTTCGTAACGAATTGCCCACACGACTTCTGCCATTGTAAATTCGTGATTAGAATGCAGTTTTTCTTTTAATGTCTGTTCGCTTTCTTGCAACTCGATTATTTTCGGAATATCTGTACCATATATATAGAGGTGATTTTCTCTATCAAGTGAAGTGGTAGGTTGGCTTCCGTGAATAGAAAGATGTTCTGTTGTACAGGTTCTCTTTGGTAATTTGCCTGTTTTGATGGCTTTGTCAATTATATCTTCAGCAATTTTTCGATAGGTAGTCCATTTTCCTCCTGTAATGGTAATGAGACCAGTTTCAGAAACTATAATTTTATGGCTTCTAGAAACTTCTTTAGTGCTTTTACCTTCTTCTTTTGGAGCTGCCAAAGGGCGTAATCCTGCAAAAACAGCTAACACATCTTTTCTTTCAGGTTTTTTTGCAAGGAATCGCTGGGCTGTTTCAAGTACAAATTGAATTTCGCTTTCTAAAGCAATTGGTTCTAAACTTTGTTTTTTTATTAAAGTATCAGTCGTGCCAACTACAACTCGATTATGCCATGGAACTGCAAATAAAACTCTTCCGTCTTTTGTTTTCGGAATCATTAAGGCATGATCGCCAGGCAGAAATGATTTATCAAAAACCAAATGAATTCCTGGCTTGGGACAATGTATTTTTTATAAACATTATCATTGAGTTTCATAATAGCATTTGTAAAAACTCCTGTAGCATTTATAATAGCAGAACCTTTTAAATCATATTTAATTCCGCTTTCTTGATCCTGAACCTGAACTCCAATTACTTGATTGTTATTGTCTTTTAATAAATTAACAACCTTAGTATAATTTAAAACACAAGCTCCGTTTTCTACTGCAGTTTGGGCAAGATTGACAGCAAGACGAGAATCATCAAATTGTCCATCGTGATAAATTACGCCATTTACCAAACCATTTTCTTCTACGTTAGGAAGCATTTCAATAGTTCTCTTTTTCGAAAGATATTTTGAACTGCCCAAACTTAAACCCCCAGATAAAAGATCATAGATTTTTAGTCCAATAGTGTAAAAGTAACCGCTTAACCAATGATAATTCGGAATAATAAAAGATTGGTTTTTTACCAAATGACTTGCGTTTTGTGCCAATAATCCTCGTTCTTTTAATGCTTCTCTAACTAAATGCACGTCTCCTTGTGCCAAATAGCGTACTCCGCCATGAACTAGTTTAGTGCTTCGGCTTGAAGTTCCTTTTGCAAAATCTACCGCTTCAAATAAAACGGTTTTATACCCACGACTTACCGCATCAATTGCAGTTCCTAGTCCGCTTGCACCTCCACCAATAATTATTATGTCCCAATTTTCTGTATTTTGTAGTTTTAGTAACTGCTCTGAGCGATTCATATCTTTTACGGGACTTTTTGTTTAAAGCAAACTTAACGAAATGAAATTAAAAATTGATGAAGAAAAAAGTTTCAGGCTTCAGGCTTCAGGTTTCAAGTTTCAAGTTTCAGGTTTTCGGTAGGCAACGTTAAACAAAAACAAACCCGACAGATTCATAGAACATGTCGGGTTATCAATTTTATATATTGTTTATTTAGATCAATCGTTTTTCAAATGCTTTTCTTGCAGAGCCTCTAAAATAGACTTCTCCGCAATACGTATATTTTAGTCTGTCTAAAATTTTCAACATCGGAGTATTATCGAAGTTTGTGTCTACTTTTATACTGTAAATTTTATTTTCGACAGATAAACTTTCGATGCTCTCAAATAGTTTGGTTGCAATTCCTTTTCCTTTTGCCAATTTCGAAACGGCTACACGATGCACAACAGTATAATTGCCATCAGTAAGCCATTTGCCTTCGATATTTTCGTAAGCAGGTTCTTTATCAAAAATAATAGCCGCATAAGCCAGAATGGATTCGTCCTCTGTAAAAACATATCCATAACCATTTTCGATATCATTTTTAATAGAAAGTTCGTTCGGATAACCATCTTGCCACTGCGTGCTTCCGTCTAATCGTCTTTGTTCAATTGCATCTTGCAGTATTTCCCAAATTGCAGGTACTTCAGAAAGAACTGCTTTTCGTAATACTAACTGTTCTGTAGAATTCATTTTTTAGTTTACTATATAAAATTAATGAGGCAATTTATCTTTAATCAAACCGTAAACCCAAGTTCCAGCAATTGCACTTAATAAAGTAACTACAATTACAGTGGCGCCTGTGCCAATTTGAGCAAAAAGCGGACCTGGACAAGCTCCAGTAATAGCCCATCCGAAACCGAATAATAAGCCACCGTAAATTTGTCCTTTATTAAAAGTCTTTGGTTGGATTTCGATTTTTTCGCCATCAAGAGTTTTGATGTTGAATTTTTTAATCAATTGTACCGATATTAATCCAACTACGACAGCGCATCCAATTACGCCATACATGTGAAATGACTCTAGATTGAACATCTCTTGAATACGAAACCAGCTGATGATTTCTGCTTTTACGAATACAATTCCGAAAAAGATACCAACGACTAAATACTTAAGATTTCCCAATGCAGTTTCTTTTTTCTGGCTTGCGTTGATTCCTTCGCTGTCTATATTTTTATTTTCTAAATTCATTTTCTAAATTTTAAAGTGAAAGAATATATGGTAAAATCAAAAGTGCCATTACAAAACCACCAATCATAAAACAGATAGTAGCTACCAATGATGGCCATTGTAAGTTTGATAATCCCATAATCGCGTGTCCGCTTGTGCATCCGCCAGCGTAACGAGTTCCGAAGCCAACTAAAAATCCGCCGACAACAATCATGATAAATCCGCGAAACGTTAGTAAACTTTCCCAAGAAAATAATTGTGCAGGAACCAAACCACTATGATCTGTGATTCCGTAAGTTGCTAATTTCTCTGATAATTCAGGAGCAATCTCTATCGGATTTGGATTCGATAAAAAATGAGCAGTGATAAAACCGCCTAGAAATATTCCTAAAACAAAGAATAAATTCCAGCTTTCTTTTTTCCAGTCGTATTTAAAAAATGAAATATTCGCGGGAATACAAGCCGCACAAATATGACGAAGTGAAGAACTAATCCCGAAAGATTTATTCCCAATAATTAATAAAATTGGAACAGTTAATCCAATCAAAGGGCCTGCAACGTACCAAGGCCATGGTTCTTTTATTATTTCTAGCATATTTTTTTAGGTTCTAAGGTACTAAGATTCTAAGGTTCTAAGTTTTTTTAGATTCTGAGTTGTTAAGTCCTAAAGGTCAAAAATCTTAGAACCTTAGAATCTTAGCAACTCAGAACCCTTAATTATTTTAATACTTTGCTTTGACAAACAAAATCTGATTTTGGAACATTGGTTTTAGAAATTGCTCCGAAACCACCTTCAACCTCAGAGAAATTTCTGAAGCCTCTTGCTTGAAGGATAGAAGCCGCAATCATACTTCTGTAACCTCCTGCGCAATGCAGATAAAAATGCTCATTTGGATTAATGTCTTTTACCCAATCATTAATATAAGCGAGAGGTTTGCTGTAAGCATCGTCAATATGTTCTGCTTCGTATTCTGTTTCTTTACGAATATCTATTACTTTGTCTTCGCCAAGTTTAAATTCATTAGCAAATTGCTCTGCTGTAATTCGGTTTACAGTGTCAATTTCGAAACCTGCATTTTGCCAAGCTTCAAAACCGCCTTCCAAATGTCCGATAATCGTATCAAAACCTATACGGCTTAAACGAGTTACAGTTTCTTCTTCCATACCAGCAGCAGTAACCAATATAATTGGCTGTTTTACATCGGCAATTAAAGTTCCAACCCACGGTGCAAAATCACCGTTGATTCCAATATTTATAGACTGCGGAATAAATCCTTTACTGAAATCAGCAAGCACTTCTTGTGTCTAGAATTAAAGCGCCAGTTTCTTCAGCTACAGCTTCAAAATCTTTTACGTTTATAGCTTTCATTCCGTTGTTTAAAACAGTCTCAAAACTTTCATAGCCACCTTTGTTCATCGCGACATTCATGCTGAAATAGGCAGGAGGAGGTAATAAACCGTCAGTAACTTCTTTGATGAATTCTTCTTCGGTCATATTAGCGCGTAAAGCATAATTGGTCGCTTTTTGATTTCCAATAGTAGAAACAGTTTCTTTGCTCATGTTTTTTCCGCAAGCACTTCCCGCACCATGCGCTGGGTAAACGATTACGTCATCAGCCAAAGTCATGATTTTATCTCTTAACGAATGATATAAAATTCCAGCTAATTGATCTTGTGTCATTCCAGCGGCTTTTTGAGCTAAATCTGGACGTCCAACATCTCCAATAAACAAAGTGTCTCCAGAGAAAATGGCGTGATCTTTTCCGTTTTCGTCAATCAGTAAAAAAGTAGTGCTTTCCATAGTATGTCCTGGAGTGTGCAATACTTTAATAGTTATTTTTCCGATTTTAAATTCCTGTCCGTCTTTTGCAGAAATGCAGTCAAATTCGCAGGCAGCATTTGGTCCGTAAACAATTGGAGCTCCAGTTTCTTTGCTTAAATCAACGTGACCCGAAACGAAATCGGCGTGAAAATGCGTTTCAAAAATATATTTTAGTTTAACGCCATCACGCTCTAAACGATCCAGATAAGGCTGAATTTCTCTAAGCGGATCAATAATGGCCGCTTCACCATTTGAAGTGATATAGTATGCACCTTGAGCAAGGCATCCGGTGTAAATTTGTTCTATTTTCATGATAGGTATTGTAAAATGATGGGTTACAAAGGTAACTTTGTTTTTTAAAAAAATAGGTGACTAATGTTACAGAAATTAGGTTTTTATGTAAAAAAAAGTGGAGTTTGGCATATTTGATTGAGATAACTTAATTTTAAGTTGAGCAATTACGCTTTAAGCTTTAATTTTGCGTATGACGAATGTCATTTTAAAACAAAAAAGAAAATGAACACACAGGACTTAATAGATCAAATTGCTTTTATAAAAGAAATTGATAAAGTAAAATACATTCAGCGCAAGACAAAATTGTTCAATAGCGACCGATGCGAAAATGATGCAGAACACAGCTGGCATTTGGCTTTAATGGCAATTGTTTTGGCAGAACATTCCAATGAACCGATTGATGTTTTGAAAGTCGTAAAAATGGTTTTGATCCATGATATTGTCGAAATTGACGCAGGCGACGTTTTTATTTATGATACCGTAAAAAGTCATGACAATACAGATGAAGAACGTTTAGCCGCCAATAGAATTTTTGGATTACTGCCAGAAAAACAAGCCAAAGAGTTAATTGCTATTTGGGAAGAATTTGAAGCGGGAGAAACCAACGAAGCCAAATTTGCAAGATCTATGGACAGATTAGAGCCTTTGTTGCAAAACACATCAAACAACGGCGGAACTTGGAAAGAGTTCGGTGTGAAATACGATAAAGTTTACGAAAAGAAAAGTGTTATTAAAAATGGTTCGGAATCTTTATGGAATTATGCTGAAGGTTTGATTAATGAAAGTGTAGAAAAAGGAATTTTGGAGAAATAGTTTCTTACCCTTTTTTAGCAATTATTCTACACAATCTTGTCATTTCGACGAAGGAGAAATCTTCGCAAGTAACTCCGCAACGAAAGTCAAATCTTTGTCGAGCTTCTTGTGAAGATTTCTCCTTCGTCGAAATGACAAACTGGATGTAACTCAAAAAATGACAAGTGTCATTTCTACCCTTTAAATTGTTGAAAAGTTTAACAAATATCAGACGATAAACTTTTTTTAAAGGGCGTTAATTCGGGTTCTAATGGTTAAATTTGTGGAACTTCATAAACAAATTACCATTATGGAAGAAATGCTCTTTTATGATCGAATGCAATTTGCCTTCACGATCACCTTTCATTATCTTTTTCCACAACTTACAATGGGTCTTTCGTTGATCATTGTGTACTTCAAGTGGAAATATCTCAAAACTAAAGACGAACAATACAATCACGCCACCCATTTCTGGATGAAAATCTTCGCCCTCAATTTTGCAATGGGCGTTGTAACCGAATTCCGATGGAGTTTCAGTTTGGAACCAATTGGGCAAAATTCTCCGAACTTACTGGAGGAATCATTGGCCAGACATTGGCGATGGAAGGAATGTTCTCGTTCTTCCTAGAATCTTCTTTTCTTGGATTATTTTTGTTCGGAGAAAAACTACTCGGGCATAAATGGCATTTTGTAACGGGATTGCTAATTATGATTGGTTCGTGGGCGAGCGGTTACCTAATTATTGCCACACATTCTTGGATGCAGAATCCTGTGGGTTACGAAATCTTAGAAAATGGAAAATTTGTATTGAATAATTTTCAAGCTTTATTCTTAAATCCTTGGCTTTGGCCTTCTTATCTGCACAATCAAGTCGCTTCTTTGGTAACGAGTTCTTTTATTGTTGCTGGAATTGGAGCTTTCTATATTTTAAGTAAAAAGAATGTTGATTTCGGAAAATTATTCCTTAAGACGGGAGTAATCTTCGGATTGATTTCGAGTGTTATTGTGGCTGTTCCAACAGGAGATTTATTGGCTAAAAATGTAGTGAAATACCAACCGGTAACTTTTGTCTGCGATGGAAGGAATTTTTCATACCGAAAAGAAAGGTTCTGAAATTGTCTTAATCGGTCAGCCTGATGTAAAAGATAAAAAATTGGATAATAAAATCGCTGTTCCAAACATTCTAAGTTTCCTGACTTATGGAAACTGGGATCAGGAAATAAAAGGTTTAGATCAGTTTGAAGAAGACTTGCATCCAACGAATATTTCTGGATTGTATTATGCCTATCATATTATGGTTGGACTCGGAACGGTTTTTATTGGACTGATGGTGCTTTCGCTTTTCCAATTAATTAGAGGAAAATTGTTTGAAACCAAATGGATTTTATGGTCTCTGATGTTCATGATGCCGTTTCCGTACATTGCCAATACAACAGGCTGGTACACGGCCGAATTAGGAAGACAGCCTTGGTTGGTTTATAATTTACTGAGAACGGCAGCTGGAGCTTCGCCAACGGTTTCTTCTGGAAACACCTTATTTACTCTACTCGGTTTTATTGGTTTATACCTTTTACTGGGAATGCTGTTTTTACTTTTAGTTGGGAAAATTATCAATAAAGGTCCTCGTCATGTGGAACTTTCAACAGAAAAAATATAAGTATGGAATTTTTTTGGTACGTAGTTTTAATGGGAATTCTGGCCGTTTATCTGGTTTTGGACGGTTACGATTTTGGTGCAGGAATTATTCATTTATTTTTTGCTGATACAGAAAAAGATAAAAAGGCAATTACCAATGCCATTGGTCCCTTTTGGGATGCCAATGAAGTTTGGCTGATTGCAGCGGGAGGCGTTTTGTTTTTTGCTTTTCCGACTTTATATGCATCATCTTTCAGCGGATTTTATTTGCCTCTGATTATGATTTTATGGCTTTTGATTTTCCGCGCGATCGGATTAGAAATGCGCGGACAAATTCACAATCATATGTGGGAAAGCATTTGGGATAAAGTTTTCGGAATCGCGAGTCTGCTTTTGGCTCTTTTCTTTGGAATTGCTTTAGGAAACATCGTTCGCGGTGTGAATCTCGGAATGGTTCAAAACGGAGTTTCTACGCAAGAAGCGCATTTTTTCTTTTTGCCTTTATGGAATCCTACTTTTAGTCCGCAAGCAGATGAATTGGGAATTATTGACTGGTTTACACTTTTCTTAGGAATTGTGAGTGTTGTGGCATTAACGATTCATGGTGCAAACTGGATTATTTATAAAACGAATTCGGCGCTGAATCCGAAATTGAAAAATGTAATCTTTAGACTTAACTTTGTTCTGTTGATTTTAGTCTTTATTTCTTTGGGAATTTGGCACTTTATCGAACCGAAACCCTTTCATAATTTCGTTGAAAATCCAATTCTGTGGTTTTTTCCTTTAATAACTTTTGCCGGAATTGCAGGATTATTCAAAGTTCGGTCCTTCAAAAAAGACGGTCACGGATTTATTTTTTCAACTTTATTCTTAGTTGGCGGATTTGCCTCGACTGCGGTTTCAATTTTTCCGAATGTTTTGCCTTCAACCAATAAAGTGAATCCGTCTTTAACGATTTATAACACGGCCGCTCACGAATACGGATTGAATGCTGGATTAAGCTGGTTTTTTGTGGCTTTGTTTCTTGTGATTATTTATTTCATTATTCAATATCGCGTTTTCAGCGGAAAGATGGATGATATTGGGTATGGAGAACATTGATTTTTTGTTTGCCACTAATTACACGAATTTTCACGAATTGAATTTACTGTCGATATTATATGAATTGCCTCCAGCTTCAGCTGGAGGTTTTTTGTTTGAATTTGAATTGGGCTTTAGCCAAACCTTGCGATTTTGGCTAAAGCCTTTTTATATATATTTGTTTACCTCCAGCTAAAGCTGGAGGCAATTTAATTGTATAGTGAGAAAAATATGTATTTTTACGAATCAAATAATTTTTCAAGAATTTTAAATATCTTTGAATTATGAGCACAACAGCAAAACCAAAACATATAGGACGAAACATAAGCCGAATTAGAGAGCTTAAAGGAATGAAGCAAGAAGCTTTGGCAATTGCGATTGGTTTAAGCCAGCAGACTATTTCGAATATTGAAGCTAGCGAAACAATTGATAAAGAAAAATTGACTGAAATAGCAAAAGCACTAGGCGTTACAATTGAAGCAATTGAAAATTTTTCGGAAGAATCTGTTTTCAATTTCTTTAATAATTTTTATGATAATAGCGCAAGTAATGGTCAAGGTGCATCTGGACCAATTTTCACTTTTAATCCTTTAGATAAAATGGTTGAACTTTACGAGCGTTTGGTTGAGGCTGAAAAAGCATTAGTTCAAGCCGAAAAAGAAAAAGTAGAATATTTAGAAAAACTGCTGAAAAAATAGTAGAAAACATAAAGATAGATATCAATTGCCTCCAGCTTTAGCTGGAGGTTTTTTTGTTTGAATTTGAATCAGGCTTTAGCCAAACTTTGCGGTTTTGGCTAAAGCCCTTTTTATATATACATTTGTTTACCTCCAGCTGAAGCTGGAGGCAATTCATTGAAAATTTTAAAGGCTAAAACGTCATTTTGCCTGAGTTTGCATTAGGGATAGGATCGATATGTCCCAATTTAGAAAAACAAGGCTTTTTAGCCGTAGCTTTTGTTAATCGGGAATAAAGCAGATAGCCTGGCCGAAGAAAACGCCCAAATTATTGCCTTCTAAAAATAAATATATTTTAGCAGTTAAAAGTGTATGATAATTTTTACGAAAGATTTAATTACAACTGATAGTTATATTCTATAATGTTAATTGTAAGAAAAAAAGTGGTTAATGCTTAATATTGCGTATCTAAGAGTTTTTCCCCCTAAAGATTTTTAGAAATTGATTTTTACTAGAAGCTTAAATCTATTTTTACCTACTAAATTATTATGCCTTTAACAATTTTTTCCGACAAGGTTAGATTTCGTTACAAATCTAAAAATTGGCAGTATCAGTTTGATGAAATTAAAGAACTTGGACTGCTTAAAAAAAGAAAAAATATTTTCTTGAAAACGGTGCTTTTATAGCTGTTACCGCTGCAACGTATTATTGTATGTTATTTTCCAATTTAATGGATCTGTATTACATTATTCCTGCAATTTTGTGTTATGCACTTATTATTGTCGCGAGATTTAGCAATAAGGCGGAGTTCGTATATTTTGTTTTTGTGAAAGATATTTACAAAAATGAGATAAGAACTAAAATTGCATTAAAAGACCGCAAATTGGTTGGTAAGCAAATCGATGCTTATTTAGATCTTCAGTTTGAACGAAGTGTAAAGAGAACCGCTTAAAAAAATCAGAGATGTTTGTATTTGATATTTTCCATTATGATACTTTTTTCATAATGGTGGCTTTGATATATGGTTACCTCATTACCAAAAAGAAAAAATTAACGAAACGCTAGTTCGTAATTTATTATGAAGTAGTTTTTATGAATACCCAAAACATGTATGGTTATGCCGTTACGATTTAACGGGAGGCTGTTTTTAGCTATACATGACCCAAATCAGAAAAAGATATGGCCACAACAATAAAAAATAAAATTAGAAATATTAGAGAGTTAAAAAATTACACTCAGGAATACATGGCAGAAAGATTAGGTGTAACTCAGGCGGGTTACAGTAAAATTGAGAAAGGAAAAACATCTTTGAGTTATGAAAAATTGGTCGAGATAGGAAGAATCCTAGATGTGAGTGTAGAAGATATAATTAGTTTTGAATACGATAAATATTTTAGTAATTACGGAAAAATAACAGGTAATAATAATGGAAGTATCTTAATTAATGCAGATAACACTTCGGTATTAAAAGAGCTTTATGAAGATAAAATCCAATTATTAGAAAAATTGCTTAATAGAACTGAAATTGAGCTTGAACGCTATAAAGATAAATTTGGAGAACTTTGAATATTTTAGTTTCATCTTTGTCAAAGTTTAATGCTTTGACAAAGATTACTCTACAAGTGAAACTAAATAAAGTTTTGAAGATTGCTATTAGAAAAAAACTTCTTTAGCAATGATATAAAATCCCATTACAAGAACAAACCAGCCAAAGAGGGGTTTTAATTTTGCGCCATCAATTTTTTTAGAAAGTTGGCTTCCAACAAACATTCCGATTAAGGCCATTGCAGAAACGCTTAGTAAGAAAGTGTAATTTATAGCTGTTCCGATGTATAAATCGCCTGCAAAACCAAGTGAAGAATTAATAGTAATGATTAACAATGAAGTTCCAACCGCTTGCTTCATTGGTAAATTGGCGAAAAAAAGCAAGGCAGGAATAATTAAAAATCCGCCACCAGCGCCTAGAAATCCAGTTACGATTCCGACCAAAAAGCCAATCAAACTCAATCGCGAATAATTGGGTTCTGCTAATTTTATTTCGGGCTGATTTTTTTAATCATCGAAATTGCTCGCCGTAATCATTAGAATCGAAAAGATAATCATAATCAGAAAATCTTTTGAAACGGTATAAGAAGCAACAGAAAATAGCGTTGCCGCAATTTGCGGAAATATAACTTCGCGTATAATTAAAATTGAAACAATTGAAGGAATAGCAAAATACAAAGCCGATTTCAGCTTCAAATTTCCCATTTTATAATGGCTGTAACTTCCAAATAAAGACGTTAAGCCAACAATGAATAAAGAATAAGAAGTCGCCTGATCGGGATTCACTTTAAATAAATAAACTAAAATTGGAATAGTCAAAATAGAACCGCCACCGCCAATTAAGCCAAGTGTGATTCCGATTATGATTGAGGCAAAAAATCCTAAATATTCCATTGCATTTATTTTAATGCAAAGTTGCCTCGGAAATTAGAATCCTACAGTAACATTTATCACAGAAGATTTTTTTTGCCACGAATTTCACAAATTTTCACGAATTATTTTGTCACATTGAGCGATGTCGAATTGCTTTGTGAGGCTTCGACTTCGCTCAATCTGACAATAGGAAATATTTTTGCCACAGATTAAAAGGATTAGATGGATTTTTCTATTCCTAATAAAAAGAAATCCTAATAATCCTTTTAATCTGTGGCAAAAAAAACTATTTCAATAACTCAATCTGGTTTCGATTGAGTTTGACCAGACCGCGCTGTTCCATTTTTTTGAGTAATCTGGAAACGACTTCGCGAGATGTATTTAATTCGGTTGCAATTTCTTGGTGTGAGAGATTTACTTCAGAACAACCACAAGCATCAGAATGTCTTTTTAAGTAAAACTCTAATCTTTCATCCATAGAACGGAAAGCGATATTATCAACGACTTCTAAAACTTCTTCAAAACGGCTTCGATAAGTTTCAATTACAAATTCGTACCAACTTCTATGTTCCATCATCCATTTATCCATCAATTGCAACGGAATCATCATCACAGTAACATCTTCGACGACTTTTGCCATAATTTGGCTTTTTTCGCTTTTGGCAGTACAGATCATCGAAATGGCACAGGCTTGTCCAGGTTGTAGATAATACATTAAAAACTCTCCACCATCTTCGCCTTCTCGATAGATTTTAATTTTTCCTTTAATAATCAAAACAGTATTTTTAATATACTGTCCGGTACGCATTAAAATGGTTCCTGCTTCAAAATCTTGAAGACTTCCGTTTTCTTCAATTGTAGCGATTAGTTCGTTAGAAAAATTAGGAAATATGGTTTTTAAGGAATGTTGCATTGTGTATTTTTTTTACCGCTAATTACACGAATTTACATTAATTAATTTGTGAAAATCGATGTAATTTGTGGTGAATATATTTGTCAAAATCGAATTAAAAAATGTATTTGTTTGCAAAGATAATGGTTTGAAGTGGGAATAATTATCAGAAAACTAGATTTAAGATTAATTTTATGAAAATGAAAAAATCCTATTTTCTATCGATTTTGTAGGCTGAATTTTTAAAAATAGTAACTAAATTTGTAATTCACTGATTATAATACTTTCTCTAAAACGTTTTCTGAGAATAATAATCGAAATCGCATTTGGTACGTTTTTCATATAGAGAAACGTCGTAATTTTACAAAAACACATTTTATTATGAATTTATCACAAGAAGATTGGGTTGCTCAGTTAGAAGCTGACGAAAATGCAGTTATACTTGATGTAAGAACTGAAGACGAATTTAATGACGGCTACATTGAGAATGCTCTAAATATTGATATCAATAAAGGGCAGGCATTTATCTATGAAATCGAAGAATTAGACAAAAATAAAAATTATTACGTATACTGTCGTTCTGGAGCTAGAAGCGCAAAAGCGTGTCAGATTATGAACGAATTGGGTATCGAAAACGCCTACAATCTGCTTGGAGGAATCCTGGATTGGGAAGGCGAAACAGTACAACCATAAAAGAAGAAGAGGCACTAAAAAAGCCTCTTTTTTCTTTTGAAAATGAATTACCAGACCATTAAATAACCAAATTATGAGTTTTATACCAGAAGAATATCAGATTAAAAGTTTGATAAATCAAGATACTTATCTTGTAAATGGAGAATTGAAACAATGGACAGGGCAAACCACACCTGTGTTTTCTACTATTTCTTCAACTGAAAAGTATTCGCCTACTTTATTAGGATCTATTCCTTTTATGGGAGAAAAAGAAGCAACAGAAGTTGTCGAAGCTGCCACCAATGCATACGATATGGGGCAAGGTTTATGGCCAACTATGAAAGTAGTGGATCGTATTAAATGCATGGAAAAATTTGTGAAGCAAATGAAAGAAACCCGCGAAGAAGTAGTAAAACTTTTGATGTGGGAAATTGGAAAAACCTTGGAGATTCACAAAAAGAATTCGACAGAACAGTAGAATATATTTACGATACTATTGCGAGTTATAAAGAATTAAACGGACGCAGTTCGCATTTTGAAAAAGTGCAAGGCGTAAATGCTATGATTCGCCGTGGGCCTCTTGGAGTGGTTTTATGTCTTGGACCATATAATTATCCTTTAAATGAAACTTTCTCATTGCTTATTCCAGCTTTGATTATGGGAAATACAGTAATCTTCAAGCCTGCTAAACATGGTGTTTTATGTATCTCGCCATTGTTAGAGGCTTTCAGAAGCAGTTTTCCAAAAGGTGTAATCAATATTGTTTATGGTAGAGGGCGTGAAGTGGCTTCTCCGATTATGAAATCTGGAAAAATTGATGTTTTAGCATTAATTGGAAACAGTAAATCGGCGATTGCTTTACAAGATCAGCATCCAAACAAAAATAGATTGCGTTTAATCTTAGGTTTAGAAGCTAAAAATCCAGCGATTATTCTTCCAGATGCCGATTTAGATTTGGCTATTCAAGAATGTATCACAGGAAGTTTATCTTTTAACGGACAGCGTTGTACGGCTTTAAAAGTGTTGTATGTTCACGAATCAATTTCGGAAGAATTCAACAAACGTTTTGCTGAAAAAGTAGACAGTTTACTTTTCGGAAATCCGTGGGAAAAAGGAGTTTCATTAACGCCACTTCCAGAAACAGATAAACCAAAATATATTCAAGGATTAATTGATGACGCTCTTCACAAAGGAGCTAAAGTGATTAATGAAAAAGGAGGAAAACATACCGATAATTATATTTTTCCAGCAGTTTTATATCCAGTAAATAAAGAAATGCGCGTGTATCACGAAGAGCAGTTCGGACCAGTTGTTCCTGTACTTTCGTTTAAAGATATTAAAGAACCTTTAAAAGATATGGCAGAATCAAATTACGGACAGCAAGTAAGTTTGTTTGGTAAAGATATTAAAACGCTTGCACCGCTAATTGATGCTTTGGTTAATTTAGTTTGTAGAGTAAACCTCAACAGTTCTTGCCAAAGAGGGCCAGATGCTTTCCCTTTCACAGGAAGAAAAGATTCTGCAGTAGGAACTTTGAGTATTCCAGATGCTTTGCGTTCTTTCTCAATTCGTACGTTTGTAGCTTCAAAAGATATCGATTATAATAATGAGATTCTGCAGGAATTGCTTAACAGCAAAGAATCGAATTTTATTAATACCGATTATATTTTGTAGCCATCAAGGTTATATATTAATTGTAGATGCCGTCTGTTGCCTTTGGTGATAGACGGTTTTTCTTTTAAAGTGGCTAAGGTTTTTTTTAGAGATTCTAAGGATCTAAGACGCTAAGATTCTAAGTTTTTTTCTTTTAAGGATTCTAAGTTTCTAAGATTTTAGTTTTTTTTTGTAAAAGTTTGATGTAAAATATAAAATGAAGTTTTTCTATATCTCACATTTCACCATTTACAATTCACAACTTACAATTCACAATTAATAATTAAATTTGTAACATTGTTTTAAAACAGCAGTCTTATAAAAGAAATAATTTAAAGATTCAAAAGTCACTTATGAAAAAGAAATTTTTGCAGTTTGCATTAATAGCATTTGTTTTTTTTGCCCAAAATAGCTTTGCACAAGAGCTTTATATGCCTAGAAACATAAAAAAAGCTTATGAGAACGGCACACGTTCTAAAGATGGAAAACCTGGTGCAAACTATTGGCAGAACCGTGGAAAATATAACATGGAAATTTCAGTTGATCCAAAAACAAGATTAGTCAGCGGGACTGAAAGTATTATTTACGAAAACAATAGCAAGGATACTTTAAGAAACTTAGTGATCCGTTTTGTAAATAATCTGCATAAACCTTCTTCTCCAAGAGGTGGTGAAGTAAGCAACGATTTTTTAAGCGATGGATTAACGATCACTTCATTAAAAATTGAAAATGAAGTTTACAAAGAAGACGCTAAAAATTGGGGAACTGTTGGAAATGTGAAATTGCAAAAACCAATTTTACCAAATTCAAAAACAATTATTAATATTCAGTGGAATTATCCTTTGTCTAAAGAAAGTGGTAGAGAAGGGCAGATTGACGAAACAACATTTTTTGTAGCCTACAGTTATCCTCGCGTTTCTGTTTTTGATGATTATAACGGATGGGATAGATTAGCGCATACAGACCGTCAAGAATTTTACAATGATTTCAACGATTACATTTTTTCTGTAAAAGCACCTAAAAATTATGTGGTGTATGCAACAGGAGATTTGTTAAATCCAGATGAGGTTTTACAACCTGAATTTGCTTCACGCTTAAAAAAATCATACACAACAGATGAAATTTTGCATATCGCTAATGAGCAAGAAATGAAAAGTGGTGTTGTAACGAAACAATACGATTGGAATATCTGGAAATTTGAAGCGAAAAACATCTCTGATGTTTGCTTTGGTTTAAGCGATCACTATTTATGGGATGCTAGCAGTGTTGTAGTAGATAAGAAAACAAATCGTCGTGCAAGTATTCAGGCAACCTATAATGTTAAAGGAACTGATTTTGTAAACTCAGTAAAAAATAACCAGTATGCTTTAGACTGGTTTTCTAACAATTGGCCAGGAGTTCCGTATCCGTTTTCTAAAATGACAGCTTTTCAGGGTTTCGCAGATATGGAATATCCTATGATGTGTAACGATTCTCAGATGGATGACCCTGTTTTTGCACAATTAGTTCAAGACCACGAAGTAGCTCATACCTATTTCCCGTTTTATATGGGAATTAACGAAACTCGTTATGCATTTATGGATGAAGGTTGGGCAACAACTTTTGAGTATTTAATTGGAATTGCTGAGCATGGAAAAGAAGCGAGCAGATAAATTTTACCAAGATTTTAGAGTAAAAAGTTATATTAAGGATCGTTCTGCAGAGCAAGATCAGCCTATTATAACAATGTCAACTCAGGTTTCTGGAGCTGGTTATGGAAATAATTCTTATGGTAAAGCTTCTCTATCTTACTTAGCTTTGAAAGATATGTTGGGAGATGATATGTTTAAAAAAGCACTTCATTTTTATATGGATACTTGGAACGGGAAACATCCAATTCCTTGGGATTACTTTAATTCATTTAATACAGCAACAGGAAAGAATTTAAATTGGTTTTTCAATAATTGGTTCTTTACAAACAATTATTTAGATATTGCAGTAAAGGGCCTTTCTGCCGATAAGAAAACTATAACAGTAGAAAATATTGGAGGCTTTGCAATTCCGTTTGATGTTGTAATTACTTATGCAGATAAATCGAAAGCAATTGTACATCAAACACCCGCTATTTGGGAAAAAAATGAGAAAATAGCGAAGATAGTTTTGAAAAGCACAAAAAAAATAGAAAAAATAGAACTTGATGGAGGAATTTTCATGGATGCAACTCCAGAAAACAATATTTTTTATGTTAAATAAACTAGTTGAAGTTTAACGATATGTTTAAAAATGCCATTTTATTTTAATGAAGTGGCATTTTTTATTTAAAATAATTATAAATATTAAAAATACGGAAAACCGTAAAAGGATTTGTGTAAAATATATTATGTTAGCATGCCCTAAAAAAACAAAATAACATGAAAAATACATTTGTCCTACTTGTTTTACTAACTACCTTTCAGTTTTTTGGACAAAATGATCAAAAGGCAACATTTCAAAAAAATAAATATGAACTAGCTGTTTCCTACTATAAGAAAGCCGATTTTGTAAAAGCTATCGATTTGTTTTCTTTAGCGACTAAAATTAAACCTGAAAATGAGATCGCTCAAGAATCAGGGAAAATGGTAGATACATTACGTGAGGTTTTAAGAAAGGAAATTTTAGATCAAGCAATTGGAACTTGGAAACGTTCAGGAAACCAGCCAGTTTGGGTATCTGCATTAGATGATTCTACTGGTGAAACTTTATTTGATGAAGTGATTGAAATTAAAGAAGATTCAATATTGTTTTTTGAAGTCGACAAAAAGACTAAAATAAAAAAATTGATAAAAACAGAAAACTTAATTTATAATGATTCAAATAATACAGTCTCATTATTTTCAGAAATTATACTTTCAGACGGAACAATTTGGAATTGCAATATCGATGAAAGAGCAAATGTGCTTCATGTTGTGAATGTTGCTGTTAAAAGAATAGAAAGAGTAGAAAAGATTGAAGGTAATAATGAAGAAAGTTATTACATTAAAATCTAGAAATAAATAAAAAAGAGAATTATTTGAACTGCCTCCAAAAAGTTAGATACTATTTGGAGGCATTTTTATAGAAATTTAAATCCAAGCGAAAAATTTGTAACCCCAGTTTTGATTTCGCCATTACTAGAAGCGTCAATATCACTAAGTCCCGCAAGATATCTTAAATCAAAAGTCAATCTCCAGACATCAACCCCGACGCCTCCAAGAATACTGTGATTGTTTTTTTCGAATGTTACAGAATTGAGATTATTGCTTCTACTTATATCAGAATAATTTTTCCAGTTGTACCCAACAAAAAGCCTTACATTTCCCAATTTGCCAAGCGGAATAATTTTAAGCCCTGCAATTAATGACGCATCTGTTCCTGCAAGTTTAAATTCGGTTTCTCCAATGGCATCTTGATAAACACTAAAATTGGTTTGAGCATATCCAAATTCTCCCTGAGCATAAAAAAGTGCAAGATTTAACCTAGCAAATGCTGCAGCGCCAATTCCTGTATTAGTATGGTCGGAGCTGAAATTTTTGGTATTAACAGAAGTAATATTTGTCGAAATTTGTGGTCCGATTTGTATTAACTGTGCAAATCCATTTGCACAAATACATAAAAATGCTACTAAAAAGAATTTTTTCATAACAGGGTTTATTTGATTTTGGTACTATAAAAATAAGCATAATAGATTAAAAATGAATGATTTATCTGTTTTATTTTTTTGTAATGTTTTGAAAATTAACAACATCAATATTTTTTCTTTGCTTTTTTACAATCAATTCAAAATGAATTATTTTTGAGAAGATTTAAGAAATATGGAAATTAAAACAATAAACGCGTCCGATACTTGGCAGATAAGACACGAGGTAATGTGGCCAGATCAACCTTTTGAATTTGTCCAACTTAAAGAAGATGATTTAGGATTTCATTTTGGAGCTTTTGAAGAAAATAAATTAGTTTCTATAGTTTCATGTTTTATTGAAGGAGAAGAAATGCAGTTTAGAAAACTCGCAACTTTAGAAGAATACCAAGGAAAAGGAATTGCCTCTGAGCTTTTAATACAAATACTGGAATTTGCGAAAAAGAAGGGACTGAAAAAAGTTTGGTGCAATGCTAGAACCAATAAAAAAGCATTTTACGAGAAATTTGGAATGAAAAATGCTTTTAAAACTTTTGAAAAAGCGGGTCAAGAGTTTACAATTATGGAAATTATTCTTTTTTGAGTTTAGTTCTAAATAGTTGGTTTTTAAATATATGGTAATAATTGTAAGATAATAGACTAGAATATTGCTAAATATTAAACGAATGAAAACGTTTTCGTTTTATGTAATTGTTAAACCTTCTTAAAAAATCTTTTTTTGTTTTAATTCTTTTACTACTTTCGCACCCAAATGAGAAAGTTAATAGTATTTTTAGTATTCATGAATTTGCTTCTGTTCGGCGGAGGCCAATATCTTAATGCTAGTACACTTTCACATCATCACAATTTTGAACATAAACATAGAGTTAAGTTCACTAGTCAAGATCGCGGTAGTTCTGTAATTGAAGATGCTGATATCGATCTTGAAGAAGATCTTCTAGGAGGCGGTGATGATATTAATTTACTTACGAATAAGTATTTTACTGCTTCGTATAGTTTGGTAGACGCTTTGTATCTGGCACTTTCAGATCAGTCTGCAGCGAATGATTCAAATCGTTTTAAAATTTCTACGCCTGTTTTTGGGCATTCAAATCCTATCTACATTACTCAGAGAGTATTAAGAATTTGATTTTATAATATACATCGGTTACCTGAGTTACGATCTGTGTATCTTGCTGTTGTATATTTTTCTACTTCTGCTTATATGAAAGTTAAGGTCTGGGCTACGGCTGACTGATGCATTTTAACATCCAAAGGAATTTTCATTCCAAAGCATTCAATCGCTTAATTTCCAAACTAAATCATGAAAAAAATCATTGTGTTCACAGGCTTAATGGCCTTGGTGTGCTTAACGAGCTGTACATCTAAAAAAGAAGAAAAAGAAGAAGTTGAAAAATTTACTGTTACTAATCCGGTTAAAATTGATACTTCATTTACCAAAGAATACGTTTCACAAATAAAATCAGTTCGAAATATCGAACTTCGTGCCCAAGAAAAAGGGTTTTTGCAAAATATATATGTTGATGAAGGGCAATTTGTAAAAAAAGGACAGTTGTTGTTTAAAATTATGCCAAACATGTATCAGTCTGAATTGCTTAAAGCACAGGCTGAACAAAAATCGGCAGAAATTGAATTGCAAAATTCAAAATTATTGGCTGATAAAAATATCGTTTCTAAAAACGAATTGAGTGTAGCTCAAGCAAAATTACAATCTGCAAAAGCTGAAGTGGCACTGGCAAAATTACATTTATCATTCACAGAAATTAGAGCTCCATTTGATGGAACAATTGACCGTATTCCTTTAAAACTAGGAAGTTTAATTGATGAAGGGGAATTGTTGACGAGTCTTTCAGACAACAGTCAGATGTTTGCATACTTCAATGTTTCTGAACCAGAATATATTAGCTATGAAACGAATATAAAGGATCGTGCTGATAATAAGGTGAATTTAGTTTTGGCTAATGGAGATATTTTTAAAGAGAAAGGAAATGTTGAAGTTATAGAAAGTGAATTCAATAATGAAACTGGAAATATTGCTTTCAGAGCAAGATTCCCTAATTCTGGAAAATTACTTAGAAATGGAGAAACAGGACAAGTTCAGATGAATGTTCCTCTTAAGAATGCTATCATAATTCCACAAAAAGCAACTTACGAAATACAGGATAAAAAATATGTTTTTGTAATAGGTAAAGATGATAAAGTAAGCTCAAGAGAGATCACTATTACGGGTGAGATTCCTGATTTGTATGTAATCAGAAGCGGTATTACAGAGAATGATAAAATCTTACTTGAAGGTGTTCAGAAAGTAAAAGAAAACGATAAGATTAAATACGATTACCAATCTCCTAATAAAGTAATCAATAATTTACGCTTAAAAGCAGAATAGGTTTACTGGGTTTTAATCATTAAAATATACAAAAATGTTTAATAAATTTATTCAAAGACCTGTTCTTTCGATAGTGATATCGTTGATTATTGTCTTTTTAGGGATATTGTCGGTTTTAAATTTACCAATTACACAATTCCCGACAATTTCACCTCCAATGGTTAACGTTACGGCAGATTATCCTGGATCTAACGGTGAGTTGATGATCAAGGCAGTTGTTATTCCTTTGGAAAGAGCCTTAAATGGTGTTCCGGGAATGAAATATATGGCTTCAGATGCTGGAAACGATGGTGAAGCAACAATCAAAGTAGTTTTTAACTTAGGTACAGATCCTAACCAAGCAAGCAATTAACGTTCAGAACCGTGTGGCTTCTGTTACCAATAAACTTCCTCCTTTGGTAATTCGTGAGGGTATTAAAATTACGAGAGAAGTACCGAGTATGTTGATGTACGTGAACCTTTACAGTACAGACAAAAATACCGACATGAAGTTCTTGTATAACTATGCCGATATTAACGTACTTTCTGAATTAAAAAGGGTAAATGGTATTGGTTCTGGAGATATCTTAGGAACACGTGAATATGCAATGCGTATCTGGTTAAAACCGGACCGTATGTTGGCTTATAAAATTTCTGCTGATGAGGTAATGGAAGCATTATCAAGTCAGAGTTTGGAAGCTTCTCCTGGTAAAACGGGTGAAAGTTCTGGTAAACGTTCTCAAGCATTCGAATATGTATTGAAATATTCTGGGCGTTATACAACAAAAGAGCAATATGAGAATATTGTGGTAAAAGCAAATCCAAATGGAGAGCTTTTGAGATTGAAAGATGTTGCTAAAGTTGAATTTGGAAGCTCGATGTATGATATCTATTCTAATTTGAATGGAAAACCATCTGCAGCGATCGTATTAAAACAATCTTTTGGAAGTAATGCGAATCAGGTTATTGAAGAGGTAAAAGCAAAACTGGAAAAAATCAAACAAAGATTTCCAAAAGGAATGGATTACGAAATTTCATATGACGTTTCTAAATTCCTTGATGCTTCTATCGAAAAAGTAATCCATACTTTGGTTGAAGCTTTCATTCTGGTAGGTCTAGTAGTTTTCCTTTTCTTAGGAGACTGGCGTTCTACGGTTATTCCGGCTATCGCGGTTCCTGTATCATTGGTAGGAACGTTTGTGTTCATGACATTCTTTGATATTTCGTTGAACTTAATTACGCTATTTGCACTTGTATTAGCGATTGGGGTCGTGGTCGATGATGCGATTGTGGTTATTGAGGCCGTCCACGCCAAGATGGAAGAAGAACATCTCTCGCCATTTAAAGCAACTAAACAAGCCATGCACGAGATTGCGGGAGCTATTATTGCAATTACATTCTTAATGGCCGCAGTATTTATTCCGGTTGCGTTCATGTCGGGACCTGTTGGAGTATTCTACAGACAATTCTCTGTAACTATGGCAACTGCGATTATTCTTTCTGGTATTGTGGCCTTGACCTTAACGCCTGCGCTTTGTGCGATGATGTTAAAAAATAATCACGGCGTACCTAAAAAGAAAACTCCTGCAAATAGATTTATTGATGCTTTCAACGAAAAATTCAATTTAGCACAAGGTAAATATCAAAACCTATTAGGTAAAATTGTTGACAGAAGAGTGGTTACAATTGTAGCGCTTTTAGGTTTCTGTGCTGGAACATGGATCATTAGTAGCAATGTTCCTTCTGGTTTTATTCCGAATGAGGACCAAGGAATGTTTTATGCTGTAATTCAGACACCACCAGGTTCATCTTTAGAAAGAACTAATAGTATTGCAGAACGAGTTCAAAAAATTGCAGAAGATATTGATGGAGTAAAATCGGTTTCTTCATTGGCAGGTTATGAGATTTTATCTGAAGGTACAGGATCGAACTCTGGAACTTGTTTGGTTAACCTTAAAGACTGGAGCGATAGAAAAGAATCTGTTTTGGAGATCATGCATGAAATGGAGGAAAAATGTAAAGATATTACAGGAGCTAATATCGAATTTTTCCAACCGCCTGCTGTACCAGGATATGGTGCTGCTGGAGGATTTGAGCTTCGTTTACTAGATAAAACAGGTTCTGTAGATTACAAGAAAATGGAACAGGTAAATAATGAGTTTGTGGCTGAATTAAATAAACAGCCAGAATTGTCAAACGTATTTAGTTTCTACAGTTCTAGTTTCCCTCAGTACATGATGAAAGTTGATAATGACTTGGCACAGCAAAAAGGAGTTTCTATTGAAAATGCCATGAATACGCTGTCAACTCTTGTGGGAAGTAATTACGAAATCAGTTTTATTAAATTTGGTATTAACTATAAAGTAATTGTTCAGGCTTCGCCAGAATATCGTGCACAGCCAGATGATATCTTGAAATTGTATGTTAAAAACGACCGTGATGAAATGGTGCCTTATTCTGCTTTTATGAAATTAGAAAAAGTGTATGGACTTTCAGAAATCACACGTCATAACATGTATACCTCAACACAAATTAGTGGTTCGCCAGCTCCAGGATTTAGTTCTGGTACAGCAATTAAAGTGATTCAGAAAGTAGTCGCTGAAAAGTTACCAAGAGGATATGACATTGACTGGGCAGGTATTTCTGCCGATGAGGTGGCACAAGGTAATCAAGCTATTTGGGTATTCTTAATCTGTTTAGGATTCGTTTACTTGGTATTAGCGACTCAATACGAAAGTTTTATTTTGCCATTGTCAGTAATTCTTTCTTTACCAGCGGGTATTTTTGGAGCTTTCCTTTTATTGAAATTAACAGGATTAGAAAACAATATCTATGCTCAGGTTGCCATGGTAATGCTTATCGGTTTATTAGGTAAGAATGCCGTGTTGATTGTCGAGTTTGCGATCCAGAGACATGCAGCAGGAAAATCTGTTTTGGATGCAACGAATGGAAGGAGCAAAAGCAAGGTTCCGTCCAATTTTGATGACTTCGTTTGCCTTTATTGCTGGTTTATTACCGCTTGCATTTGCAACTGGTCCAGGTAAAATAGGTAACAGAACAATTGGTACTGCGGCGGCAGGAGGTATGCTTATTGGAACCATTTGTGGTGTCTTTGTAATTCCGGGCTTGTATTTCATATTTGCTAAAATTGCCGAAAAACACAAATTGGTAAAACATGAAGAAGAAAACCCATTAACAGAAGAAATTGATAACAATCATGTATAAAGTTAAAACATATCAATATAGTATTGTATTAGCCGCATGTCTAGCAGTTGCAGGGTGTAAAACCCCTGCACCTGAAGCAGCAGTAACTACAAGTACGCCAGTTCCTGATTCGTTTGGTGCAACTGTTCAAACACAAGATGCAAACAATAATACAGCTAAGCATTAAACTGGAAAGATTATTTTAAAGATCAGAATCTAGTTGATTTAATTGATGTCGCTCTTAAAAATAACCAAGAACTAAATATTACTTTACAGGAAATAGAAATCGCAAAGAATGATATTCGTGTAAAAAAAGGACTTTTACTGCCAACTGCAGGTTTACGTGCTGGAGCTGGAGTAGAAAAAGTGGGTAGATATACAAGTCAAGGAGCGGGTGATGCTACAACTGAAATTAAACCAGGTAAAGAGATGCCAGATCCGCTTGGAGATTTTACTATTGCCGCTTATGCAAACTGGGAAGTAGATATTTGGAAAAAACTTCGCAATTCTAAAAAAGCAGACTTTAAATAGATATTTGGCGACTGTTGAAGGTAAAAATTTTGTTATTACAAACCTTATTGCCGAAGTTGCCGATTCGTATTATGAATTATTAGCTTTAGATAATCAATTAGATATTGTAAAACAAACTATCAAATTGCAAACTAATGCTTTAGAAATTGTAAAAGTTCAAAAACAAGCCGCAAGAGCAACAGAACTTGGAGTTAAGAAATTTGAAGCTGAGGTTTTAACTTCGCAAAGTATGGAGTTTGATATCTTACAGCAGATAAAAGAAACAGAAAACAAGATCAACTTTTTGCTTGGAAGATATCCGCAGGAAATTAAAAGAACAAGTAATACTAATTTCTTAAGTCTTTTACCAGCGGCTGTAAGTTCTGGAATTCCTTCTCAATTGTTAGAGAATCGTCCAGATGTAAAACAAGCAGAACTAGAATTAGTAGCAACAAAATTAGATGTAAAAGTAGCTCGTGCTGAGTTTTATCCTTCTTTGGATATTACAGCCGCAATTGGGGTAAATGCTTTCAAACCTTCTTATTTGTTTACAATGCCAGAATCGCTATTGTACTCATTGGCAGGAGATCTTGTTGCGCCTTTGATTAATAGAAATGCAATTAAAGCAGAGTTTGCAAGTGCAAATGCAAGACAAATTCAAGCATTATACAATTACGATCGTACGGTTTTAAATGCTTATTTAGAAGTGTCAAATCAAATGTCTAAGATTGAGAATCTTCAAAAAGGTTACGATCTTAAATCAAAACAAGTTGATGCCTTAAATACTTCTATTGACGTTTCAAACGATTTGTTTAAATCGGCAAGAGTAGATTATTTCGAAGTTTTAATGACGCAGAGAGATGCATTAGAAGCTAAATTGGAATTAATCGATACTAAAAAAGAACAATTAAATGCTGCAGTCCATGTTTACAGAGACTTGGGCGGTGGATGGAAATAAAATTGCCACTTAATTTGTAGTAAAAAAGCCTTTTGGGAGTAAAATCCTGAAAGGCTTTTTTTGTTTTGGCTAAAGAACCGTTACTTGTTTTTTATACGGTTTTAATATTTCTTCGTCAGGCGAAATATTAGTTACCAAAACATCAATGTCTTTTAAATGAGAAACAAAATAAGTTTCTCCAGTATCGATTTTTTCACTTGAACCCAAAGCAATTATGAAATTCGAATTCTGAATCATATTTTTTTTGATTTGCGAATCGTCGTATAAAATTCCAGTTAGACCACGTTCATGATGGATACCGCATGTTCCCAAAATGCAAACATCTGCTCTAAAACTTCTAAAAAAATCAAGTGATTCCATGCTCGAAGTTGTAAAAGAGGTTTTACACATTTTTCCTCCAGCAAAAATCAATTCAATGTTCGGCAAATCTTCAACCAAAACTGCAACAGGAAAACTGTTTGTTATAACAGTGAGTTTTAAATCATGTGGAAAACTTGCTACAAGAGCCAAAGAAGTTGTTCCTCCATCAATAAAAACTACTTGACCATCTTTTAGATAAGAAATTGCTTTTTCTGCAATAATCTTTTTGTTTTCAAGATCGTGTTTTTCTCTTTTTCTGTAATGCAAAGGCATTGGAGAAGGAGCAACCGCACCACCACGCACAGCTTTTAAAAGCCCTTGATCTGAAAGTTCTTTTAGATCACGTCTAATTGTGTCTTCAGAAACACTCAAATACTCACTTAATTCTACCGAAGTTACCCGATGTTCTTTAGATAAATATTCTAAAATTGTCTGCTGTCGTTCTTCCTTTCTCATTTGTTTTGCGGTTTTATATTGCAAAAATAAATAAAAAATTGCAATATTTTGCTGTTTGTTGCAATTTTTGCATAATTTAGCAGCAAAATAAATTTACAATGAAAAAGAAATCAATTGCAGTCGACATGGACGGAGTGCTTGCTGATGTAGAAGCACACCTAATAACTTACTTCGAAAGAGATTTCGGAATAACAATTTTAAGAGAAGAAATTCAAGGTTTGACAGAAGAAGAAGCTTTTTATGGCCGAGAGAAAGTACGCAGTGTTTTAAACTCTAAAGATTTTTTTAGAACCTTGCCAGTAATAGATGATGCGGTAGAAAGCTTAAAGTTATTACAGGAAAATTTTGAGATTTATATTGTATCTGCGGCGACAGAATTTCCGCTTTCGCTGAATGAAAAAATAGAATGGCTCGCAGAACATTTTCCTTTTATTCAATGGCAAAATATCGTTTTATGCGGAAGCAAAACCATTATCAATACTGATTATCTAATCGATGATCATCCAAAGAATTTAGATTTTTGCATGGGTAAGCCTATTATGTTTACAGCATTTCATAATGCCAAAAAAGAGAATTATTTGAGAGTAAATAATTGGAAAGAAGCTGTTGCTGTTTTGAAAGAGGCAGTTTAACGCAAGGTAATTTTAAAAATTACTTGTTTTTTGAAGAAAAAGCCTTTCAGGAATATTCCGAAAGGCTTTTGTTTATTTAGGTATTACTATTTTAGCTTTAAATCCGTTTTCGGGTTCTGTTTCAAATTCGATAGTTCCTTTAACGGTCTGAATACGGTGTTCCATATTTTGGAGACCATTTTTAGAAATCTTCGTTTTTTCACAGCCAATTCCGTTATCGGTGTAACGTATTAGAATTGATTTTGGATCACTTTCAAATTTTATTACAACAAGAGAGGCCTTACTGTGTTTCTTCATATTTACCATTAATTCTTGTAAAACGCGCCCAATGGTAATTTTCTTTATATCATCAACATCTTCCCATTCTACGCTTTCTAAGTTTGTAGCAATAATATTTCTTTCAATAGTATTGTAAGCAGAAAGCATTTCCTTGATGCTTTTGGTAAAATCTTTGCCCGTTTCGATCTTATTGTTTTCTTTTGAAATTCCTCTAACCCGCCCATAAATATCATCTAACTTCTGGAGAAGATTCTCTTTGGTATTTTCTTTGGCTAATGGTTGAGATTCGGCGAAAGCAATTACTTGAAATACATCATTTGCCAATTCATCATGTATTTTTTTAGAAATTCTCGTTTCGGTGTCGTACGAACTTTTAAATTCGATTGCCTTATTTTTATTTTTATAATAGCGAATTAAAATTGCAATTAAAATCACCAAAAAGAAAAAACAATTATAAAAACAATTCGAAGATATTTAGCCTTTTGAAGTGATAGTTGATTTTCTGCTTTTTCTAAACGAAGTTTTTCGTTTTCGTCTTTTTCTTTTTTTGCATCGTATTTAATCTTGGCAGACTTATTTTTAAAATTGTTTCGAACTTTAATAATGCTGTCGTTTAACGTAAAATACTTTTGGATATATTTTGCCGTGTTAAGGCTATTATCATTTGAAATTAGTATTTGAAGCGCTTCTAATCTTTCGTCAATGCTATTCAGTTGTGTAGAAGCTTTATAAGCTAAAAGAGCATTTTCGTCTGATTTTGTTTTGTTTTGTTTAGAATAATAATCAGCAAGATGGAGATAGCTTTCAATGCTTCCGTAGGTGTCCTTAGTATCAAGTCTAATTTGCAGACCTTCCTTCATTAAATGAAAACTTTTATCATCTATTCCGTTCTTAAAGTTGGCATACCCTAAATTGTCTAGTAGGATAGCTTTGTCATATGGTGTGACTTTCTCTTTTAAATCTTTACTTGAAAGAGATTGTAAAAGGGAGTCCAAGATCGGAATTGCTTTGTCATATTTTTTTTGATAAATATATACAGCCGCAATATTTTGTATAGGTGCTTGTTTTAAAAGTAGATCTGTATATTCATTTGTCGCTTTTTTGTAGTAAAAAATAGCATCGTCATAAAGAGAAAGTTCTTTGTCTGCAATGCCTAACGCATTATTTGCACTCGCAGAATAAACTCCTTTTTTTATATACGGTAATGCCTCGGTTATAATTTCTTTGCTTCCATAATAATCTCCATTCCTCTGATGAATATCCGCGATTTTAAGAAGGATATATGAGATATTGGCACTGTCTTTTATGATTTCATAAAGTGCCTTTGATTTATTGTATAAATTATACGAAGTATTAAAATCTTGTTTGTCAAAACTTTCAATGGCTTTGTTCCGTAAAAAGAGTGCCTCTTTCCGAATAGATTCATTATCAGGATTAACAGGCTTTTTTCTTCGCAGGAAAAAAGCAAAAGCAAAATAATACAATAAAAAAACGGGGATCGTAACATTTAAATTTACTTTCCCCGAAAATAGTAATTAATTAGATACTAAAAACTTTTTTTATTATGGACCTGGTGGTGGCGGATTTCCATTTCCTTTGTCACCAGGACCCTCATTATACTCTGCTGACGGTGTGCCAACTTTTTCAATTTTCTTTTTTGGTTGTGTCTCATACTCATCAGGAGTACAAGAAAATATCGTGAACAATAGCGCAAAAGCGATAAATAGTATTAGTTTTTTCATTTTAGTTTATTTTAGAAATTAGACATAGGTATGGCTGTCCGGAGTTGATCCAGATCTTGGAATGCGATACCAAAATTGGTTTTGGGAAGTAGATCGTGTAGACCTGTAAGACGTAATTTATACTTCCCGAATAAACTCGGTCTTACGGTTTTCCACAATGTTAATTAGAACTAGTTTTATATTTTTGTTTTAGTCTGCAGACAAAACTTGAACTAATTTCTGATGCAAAGTAAAGGCACTTTTAGATCACTGTTGACAAGGGATTCTCGAATTCCTGCGTTTTCCTGAGATTCCCGAGAATTCCCAATAAAACTAAAATAGAAGGCCTTTTTTGGGTTAATTATTATTTAATTTTAATCGAATCTCTATATTATAATAGATGCAATAAGTTGTTCAAAAGTTGGTTTGAACGGCAAAAAAAAATATAGAAAAAATATAGAAATTGGAACAGAAATTGAAAGTGCTGAAAAAGCATTTAAATCTAGAATTCGAAAATAAAGGCATATAAAAAGTTTTAGTTAAAAAATGAAAATACAAAGTCAAAAGAAGTTCCTAAAAGAGGCAAGATGAATAATACATTAGAAGCATATAAAAAGGCGATTAAAATTAAATATGAGATCGAAAAAGAGGGCGAATATTTTGATTTTTTATACAACCCTTCGCGCGGAAAACTCCGCGATTTGTGTTGGCTTATTTTTGAAGATAAACCAACGCAAGACGATTTGAATGTTTTTAGGAATTTATTGTGCTTAGATTTTGATCATACTCAAAAGAATAAGTTTAAGGATCAAAAAGATAAGTTTAGGCCTATTGAAACTTTCTTTAAGGGAGAAACAGATCCGTCAAATATTGATGCGATAAATCTTGCCGCTGTAATAGTCGATTTTCAGCCACGCCCTTTTAAAAAGTTCAATGAAAAATGTAGAATTGAAGAAGCAAAACAAACTAAAAGTGTCGTTAAGAATGTAACGGGCGAAATCGATAATAATGGCATAGAAGAAATGGTTTTAGTGAAAAATGAACATGAAGAGTCGAAAGAAGTTCCTCAAAAAGGAAATCTTTTATGGAATTTTAGGAATCTATTTTCTAAAAAACTGGCTCAGAAAATATATCCTCGCAAAATAATTACGATTGCGGTTGGAGCAGTTGCTCTAGTTTCTTCGGCCTGCATATACTTGGTGCAGAAAAAAGATTAGAAAAATAGTTTCGATATGAAACGAAAAAGCATTTTGAAAAATAAAATGCATAAAGCGGGAAAAAGAATGGTTTTGTGAAGTGTAATTTTGGTAGTTAAAAAGTCTGTTTTTCGGCATATATTTACTGTTATTTACACTATAAAGATAAGAAAAAAATCCCGTTAAACCTAATAAAAATCAATGAAATAGCACTTTTTTTAGCTAAAAAAGTGTATTTTTTTTGACCATTTTTAATGGAGTAAAAACTAGTTGCAAAGACCGAAAAACTTGCTTTTCTAAGCAATCGATTTGCAATAAAATTATCTATATTTATAAAATTAAAAATAGATTTTGAATCTATTAGTATCAGTTAAAAACATTATTTATGAAAAAGCTTCTCTTACTATTAATCGTTTTATGCACCGTAAGCTGTAAAAAATATGTTGTCTCATTTGAACAGCCAACCGATATGAAATTGGACAATTTAAAACTAGAAGTATTTCTGGATAAAGAGAAAGTTCAAGATATTAATTTAAAAGCAACAGAGGCATTGCCAACTTACGAAACAGTTGGACTATCGACCTCTAGTGAAGGAAAACATTTGCTTCAAGTGAAAGTAAGAGATACAACCTTTAATTTTGAGGTGAAATATCCCGAAGAAAAATATATCATGATGACGACTCATTTAAAAACCAATGGAAAGATTCATGTTGGAATTTTAAAACAGAATTATAAATATAGATTTCGTTAAAAGATAATCTTATTTCAAATAAAAAAGCCTTTCGCAATTATTAGTACGAAAGGCTTTTTCTATTTTTTGAGAATAGGTTTTAAGATAAAAAGTCTTTAAACCACAACCCTGAATTTTTAATAGTACGTTTTTGTGTTTCGAAATCGACATGAATCAACCCAAAGCGAGCATTGTATCCTTCAGCCCATTCAAAATTATCAGTTAGAGTCCAGACAAAATAACCATCGACATTTAAACCGTCTTGTTTGGCTTTTAAAATCTGCTCTAAATGATCCTGAATGTAGTGCGTCCGTTTTATATCATGAACTTTTCCATTTTTTACAGTATCAGGAAAAGCGGCACCATTTTCAGTTACAATGATTTTTCTGATTCCGTCATATTCATTAAACTTTTTAAGAATATGATACATTGCTGGCGGATAAACTTCCCAACCCATATCGGTAGAAATTACATTTCGTTTTTCGGCACTTACTAATTCTGCACCAATATACGGAATCAGCATTGCCGATTTTACAACTTCACGAGTATAACATTGCAAACCAATAAAATCAAAATCGAAATCGAGATTATTTAAATCGCCTTCTAAAATGTAATTATTAAGTTTTTTAAGAACTGGAAGATCTTTCTGCGGATAACCTAATCCTAAAATAGGTTCTATAAAAGTTCGGTTTAATAAAGTATCTACACGTTTAGCAAACTTCGACATCTTTTGAGTTTTCTGTTGCAGGTTCGATATGCGTGCACGAAAATGTAGTTCCGATATTAGAATCCGAAATTCGCTCTCGAATTATTTTAGCTCCAGCTGCAGTTGCCAAAGTAACATGATGCATGGCTTTTAGGTAATTTGTAATTCCTTTTTTGCCTGGCGCGTGAATACCTAAAAAATAACCTGCTCCCGTAAATACGGAAGGTTCGTTAATGACCATCCAGTTTTTGACACGATCGCCAAAATACTGTACACAGACTTCGACATAATCTTTAAACCACGAAACAGATTCTCGGTTTGTCCAACCTCCTTTTACTTCCAGATCATGTGGTAAATCCCAGTGATAAAGAGTTATCCAAGGTTCGATTCCAGAAGCCAGTAGCGAATCTATGATTTTATTGTAATAATCGATTCCCGCTTGGTTTACAGGATGAACACCAGTTGGCATAATTCTGGGCCAGCTGATAGAAAATCTAAAATTAGGAATATTAAGTTCCTTAATTAGATTAATATCGTCCTGATAAGAGTTGTAGAAATCGCAGGCGGTTATGGCATGATGACCGTTTTTAATTTTTCCTTTTTGAGAAGTAAAAACATCCCAGATAGAAGAACCTTTTCCGTCCGAATCATGCGCACCTTCAATTTGGAAAGCGGCAGTTGAGACACCCCACAAGAAATCTTCACCAAATTGGTTTTTATTCAGAAATGAGCTTTCGACTTTATTCATTCAATCGTATTTTCCTTTATAATTAAGTTGTTTATTAATGTAGGAAAGAAGATTGCATTGCTCTCAAGAAAAGCCATTCTTTGAATGATACTAGAAATTTTAGATTAAAAAGTTTCATAACGATTAGTTTTATATCAAATTAATAAAACTAATGTGAATTTATTGTAAAGTGATTATTATCAAATAGTTAAAGTATGTGGGTGAGGAGGTTTTTAATCTTCCCACCCACAAAGTGTCAATCCTAAACCTTGTGCTTGTTTAAGAGATGTTTTTACAACTCCATGACTACAGGAGCTTAAACCGCGACAATTTTCGTTATAATGATACTTTTTTGCACCACTAGGTCCACAAATAAAAACGTTTGTTTCTATAGAAGAAAAAGAAGTGCAAAAAACAAAAAGTAAGAGTAAAGTATATTTCATTAGTTTATTTGACAATTAGATTGTATTCGTTTCCTTTTTTATCGAGAGCTTTTAGTTTTCCGTGAGAAATCCATTCTGTAGAAATTTCTAGCTCGGGTATACTATCTGTTATTAGAATTCCAGCACCATATTTTCCTTCTGTATTAATGTTTCCAAAAACAGAATCGCCATGAATGTTTACTCCTTTTACATGATAGTTGTACTTATAATGTCCCGGATGTCCAGTTCTGTATTCGTATTTAAATGCAGTATTGACATGATACGTTTTGGCTTCTTCTGCAGTAATAGTTTTGCGGTCGTCTGCTGTAACGGCACTTTTGTAGAACGAATTTACTTGCGGCAGTGGAGGCGGAGCATCAGCTTTTTTACAAGAAAATATAAAAAGAAATAAGAATAGTAGGGAGTAGTTTTTTAGCATAGGCAATGTGGTATTTAGTTAGTTGCGATAAATCTACTTAGAATTATATTCTTTAAAGTGAGTACTTATACGGGATTTACTTCTGTTTTATGAAGCGATAGCATCTCATCGGATAATACTATTTAATATTATTTTCGAAAGGACTTTTTTTCTCTCATATTTTTAGTTTAGTCAATAAGTCTATCGGCTATTTCTTCTTTGTCAATTATTAATTGAGAAGGAAGAATCATTTGAATTTTGTTATCTATTGGGTTCTTAAAAATTGAAAAGTTTCCCCGACAGTTTTGGAATCTAAATTGAAATGCTTTTATTCCCTTTATAAATCCGTCTTTTTGACTTATTTCAAAAACATAATTTGAACAAGATTTTTTAAAAATGCACTTTCTTCTTTTAGATTGAGGAATTAAAAGCCAGTAGCATCTAATAATTAATAAGATGATATATTTCATTTTTTCTGAAAAACAACCATTTGACTATTTGTTGTGTAGCCTGGTTTAGCACCTAATCCAAAACATCCACTATCAGGATGAACAAATGTTGATACGCTTTCCAAACGTACATATTCCCAGCCTTGATTTGTGAAATTTTTTATCAGGTTTTCAAGTTGCTCAGCAACATGATTTGAATTTCCTTTTTTTGGATCGATTGATGCAACGAATGGTACTACCTTGTATTCCATAATTTTTTAGTTTTAATTAGTATTAAATTGATTTGTAATTCAAAAGTAAAACCAAACAAAACCAGTATTTTATGGAAATCCGTAATCGAGTAAAATTTTGAAGAGAAGTTTTCTTAGAGATGGATTTAAACACAAAAAAGAGGACAATGAAGTTCCTCTTTAAAGCATATTGGTTTGATATTTTATTCTTTCTTTAAAATAAAATCTTTAATGATTTTATCCATATTAGAAGGTAAGTCGGCATTTTTAATTTCGAAATGTTTTATTTTCATTTCAGAAAGCCATTTAGTCCAATAAGCTTTTATTATTTTTTCTTCGAAAGGATTATTTTTACTTGGATTTATTCCTAAAACTAGGACATCAAGATCAGACAAGTCGGCATTAATTTTAATGAAACCAAAGTTTCCTTTTTCAAACTTTTTCTCCCAACCATTTGTACTTAAGCCATTTTGTTTAATAAGTTGAGGTGTTAAATAACTGGATAAATTGCCGTCTTTGATTTGGTTTCCTTCATAAAACATATATCCATCGGTTAAAATAACTAAGATGTTTCTGAAGTTCTTGTCAATACATTGATCTTGTACTTTACTGTCGAAAAAATTCCAAATATCTGAGCCAATATATTTATCATCTTTAATTGCCGATTCATAAATAACAGTAGTTTTTGAGGAATAGTTGTCATTAATAGAATTAAGTAACTCTTTTGAAGCGTTGTCTTTAGTAACAATAATTCTCAAGTCTTTCGAAATGGAATTAATTTCTGCATTCTCAGGTTCGGGATTAAAAAATAATTGCATTTTATCGTCAATCTGTCTCATTCTTTTTGATTTTAAATGCTCAGTGAAAGCCTCAGAAATCGATTTAATATATCCTAAGTCTCGTTGATATATTTCCATTGAAGGATTTGGATTTTTTTTAAGGCTTATTCGATCAGATAAATCAACAAGTATGCTAATATTATAATTTTCTGAAACAGACGTTTTAATAGTGGTTTCTTTTTCTTCTTTTTTAGTTTCTTCTTTGCATGAAAAAACTAAAATCAATAATAAGAATAGAAGTGATTTATGTAAAGTATTTTTCATAGTTATTAATTTTTAGAATATACTAAATGTTGAAAGTCAGGATCAATTAAATTTAATTTTCTCAAATGTTCCTCAGAGTAAAGTTCGCAGACTTTGCAAGAGTTCTTCCTTTTCTTTGTAGGGTAAGGCTAACTCGGTGCCAATTGCCTGAAACCAGCCTTCTTTATATTGATGGTGATAATGAAGATATTCTTTTACAGGAAATACGAAACCATCAATTTTAGACTGCAATTCGGATATTTTTCCGTTTATAGCCACGACTTGCTCTTTAAAACCATTGATTTTATTTAAGTTATCTGTTTTAAGTTTTTCTAGATTAAGTAAGTTTTCTTTTCTACCTCTTATAAAAGCTCTGATTTTGTCAATATTTTCAAATTCTTTCATTACAAAATCAAAGACAAGTCCCCAGATAATGTAAACTACAAAGCCAGCAAAAATGATCATCCAGAATTCAGGTTCGCCCAAAGCAATGTTTAAATTATATGGAGATGATTCTGTTGTCTTGTTAAATTCGTAGATCTTTTTCTCAATGATATAAGCCAAAAGAGAATCGAATAAAAAGGTAATAGCAAAAAGCGAAACAAGTCTCAATATATTTTTTATCCCTTTTCCTTTTTGAACCATATGAATTACATATCCCAACCCCATAAAGACAAACGGAATTGTGGTAACTAAAACCCCTTCTAGCCAGCTTGCTTTAAATGCATTTGTAAAAGCATCGGCATCGAAAATCGCAGCAGTTAAGCTATCATTTGAAAATTCTTTGAAAAATGCAGAATAAGAAGCCGAAATATAAAAGACTAAAACATATAGTGTAATAGGCAAAAGAAGGATAAGTCCAATATAAAATTGTGCTTTAAGCCCCTTTCCTTCTTCAATTCCGTATTTATCAGGATTACGTTTTACTTCAATAATTTCGCTTTTTATCTGATCAATACTTTCAGTTATGTCTTGTTCTTTTTTCTCAAAAATGCCAATAGCAGCTTCGGATTTTTTAAGCTCTGTTCTGTTTTTTTCCTGTTCTTCTCGGTATGGTTGTTTTAGTCTATCTTGTTCCATTTTTTGTTTTCGGCACTGATCTTCAAAACTCATATATAAATTTTGCAGGCATGCCTTTAAAACAATTGGTTTTCCTGTAGCTTTTACAGAAGCGGCAAAACCGCTCTGATAATATGTAATTCTAATTTGTTCTCTGTCTTCTTCATTTTCTTCTAAAACTTTGAAGGAAGAATTCTCAGATTTTTTTAAACTAAATAAATGTGTTAGTGGTTTCATAATTTAAGCGTTTAATTGACTAATAATTTCTTCTTTTCCAATATTTTTCTGTACGCAGTCAATGAAGTAGTCCGATAAATCATTAATGTTTTCTTCTAGAAAATCAAATTTTCGGCAGTATTTTCTCAACATATTTAATTCATCATCTGTAATTTTTCCATCTGCCCAAATAATTCTAGTGAGATCGTATAAATACTCAATTTTGGTATTTAAAGTTTCTGGAACAATAAATTCGGTATGGACTGGGTTTAGAAAAAGCTTGTCAAGTTCTTCTTTTGGAATTCCTCTTTCGTCTGCAAAATGATACAGCATTTGAAGTTCTAATACATCAAATTGATCATCAGATAATGCCATTTGATATAATCTCAAAAAGTGACTTTTTAGTTCTAGTGTTATCATGTTTTTTTGTTTAGTTATTTTAAATGTTCGCAAGCTTTTCCATTTCCATCTCCATCCAAATTTTTGTAGCATTTTTTGTTGCTTTCAAAAGTTTTTTGAGCATCGGCTTGACTTTTAAAATCACCGCAGGTTTTAGTAGGGCAGTTTGAACTTGAATTTGAGCTGGATCCTGAACTAGAACCAGAAGTTATCTCTGTTGAATCTCCTGAATCTGAACAAGAAATTATTGAACTGAAGGCAATAAAAACCAAAACCAAAAGCATGCATCCGTTATTTTTGTTTGAAAATTTGGATCTGTTATTGGCATAATGTCCTTGAACGTACGTTCCGTCTTTTCTGTAATATCCTTTTCGATATCCCATAATAATTAAAATTTAAGGTTATAGATTAAAAATGCGAGAAGTCCTGTGAAGACAAATAGGACAAGGCATCCGTTATTTTGGTATCGTACTCCAGGAATGCCTGTTTTAGTAGAATATCCATTTTTGTTAAAAGTTCCCATTTTCGTTCTAAAACTTGGAGAAATTCCAGATTTACTTACATTTAATCCGAGTCCGCCTCCAAGTTTGATTCTTTTTTGAAATCGAAAGCCCATAATTTTTAAGTTTAGTTGATTAGAAATTTTCTAATTGTTGAAACTTCTCTCGACCAGTCCTTAATTTTCATGTCAATCGAAGTCTGAAATAATTATTTTCTTTTTTTGTAGTGATTATTAGTGCTTGAGTTTTTGTATTTCCCACCTTTATGAGAACTACCTTTTCCGCTTTTGTAATGACCACTTTGAGCTTCAATACTTCCTCCTAAGACTAGGAAGAATAGGCTAAATAAAATAGCTAATTTTTTCATTTTTTTAATTTTAAATTGATTACGATTCAAAAGTAAAACCAAACAAAACCAGTATTTTACGGAAATCCATAATCCTTAAAATTTAAATTTTGGAAATAAAAAAAGCTCCCAAAGGAGCTTTATAATTGAAGAAAAAGAAATTTAAATTATTCCCATATCTTTTGTAATCGAAACAAGATGAACTGTATTATTTGCTTTAAAAAAGTCTTTTAATTTTGCTAATCTTTTTTCCATAGCACTTTTGCTATGTGGTTTTGTATCGCTGTTTTTAAAAATTTCTATAATCTCATCCTGTGATGTTCCATCAGACAAATATTTTAGAATTCTAATATCAATATCATCTATTTCGTAGTTGCCTTTTTCTTGTAGTGCAGAAGCAACTTCGGGCGAAATAAATTTCTGATCAGAAGCCGAAATTATGTTTATAGCTTTTTTGAGATCTTCGATACTATTTCTGCCTTTTAGTACAAAAGCATTAATTTCAGAATCCTCGAAAAGAGATTTTATACGAACACTTTTATCTTCAACAGAGTAAGCGATAATTTTAATGTTAGGCCGCAATTCTCGAACTTTTTGAATCAATTCGTCACCACTGCCGATTTTTACTTCGCGATGATCTTTTTTAAACGAAAGATCACTAATTAATAAATCGTATGGTTCATTATCCTGAATGGCTTTTCTTATTTTTAGTAAAGCATCATCGCAATATTTTGCATGTTGAAAATTGACAATGTCGAAATCACTCAAAGTTTGTTTTACAGCTAAATTGAATTCTTCAAAATCTTCGGCAATAATTACTTTTTTAAACATAGGTTTTATTTAGGCATTGTTATTTTTACTTTAAAACCTTTATCAGGTTCAGTGTCAAAAGTAATAGTTCCTTTACTAGACAAAATACGGTTTTCCATATTTTGCAAACCATTTTTTACGATTTTTGATTTTTCGCAACCTTTTCCGTTATCTGTATAGTCTATAAAAAATGTTTTTCCGTTACTGTCAAACTTTACAACAACCAATGAAGCTTGACTATGCTTTTTCATATTTACCATTAATTCTTGTAAAACTCTATAAATGGTAACTTTTTTAATTTCGTCAATTAAATCCCAATTTACTTTTTCAATGTTGTTAATGATAATGTTTGTATGCTCATTATTATAGGTAGAAAGCATTTCTTTTAAATTGAGCGCATAATTTGTTTTAATGTCTACATTATTATTTTCTCTAGAAATTCCTCTAACTCGCGAATAAATATGATCCAGTTTTTGAATTAGAGTTTCTTTAATGCTTTCATTTTCAAGAGACTGAGTTTGTGTAAAAGTAATGGTATTGAAAACATCATTTGCCAGCTCATCATGAATATCTTTGGCAATTCTGGTTTCGGTGTCGTAGGCTGTTTTTATTTTTTCAATTCGATTGCGGTTCTCGTAAAACTTTCTCAAGTAAAGCAATAAGAGAAAAAGCGATGTAATGCCAATTATAAAAAAGATCTTCTGATAATGTGCTTTTTGCAGTGCAAGAGAAGTCTCGGCTTTTTCCAATCGCAGTATTTGGTTTTCGTCTTTCTCCTTTTTAGAATCGTATTTAATTTTGGCAAATTTATTTTTAAAATTGTTTCTAACCTTTATGATGCTGTCATTTATTGCAATATACTTTTTGCCATATTTTACTTCAGATCCATTAGAAATTAGAAAGGTGAGTGCTTTTAAACGTTCATCGACACTATTGAGTTGAGAGGCAATTTCATAAGCTTTTTTTGCTTTTTCATTTGATTTTTGAACATCAGTTTGAGAATAAAATTCTGCGAGATGAAGATAACTTTCTATGCTTCCATATACATCGTCATTCTTTTTTCTTAAGTCCAGACTTTCATTCATAAGTAGAAGCCCTTTTTTATTTAAGCCTTTTTTATAATAAGCAAATCCAAGATTATCGATTACTCTTGCCTTACTTTTTATAAAATTATCGAATGCTTTTGTTTCTAAAATTCCTTCTAGAATTTTAATAGCCTTATCATATTTTTTCTGTTTAATATAAACAACAGCAATATTGTTGAGAGGAGATTGTTTGTCGATTTGCTCTTGCGAAACTTTTATAGCCTGATTATAGTAAAAAATAGCATCATCGTAAATAGAAAGTTCTTTATCAGCAATTCCAAAGGAATTATTGATTGCCGACATATAGCTATTGTTAATTTTTGAATAAGGCAGTGCCTCTGTTAAGGTTTCTTTGCTCCCATAATAATCGCCATTTATTTGTTGGATGTTTGCCATCCGAATTAAATTGTAAACAATATTTGTACTGTCTTTATAAAATTCAAAAGCAATTTTTGATTTATTAAAAAGATAAAAAGCATTGTTGTAGTTGCTCTTTAGGAACTGATCTGTCGCTTTTTCTTGTAGAAGTTTTGCTTCTTTTTTCGATTTCTCAGGTTTGATTAATGTGCTTGTTTTCTCCTCACAAGAAATTAAAAGGAGAAAAATAAAGAAACAAAAAAACGGGGATCGTAACATAAATCGTACTTTCCCCGAATTTAGCAATTTATTGAAAACAACAAATTTTATTTGTTATTTTTTTGGTGGCGTAATATTAGTTTGATCATCACCGGGACCATCGGGTTCACTTGCTTGTCCCTCTGTCGGAATTTCTTTTTTTATTTCAGTTTTTTGTTCTGAAGATTCTAATTCATCAGCAGAGCAAGAGAATAATGTAGTTGACAATAGCGCGCACGCTCCCCATAAATATAATGTTTTCATTTTTTTAAAGTTTAAAAGTTGAACAAGGGGTATTGTCAGCTTGAAATCTTTTTCCAGGTTGGTTTTTAAATGGCAATACCAAATTTTGTTTGGGAAGTGAAGTGTGTAGAACAGTAAGATTTTCATCTATACTTCCCGGAATAAAATCCGTCTTACGGTTTTCCACACTTGGTACATGAACTAGTTTTGTACATTTGCTTTTGACCTGCAGATCAAAGCGATAACTAATTTTGTTGAGGCAAAGTAACAACCGTTTTGAGCCTGTATTGACCAGAAAGTCAGGAAAGTCGAATGTTTTTCTTGAAAGTCAGAAGAAGTTCCAGAAAGTCACAAAAAGTTGAGTAAAGTACTTTAGATAAAGTTTTAAAAAGTTCAAATGCCTATGCCAACCATTACTTTTGAAGATTATAAAAAAGCTATTAAAGCTAAATATGAAGAAGAAAAAAATGGAGAATATTCTAATAATCTGAATTCTCCAACATCAGCAAATCTTAGAAATTTGTGCGTCAAAAGATTTGACGCAAATAGTAATAAAGATGACTTAATTGCTTTTAAATCTTTTTTTGATTTTCCATTTGATAAGGATAAGAAAAATCAGTTTGGAGAGGATGAACTGAATAAATTAGAAGCAGTTAAGCGTTTTCTTTTAGGTAAAACAGAGAATCCCGCTGAAGACACTATTCAACTGGTCAGCAATATTGGTAGATCTTCAGCCAAGACCTTTTAACGAGTATAGAAAACAACTTGATGAGGACGAAAAAAGATTAATTGAAGTGTTAAGGGATACCGGAACTCCTGAAAATGAAAATTTTTCTAACACTTTAATTGTTGAGATAGAAAACGAACATTCTCCTAGTTTAAAAAATGATGAGGTAGAAAAAGATAAAAATGAAGAAGTAAAGCAAGATGAAACTAGAGAACTAGAACAAGATAAACATCAAGACTGGGAAACAACTCCAATAGGGATATCAGATATTTCAACTCCCGTTAAGATTGGAGGGAAAGATGTGGGAAAATCTGGAATGAAAAAATATTTTGTAATTGCAGACTTTTCTTGCTGTATTAAGTATAATCATTTACTTGAGCATGTCACAAAAAGATTGCATGCAATGGACAAACGATCATTATGAAAAAATAGCAAGATCTGATAATGGCTATTGCGAAACTTATTATGATGCGAGATATTTTAATTTAAGAAAAATTGAAGTATGTGATACAACTGATTTTTTTGATGATAATGGTAGAGCGAAAGTTTTTTATATTAAGATTGGAAACTCTATAGAATGCTATAATCAATCTGCGCCTTATCCAGAAAACACGCAAAGATTCTTAAAACCAATTACACAATATATTATCAATCGATATCTGTCTGATAGACCAAAATGCAATTAATAAAAAAAGAAAGGAAGTACATTTTCGGTACTTCCTTTAAAATTGCGTTATAAAATTAATTATCCTCTGGCGGCGGCGGCGTAATAGTGCCATCGCCAGGACCATCTGCTTGTGCTTCGGTTATAGGTTTTTCTTTTACAACTTTAGTTTTTGCGCTTGTTGTTTCTGTGTCATCAGCAGTGCAAGAATGAGTTGCAAAACTTAACAATACAATACCACTGAATAAAAGTAATTTTTTCACTTTAAAATAAATTTAGGTTAGACAACTGTAGTTTAAGGTTTTTTAGGTGGTGGTGGCACAGTAATAGGATCATCATCCGGTCCTATATTTGCTTTGGCATTATCCACAGACAAAGTATTTTTTTTGATTTCTGTTTTAGATTCGCTTGTTTGACTATCATCCGCAGTGCAGGAGTACGTTGCAAAATTTAATAGAGCAAAAATGCTAAATAGTAATAGTTTCTTCATTTTGTAAAATTAATGGGTTGTTAATATTTATCTAAAATACATTAATTATTAGTCATTGTAATAGAAAAAAGAACATTGTTTAAAAAATGCGATTTATGTAATATATTCCTAAAATCATGAAATTTTTTGTAGGTTTTTACTTTTAATTTAGCATTATTGAATTAAATTAATAAAAAACAAACAAACATGAAAAATAGAAACATATTATTCGTATTAGCCTTAGGCGCGGGAATGTTCGTAACTTCTTGTAGTAACGACGATAATGATGGAGAAACAATAATTCCACTTCAAGGGAAGTATAGTCTAAGCCAAACTGGGACAATTGTTGATGGAAAAGAAGTGTTAATTGATGCACCTCAGAATGCAGCAGGATGTAATAAAGATTATTTGGATCTAAGATTAAGTAACGCAGCGGTTATTGGTGATTATAACGGTTCTGATTGTGCTCTTACAGAAACTACTGGTACTTATGTAAGATCTCATAACGATTTGACTATTACGGTTGGAAACATTAGTTCAACTAGTGATATCATGAACCTTACTAACAAAGAGCTTAAAATTAAAGATAAAACAACTGGTGTAATTACTGTTTATACTAGATAAGAATTTGTTTGAGATAATTTCAATTCGTTTTGAAATGGAAAAAGGAAACTCGTTAAATGAAGTTTCCTTTTTTTTATAAAATAAATTTAATTTACAGGAATATAGATATCAAAAGAAGCTCCTTCGTTGTGAATGCCAGAAGCAGTAATGACTCCGTTGTGGTTTTCTACAATTTTTTTTACAATTGCGAGTCCGATTCCGGTACCATTGTAGCGATCTCTGCCATGTAGACGCTGAAACACTTCGAATATTTTTTTGTTGTATTGGGCTTCAAAACCAATTCCGTTATCCGAAACTTCTATATGGCAATATTTTTTTGCCGCAATCAGTTTTTCTTCTGCTAGATCTTGACCTAATGCTATTTTGCTTGTGATTCTAATTATAATCGGAATATCAGGATTTGAAAATTTCAGCGAATTACTAATCAAATTATAAAGCAATTGTTTAAACTGGAACGGAATAATATCAACTTCAGAAGTATGTCCGATTTCAATTATGGCGCTTTTTTGTTCTAATTCTTCGGTTAAATCTTCTTTTACTTCTTTAATAATTTGGCTGAGGTCTGTTTTTATAAAAACACGTTCTTGACTATTTGTTCTAGAGTAGGCTAATAAATCATTTATTAAAGTCTGCATTCGCTGTGCAGCGTTTTGCATTCGTTTAAATTTATCTTTTCCGTTTTCTGATAAATTTTCCGATTCTTTATCAATAATCTGCGAAGCAAAAGTCTGTATTTTTCGAAGCGGTTCCTGCAAATCATGACTTGAAATATAAGCAAATGACTGAAGCTCTTTGTTCATTTCTTCTAGTTCATTGTTTTTTTGCTCTAGTTCTAGTGCATTCATTTTTAATTTATCATCAGCTTTTTTCCTTTCGGTTAAATCATGCGTTACTTTAGAAAAACCAATAACATCGCCTTTTTTATTATGAACCGCGGTAATAACTACGCTTGCCCAAAATAAACTTCCGTTTTTGCGTGCACGCCAGCCTTCGTGAATTACTTTTCCTTTTTCTCTTGCCAATTCTAAAAGTTCTTCAGGCAATTTATGTTTTTGATCTTCGGCAGTATAAAAAATGCCAAAATATTTTCCGATAATTTCGTCTGCTTTATAGCCTTTAATCTTTTCGGCTCCAACATTCCAATTTTCTACAATACCTTTTGAATTTAAGTATAGAATGGAATATTCTTGAACTTCTTCGACCATCAAATGATAACGCTCTTCACTTTTTCGAAGCGATTCGTTAATCTGAATTAGCTCTCTAGTTCTCGCTGTAACTTGTTGTTCAAGTTCATGAGTAAAAGCTTTTTCGGTATGAATATCGGTAAAAGCGCCGACCCATTTTATGATTTTATTGTCGAGTCCAAAAACAGGTTCTCCAATAACGGTATGCCATCTGTAAGATCCATCTTTTCTGCGCATTCTCACATCACAGCGATACATTTCGCCGGTTACGAGTGCATGTTGCCAGATTTTTACATTTTCTTCAAAATCATCTGGATGAATCATTTTTTGCCAAGAACCTTCAATTCCAGGTTCGACTCCGGTATATTCTAGCCATTTCCCAGAGGTGAAAAGAGCTTTTCCTTCAGCATCAGTTTCCCAGATTAACTGCGGAATGCTTTCTGTAAGTAAACGGAATCTTTTCTCGCTTTCTTCGATTTTTTTCTGGCTTCGACTTTTTCGGTAACATCAATAAGCGTCATTCTAATTCCAGAAATCGAATTATCGCTTTCGCGGAGTGGTGCAAATTCAAAATCTACGTAGTATTGATCACCGTACTTTTTATTATCAATAAAAAGCAAAGATTCAGATTCAGAATAGACATTTCCAGATTCGTAAACTTGTTTTAATAAATGTGCGTATTTCTGATTGTTAAGTTCTGGGAATATTTCTAATAGTTTTTTTCCTTGAACTTCACTTTCTTCTTTTTTCCAAATATTATTCAAAAGCACAAAATTGGCCATTTCGATCACAAAATCATTTCCGCGGAAAATGGCTTTTGGAACAGGCGATTGCATAATAAGATTTCGCAATTTCTTTTCGCTTTCTTCTATTTTCTGGTTGTATTTTTTTCTTCGGTAATGTCCCGAATTGTTCCTATTAATTTTGATGGATCATTATTTTCATCATAAAAAACTTTTCCTTTCGCTTCAACCCAATGAATCGATTGATCTTTCCAAATTACACGAGCTTCGTAATTTAAAAAACCTGATTTTAAAGCTTCTTTATATCCTTCATTTCTAAGATGCACATCATCAGGATGAAGATGCGCCAATAATTCTTGATGAGTTAACAAAGATTCTTCGGTATAGCCGTGAATGATTTCCAGATATCTTTCAGAATAGGTGAGATGTCCTGTTTTTACATTAAGTTCCCAAGTTCCCAATTCGCTGGCTTCAACAACAATTTTAAGACGATCTTCGTTAAGTTCGATTTTTTTTCTGGCTTCAACTTTTTCGCTTACTTCGGTAACGGTTACCAAAATTCCTGAAATTGTTCCGTTTTCTTCTTTCAGCGGATGATAAAGAAAATCAAAATAAGAAGTTTCGATTTTGCCATATCGGTTTAAAGGTACAGGAACTTCAATTCCGTGAAACGGAATTCCAGTATTCAAAACATTGTCTAGTAAAACGCTAACAGTTTCTTTTACTTCTGGAAGCGAATCATACAAAGGTCTCCCAACAAAAGATTCTTCCGTTCGATCAACAATTTTGAGATAAGCTTCGTTAGCCATTTCAACCACATATTCAGGTCCACGTAAAATAGTAATACCAACGGGAGCTTGTCTTACTGTATTACGAAACCTTTTATCGCTTTCTTCTATTTTTTGTTTGGCTATATACAAATCTGTAATTTCTACAGCGGTATTCATTACCCCATAAATTTTACCATTTAAATCGTATAAAGGAGTAAAACTGTAATTGAAATAAAAAGATTGCGACTTATCATCGATGACAATATCGATACGCGAATTTCTAGAATGAAAAGATAGGCCAGTTTCAAAAACCGATTCTACTTGTTCAAAAACCGATTGATTTTTTAGTTCTGGAAGAATTTCTCGGTATGTTTTTCCGATTACATCTGGGCCTTTACCCCAAATTTTTATAATAGATTCATTTGCTAGTTCAATGCGCATTTCTTTTCCAACATAAACCGCAATCGGAAAAGGTGCATTTTCTACCAGCTGTCTTATTTTTTGTTCACTTTCTTCAACTTTTGAACGTGCCAAAACCTGAGCAGTAACTTCTGTAGCAATTGCCGCAATGCCAGAAATAGTGCCGTCTTTTTCGCGCAAAGCTTCGTAAACAAAATTAATATAGGTGTTTTCAGTTTGTCCGTTTCGGTTTAGTTGGACAAAAAGTTCATCTGTAGCAATTTTTTTTCCGTCTCTAAAAACGCTGTTAAGAATTTCATCAAAACCTTGTTTTTTCAATCCTGGCAGAATCTCAAAAATTGGTTTGTTAATTATATTTTCGGCTTTTGTATTCCAAAGTCGCAACATTTGTTCATTGGCAATTTCAACAATATGATTTTCGCTTTTAAAAATGCACATTGCCACAGGCGCTTGCATAATATTATTGACAAATCGCACATTACTTTCCTGTAGCGCATCTGCAACAATTTTCTTTTCGGTGGTTTCTATAACCGTTACCAAAATGCCACCAATAGAGCCATCTTCGATTTTTATCGGACTGTACGAAAAGTCAAAAAAGCAATCTTCTATGTAGCCATTTCGATGCAGTGGAACCTTAAAATCAGGAAAACTTACCGCATGTCCTTTCATTACATCGGCAAACATAGGACCTATAGTATCCCAAATTTCGCTGAATGTTTCCCGCGAGCTTATGCCTAATGCTTTTGGATGTTTAGAAACACCAAGAATAGGACGAAAAGCATCATTATACAATTGGGTATAATTTTCTCCCCAAGCAATGTACATTCCAAACGGATTGCCAAGTATCATTGCCGTCATTGTTTTTAAGCTCTGAGGCCAATTTTCAGGATTTCCCAAAGAGGTTTTGCTCCAATCTGCAGAACGAATTAAATTCCCCATTTCACCTTCTTGAGAAAGAAAATAATGTTCCTTGTGTTTGCGGTTCATTTCCAGAGAAGATTAAGGTTGCAATATGAAATTGGCTCTTTCGGGCTGTTTAAAATTATTTTCGGATGCAATGGTAAGTGCTTTTTCTATTACATTTTTAAGTTTAGAAAATTCACCTGGTTTTCTAATGTAAAAAGAAGCGTCTTTTTGGTATAATTTGTCAACTATTTCGCCGTCTAACGAAGTAGAGAAAATGATAATTGGCAGGGCTTTTAATTCTTCGTCATTTTTAATTTCATCTAAACATTCCAGGCCATTTTTTCTAGGCATATTTAAGTCCAGAAAAAGAACATCGGGAAGATTTGAAATATTAGTTTTCAAATAATTCATCAATTGGACACCGTCGTGTACCATTGACAGCGTAGTGCCGATCGTTATTTCATCGAGAGCTTCTTTAAAGAAAAGGCAGTCATCTTCGTCGTCATCAGCCAATAAAAGATAATAATGCTCTTTATTCATTTTTTATTCTCCTTAATTTAGGGTTAAGTTTTCTTTCGATAAATTTAACTTTTTTAAGTAAGATTTCTAGTTTTTTTGTGAAGAATGTTTTTTAAAAGAAGAAAAAAAGAAGAAAATATCATTGATTTTTTTCTCTAATGCAATTTTAATTCAATAAATGCGTTTTATTAATTCTTTGCAGGTTTTTATTTAAAAGCGTGCTTTTTGAGATTCATATTTCTTTACCAAATAGAAGAAACAAATACTGTAAAACCTTTTAGAATCTCATTTATTTCATTCCAAAAATCACGATTTTAGTGTATACCGTATCCAAAAAGTGTAAAATAATTACACACTCTTTTTTGTTCTTGTTTTTCTAAATGGCTCTGTACCAGTTTAAAATCGTATTGGCATGCCGCTTGTAAATTGTGTTAGTGTCAAAATCTCTAATGTGTCCGTTTTTGAAAGGGAGAAGATTTTGCTAAAAGCCAAATTAAGAAAATTAAAAAAGGAGTATAAGCATGAAAAGCGAAACAATTATCTCAGAACAATTTTATGCGAACGGCAGTTCAGCTATCAGCAAAAAAACATTAAACGGTTCTTTTTTTAGAACCAACGAAAAATCACAAAAAGTGCATGTAGAAAGACCGACAAGTCCTTTTGGATTAGCGATTCTTATTGCTACTTTCTTATTACTAATTGCAGGGGCCGTTATGGTATTTCAATTGCAAGACGATTTTGAGCAATTTCATTTTGAAAGAATTGCTTCGACTTGGGGATTGCCATTTTTAATAATTACGACACTTTTATTTTTCTACCAAACAGGGGTTTTCTTGTACAGTTCGTATTTGTACTTAAGATACAAAGCTATTCCATCAGTATCAGATGATTTATTGCCAACTTGTACGATTATCGTTCCGGCATACAATGAAGGAAAACTAGTTTGGGACACTTTATTAAGTCTTGCAGAAAGCGATTATCCAGCAGAAAAACTGCAGACTTCTTGCTATTGACGATGGAAGTAAAGATGATACTTGGTACTGGATGCAGGAAGCAAAAGCAAAATTAGGAGATCGTGTTACGATTTTTCAGCGACTTAAAAACCAAGGAAAACGTCAGGCTTTGTACAGAGGTTTCAAATTAGGAACAGGAGAAATCTTCGTAACTGTAGATAGTGATTCTATAGTAAAAAAAGATACTTTAAGAAACTTAGTTAGCCCATTTGTGGTAAATAAAAAATGTGGTGCAGTTGCAGGAAACGTTCAGGTTTTGAACAATAAAAAAGCGATTTTACCAAAAATGCTTAATGTAAGTTTTGTAATGAGTTTCGAATTTCAACGTTCTGCTGAAAGCCAATTGGGTTCTGTATTATGTACGCCAGGAGCTTTGGTCGCTTACAGAAGAGATGCAGTTTTTAATTGTCTGCCAGAATGGATCAACCAAACTTTTATGGGGCAGCCATCAGATATTGGCGAAGATCGTGCTCTTACCAATATGATTTTGAAACAAGGTTTAGAAGTGAAATTTCAAAGAAATGCAGTAGTATTAACTAATGTTCCAGAAGAATACAAAGGATTATACAAAATGTTTATTAGATGGGCGAGAAGTAATGTTCGCGAAAATCTTATGATGGCAAAATATGTTTTCAAGGATTTTAGAAAAGAATCAAAATTTGGACCTAGAATGCTGTTTTTAAATCAGTTTTTTAAAATTGCAATGACGTATCCGTTCTTTTTATTCATGTTCTACTTTATTGCAGTTCACCCAATATTATTCATTAGTTCAACTTTGGTTGCTATATTAATGTTCTCAACATTTTCGATGGTATTTTACGCAAAAAGATATACGCTTGCAGAATCTTTCTGGGCTTATTCTTATAGTGTTTTCTACACTTTCAGTTTATTCTGGATTGCACCTTATGCCATTGCAACAGCCAACAAAAGAGGTTGGTTGACAAGAGGACTATAAATTAAGAACACTATTCATTCTATTATATAAAACTCCGCCAAACGAAAACCCGCTGTAGTGTCAGCGGGTTTTCTCATTTTTATTTAGAATCTAAAGCGAAGAATAATCTGCCTTTTCATTGTAGTATTGGTGTAATCTAAAGCTTCGGCATAAGAAACAGAATATTTTCTTTGGATGTTCTGAAAATGTTCTGGAAACGTGCTTAAAATTTTGTCATAATAAATATCGAGCTGTTTTTCTGAAGGCATTTCATATTTCAAACGAAGCTGAAATCTTCTCAATAAAGCGCTATCTATTATTTCGTAATGATTCGTTGCACAGATCAATAAACTATCAGAAGGGAAATAATCAAAAAGCTGAATGATTGTGTTTACCAAACGTCTCATTTCGCCAACATCTTTATCATCGCTGTCACGGCTTTTTCCAATTTGGTCAAATTCATCCAAAAATAATACGGCTCTTTCGCGAATAGCCTTATCAAAAATAGCTTTTAGATTTTTAGAAGTTTCGCCAATTCTAGAATCGACCACAGTGCTGAGGTTTACAATAATTATCTTTTTATTTAAAGCATTGGCAATTGCTTTTGCTGTTGTCGTTTTACCGCAGCCAGAACTTCCATGCAATAGAATCTTATTGTCAACTTTAAGATTGTATTGTTTTAATTCTTCAATATATTGATGTTCCTTGATTATCTGAAGCAAAGCGGCTTTATTTTCATCACTAAAAAACAAATCGTCTAAAGCAATTTTTTCAGTATCAATTACGGTAAGATCATTTAGGTTCATCTGCATTTAATTTGCTCGCAAAATTAAGTTTTATTCTGCAATGTTTTCGTTCCAGATTTCTTTTCCTAAAAAACGGTTTCCAAAGATCGAAGTGCCAATTCTCACCATATTAGAACCCTCTACAATGGCGAGTTCTAAATCTTGAGACATTCCCATAGAAAGTTTCAAATCTTGTAAACCTTCAATTCCTTCAGAATATATTTCATCTCTTATGGTTCTTAAAAGTCGTAAAGACGGAATCATTTTTTCTTTTTCAACATCCAAAAGCCCAATACTCATTAAACCTTTAATATTTAAAGTTTCGTATGTTTTTATTTTTTTAATGAAAGACAAAACATTTTCTGGCGCCAATCCGAATTTGCTTTCTTCGTAGGAAGTATTGACTTGCACAAAAACATCCAATTTTCTATTTTGGTTTTGAAGTTGTTTGTGTAACTCATCGGCCAGATTAATTCGGTCTAGAGATTGAATACAAGTTACATATTTCAAAACATCTTTTACTTTATTCGTTTGAAGATGTCCAATAAAATGACGTTCGACAGGAAGACTTTTCAAAACATCATTTTTATCTCGCAATTCCTGCATTTTATTTTCCCCCATTAAAGTCTCGCCAGCCTCGATTGCAATTCGTATTTGCTCAGCTGGAACAGTTTTGGTCGCTAATAAAAGCTGAACATCTTCAGGATTTCTTCCAGCAATTCTGCAAGCACTTTCAATGCGTTGATGCACTTTAATCAAATTAAAAATAATATCGTTTTTCATACTGCAAAATTAAATCTAAACCATAAAATCATACTGGACCAGTACATTTCAAAAAATGAAAAAACTGGATGATTTTAAACTTTTAAATCCAGAATAAATTTGCATAGAGAAAAAAAACTTAGCACCTTATAAAAAATGAAAATAGCAGTTTGGGATACCTACGTAACCCGCAAAGATGGAAAAATTATGCATTTTGATATTTTGGTTGACGAAAATGTTAACGATGCAGAACAAGTGTACGAATACGGAAAATTATATCTGAAAAGTGTAGATGAGGAAGGACAAACATTATCTTCTAAAGAATGCCGTTTCTGCCACATTGATAAAGCGCCAATCGAAGTAGAAAATCAAGTTCGGGAAAATGGTTTTTCTATTATTGAAATGGAAAATTGTAATTAAATGAATGCGGATAAAACAGATTTGCTATCGCGAAAACGCTGATTCGACGGATTTTAAAATCAGTTTTTTTCCGCGTTTTTGCAATAGCAAATCCGTAAAATCTGCGTTTAATTTTTAAAGCAATTTAGAAAGCGCTTTAATTCCTTCTTCCATTTGTTTTTCAGAAAGAGAAGCATAACCCAGACGAAAACCTTTGATGGTTTCATCAAAACTAAATCGATCAGAACTCATGATTCGAATGCCTTGCGATTTTAGTTTTTCGAAAATTTCCAAAACATTAATTTCTGCTTTTGGAACAATCCAAAAAGCAAGTCCGCCTTCCGGTTTTGTAAAAACGATTTTATGTTGAAGATATTGATTTAATAAGCTGTCGAAAAAATCTCTTTTGCTTTTATAAACCAAATTGGCTTTTTTAAGATGGCGCTTTATTTTGCCTTCATTGATGAGGTTTAAAATTGCTTCTTCCATAATATTATCGCCTTGAACGTCGATTATTTTTCTATGATTTCCAATTTTCTGAATGTTTTCATTCGAACTGGCTAAATATCCTATACGTAAAGCTGGAGCAACAATTTTACTGAAAGTGCCAATATAAATATAGTTTTTCAAACCCGAATAGCTAGAAATCGGAAGTATTGGTCTTTGGCCAAAATGAAATTCATTATCATAATCATCTTCAATAATCGTGAAATTATATTGATTCGAAAGTTCAATCAGTTTTAAACGCTTTTTTAAAGACAAAGTAACCGTAGTTGGAAACTGATGATGTGGTGTAACATAAATGGCTTTTATATTTTTATGCCGCAAATATTTTTCGACTTGATCGATATCCAATCCGTCCGATTCTACATTTACCGGAAGTAAAGTTGCGCCAGCATTTTCGAAAGCTTCCCAAGCAGGTTTGTAGCCAGGATTTTCGACCAAAACAAAATCGCCCGATTTTAAAATACAATGAGAGGCAAGGTACATCGCCATTTGGCTTCCGCGCGTAATACAGATTTGATCATGAGAAATGCTCATGCCACGCTTAAAATTGAGCATTTGAGCAATTGATTTTCTAAAATCTAAATTTCCCAATTCGTTGCTGTAACCCATAATTTGCCAACGCGATTTTCGGCTAAACAACTCTCGATACGCTCTTGCCAAATCGTTCATTGGAGCAAGACGGCTGTCTGGAAGTCCGTCATCGAAAACCAAAAAGCTTTTAGGCTCTTCAATTGTAATATTTTGCTCTTTTTTATTTTCTGTGGAATGATGAATTTGCGAAAGTGATTCGGTTACAAAAGTTCCTTTTCGGTCAATTGTTACAAGCCAGCCTTCGGCAATTAAAACATCCAAAGCTTCTACAACAGTATTTCGGTTTACTTTTAATAATTCAGCCAATTGTCTGCTTCCTGGCAAAGCATTTCCGCTAACCAATTTTCCTGTTTGGATAGCCTCAATTATAGCATCGGCAATTTGGAGATAAATGGCTTTATCTGATTTTTTGTCTAACTGAATTTCTAAAGGCCAAGGTCGAAGCATGTGGACTGTTTCTTTTTTATAAATGAAGATAATTTGCTAGTCCAAAAATACAATAATTATAAATGGAAAATAATTGTGTATTATTTTGAAGAAAAGCAAGCTCACATGCAGTACCTTAAAAGTGTTTTTGTTGTTTTAGAATGAAAATTTAGAAAAGAAAAGTATTGAAGAGATTTTTTTAATTCATTAAAAAGGGAATAGATAGAAACCTATTCCCTTTTTTTGTCCTAAGAATATTAAGAAAGTACTGTGTTTGGCAGAACACTAGTGTTTTGAGTAAAATTTAAAGTAAGCTGATCCAGATGTCCAAAGAAAAAAGTGTCTAAAACTTGCTGAAATACAGGATGGGCATTTTCGACCAAAACAAACAAGCTCATAGAAGAATGTAGTTTTTTGGCGCCTAAATCGCCCAAAATTCCTTCGGCAGATTTTTTATTAAAAGTCAATAAAAGTTTTGAAATTTCAATCAGATGTTTAGACAGAATAGGATGATTTAAGAATTCGGTTGCCTCTTTTAAATCTGCTACAGCATAATAATCTGAAATCGTACTTTTTCCTAGTCCTTTAATCTGCGGAAAAATAAACCACATCCAATGCGTTTCTTTTTTACCTTTTTCAATTTCAGAAAAAGCAGTTAAGTACAATTTGTTTTGAGCATCTAGAAATCGGGTCAAATCATTCTTTGCGTAAATCATGTCTTGATTCTGTATTAAATTGTTTATATATGGAGTTTCTTTAATAGGTAACACTTCGATATTTCTTTATTGTATGTTGTCAAATTTTTTTTGCTTACCAAAAGTAGATTGCTTAAGTCATTATGAGTTATAGAATTGCAATTAGTCTTTACATAATTCCGATAGCCTGTAAGAATGCCTTGTTAATAAATTTCTAAAGTTTTGAATGGTTCTAAATTCTAATGTTATTTTAATGTTCTGCAAAAAAAATGGCTCTAACTTGCGCGCTCAGAAAAAATAGAATAAACGCCTTAAATTACTGGGATCCTGAATCAAAATGATTTGATTTGGGTAAACTTTCAGCCTTTTTTTAGACTATGTTGAACAAAATTAAAAATAGCTTTTTATGTAAATGCCTTCAGGTGTTGCTTGTCGGCTATTTTCTAATTAGCAGTTTAAACATTTCTAATAGTGTTGGAAGAATCTTGAGTGATAATGCTGAAACTTATACTGTAAAAGGCATTACTTGCAATTTCTTGAAGAAAATCTTTAAATGTGACGGAATTCCAGAAGAAATGGACGATTACAAAACAAAAGATACTAAAACGGCTAAATTGTCAAAAGGAATTCCTTTAATGGAATATTTGGTTTCATCAGAATCACTAATGCCTAATTTTTATTTCTTAATAGAATTTGAAGGAAAAAAATATATTGACAATACAATCTTCTCATTTGGCTTTCATGGGAAAATAGATATACCGCCTCCTCGATTGAATTCATAAATACTTGTTTTTTAAGGATTAGGATAAAAATCTTAATCCATTAATGCGGTTTTTGCCGTATATTTATTCTATGTAATAATCTTGTATTTATACTTTAAATTCATGACACCATTTAAACGTTTTTATAACTTATTGCGACTCGATAAACGCGATGTATATCAAATTATCTTCTATGCTGCATTTGCAGGGTTAGTAAATCTTTCTCTGCCTTTGGGAATCCAAGCTATTATTAATTTTATTCAAAGCGGACAGCTAAGCGTCTCGTGGATCGTTCTGGTAATTCTAGTTACGGTGGGCGTTGGTTTTGGAGGTGTTCTTACGATTTTGCATTGCGAATTGTAGAGAATCTGCAGCTAGCGAATTTTTGTGCGTTCGTCTTTTGAATTTGCGTACAGAATGCCTTTAATAAAATTTAAAGAAATGTACTCGGAATATGCTCCCGAAAAAGCCAATCGTTTTTTTGATACTTTAATGGTACAGAAAGGCACTGCAAAATTATTGCTTGATTTCTGCACCGCATTCCTTCAGGTTGGTCTGGGGATTATTCTATTAGTTCTTTACCATTCTTTCTTTATGGTAATCGGACTTTTATTTATTGTCATTTTATATGTCATTTTTAAATTTTCGTACAAAGATGGTCTTGAGACAAGTTTGAACGAATCAAAATTTAAATATAAAGTTGCGAAGCATGGCTTCAAGAAATTGCCCGCAATAGAGAAAGCTTCCGCAGAAAAGGAGCTTTTGAATATGCATTGGACAGAAATGATGGCTATGTAACCAACTACGTCAATTACCGTGAAAAGCACTTTCAGGTAATGAAGAAGCAATATATTCAGCTGACTATTTTTAAAGTAATTGTTACTGCTGCCTTATTATCTATCGGTGGTTTTCTGGTAATTCACCACCAAATGAACATAGGGCAGTTCGTAGCGACTGAAATCGTAATTGTATTATTAATTAACTCGGTAGAAAAAATCATCTTCGGATTGGAGTCTTTCTACGACGTGCTAACTTCTGTTGAAAAAATTGGTCAGGTGACTGATATGGAGATTTCATGCATTCCTCAAACTTCAGATAAAACAGAAAAAGGAATCAATATTGAGACCGAAAGCATGAGTTATAATTATCCAGGACACAATAAAAAATCACTTAAGAATATCAACTTGAAAATTTCTCAAGGCGAAAAAATTATTCTTACAGGAACAAATGGGGCAGGAAAAAGTACTTTGTCTGCGATTGCTTTCGGGTGTTCTAGAACCAGAAAGCGGTGCCATGTATGTGACCGATAATTATATGAATCGTCTTAATGAAGATACATACAGAGCACAATCGGGGACATTTTTGCAAGGCGATACACTTTTTGCAGGAACAATTCGCGAGAATATTGTTTTTGGAAATGAAGAACTAAATAGTGATGATTTAAAATGGGCTTTAGATAATGTTGGTCTTACGCCATATATTAAAACTTTCGAAAACGGGTTGGAGAATCAAATTCATCCTGGAGGTCGTGAACTTTCTGCTTCTGATGTTCAAAAGATTCTTTTGGCAAGGAGTATTGTGGGTAAACCGAATATCTTATTCTTAGAAGATCCAGTTGACAAAATGGACGAATTGACTTCGAGTAAAATTGTTGATTTTTTACTTTCTGAAGAAAACGACTGGACTGTTATTGTGACTTCTAAAAATGATGTTTGGAAAAGCAAATGCAGTCGTATGATTACGATTGATGACGGAAAAATTATTAACGACATAAAGCTTTAATCATGCTCAACCTATCTAAAGATAACAACGTACTTATAACGCCGGGCAAATACAAATCGATTACAAGTGTTGCTCGTAGACCTCATTACGAAATTTTAAACAAAGTCATAATCGGATTTTTGATTTTTGCTGTCTTATGCCTTTTCTTGCCTTGGACACAAAACATCTCGGGAACAGGTTCTGTAACAACTTTAAAACCAGATCAGAGACCTCAAACGGTTCATAATGCCATTGCAGGACGTATTGAAAAATGGTTTGTAAAAGAAGGAGATTATGTAAAGAAAGGAGATACGATACTTTACATTTCGGAGATCAAAGAAGATTACTTGGATCCTAATTTGGTTAACAATACCAAACAACAAGTAGATGCCAAAAAAATGGCGGTAGAATCATACGGTGACAAAGTAAATTCGCTAGATGTTCAAGCGCAGTCTTTGAATACAGAAAAACAATTGAAATTACAGCAGGCGCAAAACAAAATTCGTCAGTCGCAACTGAAAATAAAAAGCGACAGTATGGATTTGGTTGCAGTAAAAACACAGCTTAGAATTGCAAAAACACAATTTGATCGTTCTACTGCTTTAAATAAAGAAGGTTTAAAACCAATGACAGATGTCGAGCAGAAAAGATTAAAGCCGCAAGAGTCTGAAGCGTATGTGATTACGCAAGAAAATAAACTTTTGAGCAGTAAAAACGAATTGATTAATGCAAGAGTAGAAGTTAGCAGAATTACTGCCGAATATGCTGAAAAAATATCAAAATCAAGAAGTGATAAATTTACTGCCTTAAGTACACAGTATGACACAGAAGCTCAGGTTAACAAACTAGAGAATCAATATACCAACTACAGACTTAGAAATGGTTTGTACTATATTACAGCGCCACAGAGTGGTTATGTAAACCGTGCTTTATTGGCAGGTCTTGGAGAAACTATTAAAGAAGGAACTCCTGTTGTAAGTATCATGCCAGCTAAATACGATATTGCAGTAGAAACTTATGTAGATCCAATCGATTTACCGCTTGTGCATCGTGGTGCAAAAGTTCGTGTTTGGTTTGATGGATGGCCTAGGATTGTATTTTCTGGATGGCCTGGGTTGTCTTATGGAACTTACGGGGGTAAAGTTGTAGCTATAGAAAATTTCATTAGTCCAAACGGAAAATACAGAATTCTGGTTTCGCCAGATGGAGAAGATCGTCACTGGCCAAAAGAATTAAGTATTGGTGCTGGTGCGCAAAGTATAGCGTTGTTAGAAACCGTTTCGGTATGGTACGAGATTTGGCGAAACTTGAATGGTTTCCCACCAAACTATTACAATTCAGGAGAAAAAGAAGATAAAGGAAAGGAGAAAAAGTAAAATGAGAAATCTAGTAAAACTGTTTTCTTTCTTATTTCTATTAAGTTTTTCTACACTGCAGAGCCAGAATTTTAATCAAGAGGAACTTACTTTTATTGAGTTTTTGGGCTACGTAAAAAAGTATCACCCTTTGGTAAAGCAAGCCAATCTTGAAGTGACAAATGCTCAGGCAAAACTGATGATGGCACGAGGCGGATTTGATCCAAAACTTGAAGTAGATTATAATAAGAAAGAATTTAAAGGCACAGAATATTATTCGTTATTAAACAGCAGTTTCAAAATTCCCACTTGGTATGGAGTTGAGATTAAAGCAGGTTTTGACGATACGAACGGGGAATATTATAACCCGCAGAACAAAACGCCAGAAGCAGGTTTAACTTCGCTCGGAATTAATGTTGCTTTAGGTCAGGGAATGTTTATTAACCAAAGAATGGCCGATGTTCGCGAAGGAAAACTTCAGGTAAAACTAAGTGATGCACAGCGAAAACTAAGAGCAATTGAAATTTTATATCAGGCGAGTGAAGCTTATTTTGAATGGAGAAAAAGCTACAACGAAGCCGAATTGTATAAAAATTATTTGGGTTTTGCTAGCACTCGTTTTGAAGGAGTTAAAAAGTTAATCGCAGCAGGAGATGCACCCGCAATTGACAGTGTTGAGGCCAAAATTACGGTACGAAACAGAGAACTGAATGTTGAAAACGGAAACCTAAAATTAGCGAAAGCAAAATTGAAATTGGCTAATTTTTTATGGATTGAAAATGTTCCTGTAGAGCTTGGAGATTTAGTAAAACCTGAACAAAATCTAATTCAGACTATAGAAGAAACTTTAAAGACAGATGCCATGATGGTCGATGTGGAGTCGTTAGATTCGCATCCAAAAATTCAGTCTTTAGAAACTAAAATGGATATTTTGGAAGTCAATCGCCAGTTGAAAGCCAATTCGTTGCTTCCGAAAATCAATGTGGGTTATAACTACATTTCAGAACCCAATTATTGGAATAATTTTAATGCCGATGATTATAAGTTTAATGTCGATTTCAGCTTTCCTATTTTCTTGAGAAAGGAACGTGGAAGTTTAAAAATGGCAAAACTGAAAATTCAGGACATGCAGTTTGATATTGACCAGCAACGATTAGAACTTAAAAATAAAGTAAAAGCACAGCAGACCGAAATTGCATCATTAAGAAAACAGAAAGTCGTAATTGACAATCTAGTAAAAGATTATATGACAATGTTGAACTCAGAAGAAAAATTATTTTCTTTTGGAGAAAGTTCGATTTTCTTGATCAATTCAAGAGAAAACAATTTGGTTAGCGCAAAATTGTCGCAAATAAGTTTAGAGAATCAGTTTTATCTGTCGAATGCCGAATTGTACAAAATATTGGCAAATCCAGATTAACAAATTTTGATGTATAATTGGATAATTGAAATTTATAGAAATCTAACATGTCGCTCCTCTGGAGCTTCTGAATTAGGGAGCATAGATTTTTAGCTATAAATATTTTGCTCTTCCAGAGCTATAAAAAGCCTCGGTGGGACTATACATCGCTAGTCCCAGTGGGACGAAATATTTATAGAAATGTATGTTTGATCTATAAAATAGCCCCAGAGGGGCGAAATATCATGTGTACATAAAAATAACAGTCAGCTTTGTACCTGTCTGCATTATATTAATTTTCAGAATTTTGATTTAAAAAAAGCTTTAGATATTTTTCTAAAGCTTTTTTGTTTGGAAGAAATGTCTAGAAAGCGGTTTCATATTATAACATGAAACCGCTTTTTTTTAAAGTTAAAAACTTCTTTATCTAAATTTGATAGACTTTCTTATTTCGAAGCCGTGTAATTTAATATTGACGAATTATGAGTTTATTAAAAAAGAGTTTCCTTGTATTTTGTTGCATCATTCTTTCTCAAGTTTTAAAAGCCCAAGACGCTCCTTACACAATGGGATTTATTCCAGCATCTATAAGCGAGGTTGATGTTGCGTTTCCGTTAATAGAAAAATGGAATTTGAGCGGTCAGGCAGATATGCAGCTCGTTACACAAGGCGCTTACACAAACGGAAATCCTTTTGAATATACACAGCGTAAAGTAATAAGACCTTGGATTATTTATTCTGGTTTTAAAAATATGAAACTTTGGTTAGGATATGCACACAATCAGAAATATGCGATAGAAGAAGCGGGAAATTACAAAACGTTAGAAAATAGACTTATTGTTATGGGAACCTATACGCAGGAAATGCCCAAAGGTTCTCTTTTCGAACAAGTGCGTTTTGAAACCAAGTTTTTTGATGACAGAAATGGCAATCATCAAACAGTTCCCAGAATAAGAGCTCGTTTTGGAGTCAATCATTATTTGAGACAAAGCAAAGAAAAACCAATTTTTCTAGCACCAAATATTGGCTATTATACCGAATTGATGCTGAAATTTGCTTCTAAAGATTATGCCGATGAACATTTTGATATTTTCAGATTATCGGTTTACTATACTGCTGGAATTACGCCGAATATTCATTTCTTGGCGGGCGTAATCGGTCAGATGCAATTGCGTACAAACGGAACTCAATTTGATGTTTACTACGGACCGATGGTTTCATTAAAATATAGCGTAAAACCAAAAGAACGCGAAACATTTGATAGCGTAGATGGTGGTGCAGATTAGTATTTTTGTTTCATTGTTTTTCTTCCTATTTTATTTTTGAATTATTTCCTGGCCTTAATTTTTAAAAACAAGTTTCAGTATTTAAAATAATTTAATATTAAAGACTGTATTTTTATGCTGATTTAAAAAATAATTTAAATTTGTTGTGAACCAAATAAGGAAAGCAATGAGTTTAAAAGATTTATTAGATAATAGTAAAGACAAAAGTTTGTCTGAACAAAAGTGGCATTTGCTTAGACAATCAATTGTAAAGCGTTTATTGTCTGGAGGTAATTCGACTATTGCCGAATTAAGTGCAGAACTTCAATCAAGTGTTCCAACAGTAACCAAAGCGGTTAACGAATTATTAGTAGAAAACTATGTTGTTGACATGGGAAAAATTACTAACAGCGGCGGGCGTAGACCTTCTCTGTTTAGTATCAATCCGACTTGTGCTTATTTTTTAGGTGTTGAAGTTGGGTTAACGAGTATGTCAATCGGACTTCAAAATATTAAAAATGAGTTGGTAAGCGTAGAGCTTGGAACTTCTTTTACTTTAGAAAACACTCAAGAATCTCTTCTTAAATTTTGCAGTTTAATTAATTCATTTATTGAAGATAGTTTGGTAGAAAAGAAAATGATTGTTGGTGTCTGCATTAACTTTTCGGGCCGAATTAATTCGATGGAAGGGTTTAGTTATAACTATTTTTTCAGTGAAAATCGACCTCTGACAGAGATTATTTCAGAACAATTAAATCTTCCAGTTCACTTAGAAAACGATACGCGTGCAATGGCTTTTGGCGAGTATTGCGAAGGTGTTGTCGATGATGAGCAAAATATCATTTTTGTCAATTATAGTTGGGGAGTTGCAATAGGAATGATTACTGACGGAAAGCTTTATTATGGAAAATCGGGCTATTCTGGCGAGTTTGGACATAGTACGATATTTAATAATGAAATAATGTGCCAATGCGGAAAACTAGGTTGTCTAGAAACTGAAATATCGGGTTGGTCTTTAATTAATCAGTTTAAAGAAGCAATAAAAGAAGGTAAGCAATCTAAAGTTGTTTTAGATGATAACTCACCAGTTTTACAGCATCATGCAATAATTACAGGCGCTGTAAATTTAGAAGATACTCTTTGTGTTGATCTTGTAACACAGCAAAGTGAGAAAATGGGACGTTACTTATCTATCCTTTTAAACATCTTTAACCCTGATCTTTTGGTAATTGGAGGAGATTTCGCACAACTTGGCGATTATGCACTTCTGCCAATTCAATCAGCTCTTAAAAAATATTCATTAGGTTTAGTCAATCGTGATATGAAGCTTAAAAAATCAACTTTGGGGCGCCGTGCGGGAGTTATAGGCGCTTGTTGTGTAATCAAAGAAAAGCTGTTGTTTCCTCTTATTAATAATTAATTTAAAAAATAAATTCATACTTATTAAAATATTTTAATAACTAAAGTTGTTATTTTAAATATTTTTATATCTTTACAAAATAATAATAAAATATTTAAGCAAAGTTTACATCTAATCAATAGAAGTTGGTCACTTACAAAAGAAAAACTAGAATTAAGATTTGAATAAAACCAAACTAACCATTTGGATAAAAATATTGTTTTTTGATCATAAAAAAAGCCAGCCAATGCTGTGAACATTGCTGGCTTGTTCTTCATCAGAACGGTTGATTGGAAATAAATAAATTGACCTTAACAAAGTTTTATTAACCAAACCATTACAAAAGTATGAAATTATTGCCTAAAAGTAAGCCTAAAAATTTTAGGTTTACTCCTAAACACGTAAAAGTTGTTAAACTTACTTCTACGTTACTTTTAGCTTTTACTATGCAATTAGCGTCTGCTAGCACAGAAAAAAGCGTTGTGTTTACGGATAAAAATGTAAAAAAGAATGACCCAATTCAGAAGAAAGTTACTGGTAAAGTAACCAATGAAAAAGGCGAATCGCTACCAGGTGTAAATATTGTTGCAAAAGGAACAAACATAAGCACTCAAACAGATTTTGACGGAAATTTTGTTTTTGAAGTCCCAGATAATGCAACAACTTTAATTGTTACATATATAGGATTACAAGATCAAGAAGTTGCAATTACGGGAAGTCCATTGAACATTGTCTTAAAAGAAATAGGACAGCAAATGAACGAGGTGATTGTAGTAGGATATGGAGCTCAAAACAGAAGAACTTTAAGTACTGCAGTTTCTAAACTGGATAAAAAAGTACTTGAAAACGTACCTTACTCAAACGTTACGCAATCTTTACAAGGAAGCGTTACAGGTTTGGTTGTAAAAACTTCTTCGGGACAGCCAGGAAAAGCTTCCAATGTAATTGTTCGTGGAGGTACTTCAATAGATAATCCTTCTGGCGCAACTCCTTTATATATTGTTGATGGTGTCATTAGAAATCAGATCGATGATATTAACTCTTTAGATATTGCTTCACTTCAAGTACTTAAAGATGTCTGCTGCAACTTCTATTTATGGTGCACGAGCTTCAAATGGTGTAATCATAGTCACTACAAATACAGGTAAGGCAGGAAAGCTAAAAGTTACTTATAATGTTTCAACTCAAAACAGTAGAATTGGTAAAAAATACAATTTTATGGATGGAGGCGATTACATTAAAATGCAGCGTGAAGGATTGTATAATGCAGCCGAACTTGCAGGACTTTCTACAACTACTGGTATCGCACGTTTAGGACAATTGACCGGTGCTACGCCTGCAGGTACAGGAAATAATCTAGAAAACAATACTCCGTTTGCTACTTTATTAAAATCTAATTTATCTGCAGAAACCATAAGTACACTTCAGGCAAAAGGCTGGCAGGAAATTGCAGATCCTTTAAACCCAAGCAAGACGATTATGTACAAAAGTACCGATTGGAATGATATTTTATTTCAAGATGCTATTACACAAAGCCATACACTTGGTTTTAGCGGTGGAACAGACACAGGCGTATTCGATTTGAGTTTAGGATATTTAAAAGGTGATGGTATTACGATATTCACAGGATACCAAAGGTTTACCAGTAAATTAAACGCTTCTTTAAAAGTTGCGGACAATTTTACAATTAACGGACGTGTTTTGTTCTCAAAAGCAAGTAACAATCAGGTTGTGGCTAACAGTGTAGTTTTCAATAGATATTTAGGAAACTCACCAACTACAAAACTATATTTAGAAGACGGAACTTTAGCTCCAGGACAAAACAACATTAACGGAAATCCATTGTACCAGATGGGGAAAGTTAAAGGCAAAAATGAAAACGATAAGCTTCAGATGGGCGTAGATGGTGAATTAAGACTTGCAAAAGATTTTACTTTCACACCAGCCATTTCATTATACAGCGAAAATGAAAATGACAATACTTTTCAACAGGCATTTTTAAGCGGAAGCAGCGGTTTGGTTGATAATACAAGAACTGCAACAAGATTGAGCAATCAAACCTATCAAGTGCAATACGAAGGAGTTTTTGCTTATAAAAAAGATTGGGAAAATATTGGAAACTTTGATGCTAAACTAGGAGTTTCAAAATACGATAGAACCATTAAATATTTTAATGCAAGCAGGAAAAGGAAGCCCTTCAGATTTAGCGCAGACTTTAGACTCATCTCCAATTCGGTTTCGGTTTATAGCAACAATACCAAATTGGTTTTAAATAGTGTTTTCGGACGTGTTAATTACGATTATAAAAACAGATATTTTGCAACAGCTTCATTTCGTTATGATGGTTCATCAAGTTTAGGACCAGACAATAGATATGGTTTCTTTCCTGGGATTTCGGCAGGATGGAATATGCAGGAAGAGAAATTCTGGGCCAACACAATGCCAAAATTCTTTTCTTCTCTTAAACTTCGTGGAAGTTATGGTGTAAACGGAAACTTAGGAACTTTAGGAGATTTCCAAGCTGGAGGATTATATGCAGGAACTACAAACGGACTTCCAAATAGCTACAATGGACAATCGGCGATTATCAACTCTCAAATTGCAAACCCAGGATTGAAATGGGAACAATCTGAAACGATAAATGGTGGTTTTGATATCGGATTAAACGAAGATAAAATTAGAATCATTGGAGATTTCTATAACAAATTGACATCAGACTTATTGACAAATCTGACTTTGCCTTCAAATAGTGGTTTCTCAACTGTTTTGACCAATTTAGGAGGATTAAGAAGCAAAGGTTTTGAGCTAGAAGTTCAGGCAAATGTTTACAATAAAAATGATTGGAAAGTAAATGTTGGAGCAAACGTTTCGCACAATACCAATACAGTCGAAAAACTTCCATTTAATGGAAATGGAAATAATAGAATTGGAGGAACTGAGATCTGGGATGCAAAAAGTGGCAAATATGTTTATGTGGGAGGTTTACAGGAAGGACAAAAAATTGGAAACTTCTACGCTCATAAACAATTATATATTCTGTCAACTCAAGCAGAAGCAGATGCATACAACGCAAAAGTTCACGATACTTATGTAACGAAAACGGCCGCAAATGGTGGTAATCCTGATGGAAGAAAATTTGCTGGAGACGCAGTTTTTGAAGATACAGACAATAACGGAATCATTGATAGCCGAGATAGACAATATATGGGGAATATGTTCCCAACATTCGTAGGAGGTTTCAATTTTGATACTTCATACAAAGGTTTCTCTCTAACAGTTAGAACAGATTATTCTTTAGGAGCAACAATTTACAACGAAGCAAGAGCACGTTTCTTAGGTCAGTTTCAAGGTAACTACGGATTATTGGCAGAAAGCGCACAAGCATGGCAGAAAGAAGGAGATATTACAGATGTTCCTCGTTACCGTTGGGCAGATCAAACCAATCAGAACAACTTATTCAGATCTGAAGCGAGCGGAGCAGCTTACAATACCAATATGTTCCAAGGTAACAGCCGTTACTACGAAAGCGGAGATTATTTATGCATAAGAGAAATTACGTTCAGTTATAGTTTTCCAAAAACACTTATCGAAAAAGCAAGTTTGACATCACTTCGTCTGTATGTTACAGGAAGTAATTTATACTACTTTACAAAATACAAAGGGTTAAGCCCAGAAGTACAAGGTATTGACGGAGGATCTAGTTTAGGATTAAACGCAGCTGGTTCTACAGGAACTTACCCAGTGCCTAGAAACATTATTCTTGGTTTAAATATCAGTTTGTAAATTTTTAATTAAAAAATCATGAAAAAGAAATTTCTTTTATACACAATACTTTTTTCAAGTCTTTCTCTTTTTAATTCTTGTCAAGATGATTTAGAATTAACATCTGATAGTGTTATTACATCTGACAGTTTCTGGAAAACAGAAGATGACGCCAAAGCAGGCGTAAACGGAATGTATGTAAACTTTAGAATTCAGACACAGCAAAATTATTATTTGTTAGGAGGAGCAAGAAGTGCAGAAATTACTGGCGGAGTTCAGTCTCCTTTAACATTGGCAAATTACTATAACAACAATCTTACACCACAAAATATAGATGTAGATTGGGCTGGTTTGTATACTGTAATTCATTCGGCAAACTTGGTTTTAAAATATGTGCCAAAAATTACATTTAGTCCATCAACAGTAAAAGAGCAAAAAAGATATATTGCTCAAGCCTATACCATGCGTGCGTTATGTTATTTCATTATGGCGCGTTCTTGGGGAGGAGTGCCAATTGTAACAGAACCAACAGAAAATACCAATCAGTCGCAATACATTATTCCGCGAAATACGATTGAAGAAACATTTGCCTTTATTAAATCAGATATTGATCAGGCCATTGCTAATTTTCCCGATGCAAACAATAACAAAACGCAATTGGCTCTTCCATCAGTTTATGCTTTAAAAGCAGAAGTGAATTTATGGACAGCAAAACAATTAAACGGAGGAACAGCAGACTTAAATAATGCTTTGGCAGACAATAAATGCAATTCCGGGAACACCGACTTTAATGCCAAGTTTCAAAGATGTTTTTGCTTTTGACAAAAAAGGAAATGCCGAAGTGCTTTTTGCAGTTCGTTATTCATTAGCCGATTTAACGTCATCACTATTAGATAACTGGAATCAGTTTATGTTTGTTGGACCAAGTGATTTTGCACCATTAACATCAGCACAGGCAACGGCCGTTTTCGGTACATTAGGAACAGGTTCAGGAAATGCTGGTATTTCGAGAGTACAGCCAGACATTACAAGATTCAATTTTGCGACTACAGATGCCAGAAAAGACGCAACGTATTTAACTTTATATAACGGTACAACTCCAGTAGTTACAGGTTTGGTAAAATATAATGGAACTGTAGACGGAACAATCAGAAGATTTGTGAGTGATATCATTATTTACCGTTGGGCAGATATTTTATTAATGAAAGCAGAGATTAAAAACGCTTTAGGTCAGGATCCAACCACAGAAATGAATTTGGTAATGAAAAGAGCTGACGCATCGGCTTCATTTACAAATGATACTCCGGCAGCAAATGACGATGTGATTTTAAGAGAGCGTTTAAAAGAAATGGCCTTTGAAGGAAAATCATGGTGGGATATTGTTCGTTTTAATAAAACAAGTATAGTTCCGTCAATGGCAGGAAAACAAGTACTGTTTCCAATTTCTCAAAACACAATCAATTTCAATCCTAAAATTGTTCAGAATCCAGGATATACCAATTAAACGAAACAAAGAATAAAAAAACTAAAGTTTAAAATCAAACTGGAAATGAAAACTTTTCCAGTTTGATAAAACGAAAAAATTAAAAAATAAAAGTCATGAAAATCGAACATTTACAAGGTCTTATTTCAGCTCCATTTACTCCATTTGATGAGAGTGGAAAATTGGATGTGAGCCTGATTCCAGCTTATTATACTTTTCTAAAAAGAAATGGAGTAACAGGAGCATTTATAATTGGTTCTACTGGCGAAGGGGTTTCGATGTCATTAGAAGAGAAAAAAACGGTTGCTAAAGCATGGGCAGATTGTTCTAATCACGATGCCGATTTTAAAGTAATGGTTTTCCTTGGCGGAACTTGTTTAACAGACTGTATCGAACTAGCTAAATACTCGTATGAAGTTGGTTTATACGCGGTTTCTATAACTGCGCCATTTTATTTCAAACCAGGAAACGTAGATACGCTGGCAGAAATTTGTATCAAAGTTGGAGAAAGTGTTCCAAACATGCCATTGTATTACTACCATATTCCAGTCTTGACAGGAGTAAATATTCCAATGTTTGATTTGGTAAGAGTTTTGGATGGAAAACTTCCAAATTTTGCAGGAGTAAAATATACACATGAAGATTTTATGGATTTTCAGAGCTGTATGAGTTATGAAAACGGAAAATACGATATGCTTTGGGGACGTGACGAAAACATGCTTTCAGCATTAGTTTTAGGTGCTAAAGGCGCTGTTGGAAGTACTTTTAATTATGCTCGCACCATTGTACTATGATTTAATCGATGCTTTTAATGCTAATGATTTAACGAAAGCCAGAAAGTTACAGCAGAAGTCAATTGATATGATTCGTTTCTTAGGAAAGTATGGCGGAATCTCAGTTGGAAAAGCCTACATGAAATTGGTTGGACATAATTTAGGAGAATTCAGATTGCCAGTCAAAAACATGAGTGCAGAACAATTTGAATTATTCAAAAAAGATGTTGCAGGTTTAAATTTTGACGCCTTTAAATCAAAATAATACGTTTCGTTTTCGGCTAAAACAAACAACTATGAATCGATTTTTTTCTTTCTCAATTCTTACTATTTCAATTATGTCAGCAACAGTTGGTCTTTCGCAACAAAAAAATATTTCAAAAATAGAATGGCAAAAAGCAGCGCAGCTTCAAAATGCCGATGGAAGTCTTTCTCTAGGTTTTGCAGGACCAATTAATGGCGTGACAAATGATGTTTTAATTGTAGCTGGAGGAGCAAATTTTCAAGATAAAATGCCTTGGGAAGGAGGAAAGAAGCATTATTCAAAAGAAATTCATGTTTTAGAAAAAAACGATAAAACCTTTCATTGGAATAAAAAATCAATAGCAGAATTACCAGAACCAATTGCGTATTGCGGCAATGTTTCAACCAGTTTAGGAATCGTGTACGTTGGAGGAGAAAATGAAAATGGTTTATCCAACAAAGCACATATTTTAAATTGGAATTCTGAAAAAAATGAAATTGAAATAAAAGCACTGCCCGATTTTCCAATCCAAATAACCAATATTGCTCTTGTAAATGTAAGCAATGTAGTATATGCAATTGGCGGCGATGAAGCCACAAAAAGTTCCGATTTGGTTTTTAGCATTGATTTAAATAAAGCCAAACCAGAATGGAAATCAGAACCAAAATTACCTTTTGCATTGGCAAATTCAGTAGCAGTATTTCAGAATGAAATTATTTATGTTGTTGGAGGAAGAACCAAAACAGCTTCTGGAATAAGTGATTTGCACAACACAACATTGGCTTTCAACCTGAAAAAACAAATTTGGGAAACTAAAGCAATTATAACGGACGGAAAGAAAACGACCAATTTTTCAGCAGGAGCAGGAGTCGCTTTTGGGAAACACTATATCATTATTACCGGAGGAGATAACGGAGAAACATTTCATAAAATAGAAACCTATTTATCTCAAATTTCACAGACAGCTTCAGAAGAAGAAAAGGCAAAATTAATTGCCGAAAAAAATATCTTAAATACAACACATCAAGGATTTTACAATGCCGTTTTATTGTACGATACTTTAAAAAATAAATGGACAAAAATTGGCGAATTGCCATTTCTGGCTCATGTCACGACAACAGCAGTACTTTGGAACGATAAAATTGTTTTATCAAATGGAGAAATAAAACCTGGAATTCGAACTCCGAATATTATGTTAGGCACTATCAAATAATTAAGAAAATAACAAACCAAAAAGAAACCAAAAACCAAAATGAAAAACTCTAAATATTATCCTTGGCTCGTAGTCGCGTTACTTTGGATTGTAGCTTTATTAAACTACATGGACAGGCAGATGCTCGCAACCATGAGACCATCAATGGAAAGTGACATTCCGGAATTAGTTTCAGGAGAAAATTTTGGACGCTTAATGGCAGTTTTTCTTTGGATTTATGCTTTGATGAGTCCAGTTTCTGGAATTATCGCCGATAAATTAAATAGAAAATGGCTAATTATTGGGAGTTTATTTGTTTGGTCTGCAGTTACCTATGCAATGGGTTATGCCAAAACATACGATGAAGTTTATTGGCTAAGAGCCATTATGGGCGTGAGCGAAGCTTTATACATTCCTGCTGGTTTATCTTTAATTGCCGATTATCATCAACAAAAAACAAGATCACTTGCCATCGGGATCCACATGACAGGGCTTTATGTTGGTTCGGCTTTAGGTGGCTTTGGAGCAACAATTGCGACAAGATATTCTTGGCATTCTACTTTTCATCATTTCGGAATTGTAGGCGTGGTTTACTCTATCATTTTGGTTTTCTTTTTATTTGAGAAAAAGACAAAGGTTTTTGATCCAGAGTTTAATAAAACACACGAAAAAGTTTCTTTGCTAAAAGGTCTAGCCCTATTATTTACCAATATTTCTTTTTGGGTAATTCTTTTCTATTTCGCGATTATAAGTTTACCGGGATGGGCAACTAAAAACTGGCTTCCAACGCTTTTCTCAGACAATTTAGGTATTTCAATGGATCAGGCTGGGCCTTTAGCAACGATTACAATTTCATTTTTCTTCTTTATTGGGAGTTGTGTTCGGTGGAATTTTATCAGATAAATGGGTTCAAAAAAATATAAAAGGAAGAATTTATACTAGCGCGATAGGTTTAAGCTTAACTATTCCCGCATTAATGTTGATCGGATTTGGGCATTCGTTGCTTCACGTGGTTGGCGCAGTTTTGTGTTTTGGTATAGGATACGGAATGTTTGACGCAAACAATATGCCCATTATCTGTCAATTTGTTTCTTCAAAATATCGGGCTACGGCTTATGGTATTTTAAATATGACAGGAGTTGGCTGTGGCGCATTGGTCACCTCTTTGTTAGGTAAATCAGCCGATACTGGTAATTTGGGTTATGGTTTTTCTTTGATGGCCGGTATCGTACTGATTGCCCTTATAACACAAATTAGTTTTTTGCGCCCAAAAGTAAACGATTTTGAAGAGGCCTAAAGCATAATTATTTACCCTTTTTTAAAAATTAGATTTGTTAGTTAGGTTTTTTGGTTTTATAAGCCTGGGCGAAGCCTTGCCGTTTCGCTCGGCTCATGATTCCTCAATTTTAATAGAATTTGAAGAAAAAATGAGAACACAAAAACGAAATTTATTTCTGTTCCTATTAATAGTTTTTACAGTCATTCCATTTAAAATGAATGCACAAAAAACGACTGTAAAAGTGGCTTGTTTGGGAGATTCTGTTACAGCGGGATATTTGTTGGCAAACCCGCAATCAGAATCTTATCCTTCGCAATTGCAGGTTTTAATGGGAAATGGTTATGAAATTAGAAATTTTGGACACAGTGGTGCAACTCTTTTAAAAAAAGGGAGTAAACCTTATTATAAAACTAAAGAATGCTCTGATGCGATTGCCTATCAGCCGGATATTGCAATTATTCATTTGGGATTAAATGATACTGATCCGAGGAACTGGCCGAATTACAAAGAAGATTTTAATGCCGATTATTTTTGGCTGATTGATGCATTAAGAAAACAGAATCCGAATGTAAAAATCTTTATCTGTCGTATGACTCCGATTTTCAATGAACATCCTCGTTTTAAATCGGGAACCCGAGATTGGTTTTGGCAAATTCAGGAGCATATTAATGAAATAGCTAAACCAAATAAAGTCCATTTAATTGACCTTCACGAAAAATTATATTCGCGTCCAGATCTTTTTCCAGATGCCTTGCATCCAACAAAAGAAGGGGCAAAAATCTTAGCACAGACAGTTTACGAAAATGTTACCCAAGATTTTGGAGGTTTAAAATTAGGAACTGTTTTTACCGATAATATGGTTTTACAGCGTAACCAGCCGATTCTAATTTATGGAAATGCAAATGGAGGAGAAAAAGTTGAAGTAGTTTTTGATGATAAAAAAGAAATTGCAACAACAAATGAAGCAGGAAAATGGAAAGTTATTTTTCCAGCAATGAAATCTGGAGGAATTCACGAAATTTCAATTTCAACTTTAGATAAAAAAATCACTTTAAAAAATATTTTAATTGGAGATGTTTGGTTTTGTTCAGGACAATCTAATATGGCTTTTCCTCTAAAAAAATCTGAAAATGGAATCTCTGAAGTAAAGAAAGCGGTTGAGAACACCAACCTTAGATTATTCAATTTTGAAGCTATTCAAGAAACAAACGAAAAAGCTTTTGACTCGATTACTTTAGAAAAAGTAAATCAGTTGAAATATTTTTCTGGAAAATGGAAAACATGCGATTCTTTAAGTGCCAAAGATTTTTCGGCAGTAGCCTTTTACTTTGGTCAAAACATTATTCGCGAAGAAAATATTCCAATCGGATTAATAGAAGTTGCCGTTGGCGGTTCTCCAATAGAATCTTGGTTTGAGAGATATACTTTGGAGCATGATGATAAAGTAGTAGACGTATTAACAAATTGGAGAAAATCTGATTTCTTGCGACCTTGGGTACGCTCTAGAGCAGACGAAAATTTAAAAAACGCAATAAACCCAAAACAGCGCCATCCTTATGATCCTTGTTACAATTACGAAGCAGGCGTTTCGCATTTTACAGCGTTTCCGATAAAGGGATTTATTTGGTACCAAGGAGAAAGCAATGCACATAATGTTGAATTGTATGAACATTTAATGCCAGAATTAGTCAAAAATTGGAGAAACGCTTGGGGAGGTTCATTGCCATTTTATTTTGTGCAATTATCAGGAATTAATCGACCATCGTGGCCAGAATTTAGAGATGCACAAAATAGAATTCAAAAAGAAATTCCTAATAGTGGCATGGCTGTTAGTATGGATTTTGGAGAAGAGACAAATGTTCATCCAATAAAGAAAAGGCAAATTGGGGAGCGATTAGCGTTATTGGCATTAAAAAATACATACGGCAAAAAAATAATAGCAAACGGACCAATTCCTTTAAAAGCAATTCAAAAAGGAGATGCAATTCTAGTTTCTTTTTCGAATGCAAAACAATTATACACCGCAGATAAAAAAGACCTAATCGGTTTTGAATTAGTTACCGAGAAAGGAATTCGGATTGAAACCAAAGCAAAAATTATAAAAGATCAAGTCGAGATTAGTATTCCGAATGGCGAAAAAGTTAATGAAGTTTTCTACGCTTGGAAACCTTATACAACAGCAAATTTGGTAAACGAAGCCAGTCTCCCATGTTCCACTTTTAAGCTTAAACTGAATTCTATAAGCAAAAACTAGAAAGTATCTCTATATCTATATTTTTCATTTGGCTGACCTGATTTTTCAGCTAAAGTGACTTCACCTATCTATAACTGAACCTGAATTTATTTTCGGGCATAAAAAACATATATCAAAAATGAGCTATTCAAAAACTGATTTAATAGAATTAAAAGACTTTTATCAGAACCAATTACTAAATAATACAGTGCCATTTTGGTTTCCGCGATCTATAGATACCGAGCATGGCGGTTACTTATTGATGCGGAACCAAACTGGAGATTTGATTGATACAGATAAATCGGTTTGGTTTCAGGGGCGCACAGCTTGGCTTTTAGCAACACTTTATAATACAATAGAGCCAAAGCAAGAATGGCTTGATGGCGCTAAATCGGGAATCGATTTTATTAATCAACATTGTTTTGATACTGATGGAAGAATGTTTTTTCACGTCACTCAAGATGGAAGCCCAATTCGTAAACGCCGTTATTATTTTTCTGAAACATTTGCGACAATTGCGATGAGTGCTTACGCCAAAGCAAGTGGAGATGAAGCCGCAGCAGAACAAGCGCGACATCTTTTTGGAGAGTGCATAAAATATACAACAACTCCTGGTTTGTTAGAACCAAAATATACTTCAACAAGACCTTCAAAAGGAATTGGCTCTCCTATGATTATGATCAATACAGCACAGCAAATAAGAGAAAATATTGGCGACTCGCGTTGTGATGAATGGATTATGAAATGGATAGCCGAAATCGAAAATGACTTTGTAAAAGACGATATAAAATGTGTCATGGAACAAGTTGCTCCAGACGGTTCTATAATTGATCATATTGACGGACGCACTTTAAATCCTGGACATGCAATAGAAGGTGCATGGTTTATTCTGCATGAAGCAAAATACAGAAATAACGATCCACATTTAATTGAACTAGGGTGTAAAATGCTCGATTATATGTGGGAAAGAGGCTGGGATAAAGAACACGGAGGAATTCTATATTTCCTTGATGTTTATGGAAATCCTGTTCAGGAATATTGGCAGGATATGAAATTCTGGTGGCCACATAATGAAGTGATTATTGCAACCTTACTGGCTTATACCATGACAGGAAATGAGAAATATGCAAAATGGCATAAAATGATTCACGATTACTCGTATAGTAAATTTCATGATAAAGAAAATGGGGAATGGTTTGGCTATTTGCACCGAGACGGAAGCGTAGCTCAAACTGCCAAAGGTAATCTTTATAAAGGACCATTTCATTTGCCTCGTCAGGAATGGTATTGTACACAAATATTAAACGATTATCTTGAGAAAAATTAAAGTCCGCTTATCCTGATTTATCCGCCAGTCATCAAGTTTTTCGTTATTATTTTTTAATGCTTTTTAACCAATTTATAACCAAATATTAAAAACTATGAAAAATGTATTACGCTATTTTTGTTTGTGTTTGATGTGTTTATGCAGTATAAATACAAAAGCGCAAAGTGGTAAAGTTTTAAATCTTGATGGTACTTCAACTTATATGACAGTGGCAGATCATCCGGATTTAGACTTTGGTTCGGGTCAAAATAAAACCGTAACCTGTTGGATTAAAACAACAACCAATACTGGAACACCAAGAATTTTTGCTAAAAGAAATGGCACTTCTGGTAACGGATATGAATTTTGGACAGGAAACGGCACAAATGCAGGAAAGTTTGCCATGAACATGAGTGGTACTGGAACTCCAGCAAACATAAGTACAGCAGGCTATTCTGCTAATTCTCTCGCAGACGGAACTTGGCATCATATTGCTTTGGTTATGGATGCCTCGAGTAACCGAACTATGTATGGATACATTGACGGAGTTTTAGCCAATACAGGAAAAACATTTACTTCTGTAACTTCCGATTTTTCTAATGCTGTAAGCTTCGTTATTGGTGCAACTTCAGACGCTTCCAACAGCTACAAATGGGCAGGACAGATTGATAATGTACGTGTTTGGAATAAAGCAATGACAGCAACTGAATTGCAAGCAGATATGACAGCAGTTGTTAATGGACCTGCGACAGATCTTTTGGCGACATGGAATTTTGAAAATATAACCGGCACGTCAGTTCCAGATGTTTCAGGAAATAGTCATACGGGAACTCTTTTTGGATCTGTTACTTTTCCAAATGCTTTTCCGATGGTTTTAAATTTAGACGGAGTAAATGATTATATGTTAGTTTCAAATCATAGTGATTTTAACTTGGCGGCTGGACAAAATTTAACCATAAGTTGCAGAATAAAAACGGGCGATTTCGGAAAACGTATTTTGAGCAAACGTCCAAATGGTTCTGGAATTGGATATGAATTTATAAATAATACTTCGGCAGGAGGAGGACAGTTTGGAGTAAATTTAACGACAAGCGCAGGAGCAGCAGGCCCGCCGTACGGGACTTCGAGTATTGCAGACAATGTTTGGCATCATTTGGCAATGGTGGTTGATGTTGCCACCACAAGCTGTAAAATTTATGTTGATGGTGTTTTGCGACAAACTAAAACATCGTCTAACATTGGAGGAACAAATACAGTTTCAAATACAGGAGATTTGTTTTTTGGCACGATAAGTAATTTTTCTTCTTATATGAATGCCCAAATCGATGACATTCGTTTTTGGAGCAAAGCTATGACTGCAGCAGAAGTTTTGACCGATAAGACAGTTGCAATAACGGGAACAGAAACTGGATTAATTGCCGCTTGGGATTTTGAAAATATAAGTGGTACAACGGTTCCAGATATTTCAGGGAATAATCATCCAGGAACATTAATGAATGGAGCTTCTGTTATTGCGCAGACGAATGAAATGCAGATAAATTCGATCTCTTTGATTCAGACAGAATTACCAACAGGTTTAGGAGATACAGATCAGAGAATTATAGCGGTTAGAGCTTCTGTTTCGGGCAATTTAAATCCGTTGACGGTAAGTGCTTTAAAGTTTACTATGGCAGGAACTACCAATATTAGCGACGTTACAAATATTAAAATATATTCAAGCGGAAGCACAGCAATTTTTAATCCGACAACAGCAACATTATTTGGAAATGTTACACCTTCTAGCGGAAATCTTATTGTAAACGGATCAAAAGCATTGGCTTCTGGAGATAATTATTTTTGGATTACTTACGATGTTTCAGCTGGAGCAACTGAAGGAAATTTATTAGATGCAACCTGCGAGTCAATTGTTGCAAACGGAATAACTTATAATGTAGCCTCAAATACAGTATCTGGAAACCGAGTAATATTATTAACCAATACGCTTTTATTTACGCCTGGAGATGCAGGTTCTGCAAGTTATCGTATTCCAGCAATCATCACTGCTGCCGATGGTTCGCTGGTAACGGTAACAGATAAAAGATGGAATGGCTCAGGAGATTTATCAGCAAAAATAGATCCTGTTGTGCGTAGAAGTACCGATAACGGAAAAACTTGGTCTCCACCATTAACAATTGCCAATTTTGGAGCGGCAACCGGAGCAGGAGATGCGGCTTTGGTCTTAGATAAATCGACAGGAGAATTATTGTGTTTAGTTTCTGCAGATAAAGGCTTTTTTGCTTCAACTAATGCGGTTCCTGCAAAGGTTTTGGTAATTCATAGTACGGATAACGGCGTAACTTGGGGAACTCCTGTAGATATTACAAGTCAGATCTACGGACCAAACCCAAATTGGAAAGGATTGTTTGTTGCTTCTGGCAGAGCACATCAATTACGTGATGGTAAAATTGTTGCCGCAATTGCAGTTCGAGAAAATGTTTCAGGAACAGAACGCATTAGTAATTATTTAATTACAAGTGCCGATCACGGTATTACTTGGACAGCATCGACAAAGAGAGCAGAAATAGATGGAGATGAAGCAAAAGTGGTAGAATTGAATAACGGAAACATTATGATGAGTATAAGAAATCCGGGAACACGCCGTTTTAATATCTCGACAGATAAAGGAGCAACATGGGGAACAGCTTATAATCAAACAAGTATAACAGATCCAAATTGTGATGGTGATTTTATTCGTTATACTTCAACACTTGATGGTTACGATAAAAATCGCTTATTGCATTCAATTCCATTTTCAAGCGACCGTAAAAATGTAAGCGTGCAAATGAGTACAGATGAAGGAACAACTTGGGGTTCGCCAAAAACAATATTTCCTGGAGCATCTGCTTATTCGAGTCTTACTATTTTGCCAGACGGAACAATTGGCATTTATTATGAAAATGGCGAAAGCTCAACTTATCAGATGTATTTTGTCCGTTTCTCATTAAACTGGCTTACAAGCGGAGCTGATTCATTTTTGCCTCCATCAAGTTCTTTATCAGCAAAAAAAGTAACAGAAAATACTGTAATAGAAAACAACGAATTTAGTGTTGAAGTAAGTCCAAATCCTGTTAAGGATATAGTTAAAATCAAAGTAAATAATGCTTCTGGAATTGTCGCAATTAAATTATTCGATTTAACTGGGAAATTAATTCGAACTTCCGTTTTAAATTTGAACGAAAAAGAGATATCATTTTCATTGGCAGACCAGCCTCAAGGAATTTATCTTTTAAATGTAAAAGATTCAAATACTGGACTTAACAGTAAAATTATAAAGAAATAAAATTAAAACATGAAACAAGCAATTGTAAATGCGATTGTGCATACAGGAGATGAAGTAATTGAAAATGGAGCCGTAATTATTGAAAACGGGACTATTATTTCAGTACACCAAGAAATACCAAATGACATTGAGCAAATTAATTTGGGAGGAAATCATCTCGCTGCAGGATTTATAGATATTCAGATTAATGGAGGAGAAAAGTACTATTTCAGTCAGACTCCAAATGAAGAAACCATTCAGGATATTTATGATGCAAGCATGAAGTATGGCACAACACATGTTTTACCTTGTTTGATTTCTTCTTCGAGAGAAACTATTCTCAACGGAATTGAAGCAGTTCGAGAATACATGCAAAAGCACAAAAATGGCGTTGTCGGAATGCATTTGGAAGGTCCGTTTTTAAATCCGTTAAGACGTGGCGCCCACAGTATTGATCAGGTAAGAAAGCCAACGAATGAAGAACTAGAAGAAATAATCAGAAAGGGAAAAGATGTTATAAAAGTTATTACAATTGCGCCCGAATGTTTTACAGAAGAACAATTGAATATGCTAATCGAGAGCGGATTTACGATCTCGATTGGCCATTCGACCATAACACACAAAGAAGCACAATTTTATTTCTCTAAAGGAATAAATCTTGTGACACATTTGTTTAATGCCATGACGCAGTTTGGCCACCGCGAACCAGGTTTGGTTGGAGCTGTTTTTGAAAATGAAGAAGTTTATGCTCCAGTTATTCTAGATGGTGCACATTGCGATTATGCTTGCAGACAAAAGTAGCTTACAAGTTAAAACAAGAAAAATTCTTCCTAATAAGCGATGCAACTTTTTTAGGACGAAAAGTAGCCAATTTTAAATGGGACAATTTTGATGCGCATTTAGAAAACGGTTTTTACAGAAATGAAGACGGCAATCTGGCGGGAGCTACAATATCAATGACAGAAGCGGTGCAAAATGCTTACAATCATCTGAACGTTTCGGCTGATGAAGCAATAAAAATGGCAACTACAAGGGTAGCTTCTGCTATTGGTATGCAAGAAAAAATCGGGAAAATAAAGCCTGGTTTTCCTGCCAGTTTTGTCCAATTCAATGCTGATTTAAGTAAAATAGAAACGCTTGATTTTTCTAAAACCAACAGTTCTATTTCCTAATGATTAAAGAAAAAGTGTCTCCAATTTTGGGTAAATTTAAAGAACTCAAAATCATTTTTATCGGAATTATTTTTTCCTTTTTGTGGGCTTCTGCATCTACAGCTACAAAAATTGGACTTCATTCTGCTCAGCCTTTTGTAATTTCTATTTTTAGATTTCTAATCGCTGGATGCATTATGCTTCTTATTTCGCATCTTATAATGGCAAAACGTCTGCCTCAAAGAAAAGAATGGATTCAAATCAGTATTTATGGTTTGCTCAATATTACTTTTTATTTGGGTTTGTATGTTCTTGCTATGCAAAAAGTATCCGCTGGTTTAGGGAGTTTGGCAGTAGCAACTAATCCTGTTTTTATTGTTTTGATTTCGGCAGTTTGGTTATCTCATAAAATCGATTTTAAAAATATTATTAGCTTATTGCTTTGTCTTACGGGTGTTTTTTTTGCGGCCTATCCTTTATTACAAAGCGGCTTTGCAACTCCCAGCGGAATACTGATTCTTCTAGTTAGTATGATTGCATATTCATTAGGAACAATTTATTATTCTAGGCAAGAATGGAATGATTTGCATATTTTAACCATAAATGGCTGGCAAACCATAATTGGAGCTGTATTTCTTTTTCCTGTCTTGGTTTTAACTTATAAATCAGATCAAAATAATTTAGATTTAAATTTCTGGCTTTCCACTTTTTGGCTGGCAATTGCAGTTTCTATTGGAGCCATTCAGCTTTGGCTTTATCTCTTAAAAATAAATCCGATAAAAGCTTCGTATTGGCTTTTCTTGTGTCCAATATTCGGTTTTTTAATCGCTTACTTAGTTGTCGAGGAACCATTGACTTTTTATACTTTTCTTGGTGTTGTTTTCGTAATATTAGGATTGTATATTAGCCTTTCTTCAAAAAAAATAAAAGAAAAATGACAAGATGAAATGTTTGAAAATCAAAACATTAAAAAAGTTTTAAGTGTAGAAATAGTATACAAAAATTTACTATTAGTATACTTTATATTCATATTTTTCTTGCAATATGCTTGTTTTTATCGAGCATATTTATAGTTTTGCATGATATTTTAACCCCAAACCTACTTTACTTACTGATGAGAAAAAACACTCACTTTTTTGTATTTGCCCTATTGGCAAGTATTATTTTTGGCTGTAGTGACGATGGCGAAAACTACAAACCAAGTTACCTGCCAAGCATAGATGCTACAGCTTTACCCGCAGAAAATAAACCAATGACTATGTTTGAAGATAACGAAGACCCTTCAATCATGTACAATAAAGCAGATCGCTGGTTTAGAGTAAACGAACCTTTTCAAGTTATTTTGAAAGGAAAAGATTCTGTACAAGTTTCACTTTATTCTCCAGTTGGACTGACAGATGTTAAGGTGTACGCAAAATTGGCGAATTACGATAAGAAGTTTTTGCTTTTTAATTTTTCAAAAGTTCCAGCTTTTCATCGTTCGTTTCATAAAATTCCTTTAACGGAGCAGAAAAATGATTATTTGCTAGAAACAGGAAATACGGTAACAATCGATAAAATCGACGGATTTTCGTCTGGAGCAATTGAGTTTTTTATAGAATCGGAAGATCCTTTGTTTAAGAAAATCAAAAAGATAAAATCGACGCATTTAGTTCAGTTTCATGATGGATACCACATTAATGAATTGGGTAAATTTCTTCCAATGAATCCAGCTTTAGCAAAAGAAGCAATTACGATGATTATTAACTATTCGTATGCGTTAAGCCATCCTTTGTATTATGATACTTTCATCAACTTTGACAGATACAAACAAGAACAGGCAACGACTGCAGGGACAGCTATAAACGGTGCATTAAATTGGCATGGAAATGCTGAAGATGTTGATGGAGTTTACGATTACTATTCTAAAGAAGAAATCGAAAAAATATATTGGAACTATCTTGATAAAAGAACCGTTTGGATGGCTATGGTAGGAGGAGATTCTGCTTGGGGCGGAGGAAATCTGGCTTCGCAATGGGAGTCGGGTTATGTAACTGGACATTGGTTAGGAGAAATGTCGGTTTGGTCTCACGAATATTCGCATCACATCGGTTTTAGCCATAGCAGTAATTTAGCAAATAGTGGCGAAGGCGGTGGCCAACAGGAAATGCTTACTCATTTTTATAAATACCTGATTTACTTAAATGATCTTCCGTTTACAGATCCAGAAGTTTTAAAAACATATGCAAAAACGGCTTATGTAAAAGGAACTTATAAAAAACCAGTATTTACCATTAATCCTAAAAATCCATTTTTGCTGAAATATAAAGGTGAAGGAAAATGGAACTAAAATATAAATTAAACATGAAACATATTCTGCCCCTAATTTTAGCGCTTTGTTTGTTTACAAATTGCAGTAAAGACGATGTAGCATCTAAAGATTATACCTATTATTATCCAACAGATGAAGCTTCTATTACTAACGAAAATATTCCAGGAAGCACAGAAGCATTCGATCCAAAAGGAATTGCAATTGCAAATGAGAAATTATACGTTATTAACGGAAATGTATTGGAAGTTTTTAATGCACTAACATTAGCTCATATTAAAACAATTAAAGAGTACAAAAAAGGAACAACAACAATTCCTTTAACAAGCTTAACATCTGTTAGCGTTGATAACGGTCGCATTTATGTAGGAAGTACAGAATCGAGATTATTTGTTTTTGATGAAACTACAAATGCGGGAATCAGTACGGTAGGAAACGGTCAATGGTGGCAAACTTTTGTACACGTTTTTGGTGTTGTAGCAAAAGACGGATTGGTGTTTGTAAAAGAAAAAGAAAAAAGCATAAAAGTTCTTGACGCTTCTCAAATTACAGAAACCAGCGATTGGAATTTAAAACCTATTGCCAAATTAAATACTTTAAACGGATGGACAGAAGTGTATTCATTAGATATTCTTGACGGAAATTTGGTAGTAGCAGGAAGAGATGCAAAAAGCTATTTGTATTATAATATAGCCAATATAAAAGCTAATGCAGAAGCTTCGCTTACAACTCCTATAGAGCCACAAAAAGTGCAATTTTTGGATATTAAACCAATTGCAGTATCTTTTAGCAAGGATTGGGCAGTTACTTCAGAAAATATTGGAAGTGCTTCTTATTTAAAATTGTATCCAAAAGCAGAGTTCAATAAAATGAATTACAAAGCGGTTTTAAGCGCTTCTGATATTTTAGGAAAAAATCCATTTGGGACTATTGTTGGTACGGCACAGCTTGATGACCGTATTTTCTTATCTGATAATACCAATAAAAAAATTAGAGTTATTAAATTGAATAAATCTGTAATTGCAGAACAGAACAATTAAGATTTTGACTCTCAATACTTTTAAATCCAAGTTCCAAACTTCAAATTGGAATTTGGATTTTTTTATTTAAAGCCTTAAAATAACCTACTAAATTGATAGGTTAATAAAAGTTTTGATAATTTATGCGTTAAAATTGAAAATAACTGTTTAAATTTGCACTCGCTATGAAGAAACAGAACCAGAAAATGAATAATTATTATCGTCGCAGCATGATGTGCTGTGGTACTGTTATGGTATTTATTGAGCTGGCTTAAATATAAAATGATAAAATTTATTTCAAAAAAGCCTTTCAACTGATTTATGAAAGGCTTTTTTGTTTTTAAAACTCAAAAAATGATTGAATTAAAAAATGTAACCAAAACTTTTCATCAGAAAGACAAAATCGTTTCGGCTTTGTCTGATGTCTCTTTGACAGTTCCTGAAGGGAAAATTTTTGGTGTAATTGGAACTTCCGGAGCAGGAAAAAGTACGCTGATTCGCTGCGTGAATTTGTTGGAAAGACCAACTTCTGGCGAAATTATCGTTGACGGAAAAGCTTTAATGCAGTTATCAAACGCAGAATTAGCGATTGAAAGAAGACAAATCGGAATGATTTTTCAGCATTTTAATCTGCTTTCTTCTAGAACTGTTTTTGACAATGTGGCTTTTCCATTAGAATTGGCTGGAACTTCAAAAAGCGAAATCAAAACACGTGTTTTAGAATTATTGCAATTAGTTGGTTTAGCCGAAAAAGCAAACGATTATCCAGCAAGTCTTTCGGGCGGACAAAAACAAAGAGTAGCTATTGCAAGAACTTTAGCCAATAATCCGAAAGTACTTTTGTCTGATGAAGCTACAAGCGCACTAGATCCTGCAACTACAAGATCGATTTTAAATTTATTGAAAGATATTAACAAACGTCTGAATATTACGGTTTTATTGATTACGCATCAAATGGAAGTTGTAAAATCGATTTGTGATGAAGTCGCGGTAATCAGTCATGGAAAATTGATCGAGCAAGGAAGTGTTGGAGAAATCTTCGCAGACCCAAAACATGAATTGACAAAAGAGTTTATTGCTTCGTCTTTACATATTGATGTTCCTTCTGTTTATCAGGAAAAATTACAGAAAGAAGATAACGGAAACTTGAATCCGTTATTGAAATTAGAAATGACAGGAAAATCGGTTAATGAACCGGTTATATCAGAAGTTTCAAGACTTTTTGATACCGATTTCAAAATTGTAAGCGCACAAATGGATCAGGCGGGCGAAGTTAATTTTGGCGTAATGCTGATTGAACTTTCAGGAAAACGCGAAAATTACACTGCGGCAATTCAGTATTTTAATTCAAAACATATTAAAACAGAAATTATAGGTTATGTCTGATTCTCTTATAGATTTATTATTAAAAGGAACATGGGAAACCATTGTTATGACTTTTGTATCAGGCTTTTTCGGTTTTTTGTTAGGACTTCCAACTGGAATTTTATTGTTCTTAACTCGTAAAAATCAAATTCTAGAACAGCCAGTTTTAAACAGAACATTATCGGTTGTGGTGAACGTTTTTCGTTCTATTCCATTCATTATTTTAATCGTTTGGATGATTCCGTTTACACGCGCCATTGTCGGGACTTCAATTGGTGTGAGTGCGGCTTTGGTTCCATTGAGTATTGGTGCGGCTCCATTTATTGCTCGATTGGTAGAAAATAGTTTATTAAGTCTTCCGTCAGGATTAATCGAAGCAGCAAGAGCTTTGGGAGCAACTCCTTTGCAAATTGTGTACAAAGTATTATTACCAGAAGCTTTGCCTTCGTTAATTAATGCGACTTCAATTACTTTAATTACTCTTGTCGGATATTCTGCAATGGGTGGAGCTGTCGGAGCAGGAGGTTTAGGACAAGTTGGATACCAGTACGGTTATATTGGTTATGATGCTGTAACAATGAATTCAGTTTTGGCTTTATTGGTCATTTTAGTATTCGTGATTCAGTTTGCGGGAGATCGATTATCAAAACGATTCGATCATAGATAAGATTTGGTCGAAAGTCAAAAGTCGAAAGTCAAAAGTCAAAAGTGAAGTGTTAGAAGTTAAAATTTAAAAAAGATATAATTATTATGAAAAGAAATATTTTAAAAATAGCTGGAGTTTTGGCTTTGGCGCTTGTTTTATCCAATTGTGGAAATAAAAAAAATAATGATCCTCATTTTATTAAAGTGGGAGTGGCTTCAGGTCCAGAATTGAAAGTGGCAGAAGCGGCTAAAAAAGTGGCAAAAGAAAAATACGGATTGGAAGTAGAATTAGTTTCTTTCAACGATTATGTGATTCCAAACGAAGCTTTGAGTCAGGGTGATATTGATGCAAATGCTTTTCAGCATAAACCGTATTTAGATGAACAATCAAAACAACGCGGTTACAAATTGGCCATTATCGGAAAAACGTTTGTGTATCCGATTGCGGCTTATTCTAAAAAAATAAAAAGCCTTTCTGAATTGAAAAACGAAAGCACGATTATTATTCCAAACGATCCAACAAACGGAGGACGTTCTTTATTGCTTTTACAGAAAAACGGATTATTGAAATTGAAAGATGGCGTTGGTTTATTGCCAAAGGTAACTGACATTGTGAGCAATCCTAAAAACTTAAAAATTTTAGAATTAGAAGCGCCTCAATTGCCTCGTGCATTAGACGACGAAAATGTTTCTATTGCAATCATCAACAATACTTTCGCTTCTGCAGCAGGATTGGTTCCTTCTCGTGATGCTTTATTTGTGGAAGATAAAGAGTCGCCTTATGTGAATTTGGTAGTAAGCCGTGAAGACAATAAAAACGAAGAAAAAGTAAAACAGTTTTTACAGGCTTTTCAATCTCCAGAAGTAGAAAAAGCAGCCGAGCAAGAATTTAAAGGCGGAGCAGTAAAAGGCTGGTAAAAGAATGTGATATGTAAAATGTGAGATGTGAAATGTTATGGATTAAGACATTTCACATCTCACATTTTACAATTAACAATTATATAAAACAATCTTTTGATTTTGTAAGGCTTACATTTTTTGATTGAACTAAATTTAATGTTCAATTTTAAAACAAAAATCATGAGAGCGATTTGGACAGGTTCGGTAAGTTTTGGGTTGATTAATATTCCGATAAAAATGTTTTCGGCTGTAGAGGAAAGCAGTCTAGATATGGATATGCTGGATGCGAAAGATCATGCTAATATCAAATTTAAGCGTGTTAATGAAAATACGGGCAAAGAAGTAGATTACGCCAATATCGTAAAAGGATATAATTTGGATGGTAAATATATTATTCTGGAAGATTCTGATTTTGAAGCCGCAGATGCCATTAAAACCAAAACAATTGATATTGAAAGTTTTGCTTTCGAAAAAGAAATCCAAAGTATTTATTACGAACAGCCCTATTATCTCGAACCAGACAAAGGCGCAATGAATGCCTACGGATTGCTTCGCGATGCGCTTGAAGCTTCAGGAAAAGTAGGCATTACAAGATTTGTACTGCGAAATAAAGAAAGCCTAGCAATTTTAAAACCGTACAAAAATGTGATTGTTTTAAACCGAATTCGGTTTGAACAGGAAATTAGAAGTACGAGCGAATTGAAGCTGCCGCCAATGTCCAAAAAAGCGACAAAAGAAATGGATATGGCAGAAAAACTGATAGATCAGCTAACAGAGAAGTTTGATATTTCTGGGTTTAAAGATGAATATACAGCCAAGCTTTTGGATATCATTAAAAAGAAAGCAAAAGGAAAACCACAGAAAGCAGCTCCAAAACTAAAAGTGGTACACAAACAAAGCGACGATTTAATGGAAATGCTAAAAGCAAGTTTAGAAAATAAAAAGAAAAAATCTTCTTAACTGTTTTGACTATTTTCCAGTTTGTGAATAATCTTTTTAATATTGGCGCCTTTAGATAAAACGGGTTTCCATAAATCGCCTTTTTTCTCAAATCGCTTTAATACATTTTTGATGGTAAATTGCGATGGATGCAGTTTATCATTTACCTCACTCCATTCTAAAGGCGTAGAAACTGTAGCGCCAGGTTTTGGACGAACAGAATACGGCGCCGCCAAAGTTTGTCCGCGTCGGTTTTGTAAAAAATCGATATATAATTTGTTGTTTCTCTTTTTAATGCTTCTATCAACCGTCGTGATATCAGGAAGTCTGGATTGCACTTCTTTGGCAATCAATTCACTTAGAATTTTTATAGAATCATAATCGTATTGCGCTCCAAGCGGAATATAAATATGAAGTCCAGAAGCGCCCGAAGTTTTACAGAGGCATTCGGTTTCCAATTCGTCTAAAACTTCTTTTACAACCAAGGCCGTCTGAACCACTTGTTTAAAATCGTCTTTGGCGGGATCTAAATCAATTACGAGCCAATCTGGATTCTGAATATGTTTGATGGTCGAGTTCCACGGATTCATTTCGATACAGCCTAAATTGGCCATATAAAGTAGCGTTTCTTTATTATTGCAGATCAGATAATCAATATCGGCATTGTTGGATTCTGAGAAGATTTTTTTGGTTTTAAGCCATTTCGGAATTTTATCAACATCAACATCTTTCTGATAAAAACTAGGAGAATCAATTCCGTTCGGGAAACGATTCATCGATTCTGGGCGGTCTTTTAAATAGGGCAAAATCAGTTCTGAAACTTCATTATAATATTGCACAATATCGCCTTTTGTAATCTTATCTTTTGGAAAATAAATTTTATTCTGATTAGTGAGATGTAAAGTCGTTTTACCAATTTTTAGATCATAATCATTTTCGGCTTTATGTTTATTTAAGTGTCCCATTTCAATTAAATTAGAATCTTTATTACTATTGTTATTTCCATTCTCATTGCCATTAAAATTAACTTCATCGGCCTTTTTATCAATCCTTAATCCAAGATAAACTGGATGTCTTAAATGTTGCTCTTGCGTCCATTCTGAAAATTTCACCTGACATACAAGTTTTGGTTTTATCCATTGAATTGGGTCGTGCAAAGGAACTTTTTCATCAAGCGGAGATTTTTCAATAAAATACGGTTTTAGTTTAGTGTATAATTCTTTAAGGATTGCTTCTGTAAAACCAGTTCCGCATTTGCCAATATAGTGCAGCTTTTTGCCATCATATTGGCCAAGTAAAAGAGCGCCAAAATACTTTCTCGAATTTTTAGGTTCCGTGATTCCAATAATAATTGCTTCTTCTTCATTGGCGGTTTTTATTTTAAGCCAGTTGGAACTTCTTCTATTTACAGTATAAGTGCTATCAGATTTTTTGGCAATGATTCCTTCTGTTTTGTTTTTAACCGCTTTTTCAAATTGTTGTATTCCGTCGCCAACGGTATGTTCAGAATAAAAAACATTCGAAAAAGAATACTTATTGAAGAGAATTTTCAACAGTTCTTTTCGTTCCAGAAGCGATAATTCGGTAATTAGATTTCCATCCAAATTCAATAAATCAAAAACATAATACTTAAGATTTCCAATCCCAGTTTTCATATAGTTTTGAAGCGACTGGAAATCGGCTTTACCAGCATCATTTTCCACGACAACTTCGCCATCGAAAACTACATTATGATCTATTTGTTGTAATTCTTCGGCGATTGGTTTGAAATTATCAGTAAAAGAAAGCTGATTCCTGCTGAATAAATCTGCCTGCTGCGCATTAATGACAGCAATCGTCCTATAGCCATCGTATTTATTTTCGAAAATCCATTCTTCATTATCAAAAGGTTTTTCTCGTAAGCTGGCTAGCATGGGTTTTAGAAATTCAGCTTTTTCGGTTTTTGGATTGGTCTTTTTTTTTACAGCTTTTTTCTCAGCCGTTTTTTCTTCTGTTTTTGAAGCCTGTTTTTCAGATTTTGCTATCAGCTGTTCCAAACTTCTTTTAGAAATAACCGATTTGTCTTTTTCTAAAATATCTTCGGTAGAAGTATATTGATCTTTTTTCTTGATTAAAAGCCAGGCATTTTCCTGTTTTCCTTGAAGTTTCACTAGAGAAAATTCGCCTTTCAGTTTTTTGCCTTTTAAAACAAAACTCAAACGGCCTTTTTCGAGATCACTCAGCAATTGTTTTTCGTCCGAAGCTGTTTTTTCATCAGAAGTATACGTTCCGTTATCCCAAACAATTACATTTCCAGCACCATAGTTTCCTTCTGGAATTGTGCCTTCAAAATCCTTATAGCTGTATGGATGATCTTCGACCATCATGGCTAGACGTTTTACCTCAGGATCCATTGACGGACCTTTTGGCACTGCCCAGCTTTTTAAAACACCATCCATTTCTAACCTAAAATCGTAATGTAGATGCGATGCAGCATGCTTCTGCACGACAAAAATCAGTTCGTCTTCCGATTTCTCCACTTTGCCTTTAGGTTCTCTAGTTTGTTTAAAATCTCTTTTTTGGTTGTATTTAGACAGTGACATAAGTTTTCAAAAGAATTAAAGTGGTTAATGATATAGAGTAAAGCGTCGTTGCTGTGACAGCAAAAATAATATGGGCAAAGAACAGCTGAATATAATAACCTTTAAAATCAATTGGGGGTTGATGATCGGTCATTTTAAATATGATAATCCAGCTGAGTATGCCAATTACACCACTGATAACTCCTAGTAGGAGAGCATTGAGTGGAGAAACTGGTAATATATTCTTTACCCATACTATTTTGATATTCCATAACATTAGAAGATCAATTATAACATAAAAATTCAATAAGTCTTTTTTGAATTAAAACTTTATTTCAAAGTTACTTTCAAAAAGGTTTTTTCTGTTATAGGATTAAATTTAGCGCTTATATAATTATAAGTAAAATATTGATTTTCATATATGTTATAATTTGAATGTTATAATCCTTAAGCTGAATTGTATAAGTTTTAACTTGAAAAGCGATCTAACTTTGTTAGCCTATTGTTTGAGAAATACCTCACAAGCTTCATTGAATGATAAATGTAAAATCAACAGAAAATGAAAAATTCAAAAAAAACAAATCAAGACAATTCTGATGGAAAACAGAACGATTTAGAACAGAATAAATCAAATGCCGAGAACGAATTTTTAACCACCAACCAAGGCGTTAAAATAAACGATAATAACAATTCTTTAAAGTCAGGAGAAAGAGGCCCTTCTCTTTTAGAAGATTTCATATTACGAGAAAAAATTACCCATTTTGATCACGAAAGAATTCCAGAACGCATTGTTCATGCACGAGGTTCGGGAGCGCATGGTTATTTTGAATTGTACAATAGCATGGAAAAATATACAAAAGCAGGCTTCTTAAACGATAAGAGTATTAAAACACCAGTTTTTGTTCGATTCTCGACTGTTGCTGGTTCTAGAGGATCTACTGATTTAGCTCGTGATGTTCGAGGTTTTGCTGTTAAATTTTATACGCAGGAAGGTATTTTTGATTTGGTCGGAAATAATATGCCTGTATTTTTTATTCAGGATGCCATGAAATTTCCAGACTTGATTCATGCTGTTAAAGCAGAACCGCACAATGAAATTCCACAGGCTGCTTCGGCACATGATACCTTTTGGGATTTTATTTCGCTAATGCCAGAATCGATGCACATGATTATGTGGGTAATGAGCGACAGGGCGATTCCAAGAAGTTTAAGAATGATGGAAGGTTTTGGAGTGCATACTTTTAGATTTATTAATGAGAAAAATGAATCGCATTTTGTAAAATTTCATTGGAAACCAAAATTAGGCACCCACGGAGTTGCTTGGGATGAAGCACAGAAAATATCAGGAAAAAATTCAGATTTTCATAAACAGGATTTATGGGAAGCTATAGAAGCAGGAAATTTTCCAGAATGGGAATTAGGGGTTCAGATTATTCCTGAAAGCGACGAACATAAATTTGATTTTGATTTGCTTGATCCAACCAAATTAGTTCCAGAAGAATTGGTTCCTGTAACGATTGTCGGAAAAATGGTTTTGAATAAAAATCCAGATAACTTTTTTGCAGAAACAGAACAGGTGGCTTTTCACCCAGGACATATTGTTCCAGGAATTGATTTTTCAAATGATCCTTTATTGCAAGGAAGATTGTTTTCGTATACCGATACGCAATTATCAAGATTAGGAAGTCCAAACTTTCACGAAATTCCAATTAATAGAGCCATTGCGCCAATGCACAATAATCAGCGTGATGGACACATGCGTCAGGAAATTGCAAAAGGTAAAGTGAGTTATCATCCAAATTCTTTAGGAGGCGGATGCCCATTTCAAGCCAAAATGGATCAGGGCGGATTTGTAAGTTTTAATGAACGAGTAGATGCTCATAAAGTGCGAGAAAGAAGTAAAAGCTTTTCAGATCATTTTAGTCAGGCGGCGCTTTTTTACAACAGCCAAACGCCTATAGAACAAGATCATATTGCCAGTGCTTTGTCTTTTGAATTGGGAAAAGTAGAAACGGTTTCGATTAGAGAAAGAATGCTCGGACTTTTAAATCAGGTAAATACTGATTTAGCATCAAAGGTTGCTAAAAATTTAGGAATTCCAGTTCCGAAAAATATTGAAAGACCAATAAATCATGGGGTAGGAGCAGATGATGAAGGAAATCAAGAACCGTCAAAAGTAAAACCGAACGTAGGCAGTTCAGATGCTTTGAGTATGCTTAAAAATCCAACCATTTCCAATACAATTGCAACTCGACAAATAGCTTTTTTATGTACTGACGGCGTAAGTGCAGATTCAATAAAAGTAATGAAAACGGCTTTGCAAAATGTAGGAGCAAAAGCCGTTATTATAGCACCGCATCTAGGAACTATTGTTTCTGCAGAAGGAACAGAAATTCCAGTAGATCAGACATATAAAATTGCTGCATCAGTACTTTTTGATGGCGTCTTTATTCCAAGTGGAAAAGGAATTGCAAATCTTTCGAAAATAAAAGAAGTAAAAGAGTTTTTAAATGATTCGTATCATCACTGTAAATTTATTGCGGCTGAAGCCGAAGGAGTACAGGTCTTAAAAAATAACAGTGATATAAAATCTAAAGACCCTGGAGTTTTGACAAGTGAAAATGGGGCAGACAAATTGCTAGCTACTTCGTTTATAAAAGCTTTGGGAAGACATCGTTTTTGGGAAAGAGAAAAAAGTCTGTAATAAAATGAAAATGGCTGTCTTTTGCGACAGCCATTTTTTTTAGAATAAAACAATTATTCTGTGCACATTTATATTCCAATATAACCCATGGTTGAAACCACGCGCTATGTTTTGTTTTATGGATTGAAAAATTATTTCTCTAGAATTATTTCCAAACTCTCACTCAAAATAGAAACGGCTTTTTCCATTTCTTCTTTTTCCAAATGCCCAAATCCTAAACGTGTCGCGGTGAGGTTTTTGCTTTGATATAAAATGGTTTTTGGCAGAAACAAACCATGTTTAGAACATTCTTTTTGAAACTGAATCAGATTAAAATGATCTAGCCATTCGACCCAAATTGCCAATCCTCTTGGAGGTACTTTAAACTTGATTTTGCCTTTCAGTTTTTCATTAAGAATTGAAACAAAATAATCGCGACGTTCTTTATAGATTTTTTTATTTTTCTTTGAAAGACGGTGCACTTCGCCTTCAGTAATCCATTCGGTAAGAACTTGTTCTTTTATGACATCAATTCTGGGTTCTAAGATGTTTTGATGCTTTTCGAGTTCTTTGATAAATTCGGCAGGTGCGGCGACAAAACCGTAGCTAAAACCAGATGGTAGTGATTTTCCGAAAGAACCAATATAAACTACTTTCTGATTTGAGTCAAAAGCAGCCAATGGCAAAACAGGATTATTATCATAATGAAATTCAAAATCGTAATCGTCTTCCAAAATCACAAACCCGTATTGATTGGCCAATTCCAGCACTTCGATTCTTTTTTTAGCGCTAAGCGAAATAGTGGTTGGATAATGATAATTGGATGTCAAATATAAAACCCTGATTTTGGTTGTTTCGCAGATTTCTTTTAGCTTTTTGGTGTCAATTCCATCTTCATTTACCGGAATAGAAATGATCTGCGCTCCCGTATTGGTCAGCGTCATGTTTGACATATAATATCCGGCGAAGCTACGATGACTTTATCGCCTGGAGTAATAAGCACTTTTGTAACCAGATACAAAGCGATTTCGTGACTGCTTGTTGTAAGAAGGTTAGAAGTCGAAATACGAATTCCACGGGTAAGATTGAGATAATTGGAAAAATGAGTTTTAAAATTCGAATGCGAACGAAGTTCTATCTGTTCGTAAGTTTTAGAGGTTTTTCGTCTTTTTAATTTCGAAACATATAATCTGGCCAAAACATCGGTTTGAACCAATCGCAAATCGGGCATTCCGTCATTAAATTGATATGGCAAATTGCTAATTTCAATCGGACTTTCAAGAATAGTAGAACGCTGAAAACTAAAGCCGATATTATCTGAAGTGGTATTTTGTTCTTTCGAAATACTAAATTCAGCTTTGTTTTTTTGTTTTTGCTGAGATAAAATGAAAGTTCCTTTGTTGGGAAGTGTTTCAATCCAACCTTGTGATTCTAAATCCTGAAAGGCTTTGATTAAAGTGTTTCGGTTAACAGAAAGCACTTTACATAAAATTCTAGTACCGGGAAGTTTGGTACCTTCGGGAAGAAAACCTGTTTGTATGGCTTTGATAAATTCAAAAACAAGCTGTAAGTAAATAGCAGTGCTTTCTTCTGGTTTAAGCTGAATAAAGCTTTTAAAAGGAATTTCAACCGGACTATCCATAATTTATAAACTGACACTTTTGTTGGTACGGCAAGATACTGCTTTTCTTAAAATTTTCAAGAAAAAAGAAAAGTGATCTTTACATAAGTGCTAGAACGATGACCAAATCAAACTATTAAGTCCGGCTAAAATATTATTTAACCGACTTACACTTTAAAAATCAGTTTCTTTTTGTAGAAAATCCATAAGATAAACGACCAGAAAACAGCATAAGATAAAGCATAAGCGAGTGATGCATTTAATGGGTTTTCAAAACAAGGAACAATTCCGTGGTTATATATATACGCTTGAAGTCCAATTTCTTCTCCGGCTTTTTCAGGGTCGGCTACTTTTATACCGCTTAGAACTCTCGGAATTATTCCAGAAAAGAAAAATACGATCATTGGGTTTACACCCCAGATCAGGAATAATTTAGTCCATTTTTTATGTCCTTTAATATCGATTATATAGTACAAAAGCGTTAAACATAATGTTGCAATTCCGGCTGTGTATAAAACATAAGAACTTGTCCAGAGCGATTTGTTAATAGGGAAGAAGATGTTCCAAATTAAACCTCCAATTACTAAACCAGTTCCTGCAATGGCGGTCTTTTTTACGATTTCCATTTTATCGACAGATAAATTTAACAGCTGACCAATGTACATTCCTAAAATTCCAGTTCCAATGGCTGGCAAAGTGCTTAAGATTCCTTCTGGATCCCAAGTTTTAGATGAAGCCCATAAATGTCCGTTTAGAAGTGTATCGTCTATCCAAGCGGCAAGATTGGTTCCTTTGTCGAAATTGGCAGGACCAAATCCAGGAACGGGAACAAAAGCCATTACAAGCCAATATCCAATTAAAAGCGTGGCTAAAACTAAAAGCTGTGTTTTTAAATTAGTTTTTAAATACAAAATAGAAGTAAAGAAATACACAATGGCAATTCGTTGTAAAACACCCGAATTCGGGTATCTTCAAAATGCTCCAAACCGCTAAATGATAGTGAAATCAAAATTAGAAATACTCCAACGGCAAGAATGGTTTTTACTTTCATTGAAAAGTTTCCTAAAAGGGCATAAGCAATCGCAAAAGCAATTAGCAATCTTACTCCTAATAGAGGAATGCCTTCTAAACCAAATAAATGGATTCTGCTGAAAACACTTAAAAACAACCCTAAACAGAAGATTCGCAAAGAACGAACTAAAATTTTATTGAAAACACTTCCGTCAAAATGTTTCACAGGCATTGCAAATGGAATAGCCGTTCCCATAATAAAAACAAAAAACGGGAAAACTAAGTCAGTAGGCGTACAGCCATGCCATTCAGCATGTTCTAAAGGCGGATAAATAGATGACCAGCTTCCCGGATTATTGACAATCGTCATTAAGAGAATGGTAAATCCTCTGAAGACATCGAGTGAGGTTAAACGTTCTTTTGTCATTGGGTTTATTTTTTTTGGTTGTTAGATTTTTTTTAGATGAAAGATGCAAGAAGAAAGATTCTTTGGACTTTGCTTTCAGTTTATTTTATGATAGCGTCTTGAATGATCTGTTGGATTTCTTCTCTGATTTTTCCTTTGACTAATTTGTTTTCGTCATTTACTACTTCTGGATACGTTCTGTTGGATAGAAATACATACACAATTTCGGTTTCTGGATCTGCCCAAGCCATGTTGCCTGTAAAACCTGTGTGGCCAAAACTGGCTTCAGAAACACAGTCGCAAGTTGGTCCGCCTTTGTGTACTCTTTTATCAAATCCTAAACCTCTTAGAACGCCTTGATTTTTGTAATAACAGGTATTAAAAGCATCAAAAGTCTGAGGAGAAAAATATTGAATACCGCCGTAATTTCCTTTTTGAAGATAAAGCCGCATCATTTTGGCAACATCCATTGCATTAGAAAAAATTCCTGCATGACCTGCGACTCCACCTTCCATTGCGGCCGCCATATCGTGCACATAACCTTGAATAACCTGATGTCTGAAATAGTTGTCAATTTCGGTTGGAGCGATATTGCTTTTGTCAAATTTGTCTAATGGATTATAAAGCGTATTGGTCATTCCTAGTGTGCTGTAGAAATTTTCTTGGCTCAGCTCTTCTAATTTTTTATGTGTTTTTCTTTCTAAATATTCTTTTAAAATGATAAAAGTAAAATCGCTGTATTTGTATTCTTTTTTTAGAGCTACAGGACTTTCAGCAATGATTTTCATAATCGTATCATGATAATCATTTCGAATGTAAAGATTCTCGGCAACTTTTGTTGTAAAACCGTTTTCTGCTGCTTTTCGATAGTATTTTTCAGAAGGCTGATTGTTGCTGTCTAAAGTTGCTTTGTAAAACGGAATCCACGCTTGAAGTCCTGCATAATGATTTAGCAAATCTTTGAAAGTGATGTTTTCTTTGTTTGTTTTGGCAAAAAACGGCACCATATCTTTCAGTTTGGTATCCAACTCTACTTTGTTTTTATCGTACAATTGCATCACATTTGGCAAAGTCGAAATCATTTTTGAAATCGAAGCTACATCGTATAAATCGGTATCCGCGACTTTTTTTCCGTTATCATAAGTTTGCGCTCCGTACGATTTCTGAAAAACAACATTTCCTTTTCTGGCCACTAAAACCTGCATTCCTGGAGTCATTTTTCCGTCAATTGCTTTTTGCGCCACAGCATCGATTTTGGACAGAATTGCTGGATTCATATTTACATTTTCTGGAGCTGTAAAAGCCAGACGATTTAGTTTTTCGGTAGTCAAACCATCATTCACATGGAAAGCATCATTTATAGAAACAGGCAATTTTCCTTTGGCTTCAATGGCGCCAAAAAGTAATCCTGCCGAAACAACCTGACTAATATCTGAGTTTTGATAGGAAACTACCAATCCTTCAATATCATCAAAATTATTAATAGATAATAACGAATAAGGTTTTGCAAAAATGTCTAGAATTACTTTGTTGTGTTTTGCAATTTCTTTCAACCAAAGCATTTCTTGTAAGGTGAATTCTTGTTTTTCCCAAGCTTTATTTACTTTATGATAGCTGATAATTACCTTGTCAAATTTTTTCAATTCTTTATTTAGACTGTCCAGATTGGTGTCTTTGACTTCTGTAATATTGGTATATTTTTTTAAGGTCGAAACGAAAGTGCTATTGGTGTCTTCACCCAATTTTATATAGGCGATTTTTTCGCTTAAATCTTTTATCGGAAGAATTTCTTTTTCGTTTTTTAAAACCGTAATCGCATTTTCATACAATTTATAATGTAAAGCATCATTTTGCGACGGATTCAAATCATTGTACAAATTATTTAAATCAATCGGTTTGTATTTGTTCAGTCCTGCTTTGTATTTAAAATGAAGAATTTTTTTAACCGAATGTGCCAATCGTTCTTCGGTAATTACTTGCGTATTGTAAGCCTCTTCCAATTTCTGAAAAGCAACAGGTACATTTTCTGGACAAAGCAAAATATCATTTCCTGCTAAAATAACAGCGATTTCTAGATCTCCAGGACCTTTAAAATTGGCAGCGCCTTTCATCGCCAAACCGTCTGTAAAAATTAAGCCATTAAAACCTAACTCTTTTTGAAGCAGATTGGTTACCACATTATATGAAGCAGAAGAAGGACAATTTGGCTGTGATTCTAAACTCGGAATATTAAGGTGCGCGACCATAACAGAAGCAAGACCTTCGTCGAATAATTTTTTATATGGATATAGTTCGACTAATTCCATTCGTTCTTTAGAAAAATTAACGGTAGGTAAAGCATGATGTGAATCGGTTGAAGTATCGCCATGTCCAGGAAAGTGTTTTCCGGTACAGAAAACGCCATTTCCTTGTATTCCTTTCATTAAAGCAAGAGCTTTTTCGGTTACATTGACTTTATCTTCGCCAAAAGAACGGTTTCCGATAATTGGGTTTTTCGGATTAGTATTAATATCTAAAACTGGTGCAAAATTGAAATGAACGCCGATTCGTTTGTTTTCGGCTGCCATATTTCTTCCCACATTTTCAATTAAACTTAAATCCTGAATTGCGCCTAAAGTCATATTCCAAGGATAACGATACGTTGAATCTAATCTCATGGCTAATCCCCATTCGGCATCGATTCCGATCATCAGAGGAACTTTTGCTTTTGACTGATATAAGTTGGTTAATTTCGCCTGACGAACTGGTCCGCCTTGAAAAAAAATAACGTTTCCTATTTTATAATCTTCAATCATTTTACTGATCTGATTAACGTGCACAGAATCTTTGTTGGAATAGGCAGAAACCATAAACAATTGCCCGATTTTTTCCTGTACAGTCATTTTACTATAAATGCTGTCGACCCAAGCCGTTTCTTTATCAGAATCTTTAAAGAAAGTTTTTTTGTCTGAAGTGTTTTTTTGTACGTAAACAACAGTGTCTTTTAAAGGAATATCCTTTTTATCATCTGCTGCACCATTATTTTTTTTGGATGCGCAATTGGTAATTAAAAATATAAAAGCGGCGTATAAACTGATTTTTATAAATGGATTTTTCATATCATTTTTTTAAGAATCAATTTGAGTTTAATGCATTTAAATTCAAATTGATTCATCAATAGTATTAAGCTGAATTAGAAACTTATTTCTTTTTCACTGCGTGAACTGGTTATAAATAATCCTAAATAAGTAATTAATCCGTTTAGTATAATTAATTCATTATCAAAAACATATCCTGCGAATAAAACTTTAGAATATTCATTGATGAAATAGGTAAATAATGGAGAAAGCAAGCAGATAAACGGAACCAGTTTATCGTTTACATGTCTCGATTTTTGGAATAAACCAAAAGCGTATAATCCTAATAATGGACCGTAAGTATAGGAGGCAACTTTAAAAATCATTCCGACTACCGAACTGTCATTGATTGAGTTGAAAATCAAGATGATAAAAAACACCAAAATAGAAAAACTGATATGTACTAAATGTCTAATTCTTACCGTGTTTTTCTTATGGCTGTTTTCTGCTTTGTCCATGCCTAAAAAGTCAACGCAAAAAGAAGTTGTTAAGGCTGTTAAGGCAGAATCGGTAGTTGCAAAAGTGGCGACAATAATTCCCAATAAAAATACAATTGCAGGAACAAGCGCTAAATGGTTTAATGCAATTTCAGGAAAAAGTAAATCGGTTCTTGGTTTTCCAGTAATTAAATCGGTTGGAACAGCAATTCCGTTTTTGTTTGCATATATATATAACAACGCTCCAACACTCAAAAAGAAAATATTAATGATAACAAATATTCCTGTAAAAGTGAACATGTTTTTCTGTGCTTCGCCAATGTTTTTACAGCTCAAGTTTTTTTGCATTAAATCTTGATCTAGACCAGTCATAGCGATAGTTACGAACATTCCGCCCAAAATTTGTTTTACAAAATGGAATTTACTTCCCATAAAATCATCAAAGAAAAAGATCTTAGAATAATTGCTGTTTTTTACTTCTTCAAATGCGCTAATGGCACTCAAATCCATTCTATCGCAAATAAAATAAATAGTAAGGAAAACAGAAGTTACAAGGAAAAACGTTTGTAGAGTATCGGTAATAATAATCGTTTTTAGTCCGCCTCTGTAAGTGTACGAAAAGATAAGCAACAGCGAAATTAAAACGGTAAATGCAAAAGGAACATGATAAAAATCGAATACAAAACGCTGTAAAACAATTACCACCAAATACAATCTGAAAGCAGAACTTATCGTTCGGCTGATTAGGAAAATAGAAGCTCGCTGTTTTGTAGCTGAAAAAGCCCATTCTTTGCTCTATATATCCATAAATCGAAGTCAGATTCATTCTGTAATATAAAGGCAGTAAAAGCTTTGTAATGACAATAAATCCAAGTGCATTTCCTAAAACAAACTGAAAATATTTAAATTGTTCACCGCTTGGCGCGCCAACTTCTCCAGGAACAGAGATAAAAGTTACTCCAGAAAGAGCAGTTCCGATCATTCCGAAAGCCACTAAATACCATTTTGAATTTTTATTGGCAGTAAAAAACGCTTCATTTCCGCTGTCTTTTCTGCTGACTCTGTGCGATATATAGAACAATGTTCCGAAATAAACGATAATAAGGAGAAGGATGGTACTTGGTGTCATTTTATAGTTTTGGTGATTTTTGGTTTTTATAAATAACTCAGATAAAGAAGATTTTTTAATTGACCTGACGGATTTTACTCTGTCAGGTCGGTGTTAAAAACTCCAAAAAATGAATTTATTCAGCTTTTTGAATTTGTATAAATCTATAAAAAGATTTTGATTGTGTGGTTTTTAGTTTTCCTGATTTTTGGTGTGCGCTAATAAAACAGCTCGTACACTTTTATGTTTTTGCAGTAATTCTTCGGCAACTTCATATTCAATAGCAAGTTCTTCCATAATCATCTTGATGCCGCGTTTTACCAATTTTTCGTTAGACAGCTGCATATCAACCATTTTGTTGCCTTTTACTTTTCCTAATTTGATCATTACCGAAGTAGAAATCATATTTAAAGTAAGTTTTTGAGCCGTTCCTGCTTTCATTCTCGTGCTTCCTGTTAAGAATTCAGGACCTACAATTAACTCAATCGGATAATCAGCTTCTTGAGCGATTAGTCCGTTGCTGATACAAGAAATACTTCCTGTTTTAATGTTGTGTTCTTTAGCTTTTTTCAAAGCGCCTAAAACGTATGGAGTATTGCCAGAAGCAAGCAATTCCGATAATCATATCTAAACTTGAAATTTCGAATTTTGCCAAGTCTTTCCAAGCTTGTTCGGTATCATCTTCGGCATTTTCTACTGCTTTTCTAATGGCTGTGTCTCCGCCGGCAATAATTCCGATAATCATATCATGCGGAACACCAAAAGTTGGCGGACATTCCGATGCATCTAAAATTCCTATTCTTCCAGAAGTTCCAGCTCCGATATAAAATAATCTTCCGCCCAACTGCATTTTTTTTACAATGGCTTTAACCAGTTTTTCTATTTTAGGAATTTGCTCTTCAATAATATGCGGAACTTTTTTGTCTTCTGTATTAATGTTTGTAAGAAGTTCTTTCACGCTCATTTGATCCAAGTCTTTGTACAAAGATTCTTGTTCCGTTTCAGGATTTTTATTTTTCATTTTTCTTTTTTTGATTATTGAAACCGAGATTTTTCTACTATCAGGCTTCTCTATTTTTACATTAATAGTTTGATATTTTTATTTAGAATAGAATTTAATTTTAAAAACATAGAAACACAGGTTTTGATTTTTGTTTAAAAAGGTAACCAATCTTTAAAAAGCAAACCAAAGAGAACTACATTTCTGCTAGCAATATATATGTGTGTATTTATGCTAATGAAACGCTTTTTTGTAGGTCTATCAAATTCTATGTTTCTAGTGTTTAAAAAATTGAGTCTAAGAGAACTGAATTAGAAATGTTATTTATAAATCAGGTATTTTGTTCGCATTTTTTTGAAAGATTCTAGATCTTTCTTCCAAGATTGTCTTATCTGAGCTTCAGAAACGCCGCTTTCAATTTGCTCGCTGTAATTTTTTTGTTCCTGCCAGTTTGGTAAAAAATGCATTAAAGAATTTTGTTTTATCGCTGGTATTCTGATACGCTTTAATAAGCCATTTCAGTTCTAATTGTTTCAATTTCGGATAAGCAGTCAAATCTTCGCCAAAACATTCTTTTCCATTGTATAAAGGATCTTTTGCGCCAAAATTGGGTTTTGGAGTAAAACTGAAATTGGTTTTGGTTAAATACGGGGAGCCGTAGATTTGAAACTGTTTCTCAGTTCCGCGCCCCATACTTACGTTTGTTCCTTCAAAAAGGCATAAACTGGCATATAGATTAATAGACTGATCGTTAGGCAAATTCGGAGATGGTTTTACCAATAAACTGTACGGCATTGTTCTGCTGTAATCTACACAAGGAATAACGGTTAGTTTACATTGATCACCATCTTTTAGCCATTTTTCTCCATTTACCATTTGCGCATATTCCCCAATTGTCATTCCGTGAAGGAGCGGAATAGGGTGCATGCCAACAAAACTGGTAAATTCTTTTTCTAAAAGCGGTCCGTCTACGATAGAACCATTTGGATTTGGACGATCAAAAACAATAAGCGGAATGTTATTTTCTGCGCAAGCTTCCATTACATAATGCAAAGAAGAAATGTAGGTATAGAATCGTGCTCCTACATCTTGCAGGTCAAAAATCATGACATCAATTCCAGATAACTGCTCTGGTTTTGGTTTTTTATTTTCGCCATAAAGCGAAATAATTGGCAAGCCTGTTTTGGGATCTTTTCCGTCAACGATATGTTCGCCGGCATCGGCTGTTCCTCTAAATCCGTGCTCGGGAGCAAAAATAGTCTGAACAGTAATTTTTTTCTCCAATAGAAAATCTACTACATGAGTTTTGTCAGATAAAATTCCGGTTTGGTTGGTTACAATTCCAACTTTTTTATCCTTTAAAAGCGGCAGGTATTTTTCGTAATTGTCAGCACCTGTTTTTATAACAGCGTAATTGCTATCTACTGAAATAATAGTTTTATTGGGCTGAATGACTGCCGAATAAGACGGAGTATAAAACAGAAATGCTGTAACAAAAGCACTTTTTGCTATAAATTTTATCATTTTAATACAGTTATTAGTTAGAGACAAAATGGACTAATAAAATTAAGATTTTATCGGAGAATATATGATTGTTTTTGGTAGACTGGGGAATCTAAAAACTAACAAGATACAACCTGAATGAACAGGTTTTTTGGGGTCACAATTTGTTTTAAAAAAGTGTTTTTAAAATACTGCCTCCGAAAAGTCTCACGTCGGAGGCAGTTTTATTAAATTTGGTTTTTTCAGTTTTTACCGAATTACCAACCTGGATTTTGTTTTAATTCTACACCTTGAGCTTTGTATAAATCAATGTCATTCGTTGGAATGTTCATTAAATAATGCTTAGGTTCAAAAGTTCTTGTGCTTGCTGGGTATATTTTTACATATCCGTTTGCATCAACAACAGTTTGCGATCCAACTGGAGTTCCAATTCTAGCACCAAGATTAACGTCAGGGTTTTTATTTGTATCTAAATAATCACCTTTTTTCCAACGGTAAATATCAGCTTGTCTTAATGTTGTCCAGCTCATGAATTCAATTTGACGCTCACGACGAACTTCCCAAATTAACGGATTTACTACTCCAGTCAATTGTTCTAAAGAAGAAGTTCTTCTTGGGTCGTTAATTTGAACACCATTTGCAGAAGCATTTACTCCGTCAGTAGTCAAAGGAGCGATTCCGGCACGAGTACGCACTTTGTTGATTGATAAATCAAGATCTGCGTTTGTTGCAGTTCCTAATTCAGCACAAGCTTCAGCATAATTTAAATACACTTCACTTAAAGTGAATAATGGAGCATCGGTATAGTTGCGTCCTCCTGTAGTTACATCTGGACCTGTTGTAGCAGGATTATTGTACAATTCAAATACATATCCAGACATTGAAACTAAAGCTGTTGTACCAAAAGGTTTTCCTTTGTAACCGTAGTTAGCAGGATTTACCGTTTTACTAAAACGAGGATCTCTGTTAGTGAATGTATTTGTAACATTGTCGTCTCCTGCGTATTGGCTGTTTCCAGCTTGTTGAATAGGCAATCCGTTTGTTGTTACATAACTGTCAGCAGCCCATTTTGTTAAACCGTACTGGATTGTTGAAGTGTTTGTATAGTTTTGAAGAGAGTGCATTAATACGTTTGTTAAATAACGTTTTGCTAATATCACCTCTGAATTTCCAAGTAATTCAACTGAGTTGTAAAGCCCTTTCCAATCTGCATTCAATTTGTAGCTTGGATTGTTCATAATCATCAAAGAAGTCTGCTTTTGCTTTGTTAAGGTAAACGCTTCCATCTTGACCTAAATGGTATTTTCTGTAAGTACCTTCATAAATACAAGCATTGCTTAAGGCTGCGTAAGCTGTGTATTTATTTGCCGTAACGTTTTTGTCATCATTTACAAGCATCAAATCGGCTGCTTCTTGAAGTTCTGCAATTACGTTGTCCATAATTTCGGCTCTTGGTTTTGAAGGAGCATATACTGCAAGCATCATCTTGAGCTAAATATTTGTCAGTGTAAGGCACATCTCCAAATTTTTGCACTAAACGGAAATAGGTATAAGCTCTAAAAAATTTAGCAACTCCAATGTAATGGTTCTTTTTTTCTGTCGACATGTTTACTGTCGGGATTTTTTCTAGCATTAGGTTGCAACGACGGATAAGCGTGTAATATTCATTCCAAGAATAAAGATTCGTAGTTGCAGCTGTAACTGGCATTTGGTAGAAAGTAAAGGCAGACAAGTTATCGTCAACTCTATAATCACTTCCATGATAGTAGAAGAACGAAAGTCCAATTGTTGTACCATTTCCATAACCATAAAAAGTATCATAATTAAGCCATGAAAAGGTTTTTACGTTATCTTCTGACTGCCAAAAGTTATCGTTTGTAAATTTATCTGCTGGATCATCAGTAAGATAATCTGAACAGCTAACTGCGCTTCCTGCTAGTAAAGCAGTTGCAAATATTAGCAGAAACTTAGATTTTATATTGTATTTTTTCATTGTAAGAGTTTTGAATAGTTAGAAATTAGAAAGAGATATCAACACCAACTGACCATGTTTTTGTGTAAGGATAAGCTCTTCCCCAGAAAACTTCTGTTTCGTCAATTTCAGGATCTACAGGAAGACGTTTGTCTGCCCAAGTCGCAATATTTTCACCAGAAGTATATAATCTTACTTTTTCTAATCCTGCTTTTTTCACAAGAGCTGCTGGCAAGTTGTATCCGATAGTAAAGTTTTTAAGACGGAAATAAGACATGTCTAATAAATATCTTGTTGAAGTAACAAAGTTGTTCTGGCCTTGAGTACCAGACCCAAAAGTATTTGCTTCGTTACCATAATATGGATTTGGGAAATAAGCACCTGTGTTTTCTGGAGTCCAGTAATCTGCTTGGTTTGCATACATTTGCTGAGGCGCACGGAAGAAAGGCAATACAGCATCTGAAGCAGCCCAGTAATCACGTTTTCCAACTCCTTGGAAGAAAGTAGAAATATCAAATCCACGGAATTTACCACCCAATGTAATACCATATCTGTATCGAGGGGTTGAATTACCAATTTTTTTCAAATCTCCGTGATCGTCTGCAGTTCCCGCTCCACGAGTAATAGCTCCGTCACCATCTAAATCCACATAGTGAACGTCTCCAGCTCCGTATTTGAAGTTTCCACCCATTGTTTTAGAGTAGTCAACACCATTTACCGTTTTTCCGTTATTAGTAATTACGTCATCAGCCTGTAAAAGTCTATCACTTGTTAATCCCCAAATCTGGCCAATCTCGTAACCATCATAGTAAGGCTTAGTATCAGTGGTAACTAAAGCTAATAATTTAGAAGTGTTATTCCATTTTGTAATAACCGATTTAGAATCAGATAAAGCAACATCAACAAAAATAGAAGCAGTTTCGCTTAAATTTTTATTAAAGTTCAAAGAAAGCTCCCAACCTTGAGTTCTCATGTTTCCTGAGTTAGTTTGTGCAGAAGTCTGTCCAAATGAACCTGGAAGTGTTATACCAGGAGCAAGCATTCCTTTTGTATCACGTTGGTACCAGTCAAAAGAAGCACCAAGCATATCCAAAATTTTAATATCAATACCCACATCTTTAGTCATTACTTTTTCCCAAGTCAATGCAGGATCTACGTTAGTTGGTAAATTTGTAGAAGGCGGAAGAGTAGCACCGCTATTTACCCAAGAAGGGTTTTTAGCTGTCATGATCGATAAGAAAGCATTGTTTCCAACGTTTTGGTTACCGATTGATCCGATAGAACCACGCAATTTAAGATCGTTTAACCAGCTGCGTGTTCCTTCCATAAATTTCTCGTTCACAATTTTGTATCCTACAGAAGCAGAAGGGAAGAATCCCCATTGTTCGTTAGTTGGAAATCTTGAAGAACCATCATAACGAGCATTAAGCTCTACTAAATAAATTCCGTTGTAATCATAGTTTACACGGCCAAAGAAACCTGCAATCGAGTACTCTGTTACCGTTGGATTTAAATCTGTGTTTGCGGCTCCAGAAACAAATTGTTCACCAACTGCAAGGTTAAATTCTGGCTTAGATTTGTCCAAAAGCGTATTTCTTCTTGCGTAGTTGCGAGATAAATTTTGCCATTCTGAGTTGAAACCAGCTAAGAATTTGAAATTATGCTTGTCAAATTGTTTTTTATAGTTACCATAAATGTTTACCACATTTGTAGTTGATTCTTGTTTTGATTGTCCAACAAAATCATTTCCTGTTTCTAGAGTTGCAGGAGTAGCGGTTTGAATCGTAGTGGCATCGTATGGCATTGCAGACCAGCTGTCCCATGCTAAGAATTTACCACCATTTTGTTTTCTGTTGTAATAATCGTTTACACTGCTAATTTCAGTGATAAGGTTTAAATCTTTTGTAATATCTGCCGTAAATCTAGCGCTTACTCTAGTATTACGTTTGTTATTTTCGTTTCTAGAAGCATTAGATAAATATCCTCCAGCTGTACGGAAATTGTATCCTCTGTAGGTTCCAAAATTCGGGAAATATTGCCCCCAACGAAGCGCATAACCAAAGTAACCTCCGTAACCAGTGTCATCAGTTCCAGAACCTCCATAATAGTTAAATGGTTGATCGTAAGAACTGTTGATTGTCATTACTTTAAAATCTCCAGTAAGCCAATCTGCTAATTTTGTTGTAAAACCTAAATTAATGTTGATTCTTTGTCTTTTTTCCTGATTTACTCTTAACATACCATCTTGGTTAGTCAATCCGAACGAAGCAAAGAATGAACTTTTATCTCCTAAATTTCCTTGAGCAGAAATATTGTGTGTAGTTTGTAATGCATTGCTTGCATATAATTCTTTGTTTGCATCCCAAACTCTATAGAAATAAGGAACACCATTTTTTATTTCCCAATCTTCTCCATAAACCATTTCATTACTGGTACGATTGTTTGCATATTTTTGTTTCCAGTTTTTAATTCCGTCTAACAAAATGCTGTAATTCTGACCAAAAATTTCCGGAGTAGAACCATCAGTTCTTGTTCCTGCGGCAATTAATCCTGGAATTTCTTCTGTTGGATCTAAGAATTTAAGTGTAGAAATTGGGTTTGTAAAAGCCGTATTGGCAGAATAAGAAAATCTCACTTTTCCTTCGCCTGTTTTTCCGCTTTTTGTAGTAATAAGAACAACTCCAAATGCAGCACGAGCACCATAGATAGACGCAGAAGCCGCATCTTTAAGTACAGACATCGTAGCAATATCATTTGGGTTAATTAATGATAAATCTGTAGGAACACCATCTACTAATATTAAAGGATCGTCTGAACCATTAATTGTACCCGCTCCACGAATGTTTATTTTTGCGGCACGGTTGATATTTCCTGAATTAAAATTAATGTTTACCCCCGGAGTAGTACCTTGTAAAGCTTTACTAACATCAGTTAAAGGTCTGCTTCCAATTGTTTTAGCAACATCAATATTGGCAACAGCTCCTGTTAAATTGGTTTTTTTCTGAGAAGCAAAACCTACAACAACAACTTCGTCTAGTTTCGAAGTGCTTTCTGTAAGACCAACATTTATTTTCTGTTGGCTTTCCACTTTAATTGATTGAGTTTCATAACCCATATAACTAAAGCTTAGAGTTCGTCCCGGTGCTACAGAAATGCTGTAGTTTCCATCAAAGTCAGTTGTAGTGCCATTATTTGTTCCTTGAATAACGACGCTGACTCCAGGAATTGGAATTCCGTCTGATTTGCTTTTTACTGTTCCAGTAACTGTTTTTGCTTGTCCAAATGCTGTTTGAATGCACAAAACCAACACTGAAATAAAGAGTAACTTTTTCATGATTAATCTGGTTTTTTATGGTTGTTGTTGAGCAAATATATTTATTAATTGCATATGAATGCGTTATTTTTGATTTTTTTTCGAAAAAAAATTGAATAACGCAAAAAAACGCAAGTTTTGCCTCAAAAAGTTTATTTGATTTATTTTAAAAATCTACTTAATGCGTATTTTTGCAGTTTTTAACGTCTTTTCTGATAGAGATTAAAATATTTGATATATTTGTGATGAACTTTAACTTTTAAAAAACATGCTGAAAGCCGAAAGACATAAATACATAATGACTAAGCTTATTGAAGACCAAAAAGTTGTTACAACAGATTTAGCTTTGGCTCTCGATTTGTCTGAAGATACCATAAGAAGAGATTTGAATGAATTGGACAGTAAAAAGCAGTTAGAGAAGGTGTACGGCGGGGCAGTTCAAGTTAAAGAGAAACCTTCAAATGTATTTGATATTGCAATAACTGCAGAAGAACAAAAAAAACAAATCGTATCAAAAGCATTGTCTTTACTTCATGACGATCAGGTTATTATAATGAGTGGAGGAAGCACCAATTTGGTTTTTGCCAAGTTAATTCCTGCTAATTTAAAAGCTACGATATATACTTATAGTTTGCCAATCGCGATGCAATTATCTCAACATCCAAATATTGATTTAATATTTATTGGAGGCAAAATGCAGAAAAACGCAATGGTAACCATTGGTATGGATGTGATTCAGGTGGTTTCTAAAATCAAAGCCGATATTTGTTTCATTGGTGCCAGCAGTATTAATATCAAACAAGGACTTACAGAAGTGGGTTATGAAATCTCAATTGTCAAAAAAGCAATGATAGAGGCTTCTGATAGAGTAGTTTCTATGTTTGCTTCGAATAAATTAAATACCAAAATGCCACACGGCGTATGCGATCTTACACAACTCGATACGATTGTGACAGAGTTAGATCCAGAAGATGAAAAACTAGACGAATATAGAAAATCTGGTGTTTTTATCTTATAATTTTAAACTTACTTAATGCAGTTTTTGCGTTTTGTTGCGTTATTCTAATTTAATTATGTTAAAAAACGCAAAATAATGTATTTGTATGCTTTTTGTATCTATATTTGTTAAAACTAATTTTATTAGTCAGGTATATTTATGAAAATCATTTCTTGGTTTACTTGCCATTTCTTTGGTGCGTTAAAAGAAGTTCAAAGCTTTTACGAGGAACTTTAATAAATATCAAATTCTAATAAAATTTAGAATGTATTGTTTTTGCCAAACAACTTTTTAGTGAAGCGCAGAAATAAAACATGTATTAAAGAACCAAAAGCAACAGAACTAATTAAATGTCCGATTCTCTTCAACTACAAGAATTAGAAACCTCGCTAGAAGGAACTCTTTTTTATGATGATCTTCATAAAAAAATATACGCTACAGATGCCTCTGCTTATAGAATTATGCCTCTTGCCGTGGCGATTCCAAAATCAGAAAATGATATTGTAAATATTATTCGGTTCGCTTCAAAAAATAAAATTTCTATAACGCCTAGAACAGCAGGAACTTCGCTTGCAGGTCAAACTATCGGAAGCGGAATCATTGTCGATGTTTCGAAACATTTTAATAAAATTGTTTCTTTTGATCCTAAAAATAAAACCATAACAGTTCAGCCTGGAGTAATTCGTGATGAACTGAATATATATTTAAAACCTCACGGATTATTTTTTGCTCCAACTACATCAACTACCAATAGATGTATGATTGGCGGAATGGTTGGAAATAATTCGTCAGGAACAACCTCAATTCGTTATGGCGTTACCCGAGATAAAATTGTAGAAATAAAGGCCGTTTTAAGTGACGGAACTACCGCAATATTTAAAGATTTAACTTCTGAAGAATTTATCGAAAAAACTAAAGGCGATTCTTTAGAAAATAAAATTTACAAAACCATTTACGACGAACTTTCGAGCAAAGAAAATCAGGAAGAAATTTTAAAAGAATTTCCAAAACCAGAAATTCACAGACGAAATACAGGTTACGCAATTGATGTTTTACTGAAATCAAAACTTTTTTCGGGAACAGAAGATACCATCAATTTAGGAAAACTGCTTTGCGGAAGTGAAGGAACTTTGGCATTTACTACAGAAATTACCTTGAAAGTAGACGATTTGCCGCCAACCAATAACATCATGGTTGTGGCACATTTTCATACCATTCAGGAAAGTTTAGAAGCCGTTGTCACTGCCATGAAACATCATTTGTACACTTGCGAAATGATGGATGATACGATTTTAGATTGTACCAAAACCAATAGAGAACAAGCTAAAAATCGATTCTTTATTGTGGGCGAACCAAAAGCTGTTATTATGCTTGAAGTGGGATCGCACATTAGCATGGAAGATGCCGAATTGCAAGCCGATGCATTAATTAAAGATTTAGAAAATAATGGTTTCGGATATGCGTTGCCAAAAATCTATGGAACCGATATTGACAAAGTAAATGAGGTAAGAAAAGCTGGTCTTGGACTTTTAGGAAGTATTGTAGGAGACGACAAAGCTGCCGATTCTATTGAAGATACAGCGGTAGAATTGAGCGATCTTCCCAATTATATTGCCGATTTTGCAGCAATGATGGAAAGACACGGACAAAGTGCTATTTACTATGCACATGCTGGAGCGGGAGAGTTGCATTTGCGTCCGAAGATAAATTTAAAAACAAAAGAAGGATTGCATCAGTTCAGAAATTTATCTACTGAAGTAGCCCATTTGGTGAAAAAATATAGAGGTTCGTTAAGCGGTGAACATGGCGATGGAATTCTACGCGGAGAGTTTTTACCTTTTATGATTGGCGATAAAAACTACGAACTGCTAAAACGAGTAAAAAAAGCATTTGATCCTAATACGATTTTGAATGTTGGGAAAATTGTAAATGCTTCTAAAATGGATGAAAATCTTCGTTTTGAAGCGGGAAGGGTAGAACCTGAGATAAAAACCATTCAAGATTTCTCTGATAGTTTAGGAGTTTTGCGTGCTTGCTGAAAAATGCAACGGTTCGGGCGATTGCCGTAAAATGCCTTCTGCAGGCGGAACTTTATGTCCGAGTTATCGTGCCACAAGAAACGAAAAAGATACTACACGTGCACGTGCCAACGCTTTAAGAGAATATCTGACGAATTCTGAAAAAGAAAATAAATTCGATCACGAAGAATTATATAAAGTTTTTGAATTGTGTGTGAGCTGTAAAGCCTGCGCGAGCGAATGTCCAAGCAATGTAGATGTGGCAACTTTAAAAGCAGAATTTTTATACCAATACCAAAAAGCAAACGGATTTTCTTTCCGAAATAAAATATTTGCTTTCAATTCGAAATTGAATGAAGTGGGAAGCATTGCGCCATCTATTACCAATTGGGCTTCGAATCTTTCGTTTGTTAAAAAACGTATGGGAATTGCGCCTGAAAGACAGGTGCCTTTATTGGCTCCAAAGACCTTTAGAAAATGGCACGAAAAGAACAAAAAGCATTACGTAGACAGCGCTTTTGAAAACGGCGGCGTTTATCTTTTCTGTGATGAATTTACCAATTACTACGATGTTTCAGTCGGAATTGATGCTTACGAATTATTGACAAAATTAGGTTACAGAGTAATTATAATTGAGCATGAAGAAAGCGGAAGAGCCTTTATTTCAAAAGGTTTTCTAGAAGAGGCGCAGGAAATTGCCAATAAAAATGTCAATACCTTTAAAAATATAATTTCTGAAAACACACCTTTAATAGGTCTTGAACCTTCAGCCATATTGACTTTCAGAGACGAATATATCCGATTGGCTGCAGATAAAGAAAGTGCAGAGAAATTAGCGAAAAATACCTTTACAGTCGAAGAGTTTTTTAAAAGAGAAATTGGCAACGGAAAAATTCATGCAAATCAATTTTCTGAAAAAGAGAAAACTATCAAAATCCATGGGCATTGCCATCAAAAATCATTGAGCTCTGTTGAAGCTTCTTTTGCAATGTTGAATCTTCCAAAAAATAATACCGTTACGATTTATAATTCGGGCTGTTGCGGAATGGCGGGTTCATTTGGTTATGAAAAAGAACATTACGAAATCAGTATGAAGATGGGAGAAGATACGCTGTTTCCGAAAATTAGGGCAACAGAATCATCAACAGAAATTGCAGCCGCAGGAACAAGCTGCCGCCATCAGATTTTTGATGGAACGAGCAGAAAGGCCATGCATCCCGTAACTATTTTAAAAGATTGTTTGAAATAATTTTTTGTATTTTCCCAGTGCTTTTCAAAAATATTATTTTATAAAAACATCAATTATGAAAAAAACAATTTACACTTTCTTTCTTCTTTTTATAGCCTTTGCAGTTCAAGCGGCGAAGGTTGATACTTTGCAAGTTTTTAGTCCTTCGATGCAGAAGAATATTAAAACTTGTGTTATGGTTCCAGACAATTATAAAAAGAGCAAGAAAGCATTTCCTGTAGTTTATCTGCTTCATGGCTACAGCGGAAATTATGGTTCTTGGGCAAAAGATTTTAAAGAATTGGAAAAACAAGTTGATCAATTCGGATTCATTATAGTTGGTGTAGACGGAAATTATTCAAGCTGGTACTTTGACAGTCCGATAGATCCAACTTTTAAATACGAAACTTATGTAGTAAAAGAATTAGTTCCTTTTATTGACAAACAATTCAGAACCATTTCAGACCGTAAAGGAAGAGCCATTTCAGGTTTAAGTATGGGCGGACATGGTGCTTTGTATTTGTCTTTTAAACACCAAGATGTATTTGGAGCAAGCAGGAAGTATGAGCGGAGGCGTAGATTTTCGTCCGTTTCCTGAAAATTGGGATATCAAAAAACGATTAGGACCAATTACAGAATTTCCAGAAAATTGGAATCAAAATACAGTTACCAATATGCTTGATTTGGTAAAAGACAATAAATTAAAATTAATTATTGATTGTGGAGTTGACGATTTCTTTATGAAAGTAAACAGAGAACTGCATGCAAAAATGTTGGACATGAAAATAAATCACGATTATATAGAACGTCCAGGCGAACATAATCTTAAATATTGGGAGAATTCTTTAAAATATCAGCTTTTGTTTTTTCATGATTTCTTCAACGAAAACATAAAAACAAAGTAACGTTAAGTGCATTGCGAACTACCGATAATTCGTAATGCATAAATTTTGGTTGGTTATCCTAACAGGTTTTCAAAACCTGTTAGGTATTTTTTTGCCACTCCCGATAGTTATCGGGATAAAGGATTAAAAAAATATTCGCCACGAATTGCACAAATTTCCGCGAATTAAATCTGCGAGAGTAAAAATAGCCACAGATTAAAGGATTAAAAAGATTTTTTTGCAACAAATTAAATCCATTGAATCTGCGAGAGAAAAATAACCATCAAATAATAAAAAAAATGCGCCTCTGCGCCTTTGCGAGATTTAAAATAAGGAAAAGAAACTTTTGCAAACATAGCGTAAACCACTGCGCCCTTTGCGGTTAAACTTTTCTGCAACAATATTATACTAACTACCTAAAATAATAATTTATGAAAAGCCTAAAAATTATGATTTTGGTATTGCTGATTCAGACTAAAATTTTCAGTCAGCAATCTCCAAAAAGAGAAATGCGAGCCGCTTGGATTTCTACCGTAGAAAATATCGACTGGCCTTCTAAACCAGGATTATCAGACAAAGAAATGAAGAACGAAATGATTGCCATTTTGGATAATCTACGTTCTTATAATATGAATACCGTAATTTTTCAAATTCGTCCAACTGCCGATGCATTTTATAAATCAACAAAAGAACCAGCATCGCATTGGTTAACCGGAATGCAAGGCGTTGCCCCAGGTTTCGATCCGTTGCAGATGATGATCGATGAAGCGGGAAAACGTGGAATGAATGTGCATGTTTGGCTTAACCCGTATCGTGTTCAGAAAGATACCGTTAGAGATGTACTTTCAAAAAATCATTTATATTTTAAAAGACCAGACCTTTTCCTGACTTACGGAAAAACGAGATATTTTAATCCGGGTTTAAAGGAAACCAGAGATTTTGTGGCTTCTGTTGTGGGCGAGATTGTTCGTAAATACGATATTCAGGCAGTTCACATGGATGATTATTTTTATCCGTATAAAATTGCAGGACAAGAATTTCCAGATGATAAAGCATTTGCCAAAGAACCGCGCCAGTTTAAAGATAAAGATGATTGGAGAAGAGACAATGTCGATTTAATTATCAAGCAAATCAGAGATACCATTATTGCCAATAAACCAGAAGTCGAATTCGGAATTTCACCTTTTGGGGTTTGGCGAAATATTGCCAAAGATTCGCAAGGTTCTAATACCGTTGCTGGAGCAACAAATTATGATGATTTGTATGCGAATATCTTAAAATGGCAAAAAGAAAACTGGATCGATTATGTAACACCTCAATTATACTGGCATATTGGTTTTGACCGCGCCAATTTTGAAGTTCTGGCAAAATGGTGGGCAGAACACAAATATGGAGCTAATGTTTATATTGGTCATGGCGATTATAAAATTTCAACATCGGCTAAAGAGCCGGAGTGGAGAAGTCCTGATCAAATCGTGAAGCAGATTGAAATGATTCGTAAAATGCCTCAAATTGATGGTTCGATGCATTTTACTGCTTCGACTTTTCTAAAAAAAGGAGATACACTTAGAAATCCTCTTATTGAAAAAGAATATAAATATATCGCTCTAACTCCCGAAGCCAATAGAATTACAAGGTTAAAACCCGAACCACCAACAAATGCAGTAATTGCCAAAAAAGGAGACAAAGCAGTTTTAACTTGGAAAGCGGCATTAAACGACAAAAAATATGTAATCTACAAATTCCCTAAAAGAAGAATTACCGATTTCTCAAATCCAGAGAATATTTATTATGTGACAACAGCTCTAAAACTAGAAGTGCCAAACGCCGATTTGGAAAACTATGTTTATGCGCTCACGGCTTTGAGTCAGACCCAGACAGAAAGCAGTCCGATTGAATTTTCAATAAAATAAAATATAAAAAGAAATGAGAAAAAGTATTCTTCTATTAGCCCTATTTCTAAGTTCGCTTAGTTTTGTACAAGCCCAAAAATTAGACCTAATTCCGAAACCGGTATCTGTTCAGCAAAGTGCGGGTCAGTTTGTTTTGCCTTCACCATTAAAAATTGTTGTAGACAAAAAACTAAAAAACAGTGCCGCTTACATTGCAACAGGTTTTTCAAAAAATACTAGAATAAACCCAATTTTTTCAATTGGAAAAAAACACGGAAAAAATAATATTTCATTTCTGGTTGATAAGAAATTGGATCTTCCAAATGAAGGTTATCAATTAGAAATAAACCAAAACGGAATTTTCGTAAGAGGAAAAACAGAAAAAGGAGTTTTAAATGGATTCCAGACTTTACTTCAAATTTGTTCTGCAAAAGAAGTTAAAAAAGGAACCGTTCCGTTTGTAAAAATAGAAGATTATCCTCGTTTTGACTGGCGTGGAATGATGTTGGATTGTTCAAGACAATTCTTCGATAAACAAACCGTAAAAAATTATATTGACTGGTTGGCCGCTCATAAAATGAATGTTTTTCATTGGCATTTAACAGACGATAACGGCTGGAGAATCGAAATTAAATCACTTCCAGATTTAACTTTAAAAGGCGCTTGGAGAGGACCAGGCGAAGTTTTGCTTCCTTCTTATGGCTCTGGTGACAAACGTTACGGAGGTTTCTATACACAAGAAGATATTAAAGAAGTGGTGGCTTATGCAGTAGATCGAGGTATTTCTGTAATGCCAGAAATCGAAATACCGGGACATTCGCGTGCGGTAACGGCTTCTTATCCAGAAGTAGGTTGTGCGATAACGCAGGAACTAAAAAGTGTTCAGGGAGAAGTGAAAAATGTTTGGTGTGTTGGGCGTGAAGAAAATTATGATCTCCTAGATTCGATTATTAGAGAAGTATCTGGATTATTTCCTTTTGAATATATTCATATCGCGGGAGACGAAGTCAATCGCGCCAATTGGGAACATTGTCCAAAATGTCAAGCTTTGATGGCAAAGGAAGGATTTACAGATAGTTTTCAGCTTCAAAATTATTTCTTTAGAAGAGTACAGAAAATTGTAGACAAATACCATAAAAAAACAGATGGATGGAACGAAATCCTGAAAGGCGGAGAAATTGATCCGAACACGTTGATTTCTGCTTGGCAAGGAATTAGTTATGGAATTGAATCTGCAAAAAAAGGGTATAAAACCATCATGATGCCAGGACAATTTACGTATTACGATATGGCACAATCTGAAACAGAACGCGGCCATCGTTGGGCTGCAATCACAGATACCAAAAGAGCCTATTCGTTTGAACCAATTCCAGATACTGATTTAACTCCAGAAGAACAAAAAAATATAATCGGAGTTCAAGGTGCTTTGTGGAGCGAATATTTGGATCGTCCTGCAAGAATTATGGAATATCAAAGTTATCCGAGAATCAGTGCGTTGTCTGAAATTGGATGGTCTAAAAAAGAAGATAAAAACTGGGACGATTTTTACGGAAGATTAACTCACAGTCATTTGCAAAGATTGGCAGATATGGGAATTGCTTTTAGAGATTTTCCTCCAACAGCGATTTATAAAAACGGAACAATTACTGTAACGCCACCTTATAAAGGTGCTGTTGTGCGATTTGATAAAGATGGAAATGAGCCAACAAGACAATCGCCTCTATACACAGAGCCAATCCAAACGAAAGATTACGAACGCTATATGTTTAGAGTATTTTTTAATGAATATGCGAGCAAGTCCAGCAGTAAAAGCTGAAAAATTGCCTGTTGCGAATTGGAATACCTCTAAAGCAGAAGTCTTGACTATTTCTGAAAATATTACTGAACATGTTGATAGAAAAGGAATCTGGTATTTGACTTTCAATCCGACAGATGATGGAGCAAACGGAACAATCAAAAATGTTTCGCTTTTTGAAAACGATAAATTAATTCGGACTTATGCAGATGAAAAAGCACTAAAATCAAAACCTCGCCTAAGATTTTTGATTGAAAATTATAATGAAAAAAATACGTATCGATTAGACTTTACAGTCGAAAATAAAGAAGAGAAAAAATCTGCGACAAATGTAAAATTCAATTGTACGCCTTATCAGGAACCAGAAGTGAAAGTGACTTCTTCGATGGCAGAAAATCCGAAGTTTCCAATTGCGAATCTGGAAGATTATAATGAAGAAACCTATTTGCGTACCGATGTTGCCTGCAAAGATGGCGATTGGATTTTGTATACTTTTACGAATCCTGTAGTGTCTTCTAAAATAGATGTTTTAACTGGAATTCCGCATCATCCGAGATTTATAATAAACAACGGTTATGTTGAGTTTTCATACAATGGAACTGATTTTATAAAAGGCGATAATTTTGATTACGGAAACGCATCAATTTATCCGAAACAGCCTATAAAAGCGGTTAGAATACAAATTACAGGAACCAATAATGAGCCTTTGATGGCAGGACAGGACTTAAAAATTAATCCATAGTACTATGAAAAATATTGGTATTAAAATTATAATGGTTTCCTTGATTTTCTTGGGAGTAAAAGGTTATTCGCAGAAAAAGGCAAAGCAATCTTTTGATGTAAAAAGAAATGAGGTTTATATTGATTCGATGATGACAAATGCGCTTGAAAAAGGCTTTTTTCCAGGAGCGCAAATTATCGTGGGTACAGGAGATTTTAATGTGATTTCCAAAAATTACGGTTATCACGATTATACCAAAAAGCAATTAGTAAAATCAGATGATGTTTTTGATTTGGCTTCGATGTCTAAAGTTTTAGGAGCAACACTTGTAACAATGCGTTTGGTTGGAGATGGAGAAATTAAATTGACAGATCAAGTAGGCGAAATTGTTCCAATGTACAAAAACACAGCGATTTCCGATTTAGCGCTTTTTGAATTGCTAACGCATACTTCTGGATTAACGCCAAGTATCACTTTTTATCAAGCATTGCTTTCTACACCAGATAATTCGCCTTTTTTGAGCAATCAAAAATCGGAACAATATGTTGAGCCTTTTGATAATATGTTTGTGAACAAAAATATTGTTTACGATTCTAAATATCTGGTTTTTGAGCCAAAAGAAAATTGGGTTCAGATTTATAAAAACATGTGGCTCAATCCAGAATTTTATCCGTCGGTTTATGAAAGGATTGCAAAGGCAAATGCAAATCCGAGAGGGAAATATTTGTATAGCGATTTAAATTTGCTTTTGGTGAAGCAAATGATTGAAACGAAAACGGGCAAAAAACTCGATGAGTTCACAAATGAAATTTATTCCGAATTAGGCATTTCGAAAATTGGCTATAATCCGTTAAAATGGACTTCTATAGATACTGTAATGCCAACTGAAGTAGATAATTTTTTTAGAAAAGATACTGTTAAAGGTTATGTGCACGATGAAGCGGCGGCCATTTTTGGAGGCGTTTCTGGAAATGCAGGTTTGTTTGCCAACGCAGAATCGATTGCCGTAATCTGTAAAATGTTAATGAACAACGGAAATTACAACGGAAAACAGATTCTAAAAGCCAATGTCGTAAAAGAGTTTACAGATTCGCCACTTGCAAAAGAGGGAATTTATCGCGGTTTAGGTTTTGATAAAAGAAAACCAGATGAGTTTTTTACAAAAGACGATTTTGGGCATACGGGTTTTACAGGGACTTTTTTCTTTATGAATAGAAATACAAACCGATTTTTAATCATTCTAACCAATCGAGTTAACCCAACGAGAACAAACAGATTAATGTACAAAGACGATTTTAGTGCTAAAATCTGGAAACAGATTAATAAATAAAAATTTGCCACAGATTAAAAGGATTAAAATGATTTTTTATTGTGACACAAAATCTAAAAATTTTTCTCGCAGATTCCGCAGATTTAGGAGATTTTATTTTTAAAAATTATCTGCTAAATCTGCGGAATCTGCGAGAGGCAAAATCATTTTAATCCTTTTAATCTGTGGCAAGATGAAAAAATAATTACCATGAAAAATATAATAATTTGCATATTAATTTCAGCGGTTTCTTTTGCACAGCAAATAAGAACTGGCGCTGAGAATTCTGAAAAATACCTGCCTTTATTAAAAGGTAAAACCGTAGGAATTCTAACTAACCAAACGGGAATTATCACTAAAGAAAAACATTTAGTCGATTTTTTAGTAGAACAAAAAGTAAAAATAAAAAGCATTTTTGCACCAGAACACGGTTTTAGAGGAACGGCTGATGCTGGAGAAAATGTATCTGACGAAATAGATTCTAAAACTGGTTTGCAGATTGTTTCGCTTTACGGAAAAAACAATAAACCAACTCCAGAGCAATTAAAAGGAATCGATGTTATGATTTTTGATTTGCAGGATGTTGGAACGCGATTATATACTTACGTTTCTACAATGCACCGCATTATGGAAGCCTGTGCTGAGAATAATGTTCCACTGATTGTGTTGGATCGTCCCAATCCGAATATTGCGATTGTTGATGGTCCAGTTTTGGACATTGCTTTTAAAAGTGGTATCGGAATGCATCCAACGCCTTTATTGCACGGAATGACTTTGGGCGAAGAAGCTAAAATGATCAACGGACAAAAATGGCTGAAAGATGGTATTCAATGTGATTTGACTGTGATTCCATGTTTAAATTATACCAGAAAAAGCTCTTATAGTTTGCCTGTAAGACCTTCGCCAAATTTGCCAAACGATCAGGCGATTAATTTATACGTGAGTTTATGTCTTTTTGAAGGAACAAATGTGAGCATGGGACGCGGAACTGAAAAACAGTTCCAGATTTACGGTTCGCCCTATCTGCCAAAAAGCGATTTCTCTTTTACTCCACAACCTAATTTTGGAGATAAAGATCCTTTATACAAAGGTATAGAATGCAATGGGGAAGATTTGTCTTCTATTCCGAGAATAAGCAGATTAGAAATTAAATGGTTGATAAAAGCCTATCAGACAACAGCAGATAAATCTAAATTTTTTGATAAAAGGAAGTTTGCCATTCGCGCAGGAAATGAAAAACTCCAACAGCAGATTGAAGCTGGAATTTCGGAAGAAGAAATCAGAAACAGTTGGAAAGAAGGTTTAATTGCGTTTAAAAAAATGAGAGCTAAATATTTGATTTATAAGTAATATCTTTCAGGTTTTCTTTCGTTTTATTTGATTTCACACAAAATAGAATAGAATTTCAACCGGACTACTTGTAATTATTAAACTGGTATGCTTTGTTGGTACGGTAAGAGTTTACTTTTGCCAAAAAAATAGTAAACCAAAATGAAAAAAATCTATTTTGCTGTTTTTACAGTAATTTGTACCAATTTTTACGCACAGACAAAAAACGATTCCATCAACCAAATGGATGAAGTCATTATTAACGAAGGTCGTTTTAACACGCCAATTTCTAAACAAAACAGAAACGTTTATGTTATCTCTAGCGAAACAATAAAAAAACTTCCAGGAAGAACCTTGCAAGAAGTATTGCAATATGCCAACGGAGTAGACATTAGACAAAGAGGACCTTTTGGAACGCAAGCTGACATTAGTGTTGATGGAGGAAGTTTTGAGCAAACAGTTGTTTTATTGAATGGAGCAAAAGTTATCGATTCGCAAACGGCTCATAATATGTTGAATCTTCCTCTTCCGGTTGAGGCAATAGAGAGAATCGAAGTTGTTCGTGGTCCGGCTGCAAGAATTTACGGAATCAACAGTTTAACGGGAGCTATTAATATTATTACGAAAAAACCAACCGATTCTGGTTTTTTGGTTAGCACTTATGCAGGTTCTAATTTCGAAAAAGACACGGAAGACACTGGAGATACCTATTACGGAACAGGAATTCAAGCTGGAGCTGTTTTAGGAAAAGAAAAACAGCAACATTTAATTTTTGCTTCGCATGATAAAAGCAACGGTTACCGTTACAATACAGCATTCGAAAACAATAAAATTTTCTACCAAGGAAATGTGCAGATCAATGATAAAAACGAAATTTTAGGTTCTGCAGGTTACATCAATAACGGATTTGGTGCTAACGGATTTTATGTCTGCTCCAACTGATAAAAATGCTACCGAAATTGTTCAGACTACATTTGCTAACATTCAATCAAATCATCAAATTACGGATAGTTGGAAAATTATGCCGAGAGTAACTTACAGATACAATTATGATGATTACCGTTATTTAGGAAATTCAAATTTGACAGTTGGAAGAAGTCAGCATTATACGAATTCTATTGCGGGAGAATTGAATTCTACAGTTAAATTATCTAAAGGAGAAATTGGTTTTGGAGCTGAATTTAGAAACGAAAATATTCACTCTTCAAACATTGGAGATCATGATCGCGATAATGTTGGTCTTTATGCCGAGTACAGAACAAGTTTTACGGAAAAGTTAGATGTAAACATCGGAACGTATTTAAACTATAATTCAGATTACAAATGGCAGATTTATCCAGGAATTGATGCAAGTTATGCAATTACTGACGCATTTAAAATTATTGGAAATGTGGGAACAAGCCAAAGAATTCCATCGTTTACGGATTTGTATTTGAAACAAACTGGAAATATCGGAAATCCAGATTTAGATTCAGAAAATGCGTTTCAGAGTGAAGTTGGATTTAAATACAACAAAAAAGCTTTGAGCTTAAATGCGAATTATTTCTACAGAAAAATTGAGAATTATATCGATTGGATGCGTAACGAAACAACGGTGCCTTGGCAAAGTCAGAACACTGGAGATTTGAACACAAACGGAATCAACTTACGTGGAACTTACAGATTTGATTTCTCTAAAGATTCTAGATTAAACATTCTTTTAGGATACACTTATTTAGATTCTGAATTTAAAACAGCACGTACAGAAACGTATTCAAAATATGCAATTTCTTCATTAAAACATCAAATTACCAATACGATAGATTATCAGTTTAGAAATCTATCTGTAATGTTTGCAACTCGTTTTAACGAAAGAATTACAGGGCCTTCTTATTGGGTAAATGACTTTAGAGTAAGCCAGGCAATTAATAAATTCACCATTTTCTTAGATGGACAAAATATTTTCAATGCAACGTATTATGAAGTAGGAGCAGTCCCACTGCCTTCAAGATGGTTTACATTGGGAGTGAAATTAGTTACTTTTTAAATTACTTTATTTAGGGAATTAGATTATTGTAAAAAAGCCTGTAAACATTACGTTTACAGGCTTTTTTGTTAAAGACTATTGTTTTTTAGCCAAAGATTGACATCATCAAACATTTGTCTATTTACGGTGTGACCTTCTTCGTAAGAATGAAAATCAGGGTGTAAATTTTTTGTTTTTAGAAAATCAGAAGCGTCTATGGCGTATTGATAATTTAAAACAGCATCTTGTTTTCCGTGAGAAATAAGGATTTTAAGTTTTTCAAGACGCTTTTCATTTGCCATAAAAGGTTTTATTTCTGGCAAAAGTCTTCCGCTCATTACGGCAATTCCTTTCACTTTTTCTGGAGCGGTAAGTGCAACACTATAGCTCATGATTCCGCCTTGGCTAAATCCCATTAAGTAAACTTCTTCAGAATTAAAATGGACTTCAGATTTTAAATCATTAATAAAATCAATTAGCATTAATCTTGAATTTTCGGCCTGTTCAGCATTTATCTGAGGTTTTCCAGTAGAAAAATCTACCTGAAACCAAGCGAAACTATTTGCTCCAAAAGTCAATGGTCCGCGAGCAGACACCACCACAAAATTATCAGGCAATTCTGGTGCAAACGAAAAAAGATTTTGCTCGTTTCCGCCAACGCCATGAAGCAAAATCACCAAAGGCGGATTTGCCGTTTTTATTTTGGGTTCTCTAATTAAATAATGCAGTTTAGTTTTTTCTTTAGTTGAATTCATAATCGTAAAACTGAAAATTGATAGGGTAATAAGGACGGCAAATGCAATCCAAAAAGACTTTTTTAAACTCATGCTTTGTCTATTTTTACAGACATCATGTTGAGTGATCCAGCCACAAGCTCATCATTGAAAATCGTTGCTTTTTCGTCTTTTTCCTGAAGCGATAAAATGTACAATAACGGAAGATAATGTTCTGGAGTTGGAACGGCCAATTCAAATTCTCTTCCTTGTTTGTCAAATTGAATGAGCGATTTGTGATCCTTATCCAAAATCATGTTTTTCATTTTTTCATTCGCAATATGCGCCCATTCAAAAGCGTAACCTGGAACCATCATTTTGTCCCAAGCGGCAAGACGTAAATTGTGAACAGTATTTCCGCTTCCAACAATAAGAATACCTTTTCGGCGTAAAGCAGCTAGCTCTTTTCCTAGTTCATAATGATATAATGCTGGTTGCGAGTAATCGATACTCATTTCGATAACCGGAATATCGGCATTTGGATAAAGAAATTTGACAACCGTCCAACATCCATGATCCAACCCCCAACTGTTATCTAATCCAACCGAAGTTGAAGTGATTAATTTTTGTGTTTCTAAGGCTAATTCTGGACTTCCAGGTGCAGGATATTGCACATCAAAAAGTGCTTGCGGAAAACCTCCAAAATCATGAATAGTTGGCGGTTTTTGCATTGCCGTTACAAAAGTTCCTTTGGTTTCCCAGTGTGCAGAAATACAAAGTATCGCTCTTGGTTTTGGAAGTGTTTTTGCCACTTGTTGAAAGCCTTGAGTAAAATTATTATCTGCCAATGCATTCATCGGATTTCCGTGTCCTAGAAAAAGAACTGGCATTCGTTCTGTAGGCCCAAAAGCATCTACAGCGGTTTTAAGTGAGCTGAGTTTCATTGCTGCAGCTCCGATAGGTAAAATTGCCATGGTTTTTAGAAAATCTTTACGATTCATTTTTTATAATTAATTGCTTAAAAAGTATCTTTTATTTGTGATACAAAATTGCATTTAATTACAACGAAAGGGGTAACGATTTTCGGAAGAAAGGTTGTGTTTTTAAGAAAGAAGCTTTTTCATTTCTTCTCTAAATTCTGTTGGAGTCATTCCTGCTTTTCGTTTAAAAGCGTGCGTAAAATAGGTTTTTTCATTAAATCCGAGTTCGTAACCTATTTCGGCAATGTTTTTATCTGTTGTCATTAATAAGTTTTTGGCTTCGGTTAATTTTCTAGTTTCAATAATTTCCGAAACACTTTGCTGTAAAATATTTTGGCAGATAATATTTAAGTTGCGTGAAGTCATAAAGAGTTTTTCAGCGTAAAAATTAACATCTTTAGATTCTTTGTAATGCTGTTCTAATAACCTCAAAAAGTTTTTAAAAGTAGAACTCTGAATTTTTTTCGATTCAGCGTTATCTAAATTTAGCTTTCGTCTTTCCGATTCGATAATGGTAAAAAGCGCGCTCAATAATTGTTTGATAACAGCAAGATCAGGAGCTTCTTGTTCGTATTCATCAAAAATAATTTTACAGATGGTATCTAATTTTTCAAAACAATAATTGCTTTGCAAGCTAATATTCGCTTTGTCATGAAAAGAAGCGTAAAGACTGAAAGTAGATTCAGCGATGAATTCGCTTTTAAATCGTAAAACCCACATATCGCAATCTCCATCTTTTATGAGAGGTTTTGCGCGATGAATTTTTCCTTGAGTCACAAAACTAATAAAAGGCGCTTCAATCAATTTGGACTGAAAATCTATAAAATGTTCTAACTGGCCTTTATTTCCAATTATGAGTTCTTCAAAATCATGTGCATGAGGTTCATTTACCGATTGCATAATTTTTTCAGATTCGGCAGCCGTAATCTTAAACATTTTGAAAATCTCAGTCATAATTGGTGTTTAGCGGAATCTAAAGGTAATTATTATTCTTAGACATTTTATTGGAGACTATTGGTTAAATCAAAAATCAATTGAAAGTCTATAAGCAAATCATGTAAATTTTTCGTTAAATGATATAAGTAGTTATGGTTTAATTTATTGAATTTTACTAACTTAGGAATGAAATAATAATCGGGCTTTCAATTTTTGAGAGTATAAAATTATAGAAAATGGATACAAGAAATGAACAAAACGATTTATTCCAAGATGGTATTGATCGTACTCAAGAATCAAATTGGGATCCAATCTTAGGATACCATATGTATTTTCCAAATGATGAAAACAAACAGGAACTGTTAAACGAAGAAAATCATCCTATTCATCAACAAAACACAGGCGATTGGGGAGATGATGCCGATTATGAAGAACTTAGGCATAAAAATAATTTCAATAGAGATATTGCCGAAAATGATGCAACTAAAATAGATTAAAAATGATAAAAAAGAGCAGAAAAACTTCTGCTCTTTTTTATTACTAGTTTAGCATTTTTATAAAGTAAATTTGTTGATATATAACAAGTTAGTGGAATTGTGTAAAAAAACTAAAAGCTGAAATCGCTATTTTTATAATATTTAAAGAAGAAAATATTCAATTAAAAATATACGATTATGAAAAAGCAAATAAAAATAAAAATTGCCCTCTTAGTTTTTTTGGCAGGATTATCATTTTCTTGTAAAAAAAACGAAAGCACTACGATAGATTCATATGAAAATGATTCTATTCAAAAAACAATGGACACTGTAGGACCAGACATGGATACAGTCGATATAGACACAACAGCAACAGTTAAGGCTGATTCTATTAAGAAGTAATTTACTAGTAAATGTATAAAACGAAAAGCTGAATCCTAACGATTCAGCTTTTTTGTTGCTATGCATAATAGGAGATTGATAATGGGGTTTAAAGATGTCTTATTAAATCAAAATCATTTTTAACAAATGTTTAAAGTAAAAACGTTTTTCTCTATATTTGAGAAGGAAATTAACAATTTACATGCCTTTTACACTATAAGACAACTTTAGAAAACTATCACTCAGTACGATAATGGAGCTAATAAGTAATTTAGAGCTTTTTCAGACCGTTTTTAATTCTGCACCTAATGGAATTGCAGTTTTAAAATCTTTGTACGATAATAAAGACAAAGTCGAAGATTTTTCAATATTGTTGTTTAATTCTTGTATTATAAACTGGATCGATAATAAAGACTACAAAGGCAAAAGATTCAGTACGATTTTCTCTAAAATAGAAGGAACCAATATTTTGGAGCAATTTATTGAAACGGCAGAAACTGGTATTACAGCCAATTTTGAGCAATGGTACGGCGATGAAAATGGAAAACAATGTTTCGGATTTACTGTTGTAAAACAAGACGAAATGTTAGTCGTGACAATGGAAGATGTTACCGAAAAGAAGCATGCCGAAACTGCTCTGAATAATGCATTGATTGATGCAGAAAAACAAAAAAGACTTTATGATTCTATATTAAATGGGACACCAGATTTGGTTTATGTATTTGATCGCGATTATAAGTTTGCCTATGCTAACAAAGCTTTGTTGAGCATGTGGGGAAAAACGGCAGAAGACTCTATTGGACGCGGTTTAATTGAAAATGGTTACGAAGATTGGCATGCCGAAATGCACGAAAAAGAAATAGATACTGTGATTTCTGAGAGAAAACCAATTCGAGGAACGGTTTCTTTTCCTCACGCCGAATTGGGAAGAAGAATTTACGATTATATTTTTGTTCCTGTTTTTAATGAAAAAGGAGAAGTAGAGTTTGTCGCAGGAACTACAAGGGATATTACAGAAAGCAAACAAGCTGAAGAAAAATTGCAGACAAAGTGAGAATCGTTTCCGCAAAATGATTCATCAAACACCGGCACCAACGTTAGTGTTGCGAGGCGATAATCTTGTAATTGAGCAAATCAATAAGCATATGTTGCAAATGATTGGTCGCGGAGAAGAAATTATCGGAATGCGCTTGATTGATGTCTTGCCAGAACTGGAAGGACAATATGTTTGGGAACAGGTTTTAAAGGTTTACAACGAAGGAATTCCTTTTGACCAAAGTGAAGTTTTGGTTCCGCATAATCGAACAGGAGAATTAAAAGACTATTATTATAACTTGGCTTATCGTCCGTTAATTGAAGATGGAGAAATAACAGGAATGATTCAAGTAGCGGTTGAGGTTACACAACAAGTTGTGGCGCGCCAAAAAATGGAAGAAAGCGAAAGCCGTTTTCGAGCTTTAGTCAACGCATCATCAGACTTGGTTTATCGAATGGATGCCGATTGGATGATTATGCAAAATTTGGAAGGAGAAGGAGGCTTGTCTAATTCGGGAGAACGTGGCATCAATTGGTTAGATAAGTTTATTCATACTACAGATTTGCGACAAGCCGTTGACCTTATTTCTAAATCGATTGTCGAAAAATCCATTTTTGAAATGGAACACAAAGCAGTTAATGAGGACGATTCTGTTAGATGGGTTTTTTCAAGAGTAGTTCCGATATTAGACGATCAAGAAAAAATTATCGAATGGTTTGGAGCATCAAGTGATATTACTTCGCAGAAAGAACTTCAAAACGTTATCACAGAAAGCGAAGAAAAGTTTAGACAGCTTGCAGATCTTATTCCTCAAATTATTTGGACAGCAGATCCAGATGGTTTTGTCGATTACTACAACAGTCGCTGGTACGAATATACAGGTTTTGAAGAACATGAATTTGGAGATTCGAGCTGGATTTCAAAATTGCATCCCGATGATGTGTATTTGGTTTCTAAAAGATGGTACGAAAGTGTTCGTGCAGAATTTCCTTATCAGATAGAGTTTCGCTTAAGAAATGCAAATACAGGCGAATACCGCTGGTTTTTAAGTAAAGCGCTTCCTATTAGAGATAAAGAAGGGGTGCTTACTAATTGGTTTGGAACTTGTACCGATATTCATGAACAAAAGTCTACGACCGAAAAACTAGAAATTCTAGTAGCAGATCGTACCAAAGAATTACAGCGTTCTAATGAAGATTTACAGCAGTTTGCTCACGTTGCTTCGCACGATTTAAAAGAGCCTGTTCGAAAAATAAAGACATTTTTGAGCCGCTTAGAAGAGCATATGGAAGAGCAGTTAGACGAATCTTCATCAAAATATATTGAACGAATTCATGTTGCAGCAGATCGTATGTTTAATATGATTGATGGTGTTCTTGCGTATTCTAAAATGAATGCCGATTCGCAAAAAACAACAATAGTCGATTTAAACGAAGTGATTAAAAACATAGAAAATGATCTTGAAATTGCGCTTCAGGAAGCAAATGGCAAAATTTATTTTGAAGAGCTTCCAGTTATAGAAGGAGCTTCGGTATTGCTATATCAGCTGTTTTATAATCTAATTAATAATTCTATTAAATTCGCCCAAGAAAACATTCCGCCTCAAATTAATATTACAGCAACAGAACAAATTGAAGCAGGTAATAAAGTGGCAATAATTACAGTAGAGGATAACGGAATTGGTTTTGACCTTGATCAAACAGGACGCATTTTTGAAACTTTTACGCGATTAAATTCTAAGGATCGATACGAAGGCACAGGTTTAGGTTTGTCACTTTGCAAAAAAATAGCCGAACGTCATGGCGGAAGCATTACTGCAACAGGAATTTCTAATAAAGGAGCTATTTTTATTATTACCTTGCCGTTTGTACAAAAAGCAAAAGACATTTAATTATGGGAGAAAATATGATTTTATTAGCTGATGATGATAAGGACGATGCAGAAATGTTCTGTGAAGCATTGGCGGAGATAGATGAAAGTATTGTTTGCCATTGTTCTGAAAATGGAAGCGGAGTGCTAAAATTGTTGAAAGCTCAAGATAAAGTGCCAGGCGTAGTTTTCTTAGATTTAAATATGCCGATTATGAATGGCTGGGAATGTTTAAAACAATTAAAGGCAGAGGAACATTATAAAGACATTCCCGTAATAATGATTTCGACTTCGTCATATAAAAATGATATGGATGCCGCTGCCAATTTGGGTGCTGTCTGTTATTTTGTGAAACCCAATAATTTCAATGATCTAAAACAAGTGTTGGGATTAATTACTTCAAACCTCAAAAACGGACTGAAAGAAGGTCTTTCTAGCCTTGAAAAAAATAAATATTTGCACGTTTTTCTTCCAGAATAAATAATGTTTTTTCTCTTTTAAGTGTAAAACGTATGAATTTCTTTTATAAAAAATGCCGTTCCTAAATAATGTTTTCAGGTTTAATTTATTGATTTTTATGTATTTGTGATTTGTAAAAGTATTTTTTTAATAAAAAAAAACAAAAAATTATATTTTAAACTTGACTAATTATGTAGAATTAGTATATATTTGTATCACAGAAAAGTTATATAATGATACTTATCCAGAAAGACTGAGGGAATAGGCCCAATGAAGTCTTAGCAACCTGTTGCCGAATAAGGTGCTAAATCCTTCCGCCGTGTGCGGGTAGATAAGAAAGATTTCTTCAGTAAATCTGTTTAAGATCATCCATACTAAAAATTTTTATTACAATGAAAGCAGAATCAATATTATATGCCGGTTATGAACTTTTGAATTCAATTTTTGAAGAAAATAGCTTTGCTTTTTTCTGAATTCTAAAACAGTAATCTTTTCCAGATTTCTTTTATAAAATAACAATAGCGCTGATGGCTTTAGGCATTGGCACAAAATTCTTTTGTCTAATCTTAAAATACTAAAAATAAAATGAAAAAAATACTACTAGGTTTTGCTTTGTTTCTTGGAGCGCTTCAAACTCAAGCTCAGGAAAGCAATTTACAATTGAAAGGAACTGTTGTCGACACAGTGGCACAATATGTTTACCTGCAGAAGTTTCACAATAAAATGTTTACGACTATTGATTCTGTAAAAGTAAAAGACGGAAATTTTAGTTTTAAAACGAAAGTAAAAACGCCAGAATTATATGGTCTAAGCGTTAATACAGAAAGTTCGCCATTGTATATTTTTCTTGAAAAAGATCCGATAACAGTAAAACTAAGTCCGAAGAAATATTATACGGCTTCTGTGGTTGAAGGTTCGGCTTCTCAAGATTTGTTCGAAACCTATAAAAAGACCAAAGATGTTGAAATTAGTAAATTCATTACAGAACATCCAAAATCTATTGTTTCGGCTTATGTTTTATATAGAAACTGGTCGTATAGATTAACACCAGAGCAAATCACTCAAAATATTGCTTTATTAGATAAAAGCCTTCAGAATATCACTTACGTGAAAGAACTAAAAGAACTGGTTACCGTGTTAGACGGATTAGCGGTTGGTAAAAAAGCCCCAGATTTTACTGCCAAAGATCCTGATGGAAAGCCAGTTCGCCTTTATGATAATTTAAAAGGCTACACTTTGGTTGATTTTTGGGCTTCATGGTGCGGACCATGCCGAAAAGAGAATCCAAATATTGTTGCGGCTTACAAAGAATTTCATGATAAAGGATTCAATATTGTAGCAATTTCATTAGATAAAAAGAAAGAAAATTGGATTAAAGGAATTCAAGACGATAATTTGACATGGACACATGTTTCTGACTTGCTTTTCTGGAACAGTGCTGTTGCCAAATTATATGGAGTAAGAGCAATTCGGGTAATTATCTAGTAGATTCAAAAGGAATAATCGTTGCCAAAAACCTGCACGGAGAAGAATTGCAGTCTACATTAAAAGCGCTTTTGGAGAATAAAATTTGATTCTAAAAAAAGCACAACAAAAAATACAATTAGTTAATTTAAAATGATAAGGATATGAATGCTATTGAGCCAACAACAAAACCAACAGAATCGGAGTGTCACTTCTCTAAGTTTAGAGAAAACACAGTAGGAATTGAGCATACTTTTGAATCGGTTTACGGAGAACAAAATCTAGTTTATGCAGACTGGGTTGCCAGTGGAAGATTATACACTCCGATCGAAGATATAATGCTCAATAAAATTGGTCCAATGATAGCCAATACGCATTCATTTTCTAGTCAGACAGGAAAAACGTCTACTTATGCCTATCAGCACGCTAGAGAAATTATTAAAAAAGCGGTTAATGCCAGCGAATCAGATGTTTTAGTTACAACAGGAAGCGGAATGACGGCTGCTTTATCTAAACTGCAGCGTATTATTGGAGTGCGAAAAAACTACGAATTGGAAGCAGATAAACCAGTTGTTTTTATCACGCACATGGAACATCATTCCAATCAAGTTCCGTGGTATGAAATTAATGCAGATGTTGTAATTCTTTCGCCAGACGAAAACAATCTGGTTGATCCAAAAGTTCTTTCAGATGAAATTAAAAAATATGCCGATCGAAGCTTAAAAATAGGTTCGTTTACGGCTTGTTCGAATGTTACCGGAATTATTACGCCATATCATGAATTGGCCAAAATTATGCATCAAAATGGTGGACTTTGTTTTGTAGATTTTGCGGCTTCTGCACCATATGTCAAAATCAATATGCATCCAAAAGATCCAGAAGAACAATTGGATGCGATTTTCTTTTCGCCTCATAAATTTTTAGGCGGACCTGGAACTTGCGGTATTTTGGTTTTCAATGAAAAATTATACCAATCCGATTTTCCTGATAATCCAGGTGGAGGCAACGTAAAATGGACCAATCCTTTAGGAAAATATTGTTATAGCGATGTTATAGAAGTTAGAGAAGATGGTGGAACCCCAGGTTTTCTTCAAGTTATTAGAACTGCTTTGGCTTTAGAATTAAAAGAGCAGATGGGAGTGGAAAATATTAAAAATAGAGAAAAAGAATTGCTCGATCTCTGTTTTTCTAGACTACAAAAAATTCCCGGATTATCTATTCTAGGAGATTTAACAACAGAAAGAATTGGCTGTGTTTCTTTTGTAATCGAAGATATTCACTACAATTTGATTGTAAGGCTTTTAAATGATCGTTTCGGGATTCAGGTTCGCGGAGGCTGGTCTTGCGCCAGTACTTATGCGCATTATCTCTTCAATATCAATGAAAAGAAATCGGCTGAAATTACCAATGAATTATTGCAACGAAATCAGACCAATAAACCAGGTTGGGTTCGTTTATCCTTGCATCCCATTACGACTAATGAAGAACTTTTTTATATCTGTGACGCAATTGAAAAAGTAGCGTTGAATTATAAAAAATGGAAAAAAGATTACGAATATAATTCGGTTTCAAACGAATTTGAAAATCCCAAAATAAAAGATAATATAGAAAAAGAGGTAAAAGATTGGTTTAAGTTAGATTAGTTAGTAGTAGTCCTAATAGGTTTTCAGAACCTGTTAGGTTTTACCCATAGAAACATAGATTTTTCTATTTTGTAAAAAGACTTAGAAATAAACTAGTTTCTCAAATCGCTATGTTTTTGAACAACTGAAACGTATTTATAGATAAAACTATCTTTCTATGTGTTTAAAATTTATTTACTAATCGATTCGATAATTTTTTTCTCTATGTGCCAATCCCCAATTGACTAAGGTTTCGGTAACAGGAAGCACCGATTTGCCATATTCGGTAATGGCATAAACGACAGTCGCTGGTTTGGTATTTTGTTCAGATCTGGTAATGAGTAAATTGGTCTCCAATTCTTTGAGTTCTTTGCTGAGCATTTTAGCCGAAATACCATCAATTTCACGTTGCATTTTTTTAAAATGAATCACCTGATGCGTTCTGTTGGTTAAAAACCTTAGAATCATCAATTTCCATTTACCGCCCAAAACATCAAGACTGTCACGCATTGCCATGAGTTCTTCAGAACAATTGGCTTCGCGAAGCACTCCATTATCGTTAATTTTTGCCATACTAGTATCTATTTGGTAACCGGTTACCTTGGGTTAACCCATAACAAAAATAAAGCATTACGGCGATACTTTTGTAAACTAAAATGATAAAAATGAAAGCAATTGTATTACAGGAAAACCGAGAATTTAAGCTGGAAACAGTAGCAATTCCACAACCTGAACCACATCAGATTCAGGTAAAAATTATGGCTTCAGGATTTAATCCGATTGATTATCAAATGACCGAAAACGGCTCGGAAAGAAAGCTAATACATTCGCCAATTTTAGGAAGAGAATTTTCGGGTATAATTACAGCAATTGGCGCTGAGGTTACGGAATTTAAAATTGGAGATGCTATTTTTTGCGGTTCTGGAAGTATGGGGTCAAATGGTACTTATGCAGAATATATTTGTATTCCAGAAGGAATTGCAGTAAAAAAACCTCAGAATATTTCTTTTGAAGAGGCGGCAGGAATTCCATCAGCTGGACTTACGGCTTTGCAGTCTTTTAAGAGAATGAATGTTACGTTAACCGATTCGATATTGATTACAGGTGCGGCTGGAGGAGTAGGAAACGTTTTTATTAAACTGCTTATCGCTAAAGGTTTTACCAATTTTGTGGTAACAGCTGGAAACGAAGAAAGTATAAAATCTTTATTAAATCTTGGAGTCAGACCAGAACAAATTATCAATTACAGAAAAGAAGCAATTTACGAAGCGACTTTTGTTTTAAATGGAAATAAAAAATTTGATATAGCAGTAGATTTAGTTGGAAATAATGTTGCTGAAATAGCAAAGAAAACTTTTAAAAATAAACGGAAAGTATATTGATGTTACGAACTTTTCTACTGCAGAATCGCGTGGTATACTTTTTTCGAAAGGAGCTACAATTCATAATATTTCAAACTATGCTTATGGAATTGAAAAGCAATACGATTACTATAAAAAAGGATTGTCAGAATTGAATCATTTAGTGGAGAATGAAATAATTACAGCTCCCCATATTGATGTAATAGGAGAATTGAGCAAAGAAACGGTAGATAAAGCGCTTAAGATTTTGAGAGAAAACAAAACCGTGGCAGAAAATTAATAATGAAGATTAATTAAATGAAAACAATACCAAGAAGAATCGTAACTGGTTTACGAAACGGAAAATCGATTATAGAACAAGATGAAATTGTGACCAATGTATCGGAACATTTTCCGGGTTTGATTATTTCGGATATCTGGTCAACAGATTCGACACCAGCGAAATTTGAAGAAAAAGTTATTGAGAATACGGCTTTTCCAAACACACCCAAAAACGGAAGCTATTTTCGTTACGTCCAGATTCCACCTGATAAAGATTTAGGCATTATAGTCACAGAAGGACAACCGCATCCTTTGATGCATCAGACCGATACTTTAGATTATATTATCATAATTTCTGGTGAAATTTATCTAATTGTTGATGAAGAGGAAACTTTATTGAGAGCTGGAGATATCGTAATTCAGAGAGGAACCAATCACGCTTGGAGCAATCGCTCAGACTCTTCTTGTATTCAATTGGCAGTTTTGCTAGATGCTCGCAAAAGCTGAAAAATAGAATTATACGCCGAAAACTATATTTTGATTTATTTGTAAAAAGCAATAATCTACTTGATTATTGCTTTTTTTTTGTCTTTGGATAGACTTAAAAAAGTTTCAAAATGGTTTCATCTTATAAAATGAAACCATTTTAAATTTTTGTTTTAAAGTATTGATTATTAATTATCTATATTTAATTCAAAAAATAACTGCCTTAAAAAAAGCAAATTTCTAAGCCTGTACTGCTACTTTAAAAACAGGTGAATTTGCAAGTTTATCTGAAATGTTTGCTAAATAATATTGATTACAAATTCCCGAAAAAAGCAAAATTAAATCAATATAATCGAATGAGTTATTGGCAATTTAGAGCTCCAAACATAAAACATTTGGTTCTAGTTTTATTGTGTCGCGGTTCTAACTTAAGTTTTGCGCAACAAGATACCGTTAGCCTCGTTTCTGCAAAAAAAATAAGGCTCGACGAAGCAATTTTATTAGGCATTAAAAATAACCGGCAATTAAAACTGGCAAATGCTGATTTGGCTATTGCTAACGAAAATGTTGGTCAGGCTAAAATTGCAAAAATGCCAAGGATAAACTTAAACGGCGGATACAATTATATTGGCGATCCTAAATTGTATAACGGATTTTATGAAAGCCAAGTTACTGTAGATTATTACAATCATCAGGCATTTGCCAATGTTGTTTCTTCACTTCCAATTTACGCAGGAAACGCTCTTAATACTAGAATTAATCAGCAGGAATTAATTACCCAAATGCAAGCAATCTGCTGTGAGAATGACCGAAGCTGATGTTAAAAATGCCATAACAGAGCAATATTTTACACTCGAAAAACTATACCGTCAGATTGAGGTTACAAAACAAAATATTATAAATACCGATATCCGAATCAATCAATTAAAATCGCGTGTAAAGAATGGCCAGAACTTGACGAGTGATCTTTTAAGAACCGAATTACAGCAATCAAACTTTAAGGTTTCGGTCTTTAGAAGTACCAATACCATCGAATTAATCAGCAATTATCTTGATATATTGATTGGTTTTCCAAATAATACCATTCTGAAACCAGAAGTGGCAGAAAGCATGATTCCGACAGAAAGTATGAATTTGCAAGCAAAGTTTAGAAGAAGCTTTTGCTAACCGCGAAGAGATAAAACGGGCGGCCGTAAAAATCAAATTATCAGAATCATCATTGAGTTTAACCAAAAGCGGATTTAAACCTAATTTAAACGCAAATCTTATTCTAAATACAGAATATCCGGCGCAATGGCCCAATTATGTTAATCTACTTAATTATTGGGCTGCAGGACTTTCTTTAAATTGGGATATTTCTAGTTTTTACAATTTAAAACATCGCATAAGCGGAGACAAATTAGAAATTGACAAAAGCAATTTAGCTCTAGAAGTGACCAAAGATCAGATTTCTACAGAAGTTAAAAATGCTTATGTGAGATATGCAGAAAGCAAAGAAAACATCAAAACCTATAAGAAAGATGTAGAATTGTCTATGAGCAATTATAAAATTGTAAAAAGCCGATACGACAATGATTTTGCTTTAATAAGTGAGATTGTAGATGCCGAATTACAATTAAACAACTCTCGTATTTCGTTGGTAAATGCCAATTTAGATTTGATTATTCAATACTATTCACTTCAATACGCAATGGGCAAACTTTAATTTATCTTGTTATGAGCGAAGCAGATATACAAAATAGCGCAATTCAGAAAAGCGAAAAAAGAAGAAACAGAGTTCTTACGATTTTGTCTTTTGTTTTTTTAATAACAGGAGGATTGTGGATTTTAAGCCTATTCTTCGATTTCAGTTCTTACGAAACTACAAATAATGCTCAGGTCGAAGCTTATATGAACAATATTGTGGCTCGCGCTACGGGACATATTAAAGAAATAAAATTTGAATCCAATCAGTTGGTGCATAAGGGAGATACTTTGGTTGTTTTAGACGATGAAGAATACCTCATTAAAGTTAGACAAGCCGATGCAGATTTGGCTATAGCCGAAGGAAATCTACATTCGTTAGAGCAAAATATTACAACTTCAGTTTCTAATCAGGCCTCGGGAAAAGAAAAATTAGCAGGAGATTTGGCCAGTTTAGAAAAAGCCCAAAAAGATTATCAGCGCTTTAAAAATATGTATGCAGATTCGGCTGTAACGCGAAATCAGTACGATCAGGTTATTTCCAAATTAAAATCGGAAGAAGCTTATGTTAAAGCAGGAAGAAAAGGCTTAGATGCAAGTAGTTCTATGACCAAACAAAGTTCGATTAATCTGGAAGCCGCAACAGCAACTGTTGCTAGAAAGAAAGCCGATTTGGATGCGGCCAAACTTCAGTTGTCTTATACGGCAATTATCTCGCCAGCAGATGGTTTTATTGGCGAAAGAAATTTGTCTATTGGCGAATTAATTAATGCCAATCAAACTATTGCCACCATGGTGCTGAGTGAAAAACTATGGATTTCTGCGAATTTTAAAGAAACTCAAATCGAAAAAATAAAGCAAGGTCAAGAAGTTACCATTAAAATCGATGCTCTGGACGGAAAAGAATTTAAAGGAAAAGTAATGGGTTTTTCGCCAGCAACAGGAGCCAAATTCTCGATGGTAGAACCAGATAATTCGACCGGAAATTTTGTAAAAATCACGCAGCGTATTCCCGTTAAAATAGAATTTGAAGTTTCGTCTAAAGAGCTTCAAGATGTAAGACCAGGAATGAATGTTACAGTTAAAGTAAAAAAGTAAAAGATGTTTGCAGGAAAAAAAGGAGCCTTTTTACACTGACAGGATTGTATATCCTGACGATTCCTTTTTTAACGGATTGAATGTAACGACTTATGATAATTCGCGACTATTAGGACATTTTGCACCTTCTACTACTGCTTTTAGTTACGCCGTTTATATTCCCATTTTTGCCATGCTAGCTTTTTTGCCTTTAGGATTAAAATTAGGAAAACAAATTAAAGTGCGTACCATGATTTTATCGGTTTCATTTTTATCACTTTTATTTAATACTGCTTCATTGTTTGCGCCAACTATTGCGTGGTTTGTTTTATGTCGTTCTCTTTTAGCAATTGTTTCCATAATCGGAATATTTGCTTCTATGGTGCCTATTTTATTAAAATACAATCCAGCGTTAAATATGGCTTTGATGTATGGCATTTTTCAGTTTATACAAAAAGGGAGTCAGCATTTGTATCAATATTTAGGAGCAAATTTTGTAAGTTTTCATAACTGGACATTTGGAGTTTATTTCTTAAATCTCAATTTTTTAATCTGTATTATTCTGGCTTGGTATTTTTACAAAGCTGATGTTGCACCTCTTAAAACCAAATTTCAATTTGATTGGAGAGGTTGGATTATTATGATTTTATTCTTTGCGATTATTCTTTTTTTGTGTGCTGAAGGACAAACGAGAAATTGGCTTAGCGACCCTAAAATAACTCTCGCTTTTGCATTTTTATTTATTACTGTGGGCATTTATCTGCTTCACGTTCGATTTACGACAGAACCTTTAATTAATCCTGATGTTTACAAATTTAAAAATGTAATTGTAGGTGCTTTAATGATGTTTTATATCGGGATAATGAACGGAACAGGAAGCGTAGTTACAGGTTATATGACCAATGTTTTAGGATTTGATTCTGTTCTTGGGGCAGTAACACATCTTTCATTGCTGATCGGATTATGCATTTCGATTCCGCTTTCGACTTATCTTTTATACAAACGAATTTATTTGGCCACAATTTGGATAATTGGTTTTGCTTGTTATGGAATTTATCATATTACGCTCTACTTTAGGTTCTATCCAGGAATCGATGCCTCTGATTTTTATTTGCCCTTAATTTTTAAAGGAGTAGGAATGGGATTTATTTTTCCTGTTTCGTTACTCTATATTTCAGAAGGAGTTCCACCGCAGCTAAGCACTTCACGGATGATGACAGGAATTATAGCTCAAGCCATTTTTGCTTCTTTATTGGGCGGTGCTGTTTTGGGAACCTTTATTTCAAAAATGAATGTACAGCATAAAACGGGCTTAAGTCAACAGTTAAGCGCAATAAACAAGCAAGCAGAAAGCCAGCTAGAAAATTCAAAAAAGAAATTTTTATTCCTGGGATTATCTGATGCTGAGGCGCAGAAAAAAGCAGAAAAAAGTCTTTCTAACCAAACTTCGCAAGCTTCTATTTTGTTGGCTTACAAAGATATTTATCTCGTCATGTCGGCAATTTGTTTTCTGCCCATTTTTATTATTCTGATTTTCAAACTTTGGCGCAGACCAATAGGAAGAGTAGAAGTAGAACCAATACCGATTTGAGAATGAAGAAACTAAATGAAGAAGCAAGAAATGAGACTTTAGAAAAAGCAACTAATTAAGCATTGATTTATATTATGATAGCAAAGAAAGATCGTTTTTTATACCGCTTTTGGACTCAAGAAAAGGGACTTAGTGGCATGCTGATACTTTTGTGTATCATGCATTTTATTGCTATTCCGTTTTTTGGGAGTAAATCCCATTTTATGGTGGCTGTCAATATATTTTGGATGCTGTTTCTTTTTGCGGGAATTGTGGCATTATCAAAACATAGAAAGCAAGCCATAAGTATTTCAATAATCCCTATTCTGTTTCTTATTATACAATGGATTAATTACTTAAATCATAATGTCTTTATTTTATTTGCCGATCTTATTTTTTCGGTTGCAATTATGCTTCTCTTAATCTCTTTGGTTTTAGTAAAAGTTTTAGAGCCAGGTCCTGTAACCAATTATCGCATCATAGGATCTATTGTAGTCTATATGCTTTTAGTTCACTTTTGGTCGGTGCTTTATTTATTTCTTTATAACCATATCGAAGGTTCTTTTCAGATTGCAGAGTCAAAATTTGCAAGCAATAGCGACCAAGCTAATTTTATGTATTTCAGCTACATCAGTATGACTTCAACAGGTTTTGGAGAAATAGTTCCTCTTCATCCGTTGGCACGCTCTTTAGTTCAAATAGAAGTTCTTACAGGCGTTTTATATCCTGTTATCTTAATTGGAAGACTGGTTTCTGATGCTAATTTCTCTATTAATAAGACTGGAAGTAAAGAAGAATCAAGAGGCAAGAACCAAGATTAGAGTATTAATAAGAAAGAAGTTAGAAAAGAGATTTGTGGAGAGAAATCATTTACCATTAACAATTCACAATTTACAACTCATAATTACCATTCACCATTAAAAAATATAACCATGAAAACAACAACTAATTCGAATAAGAGAAAAGAACTCTTTGATACTATTTTGCAGTTATTTTTCATTTTTCTCCTTGTAGGATTTTGTCTTAAATTGCTGCTACCTTTTTTTATGCCAATTCTCTGGGCTGTAATTCTGTCGGTGGTATTTTATCCTTTGTTTAATTCGTTGCAGAAAATTCTGAAAGGCCGTAAAGCATTGGCTTCAGTTGTCATTACTATTTTGATTATCGCTATAATGATATTGCCTTTAATTTATTTCCTAAAAGCGGCAACGGGAAATTTCTTAGAATTGAAAGATAGTTTTGATGCAGGAACGCTAAAAATTACGCCACCCGGAGCTTCTATAAAAGAATGGCCAATAATAGGAAAACCGCTTTACGAATTTTTACTTTCGATGTCGACAGATTTGGAACAGGGAGTTATTAAATACCAAGACCAGATAAAAGAATTAACTTCTAAAATTATGGCTAGCATTTTGAGTTCTGGAGCTGCTTTTCTTCAGTTTATTCTATCTATTATTATTGCAGGTATTTTACTAGTATCGCCAGGTGGAAAAGCTTTTTTTATGAAATTCCTTAAAAAAATTGCTGGAAATGAGGCTGAAGAGATTATGACAATTTCGGTTTCTACAATTTATCAAGTTGTGAAAGGAATTTTGGGAGTTGCGGTTATTCAAACTATTATTCAGGCTATTGGATTGTTTTGTGCTGATATTCCGTATGCAGGAATTTTGACTTTGATTTGTCTTATATTTTCTATTTTACAGATTGGACCAATTATTATTAATATCGGAGTTATCATTTATCTTTTCTCAACAGGAGATTCTGGTTATGCCATTTTTTGGACGGTATTTTTCATCATCAGCGGATTATCAGATAATGTCTTAAAACCGCTCTTATTAGGAAAAGGCGCGCTTGTGCCAATGCTTGTTATTTTTCTTGGTGTAATTGGTGGTTTTATCATGTCGGGTTTTATTGGGTTGTTTGTAGGACCAATTGTATTTTCAATAGGTTACAAACTTTTTGTTGCTTGGTTAGACGACAATATAGAGCCTGTTGAAGAACCAGCAGAAGATATTGAGATTGTCTAGATTGTGAATTATTTTTAGCAGTAATTTACAATTCACAATTTATAATTCACAATTAAAAGAAGTATTTTTGCAGGATTATAAATTCCTCACAAATGAAACGTTCAGGCACGGCAGATCTTCCCTTACATTATGGACATGTTCCAATGTGGCTTGCTGAGCGAATGTCTAAACTTGGTTTTGCAATTGTCGAAACCATTGCGATGGAATTTTCTACTGCCGAAGTTATCAGTAAATTGAGCAATCCGTTTTGGTTTCAGAGTTTTGGCGCTGTTATGGGAATGGATTGGCATTCGTCTGGAATTACAACTTCGGTACTTGGAGCTTTAAAAAAATCAGTTAATCCGCACTCAAAAGAGCTCGGAATTTATATCTGCGGAGGCAAAGGAAAGTATTCTATGGCAACGCCGCAGGAACTTTTATTTGTTGGCGAAAAAACAGGTCTTGACGGAGTTAATCTTGCGAGTTGCGACCGACTTACCGCCAAAGTAGATAACACTGCCATTCAAGACGGATTTCAATTGTATCAGCATAATTTTATTGTCGATAATAAAGGGCAATGGGCTGTTATTCAGCAAGGAATGAATCCAGATTCTAGAACTGCGAGAAGATACCATTGGCATTCTCAAGATTTGAAATCCTTTATAAACAAACCTCATACTTTTATTTATGGCGAAAATCAAGGTTCTATATTGAACCTTACTGCCGACGTCTGCTACAAAATCTCGAGAAGGAATTTTAGAGTTGGTAAAAGAATCGCCAGTAAAAATCATAAAAGAAATGCAAGCATCTTTCTATGCCTGCGCATCACGATGTGAGAATAGAAGATGTGAATATGAAAAGATTGGGCGCAATGCTTTGGACAACTCACGAAAATAAACCAGAAGATTTTGAAGAATTACTGCTTTTAAAAGGAATGGGACCAAGAGCTTTGCAGTCATTAGCATTAGTGAGCGAAATTATTTATGGAACTCCAACACGATTTGAAGATCCTGCTCGTTTTTCTTTTGCTCATGGTGGAAAAGACGGACATCCGTTTCCTGTTCCTGTAAAAATTTACGATGAAACCATAGATACGCTTCAAAGAGCTATTAATCGAGCCAAAATTGGCAATAGTGACAAATTAAGCGCTATTCAGAAACTATCTGAAATTTCGCGGAAAGCAGAAGAAAGCTTTACTCCAAATTCAAATTTTGATGCTCTTGTTCAGAGAGAACGAGAAGAATCGCATAAATACGGAGGAAAAACCGTTTTTGGAGATGCAAAACCACCAAAAAAGAAACCTATAAACCCAAACAATCAGTTGGAATTATTCTAAAAAAATAGATATTCCTTATCAGCCTTTAGTTATCAAAAAACAAATAATGTCACAAAACGAAAAATCAATCTACACCCTACAATTCATTTTACTTTGTTTGAGTTCTTTATTATTTTCATCAAGTTTTAATATGATGATTCCTGAACTTCCAAACTACTTAAGCAGTTTGGGAGGAGCAGAATACAAAGGACTTATTATCTCCTTATTTACTTTAACGGCTGCAATTTCACGTCCTTTTAGCGGTAAACTTACCGATAAATGGGGAAGAGTTCCTGTTATGGCAATCGGATCTTCGGTTTGTGTGGTATGCGGATTTCTTTATCCGATTTTGAGTTCTGTTTCCGGATTTTTATTATTGCGTTTGGTTCATGGTTTTTCAACAGGATTTAAACCAACATCGACATCAGCTTATGTAGCAGATATTATTCCGCAACATAGATGGGGTGAAGCTTTAGGAATGCACGGATTGTGTTTTAGTATTGGTGGAGCGCTCGGACCTGCATTAGGAAGTTTGATTGTGAATTTGTACGGAATTAATGTCATGTTTTACTGCTCATCTTTTTTGGCGTTTTTCTCTATTATTATCGTAATGAATATGAAAGAAACTCTTGCTACAAAAGAAAAGCTGAACCGCTCTATGTTTATTATTGGACGAAAAGATATCGTAGACAAAAATGTATTTCCTGCAGGAATTATTACTTTTCTTTCATACACGGCATTTGGACTTATCTTGACTTTAATTCCAGATTGGAGCGAGCATGTTGGAGCAACCAATAAAGGTATATTCTTTACTGCCTTTACGGTGGCCTCAGTTTTAGTTCGTTTTGGAGCAGGAAAAGTTTCAGACCGACATGGGCGACCAAAAGTGATATTGGCAGGATTAATTATAACGGCTTTTGCACTTTTTGTAATAAGTGAAGGAAGAGATATTCAGATGTTATTGGTTGGAGCAACAATTTACGGAATTGGTACAGGGATTTTGTCTCCAGCAGTCAGCGCTTGGACTATCGATTTGAGTAATCCCGATCATAGAGGAAAAGCAGTTGCCACAATGTATATTTCGATGGAACTTGGAATTGGTTGTGGAGCGCTTTTAGGCGGAAGTTATTACAGCGATCAAATTATGCGTATTCCGCAGATTATGAAATTTGATATTCTGATTCTCGTTTTAGGAATTGTATATCTTTTGTATTGGGCAAAGATTGCTAGAAAAAAACACAAAAGTCTTAGTTAAGAATTTGTTGTGTGAAATTATTCTAACAGATAGGCTGCATAGTTTTTTGGTAAGCATAAAAGTCATTCTATTACTTAAAATATACATAGCAAGACTGTGTGAGAGAAATGCTTTTCTCTTTGTAAATTTTTTTAGAGAAGCAAATCTATATTTTTATATGTCAGAACTGCCTTTAATCAATTTCACTTAACTGGTAAAGGATTATTTTTAAGCCTGTAAATTTATTTTTACAGGCTTTTTCTTTTCGCCAATAAATTAAACTTTTGCGTCCCAAATTAGTTTTTTTGAAACTAGAACACTGCTGTTCAATATTATTAAGATTAATCATATTGAATTTTATTCAAAAATGTTTACGAAATCCTTTGCGCTTTTCTAAACTTAACAATCTTTTGGCTTTTAACATTAAAATTGTTTAATATTGTGTTTTTGATCCTCACTTTTTATTAATTAATGTCTGTTTATAGCAAATATGCTGATCATATCTTATTAAATCTCCTTAAGGAAGATGATCAATTAGCCTATACAGAAATTTTTGAAAGATACTCCAGACTTTTAGTAAACCATGCTTACAAAATGACTGGAAATCATGATGAAGCCAACGATGTTGTTCAGGAAGTATTCTTGTTTATCTGGAACAAACGTAAAGAGTTGGGAATTACAGGATCGCTATCTTCCTATTTATACAAAGCAACCAAAAACAGAATTCTAAATCATATCGCACACGAAAAAGTGGTTTCGCGTTATGCCGATTCTTTTTCAAATTTTATTAAAAATGATCATGTTTTTGCTGATTCTAAACTTCAAGAAAAAGAATTGGAAACTATCATTGAAAATGAAATTGCTTTGCTTCCTGAAAAAATGCGTGAAGTTTTTCTTTTAAGAAAAGTAGAAGAACTTTCGTATGACGAAATTGCACTTCAATTAAATATCACAGACAAAACAGCAAAACAACAAGTTTATAATTCGCTAAAAATTCTTCGCGGAAAACTAAAATCTGCGTTGAATGTTTTTATCTGGTAAATTTTTTTTGTTCTTTTTGTTAAATTTTAAAATAAAATATACTCATAAAAGCCTCATTAATAAAGAGAAACTAACGTTTCGAGAAATTTATTAATGATAAATTAATATTTTTTTGATTTTCATCTATGACAAAACCCATTTCTAACTGTCTTATAGTAAAACAAGACAAAATTTCGTGTTGTAATTATGAATGAAACTGAATTTCTAGAACTGCTTAAAAGATATCAAAATGGCACTTTATCTAATGAAGATAAAGACAAACTTGATGCTTGGTATTTGCATAAAGCAACAAATAGCAATAAACAGCTTAGCGAGTACGAACTAGAAGATAGTTACGAATATCTGAAATCGAGACTTCCTTTGGCAAAAGAGAAAAAAGTGATCAATCTTTGGCCGCGTATTGCAGCGGCGGCATCTGTTGCTTTGTTATTTGGCGCAGGATTATTCTATTTTACAAAATCGGAGTCGGTTGTAAAACAAGAAAATATTCAAGTTGTCGAAAAACCAAAAGAAATTGCTCCGGGCGGAAACAGAGGAATTTTAACGCTTTCGAACGGAAAACAAATTGTTCTATCTGATGTTTCTTCAAAAGATATTATTGCTAAAGAAGATCAAGATGAGGTAACCATAAAAATGGATGCCAACGGAGTAATTACTTATATGATAAATCCAAATGCTGATACTTCAAAAGAAGATTCGAATTCGTTCAATACACTTTCGACACCAACAGGCGGACAATATAATATTGTTTTGGCAGACGGAACAAAAGTATTTTTGAATGCAGTTTCTTCTATCAAATACCCAACTCAATTTAACGGAAATCAAAGAATTGTTGAATTGGAAGGGGAAGCTTATTTTGAAGTTGCTAAAAATAAAAACAAACCTTTCTTAGTAAAATCTGATAATCAAACAATCGAGGTTTTAGGAACGCATTTTAATGTTCATGCTTATAATAATGAATCTGTTGTAAAAACGACTTTGTTGGAAGGAAGTGTTGCGGTTTCGTCTAAAAATCAGAAAGCAATTTTAAAACCAGGCCAGCAGTCAAATGTATCAGACGGTTCTAATAAGATTGCTGTTAAAGAAGTTGATACGGAAGCGGCAATCGCTTGGAAAAATGGCCGATTTAAATTTGATAATGCTGATTTAAAATCGGTAATGAAACAGCTGGAACGCTGGTACGGTATTAAAGTAGAATATCGCGGCGATGTTTCTGATGTGAGATTTAACGGAGGTACTTTTAGAAATAAAAATTTGTCTGAAGTATTAAAAGTACTTGAGCTTAGTAATATAAAATTTAAGGTTGAAGGAAAGACGATTATTGTGTATCCGTAAGATCTTATTTAACCGATTATATTGAGTCTATAAACTAAAAAACCAGAGGCAGTTGCGATGCTTCTGGTTGTTTAAAAAGTTTATAGCCAATATAAGTGTCCACCTATTGTTTAACTATAACCAATGTAAATGTATGAAATTAAATTTACAACCAAAAAAACCTTACAAAAAACTTAAAAAAAGATTCCCAAAGTTCATTTTTCTGCTCATTTATGGGCGCTATGCACTGTTTTTATGGTGTTGTGCAGTTTTACTGGACAAGCACAAAGTGTTACCATAAACTTTAAAGATACTCCTTTAGAAAAAGTGCTAAAAGAAGTGGCTAAACAAGCTAATTTCGAAGTTTTTTATACTCAAAAATTGCTTAAAGATTCGAAACCAGTTAGCATTAGTGTTAAGAGTGCGAATGTAAATGAGGTTTTAAATCAGATCTTTAAAAATCAAAATGTAAAATATACAATTACCAACCAAACTATCGTGGTAACGGCTCCAAAAACCGAAGAGCGGGGAAACGGATTGATAGATATACGAGGCAAGGTAGTAAATAATAGAAACGAGCCTTTTCCTGGTGTATCTGTAACCATTTGGGGAACTAATCGAGTTAGTGTAACTGATTTTGACGGTAGCTTTTATTTTGAAAAAGTGCCATCAAATGGAGTTTTGGATTGTACAGGATTAACAATTGAAAAAAAATCTTTTGGCATTAATGACCGAACAGAACTTACTCTTGTTGTCGAAGACAAAGTTGTCGCTATGAAGGAAGTTGTGGTAACTGGTTTTCAGACTATTGCAAGAAGCAATTTTACAGGTGCAATTGCTAAAGTGGATGAAAAAGTTTTAAACGAAAACATTAATGCCAATTTATCAAGCGCTCTTGAAGGCCGTGTGGCTGGTTTAATGTTTCAAAAAAATCCAAGTGGGTCGGCGGCAGACAAACCAATATTAAGAGGTATGGGAACTTTTTCTGACCAAGTTGGATATAGTCCGCTTTTAGTCATAGATGGTCTTCCAACGGAGTTGACTTTAGACGATATTAATCCTTATGATATCGAAAGTGTAGATGTTCTTAAAGATGCGGCGGCAGCATCTATTTATGGCTCTAGGGCTGCAAACGGTATTATCGTTTTAACTACCAAAAAAGGAAATGGTAGGCTGAAAGTAAGTATTAATTCTGATTTCTTTATTGCTGAAAAACCTAATTTAAGGGATATGAATTATGCTTCTACAAGCGATTTAATTGATTATGAGCAAGCGGTTTATAATAGAGAAAGAGCAAGATATGCTGATACAGCAACTATGTTCAACAGTTATGGCGATATTGGAAGTAGCAGTATGAAATATTACAGTCCGCTTTATCAGCTAAATAGAGATTTAGAAGAAGGCGTAATCAACAATGCTGATTATAATAGTACAATTGCGCAATGGAGAAAAAACGATTACAATAAAGATTACCGCAATAATGTTTGGCAGAACGAATTTAGACAACGTTACAATATTGCTTTTTCTGGAAGCACAACGAGACAGAATACGTATGTGTCACTTAATTACGACGAATCAAAAAATCGTATAAAGTATAATAATAGCCGTGCATTTAATCTTTATGCAAAAAGCAGTTTTCAGTTAAATAACTGGCTGAATGCTACATTTGGAGTAAACGGAACGTACAGTAACGATGATGTAACCGATTCTAGTTACAATAATTACGATATTCAAAAAAGATACGAGCGTATTACAGATGATAACGGAGCTCTTGTAATGTCACCATTTGTTGGTATTAATGACGGTTTTACTTCGGGTAGTGTAATTAATCCTTATGTGGCTAGAAAAATTGGAGCTTTAAGCGGTTTCAAATCAACAGAATTTAATGTTTTAGATGCGCTTAAAGAAGGGATTGAACAGCAAAATTCATTAAGCTTAAGAACTTTTGCTAATGTAAAAGCAAAATTATATAAAGGATTAAGCTTTAACACTCAATTTCAGTACGAAGTACGACGAAATGATAATGAGCAATATTATGATATTGACTCTTACAAAATGCGTTATGCAATTAACTCTTTAACAGGATACAATCCAACAACAAATTCCTATACATATGTAGATGGTTTTTCATCAGGAGGCCGATACAAACAATCAAGCAGTCAAGCGAGTAATTATTCGTTTAGAAATCAATTAGATTTTAATCAGGATTTTGCAGATGGAAAACATTCTATTAATGCATTAGCTGGTTTTGAAATGCGCGAAACTTTTGTACCAAGAACAATTGAGCAATTAAGATACGGTTATGATCCTGTAACACTTAGTTCTGCGGTACTTAATAATTTAGCGTTAAGCCAAACTGGTGTTGCGAGTTATATTTATGGAAGTAACCGTACGCTAGCGGCTTTAGGAAGAACACAGACTGAAATTTTACATCGATATTTTTCAGTTTTTAGCACAGCAAGTTATACTTATTTATCTAAATATAATGTTACAGGAAGCTACCGTGTTGATAGAGCCGATTTGTTTGGAGTAGATCCAAAGTATAAAAATCGTCCATTATGGTCTGTAGGTTTAGGATGGAATATCAGTAATGAAGATTTCATGAAAGAGACAAAATGGGTAAGCATGCTAAAATTAAGAGCTACTTATGGTATTAACGGAAATATTGATCAAAGTACAACTCCATATATTACAGCAACAAGAAGAAATGATAACTTATATCAATCTTTACAATATACCAATATTACAGCACAGCCTAACCCAATGTTAAGATGGGAAAAAACGCAAAGCACCAATTTGGGTGTTGATTACAGTTTATTCCGTGCAAAGTTAAATGGTAGTATTGATGTGTATCGTAAATACAGCAGTGATTTGTTAGCAACAACAGATCTAGATCCGACAGTTGGAGCTTTGTCAAGAAGAATAAATGCTGGAGCATTGTTAAACAAAGGAGTAGAACTAAGTGTAGGATCTGAGTGGTACAATACAGGTGATTTACGTATTTCTTCTAACTTAATTTTTGCTTTCAACGAAACAACGGTTAAAAAAGTTACAAGAGCTCAATCTACAGCTTCTGTTTATGTGTCTTCGCCAGCAAATTACTTTTTAGAAAATGAAGCATATAATAGTTTATATGCTTACAAATATGGAGGAACTGTTAATGGATATCCTTATGTTTTGGATGAAAATGGAAATCCGTCAATTACTTTTGATGATAATGGAAACCCAATTTCGACTTCAGTAAAAACAGTTACAAACCCAGATGCTTTGGTTAACATGGGAACTTTGATGCCAAAATATACGGGATCGATTTCTCAACGTTTTTCATACAAACAATTTGATTTGAATTTCTTGTTTGTTTTCTCTGGAGGAAACGTAATGCGCAAAGAAACTCTTGATATGGGTTCTGATTTAGTGAACCTTTCAGGAATTGCAGATCGTTATACAGATACAAACAGAAATGGAAACACTCGTTTGTATGTAGATTTTGACGAAAGTATGAGAAACTACGCAACAACTATAAGCAGTCAGTGGAGAAATTCAAGTGCAAATGTTGTAGACGGTGATTACATAAAACTTAGAAATATATCATTAGGGTATAATTTGCCAAAAGCTTTTGCAAACAAAATTAAAATGGCATCGGCAAAGTTTACTTTTCAAGTAAATAATCTTTGGTATTGGAGTGCTTGCGGAAATCATATTGATCCAGAAGTTTATAGTGCAAACTCTGCTACACGTAATTTACCGTTACCAAGAACTTATTTACTTGGTTTTAATCTTACTCTTTAAAATAATGAAAAAGATATATATAACACTAATAACGCTAGTGATGTTAACAGCATCATCATGCGAAGAATACACAGATGTTACACCAAAAGGAGCTTTGGTGGTAGAAACGCCAGAACAATTTCTTGAATTGGTGTCGCTGCCAAACAGAGGTTACCCGATCAATAACTTTCAGTATTTGTCAGATGATCAATGGATGCGTGAAGCCAATGTAATCGGAAGAACGCCAAACATCGATATCATTAATTTTACTTTTGACGAAAGCGTAGACCGAGTTTCTTTAATGACTGGTTCAAGTTTTTATAATCAAGCTTATACCTATATCAACCGATGGAATACAATTATTTCTTTAGTAGATAACAGTAAAGGAGATGAAAGCGTAAAGAGATTAGCCAAAGCTGAAGCTAAAATTTACAGAGCTTATGATCACTTTTTATTGGTAAATACTTATGCAAAAGGTTATGACCCGCAGACTGCTGCAACTGATGGAGGAATTTGCATCATGGATAAATTTGATCTAGAAGCACAGCCAGCAAAAGCTACTGTTGCTCAGGTTTACAATTTTATTCAGAAAGATATAGAAGATGCATTGCCATATCTTCAAGAAAAACCAACAGATGTTTATCATCCGTCACTTGCATTTGCTTATGCTTTTAAAGCGAAAGTGCATTTGTTTAAACGTGAAATCGCAGAGGCAGAATCGGCAGCGCAAAAATCGTTGAGCTATAACAATCAGATTTTTGATATGGTAGCATATAATACAAAAGGCGGACCTACGGCACTTGCTGTACCAGCTGCAGATAACGTTGAGGTTTTGAGTTATATGTACATGACAGGTTATAATGAAATGAATTTTGCTCAGAGTTATATTATTAGTCCTGAACTGCGAAATTTATTCGGAACAAACGATGCTCGTTTTAATTTGTTCTTCAATTCTACAAGTACAACCAATTTAGATCAAGGTTCGAATACAGCGTACTGGGCAACTCAATATACGAGATTCTTTTACCCAACAGTTGGAATGAAAACAACAGAAGTATATTTAATTCTTGCTGAATGTTATGCGAGAGAAAATAGACTTAGCGAATCGGTAGATGTTTTAAATACATTAAGAGCAAAACGTATTTTATCAGGTACAATAAACTTAGAGGTTCCTGCTACAAGAAAAGAAATAATGGAACTTGTAATTAACGAAAGAAGAAAAGAATTGCTTTTAGGTTTTAATAGATTTTTTGATTTAAAAAGACTGAATACAGAATCTGAATATGCAAAGACAGTTACGAGAGTATTTCCAATTGTAAACAAAACAGTTCCGCAGAAAACATATACTTTACAGCCTAATTCAAGACTATACATTGTTCCGTTCCCTTTATCGGCATTGACAAAAAATCCAAAACTTACTTTAAATACAGACGAAAAAGTTCCGTTTTAATTCCAATGAAAAAGATAATTATTTCCCTAATCATGCTGTCGGTTTGGCAGACATGGTTTTGCCCAGACTCCAGAAAAAAAAGCCGATAGTACCAGCACACAGCCAAAAGGCATGCAGGCTTATAATAAAGTAATTACAGATAAGGCTAAAAACAAATCAGGTCTTTTTACTGTTAGCCAAGTTGATGCTAAATATTACTTTCAGATTCCTGACAGTTTATTTAATCGATACATGTTGGTTGTAACAAGATATCTTTCTACGCCTGAAGGTTTTGGAAGTTTTGGTGGAGAAAAAACGAACGAACAGACAATCTATTTTGAAAAAGGTTCGAATAATACAGTCTATTTAAGATCGCTTCAATACAGACAAGATGTTCGTTCTGCCGATTCTATGCTGGCAAAAGCATTAGAAGGAAGCAACGAAAATCCGATTGTGGCTGCATTTCCAATCAAAACAACCAATCCAGACACAAAAGATGTAGTTATTGAAGTAACAGACGTTTTCAAAAAAGATAACGCGATGTTTTCTATCGGAAATCAGGACAAAACAGAGAAAAAATTAAGTTCTCTTGCTGATGATAAATCTTTTGTTGAAAGTATAGATACATATCCCATTAATATTGAAGCCAAAACAACAAAAACCTACACGAGTTCTACTGCAAGTAGCGGAAGCATCACATTACGATTAAACACTTCTATTGTACTGCTTCCGAAAACGCCAATGCGAAAACGTTTCTTTGATGAAAGGGTAGGTTATTTTGCTAATAAATATGTTTTGTTTGATGATGATGAACAGCGCGCTCAAAAGAAATTTATTGTTCAACGCTACCGTTTAGAGCCAAAAGACAAAGACATTAAAAAGTACTTGAGAGGCGAATTGGTAGAACCCAAAAAACAAATTGTTTATTATATCGATCCAGCAACGCCAAAAAAATGGAGGCCTTATTTAATTGCAGGTATCAACGATTGGCAGAAAGCTTTTGAAGCGGCAGGATTTAAAAATGCTATTGTAGGTAAAGAATGGCCAGAAGATGATAAAACCATGAGTTTGGAAGATGCAAGATATTCTGTAGTACGATATTTAGCTTCTGAAACACCAAATGCTTACGGACCAAGAATTAGTGATCCAAGAAGTGGTGAAATTATGGAAAGCCACGTTGGCTGGTATCATAATGTAATGAAATTGGTTCAAAGATGGTACATGATTCAAGCCGGGCCTTTAGATCCAAGAGCAAGAAAAATGCATCTGGATGATGAATTGATGGGACAATTAATTCGTTTTGTTTCTTCTCACGAAATTGGGCATACGATTGGTTTGCGTCATAATATGGGAGCGAGCAGTGCAACTCCAGTAGAAAAACTTCGCGATAAAAAATGGGTCGAAGAAAATGGACACACTGTTTCTATTATGGATTATGCCCGTTTTAATTATGTAGCACAGCCAGAAGATAATATTAGTCCAAAAGGCCTTTATCCGCGTATTGGGAGTTATGATAAATGGGCTGTTGAATGGGGGTATAAATATTATACAAACACTAAAGACGAATTTGAAGAAGAAAAATTATTGGCCAAATTAACAACCGATAGTTTAACAGCAAATCCGAAATTATGGTTTGGAGGAGAAGGTAAAGACGAAGATCCGCGTAGTCAATCTGAAGATCTTGGAGACGATGCGGTACTTGCGAGCGATTACGGAATTAAAAACTTAAAGCGTGTTGTGCCTCATCTTATCGAATGGACCTATCAGCCAAACGATCCGTACGATAATTTAGCAGACATGCACAAAGCAGTAGTAAGACAATACGGATTGTATTTGTATCATGTTCTAAAATATATCGGAAACAACTATATCACAAAAAGAACAGTAGATGAAAAAGGAGTAGTTTATAAACCAGTTCCTAAAGCAAAAGTAAAAGCGGCAATAGATTATTTAGGAAGACAATTGTTTGTTTCACCGCTTTGGATGTATCCGCAAGAAATTGATGATCTTATTGCTTTAAAGAGAGAAGACCAAATTTCAGATCAGCAGAATCAAGTGTTGAATATGTTGTTGAGCTCTGGAATGCTTTATAATATTAGTTTGAAGTCGATGCAATCTGAAGGAGCTTATACAGTTCCTGAGTTTTTAAACGATGTACAGCAAATCGTTTGGGTGAAATTTAGCGGAGACGAAAAACAAGATTATTACAGAAGAAGTTTTCAGCGAGGCTATATTGAAAAGTTAGGAATGCTTTTATTGCCAAAAGAACTAGAGCCTGGCAAAGCTTCGAATACGGCACAACGCAGTGATGTGAGATTGTATGGAAAACAGCATCTTTTAAAGTTAAAAACAGATATCACGAAATTGATGAGTGCTTCAACAGGAATCAACAAAGACCACTACGAAAGCATCTTAATAGAAATAGATAAAATCATTACCAAATTAGATAAACCTACATCATGAAAAATTTATTAGTTATAATATTTGTTTTCTTTAGCTTTTTAGCACAAGCACAACTAACTTCAAAAGAAGAAGTAACTCCTGAGTTGGTTGCAAAACGTGAAGCAGAGAAAAAAGAAATTACAAAAAGCTATTTAGCTTTAAAAAATAGCTTTTTGACATCTGATAGTTTAGCAGTTGTTAAAAATGCAGAAGCTTTAAAAAGCTCTTTAAAAAATTTCAAGTTTAAGAAATTAAGCTTAGAAAATATGAATGCAGACCACCACTTCAAGAAGAGAAATTATTGAATTGGCAACAGCATTAACAGCAACAAAAAACATCAATAAACAGCGCAAGATTTTTGAAACGCTTTCAGTAAAATATTGGGATCAGGTTTCAAAATTTAAACCTGCAGATGAGACATTATATTTACAAGTTTGCCCAATGACTGGAGCAGTTTGGACAAGTGATAGTAAGGAAATCAAAAATCCGTACTATCCTAAAAATATGCTGACTTGCGGCGAAGTGAAAGCAAGTTTGTAGTTTTTTTAATTTTGAATTAGTTTGATAAATGCGGTCTCTTAAGGAGCCGTATTTGTCGTTTCTGAAATACACAGCTTTTGTGACCAAATTTTAGATTATAAATAAAAAAGCCTTTTCTAGAAATTTTAGAAAAGGCTTTTTTTATAATTTTTTTAGATGATTATTTATTGTTTAATAATTTTTCCAGAGCTTTAATTTATTCCTTTTAAAGCTTCAATTGAAATTCTCATTGAATTTGAGATTTGTTTGAGCTCTTGAATATCAAAAATAAAAACATCTTGCAAATATTCTTTTTTGTCAGGTATAAAGAATGAATAGTTTTTTATATGTAAGTTTTTCAGATAAATAATATATATCATTTTTTAAATAAAATGGTTTCCTAAGAAAAAAAAGCTAACTTTATAATGTTGAAAGGGAGCTGATTACTAAAATTAAAGATTGCACTTTTGAATATTTTTAATTTTAAATGCAAATAAATACTCCTTCAATAATAGAGCTGTGATACTTTTAAGTTCCCCAGATTAAAAGTGTGGATTTATGCAGTTACTCCAAGTTTAAAATAATAATGTTTAGTTATATATGTAAATGAATATTTAAAAATTAAATTAAGAGCAATGTTATGAAGATACAACTTTTAAAAGCCAAGTTTTATTTAATTCTCTTTTCAGTTGCTCTTATTAGTTTGGAGGTAAATGCCCAAACAGCATCGCTTGAATATTGTTTTAATGCCGCAAAACAAAATAATATTTCGCTCAAGCAAGCCAAATCGGGCTTAAAAACAGTAGAATATAATCTTCAGGCTGAAAAGAACAGTTATTTTCCAAAAGTAGATCTTTTATCCAGCTATACTTATTTAAGCAGTCCTTTAACAATTAATCTGCAGTCAGTTAAAGACGGAATTGTAGAAGGGTCATCAAAGCAGAGTGTCAATACGGCCAATCAGATATATAATGAAATCACTGGAGGTAATTTATCGCAAGCCGCGCAGGATCGAATTTATAATACTTCGAAAACTATAATCGGAGGCATTTATCCTAATTATAATCCGTCTTTAAGCGAACAGTCTTATTTTTTGGCAGGTGTGGGAGTGAGGCAACCTCTTTATTTAGGAAATAAATTAAACTCTTCTGTAGATCTTGCTCAGTCTGTCGTTACTTCGGCTGGACTTAATGTCGAAGCTGTAGATAAAGAAGTAACTTTCTTAATAACACTTCAATATTTAAGAATACTGTATCTTAATTCTTTAATGCAGAAACAGCAAATGATTATTACGGCTTTAGATAAAAATAAAACCTATGCCGAAGAGTCTGTAAAAAATGAAATTCTGCCTCCATATCAAAAAAATTGGACGAATGTAGTTTTAATTCAAGCAAAAAGTCAATTTAACTCCATCGAGAATGATAAAAAAAATGCACAAATTGAATTGAACAAATTGATGGGAGCCGATCTGGATCAGGTTTTGACAATTTCGGATACATTAAATTACAATAGAATTAATTTAAGCGAACCAAAGAAAGATTTTTGGCTTACCAATCCGGTTCAGCAAATGGCAGAAAACAAAATAGCATATGCTGAAACTGCTGAAAAAATAAGTAAATCTCTAGCATTGCCAAACGTTTTTGCTGTTGGAAATTTCAACCTTTATCAAAAAGATCTTCCTGTTGCCATTCCAGATTGGTTTGTTGCTTTAGAATTGCAATGGACTTTATTTAATGCCCAAACAAGTAAACGTACACAGGTTGCTAAACAACTAATCGACGAAGCTAGATTAGGAGAAGAAAATGTGAGTTTGTCTGCTTCAGGTAAAGTCTAAAGTCGCAAAAAATAAAATGGATTCTCTTGAAAAAGATGTTGAAGCACTAGAAGCAGCGCGAAAAGAAGCTCGTACTACTAGTACCTTGATAACACAAAGAATGAACAATCAAATGTCATCGCCAAAAGATGTTAATGATGCTCTGCTAGTTGAAACAGAGATAGAAAAAGTATACTATACGGCTGTTTTTGGGTATTATGTGGCACTTGCAGAATATTTAAATAGTATAGGAGAACCAACAAGAATCACTCAATTTATTAAATAGATGAAAGATATTTTTAAAAATTATTGGGCGTCGCTAATTCCGATTTTGGTAGTTGTTATAGCATTGATCTTTTTTCTTAAAGGAAATAATGATTCAGAAAATAACTTTATTGGAATGGTTGATGCATCAAGTGTCGATGTTGCGGCCGAGTTTCGGGCAGACTCGATTCCTTATTGGTAAAACAAGGTGATACGGTGCACACAGGCCAATTGGTTGCTATACTTCGTTCAAACGAAATCAATGCGATAAAGGCACAAGCATTGGCAGCAATTGATGCTGCAAAAGGACAGCAGGAATTGCTTACTCAAGGTGCAAGACCAGAACTTATTGAAGCGACTTCAAAGCTATATCAAATAAGTGAGGAGCAATACAAATTGTTTAGCACTACTTACGATAGAATGGAACGTTTGTATAATGCTGATGTAATATCGGGTCAAGAAAAAGATGTCTTTTATTTTAAATTTCAGGCGGCAAAAAAAGAAATGGAAACCGCAAAATTAAACCTGAAAATGCTAAAAGACGGTGCAAGACCAGAATTATTAAAAACGGCAAATGCAATTGTAAAACAAGCCGAAGAGGCATACGAACTAACAAAAGCGCTTGGCGATAATACTAGAGTGTTGGCTCCGGCAGATGGTGTGATCTCGAGTATGGTTACCCATCAGGGAGAAATTGTTTCTATTGGTTATCCTATGATGACTATTGAAAAGAAAAATTCGACGGTAATAAAATTTAATATCAGGCAAGACAAAGCAAATCTCCTTAAAGTGGGGACTAAAGCTTCTGTAAAAGTTCCTGGCTGCGATCCTGAAGTTTTTGATGTCTTAGTTAGTTCTATTGCTCCAACATTAGAATTTGCCAATTGGGTGCCTTCTAAAGATAAAGGCGAGTTTGAACTCAGAACATTTACAATTGAGTTTAGACCTGAAAAATTAGCGGAAATAAAAGGATTACGTTCAGGTATGACGGCTTCACTAATTCTACCTTGATGAACAGCGTAATAAATATAATGATTAGAGAATGGAAGCGCATTCTAAATTTGAAGGTGTTTTACCTTGTTATGTTAGTTGTTCCAGCTGTATTATTTACATTTTATGCTTTTATATATCAAAAACAAGAAGCCAAACACTTAGCTTTTGCCATTTGGGATGATGATCAAAGCGCCATAAGTAGACAACTTACTTTTTTATTAGAACAAAAAGAATCCCTAAATATTACGCGTCGCGTTTACAGTGAAGAAGAGGTTAAAAGATTAATTAACGAAGGCAAAATTTTAGGGGCTGTTCATTTTCCAGCAAATCTTCAAAAAAATATTTATAGCAGGCATCCAAGCACTGTGACTTTATATACGAATGCCGCTTCTCTGGTTCCTGCAAAAATGATTTACAAAGCTGTGGCAGAAGTTATAATTACAGGTAGTACAGGAGTAGTTTTACAAAAACTTGTAAAAACAGGAATGAAAGCAGATCAAGCCATGGCACTTGCTAATCCGATAAAACTAAATGCTTATCAGCTTTATAATGCTACTTATAATTATCAGGAGTATTTAGTCCCTGGATTAATTACAGTAAGTATGCAGATGATTTTGATTATAAGTTGTATGCTGGCATTAAATTATGAATGGAAAACCGAAACCATGGAGGAGTTGTATCATTGTTCAAATGGCTCTGTTATCAATGTAATTGTAGGAAAAACAATTGCTCATCTTGTAGTAAGCTGGATTAATTTTATTTTGATTGCTTTTGTAGTATTTCCTTATTTCGATATTGGAGTTCCTAGTGCAACAGGAAAGTTTTTTGTTATTTACACTTTTCTGTCTTTGGCTTGTATAGGAATCGGAATGTTTATCTCTGCATTATTCAAAGATGTAATGCTGTCTGGAGATGTTGCTTTGTTTTATACTTCTCCAGCTTTTGTATTCAGCGGTTTTACATTTCCGCGTTGGGCAATGCCGTGGTACGATCAATATTATGCGCTTATAATGCCATATACCGCATTTTTAGACGGATTTTTTAAACTGTATTATATGAATCTGCCTTTAAAATATGCCCAAGGAGATTTAATCAAACTCCTAATTTTTTGTGCCGTAATGTTTCCAACAGCAATTTTATTGTTTCGACGTCAATTTAATTTAGTTTTCGATGAAAAAAAAGAAGCAAAACTCATTGATTAGTCTCTTTTTTAGAGAAGTTTCATTAATAGGAAAAGATCATAGTCTGCTTCTTACGCTTCTTATTGCGCCTTTATTGTATGCTTTTTTTTATGGAAGTATCTATATCAATAAAGAAGAATTTGAAGTAAAACTTGGAGTTGTAGACGACGATCATTCCAGATTATCACGCTTGCTTCAGCAAAATATTGATAACTCTCCGATAGTGCAATTAATTCATTTTTCTAATTTAAAAGATGCCGAAGAACAAATGTATCAGGGAAATTGTCAAGGCTATTTTTATATTCCTGAAGGAACAGAAACGAATTTATTAAGTTTAAAACAAAGTAACGTAGTTCTAGCAGTAAATGCTTCACGTTTTTTGCCTTCGAGTGATTTGCTAATGAGCGTGCGACAAATTTGTCTGACAATAGGCGCAGGTGTAAGACTTCAATATTTTCAGAAAAGCGAAGGAATGAGCACAGCCGTCGCGATGGATAATGTAATGCCAGTCAATTTAGATTATCGTCCATTATTTAATGAAAGATCCAGTTATGGAGCGTTTCTACTGCCTGGACTATTAGCTCTAATTTTACAGCAGACACTGCTAATAGGTTTGTCTGAAAGTGTGGCTGGAGAACGGCAAAATTTACGCTTGCGCGAATGGATGAATGCAGGTGTTTCTAACGGAATATGGGGAAAAGGTTTGTTCTATTTACTGCTGTTTTCGTCTTATGCATTTTTCTTTTTAAATGTAAATTATAAAATACTCGATTTGCCTCAACGCGCAAATGGTTTAGAGCTGGGTATTTTACTGGTTTTATTTATCGCAACTTTAGTTCCGATGGCACAATTTATCGGTTCATTGTTCAAATCTCAATTAGTTTGTTTGCAAATGATGGCATTTTCAACTTACCCGATATTTTTAATTACCGGATACAGCTGGCCGCACGAATCACTTCCTTTACTATTACAATGGCTGGCCAATTTATTGCCTACAACTCCTTTTATAGCCATATACACAAGGATGGTACAATCAGGAGCAGGATTATGGGAAAACGTATCTGCTTTTTTTCATTTAATCTTTTTATGGATTTTTTACAGCTTTATTTGTTTTGTAAGAATTAAACGATTGTTAATTAATCTAAATAAGTAAAAATTTTCTTAGTTTGAGCTAATTTTTTGATTATCTTCACGTTACGTAAAAATAATTATATGGATTGGTTAATAACTACACTTAAACAATATCCTGAATTAGCTGTTTTTCTTACATTATCTTTAGGATATTTCATTGGTAAATTTAAAATCGGAAGTTTCTCTTTAGGAACCGTAACAAGTGTTTTGCTTGTTGGAGTTTTAGTCGGACAATTGGACATTGTTATTGCCCCAGCTGTAAAATCTGTTTTTTTTCTTATGTTTTTATTTGCTGTCGGTTACAGCGTCGGACCTCAATTTTTTGGAGGCTTAAAAAAAGACGGTTTACCCCAGATGTTCTTCGCTGCTATTGTATGCGTATTGTGTTTGGTTTGCCCCTATTTTATAGGTAAAATAATGGGATACGATATGGGACTCACAGCGGGTATGCTTGCAGGCTCTCAGACTATTTCAGCTGTAATTGGTGTGGCGTCAGATACAATCAATCAGCTAGATATTCCAGCGAGCAGAAAAAGCGACTTTAATTAACAAAATTCCTGTCGCATATGCCGTAACCTATATTTTTGGAACGGCTGGATCTGCATGGATTCTGGCTTCTATTGGACCCAAACTTTTGGGTGGAAATCTAGTCGAAAAAGCAAAAGAACTCGAAATACAACTTGGAGGAGATTCCATTGGTGACGATCCTAGCATGGCTTCGGCGTATGATAGAGTGATTTATAATGCTTATCAGATCTCTGCACAATCATTTGGATGTAATAAAACCGTTGCTCGCTATTGAAGCAGAATTGGAAAGCAAAGGGAGACATTTGTTTATAGAAAGAATTCGTAAAGGAAAAGACATTTTTGAAGCCGAAAAAGATACCATCGTAGAAGAAAATGATGTTATTGCACTTGGTGGCAGAAGAGAGTTTATGATGAATTATGTGGCTGTAAACGAAAAAGAAGTTTTAGATGTTGAACTCCTTAATTTTCCTGTAGAAGTCTTAACGGTTATGATTGTAAAAAAAGAGGTTCTAAACAAAACTATTGGGGAGTTAAGAGGCAGTAAAATTGCACATGGCGTTGTCATAAGATCTTTAAAAAGAGCAGGAATTGATATGCCTGTTCTACCTAACACAACTTTTAATAAAGGCGATCTGATTGAGCTTGTTGGAACTAAGAAAGATGTTGATCGAGCAGACATTGCATATAGGTTATGCAGATCGGGCAACAAATGCAACAGATATGGCATTTGTTGGATTAGGAATTGTCTTGGGAGGCTTGTTTGGCGCGCTTACTTTAAAAATCAGTGGTGTTCCAATTAGTTTAAGCACAAGCGGAGGTGCTTTAATTTCGGGACTTATTTTTGGATGGCTTCGAGGACAGCATCCAACATTTGGACGTATTCCAGAACCTGCTTTATGGGTTATGAATAATGTAGGTTTAAACATATTTATAGCCGTAGTAGGTATTACCGCAGGGCCAAGTTTTATTGTCGGATTTCAGGAAGCTGGATGGGGACTTTTTATTGCTGGCGCCGCTGCCACTACACTTCCTTTAATATTAGCCCTTTTGTTAGGTAGATATGTTTTTAAATTTCATCCTGTTATTACATTAGGATGTGCTGCAGGAGCGCGAACCACTACCGCAGCTCTAGGAGCACTGCAAGATGCTGTTAAAAGTAAAACGCCTGCTTTAGGTTATACCGTTACTTATGCGGTTGGAAATACCTTGCTTATTATCTGGGGCGTTGTTGTTATCCTAATGATGAGTTGATAAATCGTTTAGTTCTAAAAATCTTTAAAAATTTTTATTATGGCAATTGATATTTCTAAAATTAAGACATCACGAGAAGTAGAGAAAACACTCCAAACTCTTAGCCCCTTTGAAATTAAAAATGAACTTATTCGCTTGGCAGATGAAAGTGCATTAAAATCGACCGCGATAACACTTAATGCAGGAAGAGGAAATCCGAACTGGATTGCAACTGTTCCAAGAGAAGCTTTCTTTTTGTTTGGACAATTTGCGCTTGGCGAATGTCGAAACGTTATGGAGGAACAAGGTATTTTGGCTGGAATTGTACAGAATAAAACAGGAGTAGCAAAACGCTTCGAAGAGTTTTTAAGTAATCATAAAGATTCGCCAGGAGCATCACTTCTAGAAAAAACGTATCATTATGGCGTTGATAATCATGATTTTGATGCCGATGCTTGGATTAGAGAATGGATTGAAGCCGTAATTGGTTTTAATTATCCTGTTCCAGATCGTATGTTAAGCCACATTGAAATAATAGTGCACGATTATTTAATACAAGAAATGTGCGGTATTGGCAGTAATATCGGGAAATTCGATATTTTCGCAGTAGAAGGGGGTACAGCGAGCAATGTGCTATATTTTTGATTCTTTCATGCAAAACTACCTTACACAGCGAGGAGACAAAATAGCACTATTAACTCCAACATTTACACCTTATATAGAAATTCCCGAATTAGAGCGTTACAATTTTGATGTTGTGCATGTGCAGGCAAGTGGTGTGGGTGAAAACGGTTTTCATACTTGGCAATACCCAGACTCTGAGTTAGACAAATTGAAAGATCCGGAGATTAAAGTAGCATTTGTGGTTAATCCTAGCAATCCTCCGTCATCTGCAATGAGTACAAAAACACTTAATTATATCGCTGATATTGTTAAAAACCACAATCCGGAATTAATGATTATTACAGATGATGTCTACGGAACGTTTATCAATAATTTTAGGTCTCTGATGTCTGTTATTCCTGAGAATACGATCAATGTTTATTCTTTTTCTAAATATTTTGGATGTACAGGATGGAGATTGGGAACTATTGCAATTTATGAAAATAACATTTTTGATAAAAAAATTGTCGCTCTTAGCGATGATCGTAAAAAAGAGCTTCATGATCGTTATGCTACTTTAACTTTAGAACCAGAAAAAATTAAGTTTATTGACAGGCTTGTAGCCGATAGCCGACAAGTAGCTTTAAATCACACAGCAGGTTTGTCACTTCCGCAGCAATTTCAAATGATGCTTTTCTCTGCTTTTTGTCTGTTGGATACTCAAGATGTTTACAAAACTTTGACGCAGTCTATTATCCAAAAACGTTTAAAACTTTTATGGGAGGGATTAGAAGTTCCAATTATAGAAGATCCAATGAGAGCTGGATATTATTCTGAAATTGATATTATGGTAGCCGCAGAACATTTTTACGGAAATGAGTTTGCCGATTGGATGAAGAAAAATTTTGAGCCTGTAGATGTTTTGTTCCGTTTGGCTGAAAAAACAGCAATAGTGCTCTTAAACGGAGGCGGTTTTGCTGGTCCAGAGTGGAGTATAAGAGTATCATTGGCAAATCTTCCCACAGATAGCTATTTAATACTAGGGAAAAATGTTCGCAAAGTCATAATGGAATATTTGACTAGTTGGGAAAATTCAAAAAAACAATAAATCTAATTGAAAAACTACTTAATTATGAAAACATTACTTACGTTACTTCTATCAGTTTTATTATTTACAGGTGTTTATGCGCAAAAATTGCCACGAATTAAAGTTTTGGCAACAGGAGGAACAATCGCTGGAAAAGGAGCATCGGCAGATCGTTCTGCATATAAAGCGGGAGAACTCCCTATTAAAGATCTGATTGGCGCTGTTCCAGGTATAGAAAAAATTGCCGATATCACAGGAGAACAAATTGCAAATGTAGGCAGACCAAGATATGAGCATTGATATTTGGATTAAGCTCAATAATAGAATTAATGAAATCTACAAAAATAATGAAGCAGATGGCATTGTCATAACACATGGAACAGATACTCAGGAAGAAACCGCCTATTTTTTATCTCTAACCTCTCGTTATGATAAACCTGTAATAATAACAGGCTCTATGCGTCCTGCAACTGCTATAAGCGCCGATGGACCAAAAAACCTTTTTGATGCGGTGACTTTGGCGGCTTCAAAACAAGCGAGCAAATAGCGGAGTATTGTTGGTATTTAATGAATACATATTTTCCGGTCGGGCTGCTTTAAAAACAAGCACAACCCATTTAAATGCTTTTACAGCTCCAAACAGCGGACCTATTGGACAGGTTTATGATGGAAAAGTTGTGATGTATGAAAAAATACTCCGTAAAACGAACAAGGATACGCCTTTTGATATCACAGGTTTAAAAACACTTCCAGAAGTTGCAGTAGTAGAATTATATGCAGATGCTCCTGCAACAGCTATAAATGCGTATGTGAATTCTGGAGTAAAAGGAATTGTAACAGGTGGTTTAGGAAATGGAAATCTTAACAAGGTCAATTCAGATGCAGTCGCAGCTGCAGTGAAGAAAGGGGTAGTTGTAGTAAGAGCCTCAAGAGTAGCAACTGGTAGAGTTACGCTTTTGGATGAAACGGATGATCAAAAATTAGGAACAATTGTAGCAGATGATTTAGTCCCTCAGAAAGCTAGAATTTTGCTAATGCTTGGACTAACACAAACAAACGACACAAAAAAACTGCAGGAGTACTTTTTTGAGTATTGATGCAGAAGGGAAAAGGAGATAAAATAACAGTATTCTAAAAAATAAAAATATGCGTATACTATTTTTAATACTTTCATTTAGTTTATTGGTGTCTAATGTTTATTCCCAACAAGAAAAGCAGGCCGATACAACGGTAAATCATACTGTACCATTAATAAAAGCTAATAAAGCCGATCTGTTGAATAACATTGATGTTATTTTTAATACTCAAATTGGACTAAATAATAATTTTGAGGGTGGAAATTACACAGGAAGTAGCTTTGAAATTAATCAGTTTAGATTTGAAGTAAAAGGAAAAGTCTATAAAGACAAAGTTTTTTTTAGATTTAGAGACAGATACACAAGAGATCCAGAAACGCAATCGGTAGATAACATTAGCCATTCAACAGATTTAGCATTTATTGGGTATAAAATATCTGATCGTACAAGTATTGCTATCGGAAAAATGACAGCAAATTGGGGAGGATATGAATTTGATATGAATCCAATTGATATTTATCAGTACAACGACATTGTAGATAATTCAGATAATTTTTTAACTGGGGTTCAATTTAATTGGACACTATCAAAAAACCATGTTTTATCGGGTCAGATATTAAATTCAAGAACGAAAAGTTTCACAGAACTATACGAGAATGTACCCGATGTTGAGGAAGCAAAATTCCCTGCTTGCATACATTGGAAATTGGAACGGAAGTTTTCTAGATGGAAAATTTAAAACAATCTACAGCTTTAGCGTCTTTCAAGAAGCATTAAAAAATGGCAGACCAGTAAATATGTACTATACCGCGTTAGGAAATCAATTTAGGACAAAAAAATGGCTCTTCCAATATGATTTTAAATGGAGCATCGAAGATTTGGATCGCACTGGTGTTGTAAGTTCTCTTATTCCTGAGACAGTTTTAGATCATGCGGCAGAAAATGTTTATTATATAGAACACTGGCTCAGAACTGTCTACTCTATTAATGAACAATGGAAAATTTCCTTAATAGGCATGATAAGCACGTCTTATTGGAAGGATATATCATCACTAGAAAAGTCAGATAGGGTAAGAACAGCTTGGGGAGTAATTCCGACTGTTGAGTTTTATCCTATAAAAAACTTTAATTTAAAGTTTTTTGCTACTTATGTCGGAAGATATTACCGTTATAGCGATTATTCAAAAACAGTTTTAGGACAAGAAAATAATAATACAGGACGAATAATGATCGGTGTAATATCGCCACTATTAGTTTTATAGTTGCTATTATTTTTTTAAAACGGGTTTTCATTAAAAATTAAATAAAAAAAGGAAGATGTAAAACATCTTCCTTTTTTGTGGAGTCGCCGGATTTCGGTCGAAAAGTTAATTCCTATATTAATGTTTATAGATAAGCTTGAAAAAAAGCCTTAAAGTCTTATGTTTAAAGGTTTTTTTGGAAAATGATATTATGTTTAAGTTTATACTCATTTTTATATTTTGAATATTTTTTTGAGAAAATCGATTTTTTAAAAAAAAGATTTGGCCCAAGAATAGTGCAAGGTGTTCGACAGTTGAACACTTTGAATACCTACTTCAGGGTAAGTTGTTGCTCAGAAAAAATCTTAGAAATAGTTTTGTTGTTATAAATTAAATTATGCTGAGCGAATATACCAAAGAAGATATGATTGATATAAAAATATCAAGTTCTATTAGAAAATTTGAAAATGAGAAAGAAGAGCAGTTAACAGAATTATTAATTGAAATTCTTGTTGAGTCAATTTTAAACCAGTGCAATGAAGAAAGTAATAAGATATCTGAGGTTTAGCAGTCTTGGACAGAGCAACGGTTCGATAGAAGCGCAGGAATTATGCACTGATAAATGGATCTCGGATAATTGTGCAGAATTAGTAGATACTTTTGTGGATGTAGGCAAAAGTGCCAAAACTTTTGAAAGGCCTGATTTTATAAGACTGCAGGAGTTTGTTTCGAAGCACCATAAAACTGTAGATTATCTGCTTGTTGATCAAATGGACAGATTCAGCAGAAATGCAGGAGATGCGCTTACAATGATTAAAGAACTTCAGAAAAAATATAAAATACAGGTTGTAAGCGTTACAGAGGGAATTACGTTTGATTATGAAGTTCGGGAAACTTTTTTAGAACAGGGTTGCAGTTTTTATTAGCGGAAGAAGATAACATAAACAGGAGTATTAAGGTCCGCAAAGGTTTATATACGGCAAAGGCAAAAGAAGGACGTTTTATTGGAAGCACCCCTCCATTTGGTTATAGAAAAATTGGTGCTGGGAAAGATCGGCGCTTAGTGATTAGTGAAATTGAGGCTGAAATTGTAAAGTTTATTTATAAAAGCTATTTGAAGAACGTTCCTCTTTATGTCATTAAAAAAGAAGTTTATGAAATGGGATTTGACAGGAAAGGAAATGTTGCTGTAGAAAATATATTAAAAAATCCTGTTTATGCAGGTATGCTAGAAGTAGAAGCATTTAGAGAGCTACCCGGAGGGCTATTTCCAGCTGTTCATGAACCTATTATCGATAATAAGACTTGGATATTAGTACAGAATAAGATTAATGAACCCAAAAAGACTAGAGTTATTTTAGATGAACAGCTTCCGCTTAGAGGAATTTTAAAATGCCATTGCGGAAATCCTTTAACAGGCGCACCATCAAGAGGGAAATCAGGAAAATATTTCTACTATTATAAATGTAAATTTCCAAGACACAATAATCTTAGTGCCGTAAAAATTCATGACCAGCTTCTTTCAGTCTTAGAGGTAATAACTTTCCCTGAAAGCATGATTAATCAGATTATAAAAGGATGTCGAATAAAAGTAACTAAGGAATTAAATTTAAAAAAGCTAAAAATAATAAGAAAGGAAAAACAACTTTATGATTTTCAAGAAAAACTTTCACTTCTTGAAGAAAAATGGATTATTGGAGAAATAAGTGTCAAGAGTTTTGAAAAATGGAGTTTAGAATACCAAAGCAAAATAACACATATAGCCGAGTATATAAAAAAGATGAAATTGTTTGTAGCTAGAGTAACTGAATTACTTCAGCAGCGACTAGATTTACTTATTGATATGAAACAGATATTCTGCTTCGCAGCTTTATTGCAAAAGAGAGAGCTTCTAAAATTCTTGTTTAATAATAATCTGTATTATCTCAATGGTAATTATCTTACTAATGAAATAAATAAGTCAGTTTTATATAAATTATCTTCATTGGAAAATAGAGGACTATTTATAATATAATTTTCTTTATCTTCTTCCAGTATTAATTAATATTTATAAATAACACTGGATACATTTTGGCTATATTGCTATATTATTGATACTTTTGATAAGCAGAAACACCTGCGGATAAAATTTCGAATGCTCGCTTTTAAGCAGTAATGAACTGAATAATTGAAAGAGAAAACTGCTGAAAGAAATGGAAATTAAATTTATAGTACTACCGCTGAAACGCGATGTTGAAAATAGAACGATTTTAAAGAAAGTCGCTAAAGCTCATCAAGCTCTGGCAGAATTAAAAGGTGCTGCGAATGCAATTCCTAATGAAAGTATTCTAATAAATACTCTGTCTCTCCAAGAAGCAAAAGACAGTTCTGCAATTGAAAATATAGTAACCACGCATGATGAGCTTTATCAGAGTGATATATATACCCGTGATTTTAAATCTCTAGCGACGAAAGAAGTTTACAGTTATTCAAAAGCCCTTCAGCATGGTTTTACTAAAGTAAGAGAGAATGGACTTTTGATTAACTCATATATCCTTGAAATCCAGGCTGAATTGGAAGAAAATAAAGCAGGTTACAGAAAAGTTCCTGGAACATCTTTGAAAAATCAGAATGGAGAAGTTATTTATACTCCTCCACAGCACCCAGAGGAAATTATTTTATTGATGAATAATTTGGAAAGATTTATAAATGATGATGACATAAGTGATTTAGATTCTCTGGTAAAAATGGCTATTATTCATCATCAATTTGAAAGTATCCATCCTTTTTATGATGGTAATGGAAGAACAGGTCGTATCATTAATATATTATATTTAGTTAAACAAGGACTTTTGAAAATACCTATTTTGTATCTAAGCCGATATATTAACGAAAAAAAGCAGACTATTATAGACTACTCCAAGATGTTAGAGATAATGATAATTGGGAAGATTGGATTCTTTTTATGTTAGAAGGTGTTGAACAGACTTCAAAACAGACTATACTTCTCATTGATGGTATCAAGAGAGAAATGATGACATTTAAAAATAAAATGCGCCGTGATTTGCCAAAGATTTATAGTCAGGATTTATTAAATAACTTGTTTAGACATCCATATACAAAAATTGAGTTTGTAAAAAATGAGTTAAATGTAACTAGAGTAACTGCAACTAGATATCTTAATGAATTAGTCAGAGTTGGGCTTCTTGATAAACATAAGTTTGGAAGAGATATCTACTATATAAATACTTCTTTACTTATGCTACTAAGCAATGCTAATAAAAAGGAAGTATAACTTATTTCATTATATATATAGTATTACCAATATATTTACATAGAAATTTAATTAAATTATATGGAAATATAATGTTTTCTGTAGATATTAAAACAAAGTATATAGAAAACAATGGAAAACTATACATATCTATTGTAATATGTATAGAAAATACCAATTATATATACTAATTAATGTAGAAAAGTTGTTTATAGATGTTTTTAACACTGAAATAGATCAATACTTTTATTTAAACTTCTATTAGGCATATTGGATTTCTTGCAATGTAGATTTCTTTAAATTCTAATACCAATTAAAGAACTTTGAATGGTGAAGATATAAATTTCTAGCAATGAAAAGGCATTCCTGAAATGGTGTTTAACTTGTTTATAAATTGGTTTATAAGTATCTATGAATTTTGTAAAGAATAAGATTCGCCATATTTATCTTTGTAGAGTTAATTTGTTTAAACGAAATAACTCGATTCAAATGGTTTGGTTAGAGACGTCAGCATTTGTATTTAAATCTGCTACTGAAAGGGCACTATACACAGCAGAGCTATGGCACTAAGGTATGAGTAGTATGTATGGGAGGTTGATTAATAACCTGAAAGTTGATACCAATCTGGAGAGCATTAATCGAACTGCTTCAGACACGTGATGGGGAGGATGGCTCCGGAAGGAAGTTAACTTAACCTTGACTGTGAGTGATAACCTAATAGGGTAGCCGATTTAGGGGAAACTCACTATGCACATTCCAAAGAGAATTTTCCAAAAGGAATTTAAAATGTATATACTTTAATATATAAGTAAAAAGTTCGAAAAATCTAAAAATTCCCAAAAATTCGCAAAAATTTCAGGGAGCTAAAAGTCTCTAAGATTACAGAATTTCTCGAATTCTTGAATTTTTTCATTGGATTTTTTTTTGGCATAATTCTAAAAAGCTTCCCTAGAGAATTTGTCTGCTCAAACATATTTTATCAGTATAAAAAATTAGGAATAAACCATAAACTCGACAAAATGGCGAGTTTTTTTTGTCAAAAGTTTATACCTAGTAAAACGACTTTCTCAATAAATAAAGTTGAAAACTTATGTTGTTTTGAAACTATTTAGGTTTTGAAAATTTGATGTCACAGCTAATCTAAGATATTCTTTTGTAATTTGTACATCAATGGAAAAATAAACTTTAACAGATATAATAAACACACAAAAATTAAAAATAATTAATTAATTTTGTTTTTATGTGTGTTTTGATTATCTTTGAGAAAAAATAAAAGGAATGAATATCGGGCAAAGAATAAGAGAGTTACGTATAGAGAAAGGTTTTTCCCAAGAAGACCTGGCAATTCGGGCAAATTTCTCTAAGTCGTATATTCAAAAATTCGAAGAAGGGCAAAGAGATATTAAATCATCCCAAATGGCTCAACTTGCTGAAGCATTTGGAATGGATATATCTGAAATATTAAAACCGATTAATTATACTTCTAACGAGTTTGTAATTAAAAGCATAGAGTTTAGAGAAGCAAATAAACTTGAAATGCATGTAGATTATTTTACAAAAAAAATACTAGGTCTTTTATATAAAAAATATTCTGCCTATAGTAAGTTAGAAAAAATTATGAACGAAAATATTTCTTTTATAAATCCGCTAAGAAATTTTGAGAAAATATCTTCAAATGAAAATGTTGAACAGGCAGCAAAAATTTTAAGAAAAAAATGGAAATTTGAAGACACGCCAATATATAATTTGATTATTTTTTTAGAAGATCTAGGTGTTAAAATATTTGAAGTTGTCGAAGATGAGGATTTTGTGGGATTTTCTTGCTGGGTTAAAAGTACACCAATAATCGTTATTAATACCAAAAGTACAGATGTGTCAAGAAGAAGGTTTACGATTCTTCATGAACTTGCTCACCTGCTACTCGTATTTAAAGAAAATGAAAATAAAGATAAGATTGAGCGTTATTGTGACCAGTTTGCAGGAGCAATGCTTTTGCCAGAAGAAATTCTTAGATCATATGTAAACTCTACCGTAAGTATTACTCTTGAAGAACTTAAACGAATTAAAAGTAAGTACGGTATTTCAATACAGGCTATTTTAGTAAGAATGGCAAATATTAGGTTGATTAGCTGGGAAAAATATAAACAATGGAAAGATATTTACCATTCATGGACCGATAAAGATATTGAATACAACGGAAGAGAAAAAGTAAGCAGATTTAGTTATCTGCTTGCTAAAGGTTTAAGGGAGGGATTGATAACAAAAGATTTAGCAAGTGAACTTTCCGATATCCCTATGTCTCAATTAAGTAGTAGTGCTATAAATCAAGAATTTTTATTCTAATGATAGTGCTAAATGACATAGAATTATTAACATGTTTAAAGATTTTAAACATGTTGAAAAGTGAAGATTTTTATTTTTCGAATCTTTACATGACTAAAAATTATTTAACAGTTACAGAAAGACAAAGTCTTAATATTCTAGCTGAGGAAAAAAAATAGTCTTATTTGAATCCGGATCTAGCTTTTATAGTTTTTTTAATAAGTTAGATGCTGAAAGATATCCAATCGGATTGCCTGGAATGTCATCGGTTTATTATGCAAAGGAGAATAATATTCCAATTGTAACAAAATGTAGACTTACTAGAAGACTTGCGGAGGAAATAGGAGTGCTAGTATATAGTTACGAGGAAATGCTTAAATTAATTAATATACAGCAAAACCAAATTGATCATATCAATAATCTGCTATTAATGCTGGAGAACAGTCAAAATAATTGAAATTTCAATTTGAAAACTTAATAAAAATAACCGAAGCGAAATGGAATTAGGCTTCGGTCGGAAGAAATAAAACTTTGGACGGTATTAATTTCTTCTGCAAAAGTAATAGAATTCTATTTATTACCTAATTATTCCTTGGGTTTTTAGTCAAACGCCTCAGTATTAAAATGTTTGATTAGTCTAAATCTAAAAACCATGGCAAAAAATGGTACACCAGGAGACGGACATCGAAATGGTGCCGTTAAAGGAAGAAGTCAGACTTATAATCCGGCAACAGAACAGTATGTTAAAAGAGATACTAGTACTGGTCGCTTTATGGATGTTAAGAAAGATGGTACTCCATTTAAAGGGGTTAGAAAAGAGAAATAATTCTTTTTAAAACAATTAGAGTACAGCACCTGCAATATGGTGCAGTACTTCTATTTACCTCAATAATAAATTTTTAGGAATAATATTTTCTAGATTTCATTTAATCTTAAAAAAACTGATTGTTGCTTCAAAAAGGATGTAATAGTTAAAGAAAAACAGCTTAATAGTTAATGTATTGTTGCGGTATATTATTTTAATTGAAATATTTTTTTTAACGGTTTAAACTTTAAAATTGGTTTTTCTAGGAGTTTTACAACTAAAATAATCATCACTTAATTCTTATAAAAAATAGAAATGAATACTTCAGAAAAAGAAAGATTGAATTTCAATGTTAGCAGATTTGATCATTATTATGATACTATAAATAACAAAATAGCAGTTTATATCGCTATCAATACTTTTCTTTTGGGGGGAGTATTAGGAGCTTATTTAACTATTAAAGGTAAGATAGTAAATTTTGAATGTGTATTTGAATTTTTGGTGGTATTATTCACATTTATTGGATTAATAACTATAGCAGTATTGATTTATTCAAGTGTACCGTTTCTAAATTACAAGTCATCTTCTCTGTATTATTTTCTAACAATATCACAAAATTCATTAGAGGAGTATAAGAAAAAAGTAAAAAGAGGAACGAAAAAGATGATTTGAAGGACCTAAGAGAGCAGGTCTATTTCTTATCAAAAGGATTAAATAAAAAATTTACAATATTAAAATGGACAGGCTATTCAATGCTATTTCAGATAGTGGTTTTAATATTTGTAACAATAATAATTTTTAATAATAATATTTAATATGAATATATATTCAGATTACTTTGATGTAATCAAAGAGGCGGTGAGAGCTGACCAAAGTGGTGTTTTTCCTAAAGGTTTGGCAGGAGTTGGTAATTTGAGCGACAGCTCAAAAAAACCTTTTCAGCAATTAATAATAAAATATCTAAAAAAGAATTTGCTCCAAGTTTGAAAAAATACTCGGAAATAGTTGGTTTAATTGGTGTTAACTATAATCAAGAATTAGGACTTCATCCTGATTTTGGTTATTTAAAAGCGACAGATAACACTGAGGAACATTATATCATTTCCTGTTTTGTTGATATTGTAGGAAGTACTAATATGTTTAAAAAGTTTAGTAAAGAAGCAGTTTTTTTAATTACTAATACATTAGTAAAAGCTAATATTCATACAGCATTGATTCATGGAGGATATGTCCAAAGAATTCAGGGAGATGGACTATTTATTTACTTTGGAGGTAAAAACATTTCTAAGGAGACTGCAGTGAAGAATGCTTTATTGTCTTTAAGTACTTACAGTTATTTTGTTCAAAATGACTTAAAAGATTACTTGCTTTCTCAAGGAGTAGAAAATATATCTATTAGAAGCGGTATTGACTTAGGAGAAGCTGAAGATGTACTTTGGGGGTCATGTGGAATTGAAGGAATTAGTGAAGTTACAACATGTAGTCTACATACAAGTTTAGCTAGTAAAATGCAGGCTTATGCAAATAAGTGCGGTATTGTTGCCGGCGCTAATGTAAAGAATCAATTGGTCAATAGTGAAGAATATTTTACCGTGGTTTCTAAAAGAACGGGAGAGGAAAATGACCGTTATATTTTTAGAAATCCTGAACAGTCATTTTATTATACTCAATATGATTTTAATTGGAGTAAATTTTTACAACAACAGTCTAATGTAACTATTGATCAAAATGGGAGGTTGAATTTTAGATTGCCTGCTATTTTAAATCCTACAAATTTGCGACCAATTGCTGAATTAAGTAAGCCATATTTAAACAGATGAGTTCTAAATTAAAAAGTGATATTGAACAGTTTGTTCAATTATATCCAATGTTCTCTTTAATGAAATCAGATAATGAAAATTTAGAATTGAAGGGCTTGGTTGATATAGTTGATACTTTTGGAAATTATTGGGATAATTATGAAATAAAGATTGTTGTGCCTTTTCATAAATATCCCAATATTATACCATTAGTGTATGAAAGTTCTAATAAAATTGACAGAGAAGATGACTGGCATATTTCAACAGATGGAGAATGCTGTTTAGATATTACTCATAATTTAATTTTACTTCAAAAGAAAGGAATTGATTTGATTTCATTTTATCAAAAAAAGGTGTACCCTTTTTTGCAAATCATCAATACAAACTCCGAACAGGTAATTATGCAAATGGAGATTATCCCCACCAGTTTGAAGGAATAAAATATTTTTATAAAAAAGAGATTGGATTATGCGATGACGAATTGATCATAAAAATATTATCCTCAATACTAAAAAATAGACTGCCTCAAAAATTAGGAACTTGTATTTGCGGTAAGAACAAATATAAACATTGTCATCTTGCTATCGTAATAAAACTTATTAGTTTTGGAAAAAAAGGCTGTCCGAAGATTTAATGCTTTTTAAAAATTTAAACGTTAAAAATTGATTTATTTTGAATTCTGAATTAATAAATCTTGTAGTTGTAATCTCTTTATTATGTACTTATACTATTTTTTAATTATTAAAAAAAACAGAAATATAAAGGATCTTTTTGACTTGAGATTACTTAAAGCATTGTCAATTATTATATAAAAAGCCCATTTGTAAAATTTTTATCATTTAAAAGTGCCTCATAAAAGGCAGTTTGCCATGAATTAATATTAATTTCTGAACGGCTGTCAAATCCCTCTTTTAAATGTTCCAGTAGTAACATACTTCCTCCGCTATTAAATAAATTAATTAGTTGTTTTTGTATATTAGAGAATTCTTCTATTCCATGCGTTACATATAGATCGTTTAAATTAAAAGAATCAAAATGATTTTTAATTCTTTTATTCAATAGTTTAGGCACCATAGATTCAGTGCTCACATAGTATTCGATTAATAGAGGTTTTACATTAATTACTTTGCAATGTAACCATTTTATGTTTTCAATATCATCATAGTAAGGATGAATTGATTCCTCTTCTGCTGATCGAGGAAAACTAACATGTTTTCCTTTATTACAATCTGTGCATGAGGGAATAAGATTGAAAGCTGATACTGATAATAGAGCATACTTTGATTTCGGAAGATTGTGGTCAAGGGTTGTTGCTATTCGTATTCCACATTGAGGACATCTGCCATTTGGTGCAGAAAAAAGTAAATTGTCATAATGTTTTCTTGCAAGATTATTTTTATTTATAAATCTTTTGCTATATAAATCTTTTAAAACTTTACTTGTAACTATTGAATTTATTTCCTGACCTCTTACAAGATGATGCAACTCATTAGACGCTTTTTTTAGGTCATATTCAGTATTAGCTACTTCTATTAAGTGAATAGCACGTTCGATTTCAGTTTTTAATTTCAGGTCTGACATGTTAGAAATACAGTCAGTAACTATTTGCCGTATATATACAGATGGTTTTATTATTTTTCTCATTCTTTATTGTGAAGTAAGTTTCTCAGTATTGATTTTCCTTCCATTCCTAATTGGCCTTCGAGGCTGGATATAGCATCATCATATGAAAGACTGCTATCGGCAATCTTTTTTAGCATAGTGTGAAATCCAGCATCAGTAACTTCGAGTCCAAATATCTCCTGCGTAAGAACCCCAACATTTTCTCCAAAAGATTCAATTTCAAGCCGTTCAGCTCTTGCAAATGCTCCCTGTCTTCGAAGTTTCCAGACACAGCTGCGTGGAACTTCTTGCAAGACAACAGGGGAATGTGTCCCAATAATTGCTACTGCATTTCTTTTTGTTAATAATTCAGATAGTGCTCTAACGAACGATGATAGTAGGGGAGGATGTAGGTACGCCTCAGGTTCATCCAGAAGAACTAGGCTTTTTTCTTCAAGTGTTTCTACTAACTTAGTAATTGTTAGAAGTACGATCTTATGACCTGAACTCAACTTATGGAAAAGCGTACCGGAAATTTCTTCAAATTCATCATCAATACTAAGTTTTGCAATCTTTGAAACTTCAGCTTCAGCAAATATTGGATCACTTTCTAGGATCCTTAATGCACTAATCCATCTTGAATTTTTAGCACCTATTATACATTTTTCTACACTTCTGACAAATTCATTTTTTAATATTATAGGACTTTTTGGAGGCAATTTCTGATCTTTGTTTTTATTGGTTGGAAAACGTTTAAGACCTATGTAAGAGTATTTGAGTCGTTTATTGGCTCTTTCTTCGTTTAAAGCTTGTAACTCATCAAAAGCGCTAAAAGATACTGAAATTAAATTTGCAAACAGGTTGGCAATATCTATTGTGTCAGTGGTTGAAAATTTTCCACGTTTAACTCTAGCAGGAGGGGTAATTTCAAGTAGCGACATTACAATATTTGTGAAAAGATGAGTCTTTCCAACTCCATTTCTGCCAATTATTACATGAATGTTAGTTGGTGGGTTAGATTTGGGTTTAACATGAAAATCGAGCGTTATCTCCTCTTGATTTCTTGTATATCCAGGTATTGTAAAAGTAAAATTATATTCCGTTAATATGCTTATCCCTTGTGCAAGTCTTCGGAACTGCCCTTCGACAGATACAGAACTGACATCCCTCATCAGGGATCTAGATGTTACAAATTGTGTCTTTGCTACTTTATATGTTTCTTCTTTTAAAGCTATATCACGAAGTGCGTTTAATACGGAAAAACGAAAATCTTCTCCGTATGAATTTAATCTTTCATAATATGAAGAGTCTTGCCCAAGTGAAAAAAACTCTTCATTTAAATCATAAAAATTATCTGGTAAATTAGGAGATCTTTGCCCTGAAACCATATTTACTTGTCCAATTTTGGTAGACCCTATTAAGAAGGCTTCACCAGAACTGTTAAAATAAGTAATGCGATAAACAGTTTCAAACCTAAACCAGTCATCCCAATTATCATGGTTAAGAACTATAATATCTTTCTGTTCAATTTTTAGAAGTTCAGGAGATGTACTTAAGTAAAATTCCATTTAAGCTATTATATGATTTAACTTCTCTTGCGTTATGATTTATTATAGATTGCAGCCCAGGCTAAAGATGTTTGTGTAAAACTTATAAAGAAACAACTATGCTTTTATATAAAAATAAGTATTTATACGTGTTTTTTAGATAACTATAATATTGACGAGGATGTGTGTTCTACGTCTAAAATCTTCAGGAAAAGTTTCATTATGAAACCGACATTCCTGATGATTATCGTTATAATATCATGTGCGGCTCGCTTTAAATTCATTTTCTCCATCTCCATCAGTCGAATAGCATTAAACACGATTTATTGAAGCAAGTCCCATCTGACTGATCATTCTACCATACTGTGAATCTATTTTTATATGAGACCACCAATTTTTTATTACAGGAATAAGGGTTCTGCTTCTTCGCGCCATTTCAAGTGATTAAACTTATGTCACGTCACGTATAAAGAATTTGCCATTGTATAAAAGAACAATTTAAAAAGTATTGATAGCTGAGATATCGGCTGACGCTGAAATACTAAGGTAATCTTAGTAGGAAAAACTGTAGTCAACTTAAGGGAATTTTTTGAACATTCTTTTCATCGTTTCTTTTACAGACATTCATTATTCTTGTATGAGAATGGTCATATTTCTCAAGAGTTACGATTTAATCAGCTGTATTTGCATTTGTTTTCATCAGTTTTTCAAGTGAATTTCTTCTCCATTTATAATACCAGTCGGGTACTAGAGGACTGTCTTTTCTACTACAGAAAATTTTATCTTGAACTGATCTCAGTTCGGTTTCCGTGGGATCTTGCGGCCTTTCCTTAAGTTGCAGTACCGTTTTTCTGAGTTCAGTAGAGAATGCCAATGATTTTCTGTTTTCCATTACAATTTTCAAAGTTAAGACAATCATAGGAAGTACTGGAAGTAGCACTGCAGTAATATAGCTATTAACTTGAATATCAGAAAGAATAGCAATAAAAAGAGACATAACAACTAGACCCACACATACTAAAATATTTGCCATTTTAAAATGCTCTCTGAGCTGCGTATCATAAAATAAATTTGTTTCTTGGCAGAGGAGTACGGCGCGTTCACGGGAAAGGTTTTCAAGATCAATATCATACCAATTTTCAATGGGAGCTTTGGAGTCGGGAATGTACTGCGCTGAATTATGCTCAATAATATATTTTTCAGGTTTTGACCCCGAGTTAATGCTATTCCACGTAAGGGAATACACATTGCAGTCAAATAGCTCTTGCGCTTTAGCCCCTGAAGTTCTCAAGCCAGAAACATACAGATTGAAATAAAGAATTTCGGTACATGTAATTACAAGTGCGGCGACACCGATACAGGCATTGAGATCAAAAACCAGTTGATCTTTAGGAATTAATTTCAGAAAACTAAATATAATGGTAAGGCCTACCGTTACAATAATCTGGATTCCAAATGCAGATTTAGCCCTGCTATACAATATCCTTCCAGCTTTAAGATACTTCAGTTTACCTGAAGCATTCTGTTCAGTTTTTATAGTATTCATATTTTAACTTCCTGTATATTTTGGAAATTCGCTTCCGAAAATGCTTCCCCATTTAACGATAGATTCTTTTATCTTCTTGTCTACTTCAAGTTGGCGTGCTTCGCTAGCAGTCTTAAAGTCTACAGCCGCTTTTGACTGAACTGAATTTCTTTCCTCATAGGTTAAATGATTTATGTCTCCTTGAAAGCCTTTAGGGTCATTGAGAGGCTTGTGGATGTTATTATGTATATAAGCTAGGACTTTTGGTATTTCAAGATCAATATATTTTGAGCTTTCAACTCCTGAATTGTAATAATTGAGTATCAGGTTTTCAAGAAAATAGGATTTCATTGTAGGCATCGTAGGTCTTTTGGTCCAGTACTTCATGATACGGATCACTTCAATAACTGATACCTCTTGTATGCTGTTGATATAGTCCATTCTTTTTTTATCTATTCTGGGGTCTGTGGCTTTCCAGTTTCCCTTCCCGTTAGGAATTAGGTAGAAGGTGCTTCCGTCTGCCAGAGGTGCGGTGATGAAACATGGAACAATATCATATACCCATTCGTATGATTTTAGATTCAGAGTAGCGGCTTCTTGATTACGTTTGATCACGGCCTTATCGTAATAAGACACACCTGAAAGAGAGCTTATGAATTTATTGATTACTTTGATTGAATTTAAAATATTTGTTCCGTCATTGCAAAGAGCCAGTTGTCTGTGAGCTGTTGCGGGTACCGAGATTTCGAAACGGTCTGAGTACTCTGTCCTCATGTTTGATTCCGCATGCAGGACAATCATAAGGTCGATATCATCTAGAGGTCTAATTTTGGTTTTTCTGGAAAAAGACCCGTAGTCGATGCTTACATCTGGATGCAGGAGAGGAAAGCTATTATCATCCGGAAATTTTTTAATTTCAGATACAAGGTTATTTTTACTGGATTTGGCAACTTCTGACCTTGAAGTATCTATTCTAACATAATAGTGCAGAAACTGCTCAAATGCCTGGTTAACTGTTGATGCCATGTTTAATGATTTATAGTTCAATTTATTGTATGTCTGATGGGTATTTTGACATTACTTGATTAATAAACATAGCCATAATTGATCAGGTGCAGCAGGTTATCGCGCACAGTACCATCTTGGCTAGTTCTCAGGAATGACGGATTGCCTGCCACCACATGCACATCCCCTCCAGCGAACCAGCCTGCAGCGGTATAGTTCCAAAGATATGTTTTTGCCGTATTGCCCAGTCTTTGCAACAACTCTACAGCAGCTGCTTTAGTCATTTTCATTGGCTTATCGATGGTATAGGTTTTCCCGTCTGCATTTTTTGTTCTCAAGTGGACTGCATAATGGGTGATGACACCGTCGGAATTTTTCCAAATTCCTGAAATTCTGTATTCTGCCATTTTTTTTTGATTAATTAGTTGTTAAACAATAAAGCAAATATCCATTTTTAGTTTAAAGCTTTTTTACGGAAAACCGTAACTATCCAATATTATTTCTGGGACTTCAAACTTATCGTTTATTTTTCTTAAATCCGTAGGTAGAAATACTGCTTTTTTGTTTATATTATTTTCTTTTTCAGGTTCTTAACTCCATGATTTTTTAGGTAGAAAAAAGAAAGAATAACGTCCTCTATAAAATGCCGTTGTTGGTACAAGGAATAAGAATCAGCTGATATTTTTAGTTTGTGGAGGCAGTCGTTCTATATTTAATTACTAATATTTTTAGTGTTTAAAAGAGTAAGCAGAATTTCTTAGAGATAGTTAACAAAAAAGTGCACTTCAAATTTTTATAAAATGAAGTTATAATTAAAAGTATTGTATAGAAGAATGAGTTAAATAGAATATTTTTGACAGTAGAACACCTTTTTTACGCAAAATATATATAATTAAGTTTTTTTAAGATTTTTAACTTTTCTTTAAAAGTGTTCGACACTTCTGTGTAATTTTATTAAAATGAAAATTATAAAATACCGAAAACAAAGGGATTGCAAGTGTTTTGCAAATTACTGAATTTTGAAATTGAACACCTTATGTAGCCTTTATTTACTGGATATTTAACATAAAAAAAGGCAGAAAATTATATAATTTTCTGCCTTTGTGGAGTCGCCGGGAATCGAACCCGGGTCCAAACGAGCAACTAAAGAGCTTTCTACACGCTTATTTCCTGATTGAATTTTCGATGTTGAGCTAGGCCAGAAACAACCACCCAACACTTATCTTCTTAATTTTCGAAATCCACCCGAAGCTCATAGAAATCTAGGTTTATTTTTACGGTTCCCCTGAACGGAACGCCACAAACCAAGGCTTTCCAGGAGAATCCAGCTTCTCTACCTTGTAGAGACGTGGCGCAATCGTACTATGATTCGGATTATGCGGCTAAAGCGTAATTATTTTCGCCGTGTAAAAGTTTAAGATCTTATATTTACGAGCAAGGTCTCAATGCTCGACGTGCTTACTGTTCAATTCGACTCGCTGTCAAAACCAGTCGACCCCAAAAATGAGTCTGCAAATTTAGAGTATTTGAAATTACTTTCTACTAAAATTTTAAAAAAAAGTCATAAAGTCCAAAGTCGAAAGTCCAAAGTCAGCATTAGCAAATGTTTTTTAAGACTTTACGACTTTTGACTTTCGGCTTTACGACTATAATTTTATTCTTCGTCTTTAAAATTAAAAGGATAATCTCCAAAGATTGGAGCTAATTTACGAACTGCATAAGTGTTTCTAGTCATCTTATTAGATAGTGCAATAATTGTTACGCCCTCATTCATCAAAGTAATATAAGATGAGGTGTTTCCGTGCCACCAACCATTATGAAAATAGAAGTTTTGCCCTGTTTCCCAATTAATCATTCTTATTCCTAAACCATAATTTTTAGTTCCTTTACGCTCATTACTGTAGCCTGTGTAAACTTGTTTCAATAGTTCTGGTTTCAAGAAATCTGGAGATTGTCTTGCTCTATCAAATTTTAGAAGATCTCTAGCGGTAGAGAAAACATTTTTATCTCCGTAAACATTATCCAAATAATCAAAACCAATTTCTACGCCATTGCCTTTATAAGAAGGAACAATCTTTTTTCTATCCTTATCATCATCAAAAACGTAAGTATTTTTCATTCCAAGAGGTTTGAAAATCATTTCAGACATTGCTTCTTTATAGCTTAAACCTGTAATTTTTTCGATAATAAGCGCTAGCATTGCATAGTTGGTATTGCAGTAGCTAAAACGGGTTCCAGTTTTAGATTCCAAACCAATATCTTTTGTTGCCAGAATATTTAAAATGTCTTTATTGGTCAATTGATTGTGTCTGTCCCAAATAGATTTGTCGCGATCTGTAAAATAAGCATAATTGCGCATTCCTGTGCGGTGGCTTAAAAGCATTCTTATGGTACAGTCTTCGTATGGAAAAGTTTTTAAAATAGTATTGACCTTTTGATCTAAGTCAATTTTTCCAGCATTAACTAGTTTTAAAACAGCTGTAGCGGTCAAAACTTTACTTACAGAAGCAATTTGAACCGGTGTTTCTGGTGTTATTTTACTGCCTTCATTTTTATTGGCAAAGCCATTATATCTTTCAAATAAAATTTGTCCATTTTTGGCAACCAAGAAGCTTCCGTTCATGGTGTTATTAGGCCAATTTTTATTATAAAAGTGATTTATTCTACCTACAACCGAATTTTTATAAGCTTGCGAAACTGGTTTTTCAGCTCCTAACGGCTTCATTTTTGGCAATGTATCTTCGACTGTCTGAGTTGTATCTGTTGCTGTTTTTTTGTTTTGACCACAAGAACTTAAAACTAGTATAGAAAAAAGTATTTGTGGTATCTTTGTTTTTTTAAGGAAAATCATTTGCATCGTTCTTTAAAAACAAATATATCGAATTCAATTTTGTTGTTTTCTCAATTCTGAGGCTTATAATTATCTATTTTAACATAATTTTAAGTATTGTTAAATTTATTTGTTTGTTTTTCAGCTTTTAACGGTTTTGAAACATTCTAAATAGAATTTTTAAAACAAAAATTTAACTAAAATTGTTATATTTGAAACAAATACAGTGTAAAAAGTTATATTTTAAATATTAAAAAATCAGTTTAGATGAAATTTGGAATCATAAAAGAAAGAAAAAATCCGCCGGATAGAAGAGTTGTATTTTCACCTAATGAATTGACAAAATTAAAACAGTTATATCATGATGCTTCTGTAAAAGTTGAAAGTTCAGATATTAGAATTTTTTCTGATGATGATTATAAAAATATGGGAATCACAGTTGCTGATGATGTTTCTGATTGTGATGTTTTATTTGGCGTAAAAGAAGTTCCAGTAACAGATTTGATTCCAAACAAAGCATATTTCTTTTTTCTCATACAATTAAAAAACAGCCTCATAATAGAAAATTACTTCAGGCAGTTTTAGAAAAAAACATTGATTTATACGATCACGAAACAATTGTAGACGAGCATGATCGTCGTTTAATTGGTTTCGGAAGATATGCCGGAATGGTTGGTGTTTATAACGGAATTAGAGCTTTCGGAATTAAATTCGAATTGTTCAAGCTTCCAAAAGCGGAAACACTTTCTGGAAAAGAAGATTTGATCAAGCATTTAAAACGTATCACAATGCCAGCTCTTAAGTTTGTAGTTACAGGAACTGGAAAGGTTGGGAGCGGAGCAAAAGAGATTTTGGATGCAATAAAAATAAAGGAGATTACAATAGATAATTATTTGACTAAAAAATATGCTCAAGCGGTTTACGTACAGCTTGATGTTTTAGAATATAATAAAAGAAAAGATGGACAGGTTTTAGATTTTGTGGATTTTGTTCATCATCCAGAAGAATACGAATCTGATTTTGAGAAATTTACTAAAGTGTCTGATGTTTATTTTGCGGGACATTTTTATGCGAGCAATGCCCCAATGATTTTAACGAAAGAAATGCTGAATGCAAGTGATTGCAAATTGAAAGTTGTAGCCGATATTTCTTGTGATGTTAACGGGCCAATTGCTTGTACAATTCGTTCTTCGACAATTGAAGAGCCTTTGTATGGTTATTTTCCTTTAGAAGATAGAGAAGTAGATTTCTTTCACCCTGCAGCAGTTGCTGTTATGGCGGTAGATAATTTGCCGTGCGAAATTCCGAAAGATGCGAGCGAAGGTTTTGGAGAACAATTTATGGAACATGTAATTCCTGCTTTCTTCAACGGAGATAAAGATGGAATCTTAAAACGCGCCAAAATAACCGAAAACGGAAAACTAACGGAAAGATTTAGCTATTTACAAGACTATGTTGATAATGGTGAATTGTAAATTGTGAATTATAAATTGAAAAGCCTGAAATTAATATTTCAGGCTTTCTTTTTATTTGTTACCCTGAGCGAAGTCGAAGGGCTTCAGGCATAAGAAGACCTCACTCAGTCTGACAACGTATCATTTTTTCTGAATGAGGATAATTAACAATTCCCCATTAATAATTCACAATTAAATTAAACCATATCCTCAGGTTTTACCCAAGCATCAAAATCTTCTGGAGTTACATAACCAAGACGAACAGCTTCTTCTTTTAATGTTGTTCCGTTTTTATGTGCAGTTTGTGCAATTTCTGCTCGCTTTGTAATATCCAATTTTAGTATTTAAGGCTGTAACTAGCATTAATGAATTATCTACCAATTCTTTGATTCTTTTATGATTTGGTTCGATTCCTTGTGCGCAATGTTCGTCAAAAGAAACACAAGCATCTCCTAATAATTGTGCCGATTGTAAAAAGTTGGCCGCCATAACAGGTTTAAAAACATTCAATTCATAATGACCTTGCATTCCTCCAACTGCAATTGCCATATCGTTTCCGATAACTTGTGCACAAACCATTGTTAAAGCTTCGCATTGCGTCGGATTCACTTTTCCTGGCATGATAGAAGAACCAGGCTCGTTTTCAGGAATGTGGATTTCTCCAATTCCAGAACGCGGACCAGAAGCTAACATTCTTACATCATTAGCAATTTTATTTAAGGAAACGGCTAATTGTTTTAAAGCTCCGTGTGTTTCTACAATCGCATCGTGTGCTTGCAAGAGCTTCAAATTTGTTTTCTGCCGTTATAAAAGGATGATTGGTAAATTTGGCAATATATTCGGCTACTTTTATATCATAACCTTTTGGAGTGTTTAGTCCGGTTCCAACTGCTGTTCCGCCTAAAGCAATTTCAGATAAGTGGGCTAAAGTGTTTTTTAGAGCCTTTAATCCGAATGCTAGTTGAGCCGCATAACCTGAAATTTCTTGTCCAAGAGTTAAAGGCGTTGCATCCATTAAGTGCGTACGTCCGATTTTGACAACGTCTTTATATTCTAAGGCTTTTTTTGCTAAAGTAGCGTGAAGTTTTTCTACACCTGGAATTGTAGTTTCTACAACCATTTTATAAGCCGCGATATGCATTCCTGTTGGAAAAGTGTCATTTGATGATTGTGATTTGTTTACGTCATCATTGGCTTTAATAAATTGTTCGCCTTCGCCTATTTCAAAACCTTTAAGAACTTGAGCGCGGTTGGCGATTACTTCATTTACATTCATGTTGCTTTGTGTTCCAGAACCCGTTTGCCAGATTACAAGCGGAAATTGATCGTCTAGTTTGCCTTCTAGAATTTCGTCGCAAACTGCGGCAATTGCATCTCTTTTTTCGATTGGCAGAACTCCTAAATCATAATTGGCATAAGCTGCGACCTTTTTTAGATAGGCAAAACCCTCAATGATTTCTTTTGGCATTGATGCTGCTGATCCGATTTTGAAATTGTTTCTGGAACGCTCTGTTTGTGCACCCCAATATTTATCGGCTGGGACTTTAACTTCGCCCATAGTGTCTTTTTCTATTCTATATTTCATTATGTTGTATGTAAAATGTTATTCGTAAAATGTGAAATGTTTTGTTTTAAAACGAAAACTTCTTTTGAAAATGAGTCTTTTAGCCCTGATGGTAGCGGCATCTCCCGATTTAGAAAAACAAGGCTTTTTAGCCGTAGTTTTTGTTTATCGGGAATATAGTGGACAGCAGGGAATAGCTCCTGAAAATTATTGCAATTTGTCTGAGCTCTTTATTTTAAAGGATTTCAAGTTCTAAAAAAGCTTATTTAAAATGAGTATAAATATACGGATAAATGTTATTTAACGAAAATTGATTTAGATTTTATTGCTGAGAAAAAATATATACCCTACATTTGTCGTAACATTCAAAAATTCCGGAAAACATGTTTGAATTTTCACAGTACTTAGGCTTTTTACTTTTCTTAACCATACTAACTATAGGGTTTTGGTTAATGTTTTTCTTGGTTGGTTTCGTATCTTATTGGGTTACGGGAGCTAGCTGGGAAATGATCAAAGAAAAAAGAGCCAGAAAAAGACAAGAAGAACAATCTATTTAATTTTAGATTGATGTCATAAAAAAAGGACCCGTTTTACGAGTCCTTTTTTTTATGCTTGAAAGTAAGGAAATATTGAATAGCGAAGCTCCAAATTGGAATATGGTAAAAACCAAAAATCCTAATTCCAATTTTAAAACTTGGAATTAGGATTTTTAGTATTGAAATTTAACAGAGATTACCCAGGAAATCTCCGCCACCTTCTCCGCCGCCATCATTTTTAGGCTGTGCGTTTTTATCTCTTTCGCTTTTCGGTTTATTGAAACGGTAAGTAAACGATAAATTAAATTGACGTTTACGGAACTGGAATTCACTATATGAAGTTACATCATCTAAATAAGTATAAGATCTCATTTTTCTTGAATTGAAAACGTCGCTAATATTGAAAGCAATCGTTCCTTTATCTTTCATTACATCTTTACTGAAAGCAGTATTCATTCCAAATTGGCCTAAGTTTTTACCTTGAGCTGTTTTTTGTTCTCCGTTGTACATTGCAGTTAACTGCCAGTCAATTTTGTAAGGAAGCGTTACTTTAGAGTTTAATCTTGCAAACCAAGAATTAGCCTGATTATCTAAATTTTGAACAATCTCATTTCCTTGCGTATCTGTATAGCTGTGTTCTCCAGTTGTTTTTACGTTAAAAAAGTTGAAGTTACTGTTTAATCTCCACCATTTGAATGGTGTGTAATTTAATGTAAATTCGAAACCAAATTTTTGCTCTTGTCCTAAGTTAATAGGCATACTTTTAATAACAGGCGTACCTTCAACCGTTTGACCTGGTGCTGGAGTTACTACATCACCATCAGGAGTTACAACATCACCAGTAGGAGATCTCACAAAACTGAAAACGTCTTTTGTATCTTCAAAATAGGCAGATGTATTGAATGTTACTTTATTCCATTTCTTGATATAACCAATGTCATATTTGTTTGTTAAAGAAGGGTCTAGGTCTGGATTTCCTTGAAAGATATTGATGTTGCTTGAGTAGTTCACAGCAGGATTCATGAAACGTCCTCTAGGTCTAGTCAAACGTTTGCTGTAACTTGCAGTGAAGTTGCTTTGATCTGAGATTTCATAACTAATAAAAGCACTTGGGAATAAGTTGTTGTATTTTTTAGTATTGAAAACGCTATTGTCTAATAAATTCACATGAATATCTGTGTCTTCCCATCTTAAACCAAATAAATAAGAGAATTTATTTACTTTAAAACCATATTGTGTATAAAGAGCATTAATGTTTTCTTTATACTCTAATGTATTTGATAAATTTGGATTTTTTGCTCCATCATTATCTGTTACATAATATTCGTTATTCAAATCGCCAAAACTTCCTTTATAACCCGCTTCAAATTGTCCAGCTTTTCCTAAAGGCAATACATAATCAGCTTGAAACAAAACTTGTTTTTGGATTTGATCATTTAATGTATTATTGAAATTTGGTGAAGCAGTAATTTCACTAAAGCTGTCGTCTGTGTTTCTTGAAATAGAAAGATCTGCAGTAAGTTTGTGTCCTTTGTCGTTAAAGTTTTTAATTAAATTAGAAGTATACTCAAAGTTTTCGCTTCCAGTATCTGCATTGTTTAAACGATAAGATGTTCCTGTATAATTATGTGCAGCATCGTAGTTGTAGTAATTAATTAAATCTCTATCGTCTCCTGAATTTTTTTGATAGTTGATAGCGTTTGTCCAAAATGTAGATGGAGTTATCGTCCATTCAACACCAGCTCTTCCGTTAAAACCTTTTCTAACACGTTTTGTGTCACGGTCTTCATCTAAGTAATTTTTTATTGTTTCGTCTGGATTAAAATATTCAGAATTTGTTTTACCAGCTCCTTCTGTAGTTCTGTAGTTGTATCCAGCAGTTGTAAAATAGTTTAATTTTTTAGTTTTATAGTTCAAATTGGCACTTAAACCATAAGTTTCTGGTAGACCTGTTGAAGCAATAAAAGTTCCGTTGAAACCTTGATTTTTACCTTTTTTTAGAATGATATTGATGATTCCAGAACCACCTTCGGCATCATAACGTGCTGATGGATTAGTGATTACTTCAACTTTGTCAATTGCATCTGCAGGAAGCTGTCTTAATGCTTCTGCCATATTTATAGCTTGCGAAGGTCTTCCATCAATTAAAATACGAATATTGTCGCTTCCTCTTAAACTTACATTCCCTTCAGTATCAACAGAGACAGATGGAACGTTGTCTAAAACATCGCTTACACTTCCGCCTTTTACAATCATATCTTGACCAACGTTGTAAACTTTTTTGTCTAGTTTAATCTCAACAGTTGATTTTTCGGCACGAACAACAACTTCATTTAGTTGCGCAGCGTCTTCCGACAAATTTACTACGCCTAAATTAGTGTCGTCTTTAATGCTTCTTCCTTTAATTTCAGTTGCTTTAAACGAAATAAACTCAACTTTAATATCGTAAGTTCCAGGCGCAACAGCAACCTCAAATTCTCCTTTTGGATTGGTAATACCTCCTGCAATTACTTTTGTGTCATTAGGTGCAGTAATCGAAACGGTAGCGTATTCTAACGGTTGTTTGCTTACTTTCTCGAAAACTTTTCCGGTGACTTTAACTTTGTTTTTGCCTCCAGGGCTTCCTTGCTGAGAGTAATTGTAAAAACTTGTAAATAAGAATACAAGTAATACTGCAAATTTGATTTTTTTCATTTTCTGGTTTTTCTTTAATCCTTTAGACGGCAAATGTAGTTTTTGGTTTAAAGAGAGAAATCACAAAAAAATGTTAATAAGATATTTTAGAATCAATCTAAAAAAGAAGCAACTAAATCAGGATCACGGCCAATTATGGCTTTTCCGTCTTTTACGACAATCGGACGTTCAATTAAAATAGGATTTTCTACCATTGCATTAATAATCTCATCATTGCTCAAAGTTTTGCCTTTAAAATTCTCGATCCAGATTTTTTCTTTGGTTCTAATAAGCTGAATTGGTTCAAGGTTTAGTTGTCCCAATAATGTTTTAAGCTGTTCAAAAGTTGGAGTTTCGGTTAAGTAAGGTATGATTTCAAAATCTTGATTCGATTTTTCAATAAAAGCAAGGCAGTTTCTTGATTTTCCGCATCTCGGATTATGGTAAATTTGTATCATTTTGTTATATTTAGATGTTTCAAATATTCTTAAAATAAAAAAGAGATATTTTTGCAATATCAAAAGTAAGATTAACTTATCGAATTTGAATTCTCATTTTTTAAAATTTTAAATTTATGTTTTTAGAGCAAGGGATTAAACCTGAAAATAAATTTTGGAAATATCTTTTAGGATCTGTATTTATTATTTCGGCATCTTTTGTTGGGCAAATTCCAATTTCAGCGACTGTATTTTATAAAACGTTTACAGAGCATATTGCTTTTCCGACTACCAACGAGGGCATTATGACCATGTTCGATTCAAATACCACGCTTTTTTTGGTTATGATTTCTTTTGTTTTTGCTTTTGCAGGGATTTATTTTGTTGTAAAATTTATTCATCATCAAACCTTATTGTCGATTACCACTTCAAGATCTAAAGTAGATTGGAAACGAATCTGGTTTTCTTTCTTTTTATGGGCATTTTTTTCATTGCTTAGTTTTTTGTTTGTCTATTTAAGGTCTCCAGAGCAATTTGTATTGCAATTTAAGTTAGTGCCTTTTTTAATATTAGTCATTTTAGGATTTATTTTAATTCCGATTCAAACGAGTACGGAAGAATATGTTTTTAGAGGATACTTAATGCAGGGATTTGCCAATTTGGCTCAGAACAGATGGTTTCCGCTCTTAATGACTTCTGTTATATTTGGTTCAATGCACTGGACAAATCCAGAAGTTGGCAAAATGGGAAATATTATTATGATTTATTATATAGGAACTGGATTGTTTCTAGGTATTATAACATTAATGGATGAAGGAATGGAATTGGCACTCGGTTTTCATGCCGCAAATAATCTTGTAGGTGCATTATTGGTTACCTCAGATTGGACTGTTTTTCAAACCAATTCTATATTTAAAGATCTTTCAGAACCTTCAGCAGGAATAGATGTAATTCTTCCTGTTGTAGTTATTTATCCTATTTTACTTTTTATTTTTAGTAAAAAATACGGATGGACAAATTGGAAAGAAAGATTGACAGGAAACATTAATAATGTCGAATTAAAAGCTTAAGAATATGCAAAATTTAACTCAAAATAACGTTCACAATTATTTCAAACTAAATGGGTATCATTTAAATGCAAAAGATTTGTGTCGTGTTGCTTATAGTTTTATCAAAGAAGGAGATGCTTACGAACAATCTATTGGAGAGTTCTTTTTGGATTGGTTTGATAAAAAAGATTACATCGAAATGACTACTTCTGGAACAACAGGACTTCCGAAATTAGTCAGATTACAGAAACAAGCAATGATACAATCGGCATTGGCAACTGGCGATTTTTTTGATTTAAAGCCAGGAGATAAAGCGTTATTGTGTCTTCCAACTCAATTTATTGCTGGAAAGATGATGCTAGTGAGAAGTTTAATTTTGGGATTAGAATTGGATGTTGTTTCACCGAATCTCCATCCGTTGGCTTTAAATAGTACTACTTACGATTTTGTTGCGATGGTGCCACTTCAAGTTCAGAATTCTATTGAAGGACTTTCTAAAGTGCGAAAGTTGATTATTGGTGGAGCAAAATTAGATTCGGCTTTAGAAGAAAAATTATTGCCACTTAAAACAGAAATCTATGAAACGTATGGAATGACAGAAACGATCACACATATCGCCGCAAAACGTTTAGGTGATTCAGTTTTTTCGATTCTTCCAAATGTGAAAATATCTCAAGACGATCGTCAATGTCTGGTTATTCATGTGGCAACAATTTCAGATGAGCCAATTGTTACAAACGATTTGGTTGAATTATTGAATGAGCAAGACAATTCAAATTTTTAGGAAGAATAGATAATGTAATTAATAGTGGAGGAGTAAAGCTAATTCCAGAACAGATTGAAGCTAAACTAATCGGAAAAATTGCGAATAGATTTTTCGTTACCGGACTTCCAGATACTACTTTAGGTGAAAAATTGGTTTTGGTTATTGAAGGAGAAAAACAAGAATTTGCTCCTGATTTCTTTGACGTTTTAGGGAAATATGAAAAACCAAAAGAAATAGTTTTTGTTTCTAAATTCAAAGAAAACGAAAACGGAAAGTTGTTGCGAAAACCTACTTTACAAGATTAAATTCCAATCTTTTAAATCCCAAGTTTTCGTAATCTTGTCATTTCGACGTAAGGAGAAATCTTCGCAAGTAACTCCGCTCCAATAGACAAATCTTTGTGGAATTTCTAACGAAGATTTCTCCTTACGTCGAAATGAGAAAGCTATATGGAATTAAAAAAAATCCAAACTCCAAGTTTTAAGATTGGAATTTGGATTTTTTTATTTTAAGTATTCCGAAATAATTTGGAATTTATTTTTTGCGTTCCAGTAAAGCCATATAGAAACCATCAAAACCAGATTCTGAAGCTAACATTTTACGATCTTCAATAAAAGTAAATTGCTGTCCGATTTCTGTTTTCAAGAACTTCTCTACTTGCTCTTGGTTTTCTGAAGGAAGAACTGAACAAGTTGCATAAACTAATTTTCCTCCTGGTTTTACAATTTTAGAATAGTTTTCTAAAACTTCACTCTGTACTTTACGGATGTTATCAATAAACTCAGGTTGTAATTTCCATTTAGAATCTGGGTTTCTTTTCAAAACACCTAATCCGCTACAAGGCGCATCGATCAAAACACGATCAGCTTTTTCGTGTAATTTTTTGATCACTTTTGTGCTATCGATGATTCTGTATTCAATGTTAAAAGCACCATTTCTTTTCGCTCTTAATTTCAATTGCTTCAATTTGCTTTCGTACAAGTCCATTGCAATCAATTGCCCTTTATTTTCCATTAAAGAAGCCATATGCAATGTTTTTCCACCTGCTCCTGCACAAGTATCTACAACTCGCATTCCTGGTTTTACATCTAGAAAACCTGCAACCAATTGTGAGTTGGCATCTTGAACTTCGAATAAACCTTGTTTAAATGCATCTGTTAAAAATACATTCGCTCTTTCTTTTAAAACAAGAGCTTCTGGTTGGTCTTTTAAATATTCTGTTTCAATATTTAAGTCCATTAAAGTATTTCTAAGACTCTCTTTAGTTCCTTTTAAAGTATTGGTTCTCAAGATAACTTTTGCAGGCTGATTTTGTGCTCGCAATTTCTTTTGCCCAAACTTTTTCTCCAAGTTCTTTCACGCCCAATTCATCCATCCAATCTGGAATAGATTCTTTGATAGCTCTAGTCTTAGATAATTCGTCAAAACGTCCTTTAATTTTTCTTTCAGGAGTTCCTTCCAATTGTCTCCAATCTGGAATTGGATAACCGCGTAAAACAGCCCAAACAGCAAACATTCTCCATAGATTGTCTCTGTCATAAGGTTCTTTTACTTCTGCAATTTCAGCATATAAACGTTTCCAGCGAACAATTTCGTATATGGTTTCAGCAACAAACTTCCTATCAGAACTTCCCCAACGTTTGTCTTTTTTTAATGCTCTTGCTACCACTTTATCTGCATATTCTCCTTCGTTGAAAATTGCATTTAAAGAGTCAATGGTAGTATAAACTAAATTTCTGTGTAATCTCATTTTATTTATTTGAAGTGCAAAGGTAGTATTAATTGGTTGAAAGTTAAATTTTTAATACCGAATCTTGTTCAGACTGCTACTAAAAGAAAAAAACACTCTGATTTAGAGTGTTTTTTTAGAAATATCTTTTTTTGAGTTTTACTCTTTAGAAATAATTCTCGTTAATCCAATATTTTCAGGAGCATGAAGCACCATTGGGAATTTTTCTATCTTAACAGAGTCTGCTGTCTAGACCAAAAGCTCTTTCTTCAGACAAACTCAGTTTTTTGATGAAGAAATAAGAATTCATAATAATGTTTTCATGCCATCTTAAATCATTGTCGTTCGATAAGAATTTCTCAGACAATACAAATTTAAAGTCTCCAATAATATTGTTTTTGTTTAAAGACTCGTAACGGCTGGTAATATCTACCTCGCCACGTTTTACCATGTCTTTGATAACTTCTCTAAACATCAAATTGATTTTGGTTGGCTCTCTAAAACCTAAATTAAAGTCAATTCTGTAAATATCGTCTTTAGCAATTTCTGTTACTTTGTATTGCGTTTTATAAGGTTCTGTTAAAATATTAACGTGTACAAACCAATAAATATCTGCTCTTTTTGGGCGTTTTTGAAGGATAGAATAAATGATTTTTTCCTCTAGTTCATCTACACGATTAGCGTTGGTCATATAAACCAAATGCGTAGCATATTTCGGAATTGATAAATCTTGGCTTAACTCAACAAGAACTTGTTTGTAATCGTCAACCTTAACCACTTTCGTGTAGTTTTTGTTGATTTTCTTAGCCAAATACCAAATTGTCATTACAGAAATTAGCATACTGGCAATGATTAGTGTTACATAACCACCTTCTGCAAATTTGGTAATATTAGCGAAAAGGAAACTAAACTCAATCAATAAATAAATAGTAATCAACGGTACCATGAAGTACAGTTTTACACGTTTCATGATTAAGTAGTAATTTAATAGTATAGTAGTCATGATCATACACAAAATGATAGCAAGACCATATGCGTGTTCCATGTTTCCTGATTTTTCGAAATGTAAAACGATTCCAACACAACCAAAAAACAATAACCAGTTGATTGATGGAATGTATAATTGACCTTTTACTTCTGTTGGATATTTGATTTTTACTTTTGGCCAGAAGTTCAATCGCATTGCTTCGTTAATTAAAGTAAACGAACCAGATATAAGTGCTTGAGATGCAATTACAGCTCGCAAGAGTTGCAACTACAATTCCGAATGGTAAAAACCAATGTGGCATAATTAAGTAAAACGGGTTTCCGTTTTCACCACCTAATTGCTGTAATGTGCTTCCTTCATGGTGAATTAAATAAGTCGCTTGCCCGAAATAGTTTAAAACTAAAGTCGTTTTTACAAACATCCAGCTGATTCTAATGTTTTTTCTACCACAGTGTCCCATGTCAGAATACAATGCTTCTGCTCCAGTTGTACATAAGAATACGAAACCTAGAACGAAGAAACCATCAGGGTGTATTGATAATAAATGATAAGCGTAGTATGGATTAATTGCTTTAATTACTTCTGGATAATTCGATACCTGAATTGCTCCTAAGGTTCCTAACATGGCAAACCAGATCAACATCATTGGGGCAAAGAATTTACCAACCAATTTAGTTCCGAACTGCTGAATGGTGAATAAAACGAATAGAATTGTAATTACGATATATACAATGGTTTGTGTTTCCATCGTTGGATAGAACGCTCTAATTCCTTCTACAGCAGATGAAATCGAAATAGGCGGAGTTATAATCCCATCAGCAAGCAGTGCGCTTCCTCCAATAATGGCGGGTACTATGAGCCATTGAATTTTTGTTTTTTTGACTAATGCATATAATGCAAAAATTCCTCCTTCACCGTGGTTGTCTGCACTTAAAGTAATAAGTACATATTTAATTGTAGTTTGTAATGTTAAGGTCCAGAACACACAAGAGATACCTCCTAAAACAATATCAGCATTTATCGTGTGATCGCCTAATATAGCCTTCATTACATACAATGGAGAGGTTCCAATATCTCCATATATAATCCCTAAAGTAATTAATAAACCCCCAATAGACAACTTACTATGTAAGTTTTTATGCGATGCGCTCATGTTAATTTTATAAAAAGACGGTTGCAAATTTACTGTTTTAAAACAAATTAGAGGCATTTAAAATTAAAAAGATAAAAAAAGCACAATCGTAAAATTGTGCTTCTCTTTTTAAATATTATTTATTCTAAAATTAACCTCTTCTTCCATTTCCTCTAGAACTAGAACCACTTTCTCTTTGGGTTTGTCCGCCTCTAGATTCTTGGCTTATTCTTGGAGACTCTGAACGCTGACTTTGTTGTGTTCTAGCAGAATAGTCTCTATTTGAATTGCCAGATTGGTTTTCAGAATAACTTCTTGAGCTTCTTTCTACTCTTGGAGCAGATGCTTCTCGATTAGAATATCCTCTTGATGTATTAGAAGAATTTGTGCTTCCGTAATCTGCTCTTTGCGTATTCTGAACTCTTGGAGTGCTTTCTACTCTTGGAGTATTATTTGCGTTATTAGAATAACCGCGGCCAGTTGTGTTTCTTTCGATGTTTACATTTTCAGGACTTCTGCCAGTAGAGTTGTAACCTCTATTACTATTGCTATTACCGTAGCTATTGTTGCTTCTGTCTACAGTAGGTCTGCTTGTTGTGTTTTTATTATCAGCGTATGATCTGTTAGAAATTCCGTTATCAGAAGTTCTACCTGTATAATTTCTGTTTGTATTATATGTATTTCTGCTAGTTTCTCTGCTTGCAACACGTCTTTGATCTAAATCATATCTGTTGGTTGTGTTAGCATGTCTTTCTGCAAAGCTATAGTTCGGACGCATTCTTTCGTAACCATAACTACGTCTTGTTTCATAAATCGCAGGAGCTGAATAGCTTCTTCTAACATTTACATAGTTGTAATGGTTGTTTACGTTAATATAAACATTTACATTATTTCTATATCTGTAAACTGGATACGGATTCCATGCTCTATAGTAGGTTGGGTAATAACCCCAATACCAAGTTGAGCAGTATGGTCTGTAATTGGTCACCCAGAAAGAAGAATAGATAACAGGAACCACACTATAAACAGGCTCATAAATGTAATTTGCTCCGTATAAATAGGTGTTACCTACAACCTGAACACTTACTTTGTTGTAATTGTCTCTCTCAACATCAATAGTTGCAATGTCTTGATAAACATCACGATCTAAAACAGCTTGAATAATTACAACGTGCGTTCTGTTTTCAACGCTCTCAATAACACGAAGATAATCTACTTCGTTATCGCCATTAAGGTCTAAGTTTGATATTTGATATTTAGGGTCATTTAAACGTCTTTCAAAATCTTGAAGGTTAGCTGATTCTCCAAACATCGAAGCAACAGCTCTTAAATCTAAGTTATCGCTTATATCTGAGTTTTTTGCATAAACAGTAGTTTGACCTTGTGCAAGCACAAGAACCAAAAACTAAGGCTGATATCGCTATTAAAAGTAAATTCGCTTTCATGGCTAATTTGTATTAAATTATTTGTGTTATGAGATATTCAATTACTGTGCCATAAAATTTATGTACTAAAATATTGCTTTTAAAGTATTGATTAATAGGTTTTTGTGTTTTTGTTGAAATGTCTTTGAGTTTTTTTTAGATAAAGATCTGTAAATGAAATAACAAATATTCTTGTCAAAAAAAATGAGAAAATTAATTTTCTATGTTGGAATTAATTGTATTTTAGCGTTAACCAAATTTTAAGTTTCCTATGAAAAAACTCTCTTTATTTTGTGTTATTTTTATTTTATTGATGTCTTTTAGGACATTTAATTATAAAACTGACGTTGTTTACAATAATGGCTTTACTTCAATGACAATAGATACATTATTTAAAGACAGAATTAGTATTAGAGCAATTCTAATTGACAAAAATAAAGTTTGGTACGGGGCTGATAATTCTCGTTTTGGTTATTATGATTTGGATAAAAAAGAAAAATTTGAAGAACATATTTACCGCGATACACTTAAATTAGAATTTAGAAGTATAGCACAAACTTCAAAAGATATTTTTTTGTTGAGTGTGGCAAATCCAGCTCTTCTTTATTCCGTTTCAAAGAAAGACCGCAAAGTTAAATTGGTGTATAAAGAAGTTAATCCGAAAGTGTTTTACGATAGCATGCAGTTTTGGAATGATAAGGAAGGAATTGCAATTGGCGATCCGACAGAGGATACTTTTTCTATTATAGTTACACGTGACGGTGGAGAAACTTGGACAAAATTACTGTCTGATAAATTGCCAACAAATAGCACAGGAGAAGCAGCTTTTGCGGCAAGTAACACTAACATCGTTATAAAAGGAAATGATACATGGTTAGTTTCAGGTGGAAAAAAAGCACGTGTTTTTTATTCTCCCGACAAAGCAAAAACATGGAAAGTTGTAGAAACTCCTATTGTGCAGGGAAAACAAATGACAGGAATTTTTACGGCCGATTTTTATGATTCTAAACAAGGTTTCGTTGCAGGAGGAGATTACGATCTTCCTAATAATAAAGCCAATAATAAAGCTTTTACAAAAGATGGTGGCAAGACTTGGCAATTAATTGGTCAGAATATGGGATTTGGCTATGCATCATGTGTGCAATATGTTCCAGGAGGTAATGGAAAAGAAATTGTTTGTGTAGGCTCTGAAGGAATACAATATTCTCAAAATGGAGGAGAAAACTGGATGCAGCTTTCTACCGATAAAGGATTTTTTACCATTCGTTTTGTGAATAGGAACACTGCAATCGCAGCAGGACATAATAAAGTGGTTCGACTTAATTTTAAATAAAAAAATAAGAACCCTAAATAATAAAGCAAGTATTATTATATAGGGTTCTTATCGCTGTTGTATCGTTAAGTTTAATCTTTATTGCCTTTGTCTCGGTATTGTTGCAGTAACTTTCTATTAAAATCGTCTTCTGATTTTTTAAGCAATAATATTTTCTTTGCTGGGAGTACTTTTTTAAGGTCTGCTCATATATTTGTCTCGAAGCTGATATATTTCTTTATCAGTACTCTCTATTTGAGATAATAATGTCGCTGCTTCTTTATCTGAAAGATTTTTTAGATTCTCATCTTTAAGCTGTTTAATATAAGTTTTCATTTTCAGATACTTTAATTCATATTGCTTGTCATCGTAAGCATTATAAATTGGCCAGAATTTTTCGGCTTCGGTTGAAGTTAATTCTAATTCTGTTGTTAAAAATGACACTTTAAAAGCTTTGATTTTTTCTCGCTTTTCATCAATTTTTCCATTTTGTGCAAAAAATGAAATACTTGTCAGAAATAGTAGTAGCGGTAAAATGTTTTTTATTTTCATTGCTAAGTTAAGTTGTTGAGTTAAGTTTGATTTAATTTTGTTCTGAAATTAAGTGTTCTATGTTTGGACTTGCAGCTAAGATATCTTCTAGTGTTTCGTCTTCTAGAGTAACATTGTTACCTAATTTTTCTATGTCACTGTCGTCTAATGTTTGAATTAAATCGTATTGGCTTATATTGGAGTGATAAGATAAATAGTTTTCTAAAGTAGCTTCGTCAAGATCGTTTACGCTAGCTTTATAATTGTTTGCAATTGGTATTAGTAATGCAAAAGCAATTACTGCAGCAGCAGCCAGAGAAATTGTTTTTTTGCGTTTGTAAAAAGGAATTACCTTAACTTCTTTTTCGTTTAATTGTTGTAAAACCTTCTCTGAAAAATCATCAAAATAATTGTCCGGAGCTTTAAAGCCGGATTTTATTTTGGGTTCGTTTTCTAATTTAAATGTTTTCATAATACTTATAAGATAGTTTTAGTTACAAAAGGTTTAATTTGATGTAACATATAATTCAATTTTTTTTACTGCGTGATGATAAGATGCTTTTAAGGCTCCAACAGATGTTCCTAAAATATCTGCGATTTCTTCATATTTCAATTCTTCAAAATATTTCATTTTGAAAACTAATTGTTGTTTTTCTGGAAGTGTTACAATTGCTTTTTGAAGTTTGATTTGAATTTCATCTCCATCAAAATAAAGATCCGCTTTTAAATTATCAATCGTTTTGTTTTGCAGATCTTCAGACGAAATGCCGCTTAATTTCGCTTTTTGCGATAAAAAAGTCAAAGCCTCGTTGGTAGCAATGCGATACATCCAAGAAAAAAGTTTGCTTTCTCCTTTAAAGTTTTTAAGATTTTGAAAGACTTTTACAAAAGTATTCTGTAAAACATCATCAGCATCATCATGATTCAAAACAATATTTCGAATATGAGAATACAAAGGTTTCTGATAATCAGACAAGAGTTTTTGAAACGCAATATTTTGCGTTTCAGGGTTTAATAATTCTTTTATAAATTCTTTCTCGTCTATCAAACTTTTTGTTTTGTAAACTTTTTTAATAGAAGTTAGACAGAATTTAAAGGAAAAGGTTTAATGTACCTTCGAAATTATTTAAAATTCTGAGTCTTCTTCTTGTGTAGGTGTTTGCGTAGGAGCTGGTGCTGGCGCAGCAGGTTTACGTTTTACAGGCTCTGTACGTGGTTGTTCTGTGCGTGGCTCGCTTGGAGTTTCACTAGTGTTTTCTGGAGCGTAAACAGGCTCAGCAGTAACAGGAACTACTTTAGGTTTTATAGGGAAATAAATCTCAGTTACCAATTTGGATGAAGCTTTTACATCCAATTTGCTTAGAGTCAAGATTTCAAGATGCGACCAGCTTAAATCTGGAATAATTTTTTGGTTATTAATGTAGGCAGTTGTTTTAGCTATTGCTTCATTTCTATGAGAGTAATCTCCAGTAAGAGTTGTTTTTACAGCGTCGAAACCATTTAATTTTCCAGCTAAAATATCGCTTCCTGAACTTGTTGAAATTTCTTTGTTAATAGGCAAACAGATTGAAATCTTTGCCAAACCAGTTTTAGTATCGTAAGTATGATAAATGATAAAAGGTTTTCCTGCCTCAGACAAACCATTCGTTTCACTAAAGTGAATAAGCTTCGGAATTACAATTCTAGCATTTTTACTTATTTTAGAAATTTCGCTAGTAAAAGTCTGCTTGATATAAGGAGTTTCGGTTTTCTTTACCACTCCGTCTACTGTAACGGCAAAAGTTTTGGTTTCGTAGTCTAGGTTTTTATCAATATTGGCTAAGCTTTTTTCGTAGATAGTTCCAATAACTCTATCTGAACCTCCATGTAAAGCGGTATATATTTTAAACAAAAAGCTCATTGTTCCTTTTCCTTTCCAAGTAACTTTTGTTTTTCCGTTCAAAGTATCTTTTAAAGTCCAGTTTACATTAGCTTCTGTACCATCAAATTGCATTTTTTGGTCAATGCTTTCGCCGTCTTTTGTTTTAAGAATAATAGAATTTCCTTTTCCATCAACACCATCCCAATAAAATGTAGCGCCATTTCCGCTTGTTTTATTAGCATAAGTCATTTTGATAGAAGGATCTTCAACCGACCATGATTCAAAATCTTCGTAATTTCTAAAGTCGTTTAAGTAGTTATAAACCGTTGCGCGAGGCGAATTGATAACTTTACTTCTTTCTACAGAAAAATCTCCTTTCTGAGTAGCAACAAAAACAGTAAGAGCAACAAAGCTTAAAAGTGCAAAAAGAAATAAATACTTTAGAATTTTCATGGTAGATTGTTTGGTTTCGGTAAAGTTATAAATTTATCATGAGTCTTACTAATAACCCATAATGATTAGGTTTATTTTATGGTAACCAGAATAATTTATCTTTTTAAAAATATTTTAATTACGAACAAAAGGACAATAAAAAGCAGAAAGGCTAGGAGTACTTTGTAATTCCCTTTATAAAAGACTTTATGTAATTTCAAATCTTTTCGATAAGCAAATATCATGATGATTACAAAAGCGATAAAAAAACATACTCCAAATAGTATTTGACCTTGACTGAACATAGTTATAAAAATTTTTAGCAAATTTAGAGATTTGTAAACGATTTGTTGCTAAATTGCCTTTTCATTTCATTCAATAAATTTTCAGATTTATAAGAAAGTGACTTAAATTAGCAAAAAAAGAAAACTACTATATGAAAAAACAACTTGATGCCGTAACAGAATTCCACACTGCTTTTAGAATTGGCCACAGCACAACACCAAAGGCTGATGTAGGAGCAGAAAAGAAATTACTTCGTTATAATTTAATGAAGGAAGAAAATGAGGAATATTATGAAGCGGTTCAGAATAATGATTTAGTTGAAATTGCAGACGCTCTTGGAGATATGATGTATATTTTGTGCGGAACAATTATAGAACACGGACTTCAAGATAAAATTGAAGCAGTTTTTGATGAAATCCAGCGCAGTAATATGAGTAAATTAGGAGAAGATGGTCAGCCAATTTACCGCGAAGATGGAAAAGTGATGAAAGGTCCAAATTATTTTAAACCAGATTTTTCTAAATTATTCTAAAAAACAAAACCCGATAAAAGTAAATTTATCGGGTTTCTTTTTTATAATGGTTTTGGAATTATTGAACTTTAACTGTCCATCCGTAAGTGTCTTCAGAAAGTTTATTTTGAAGATTTGTTAATTTTTCTTTTAAGAAAGAAGCATAAGAATTCTCGATTGGAGCCATTTCGAAGTATTCGTCTTTGTAAGAGAATCCTTTGATAACGCTAATAACTGCAGCAGTTCCTGCTCCGAAGATTTCTTTCAAAGATCCGTTTTTAGCGGCTTCAACCAATTCTGAAACAATTACTGGGCGAACTTCAACTTTTAATCCTTCTTTTTCTGCCATTGCAATTAAACTTTTTCTGGTAACACCATCTAAAATTCTTTCGCTTGTTGGAGCAGTTAATAAAGTATCATTAATTCTGAAGAAAACGTTCATTGTTCCAGCTTCTTCTAATTTTGTGTGTGTTGCATCATCTGTCCAGATAACTTGTTGAAAACCATCTTTGTTCGCCAAGTTAGTTGGGTAAAACTGAGCGACATAGTTTCCGGCAGCTTTTGCAGCACCGATTCCACCATTTGCGGCTCTACTGAAATGCTCAGCAATGATAACTTTTACTTCTCCTCCATAATATGCTTTTGCAGGAGAAAGTAAAATCATAAATTTATATTCGTCAGAAGGATTTGCAATAACTCCAGGACCTGTAGCAATCATAAATGGACGAATGTACATACTAGCTCCGTTTCCTCTTTGGATCCAATCTTTATCTAATTTCAATAATTCATTTAAACCATCCATAAAAATAGCTTCAGGAACTTCTGGCATTGCCATTCTTACAGCCGATTTATTGAAACGGTTGAAGTTTTCATCTGGTCTAAACAACCAAACATCATTATTGTCATCTTTATAAGCTTTCATTCCTTCAAAAATTGCTTGTCCGTAATGGAAGACTTTTGATGACGGGTCCATTAAAATAGGAGCATAAGGCTTAATGACAGGATTTTGCCATTGCCCATTTTTAAAATCGCATTCGAATAAATGGTCTGTAAATACAGCACCAAAACTTAAGTTGTCAAAATCTACTTCGTTGATTTTTGTAGAAGTAGCTTTAATGATTTCAATTTTGCTTGTTTGAGTTGTACTCATAGTTATGTAAGTTTTTTGTGAGATATTCTTCACTGTCAGAAATACTAAAGTGATGATATCGTGTAAAATGGAATTTATTGAATGCAAAATTACGTAAAAATCTGTAAAATGCTTAGCGAAAATTCATTATTTAATGGTTTTGATTGAGATTTATTTATCCTATAATAAACTCAAATATTTGATTGGTTTTTATAAAGATTTTATGAAAAAAGTATGGTTTTTTAAGGCTTTACGCATTAGTTTTGATTAAATTTGATTATTAAAATGGCTTGAAAACCAATAAAAAGCCATTGTAAAATTCTGAAAAAAGTGAAAAGAGAAATAATTAAAACGCTAGATGGCTCAACTACAATTCGTTTACCAGAGTGGGATGAATGCTATCATTCTAAACATGGCGCAATTCAGGAAGCAAAGCACGTTTTTATTAAAAACGGTCTTTCATTATTTGATAATCCTATAAGTATATTAGAAATTGGTTTTGGTACAGGGTTAAATGCTTTTATTACTTTTTTAGAATCTGTTAGAAAGAAACAGACTATTGATTATGTTGGAGTAGAAGCGTATCCTGTAGATGCAGACGAGATTTTGGAAATGAATTATGCTGACGAGTTGGATGCATCGGAATTTTATAACATTTTTGAAAAAATGCATAAATCGCAATGGAATGAAAAAATAGAAATTTGCGACCTGTTCTCGTTAACCAAAAGAAAACAATTTTTTCACGAAATAAACGATTTTGAAATTTTTGATTTGATTTATTTTGACGCCTTTGGTTACCGAGTGCAACCGGAACTTTGGAGTACTGAAATTTTTCAGAAGATGTATAACAGTTTAAAGCCAAACGGAGTTCTTGTTACATACGCAGCTCGAGGAGTTGTTAAAAGAAGCATGATTGAAGTTGGATTTACTGTAGAAAAATTAGAAGGACCTCCAGGGAAAAGAGAAATGTTTCGAGCTTTTAAATAGGTTTAAATGAGTTATTTAGAATAATTCTACATTGATTTATGTGTTTTAAGAAAACGTATTCGTTGCTAAAGTTTTTAAAAAAATAAGTTAAAAGTAGAATTTATGTTAGTTAATTGTTTAAATTTGGCTCGAGTTTAAAAAAATAGATAACCCCCGAAAATCTTATTTTATTATGTCAAAAATGATGTTTGATTATACGAAATCAATACTTGAGAGAGTTAGTTTCGATCCGATACTTTTCTGCAAAGAGTTAGAAAAAGCTATCAAAACACTGTTACCTTACGAAATGGAACAATTGCAAGAGTGGTTACTTAATTTCGTTGTCGGAAAACCAGAATTAAAGCCAAGTCTACAGCTAATTAAAGTATAAAAAGAAAGGAGCCAAATTGGCTCCTTTTTTATTGCGCTTTCTTTTGTAACGGACTAATGATTTGAACATTCTGAAAAACAATTGCGCCTTTTACAACGCCAGCAATTGTAGATCTTAATGCATCAATGATTTGCATCTTTAATTCGCTCTTTGGGTAAATTAAACTTACTTCTCGAGCAGGTTTTGGCTCCTTAAAATTACGGAGCTTCAGTTTGTCGGATTCTTTTAAGTCTAAAGTGTGCAAGTACGGAAGTAACGTTGTACCAAGGCCTTCGTCTGCCAATTTAATTAAGGTTTCAAAACTTCCGCTTTGAATCTGGAAATTAGTTTGATCGGCGTCTGAGACATTTTTGCACAAATTTAAAATCCCATCTCTAAAGCAATGTCCGTCTTGTAATAACAGAATTTCATTCAGATTTAAATCGGAAACTTCAATTTCTTCTTTCTGAAAACTTGCATGATGTTCAGGAATATACGCGACGAAAGGTTCAAAATACAAAACAATTTCTTTAATTTTTTCGTCTTCAAGCGGCGTTGCGAGCAATTGCAGCGTCCAAATGTCCGTTTTTTAGTTTCAGAATAATTTCCTCGGTATTCAACTCTTCAATTAAGAGTTTAACTTTTGGATATTTTTTAATAAAGTTATTCAAAAACATTGGCAGAAGAGTAGGCATAATCGTTGGAATAATTCCTAAACGAAATTCTCCGCCAATAAAACCTTTCTGTTGTTCTACTATATCTTTTATACGATCAGCCTCGTTTACAATATTTTTTGCCTGATTTACGATTTTTTGTCCAATGTCAGTAAGTTGGATCGGTTTTTTACTTCTATCGAAAATTAAAATATTAAGTTCTTCTTCGATTTTTTGTATTTGCATACTTAAGGTTGGCTGTGTTACGAAGCATTTTTCAGCAGCGAAGAGTGAAATTTTTATGCTCAGCAACCGCTAACACATATTGCAATTGAGTTATAGTCATGTTGATAGTAATTTGTGATGCAAAAATAAGAAAATATAATTTTTATTTATGTTTATTTTAGTAAAGTTACTCTAAATTTGTAGTAAATTAGTGTAAAAAATAAGATTATGAAGACAAATATTTTAGGGTTACCAGTAAAAGAATCAGAATTATTAGTAAAAGAATTGAATGTATTATTGTCAAATTTTCAAGTCTATTATCAAAACTTGAGAGGAATTCACTGGAATATTCGCGGAAAACGTTTCTTTGATTTACATGTAAAATTTGAAGAATTATATACAGATGCACAATTAAAAATAGATATGATCGCAGAAAGAGTTTTGACAATAGGAGGAACGCCTCTGCATACTTTTGAAGATTATATTAAAAACAATAAATTGACGGTTGGAAAAAATATTTCTAACGATGAAAAAGCGGTTCAGCTTATTGTTCACTCTTTATCAGATTTATTAAAAATTGAAAGAGAAATCTTGAACAAATCTGACGAAATTAATGATGAAGGTACCAATTCTATGATGAGCGACTTCATTGCAGAGCAAGAAAAAACAATTTGGATGATGAATGCTTGGTTGGAAGAGTCATTGTAAAATATTGGTTTTTAATAAAATAGAAGCAGAATGGAATGAAAATTGCATTCTGCTTTTTTGTTTATGTTAAATTTCTATAAAAATCTCTTTGATTTTATTTGTTTAACGCTATTTTTGCTTCAATGAAATTTATAGCTCGCATATTATTATTCATATTTATTGCCTTCTTATCGACCCCGACAATTGTTCAGGCGATTAAGAAAGGAAATAATACGGCTATATCTTTTAGTATTGCTGAAGAAGAAGTGCATAAAGAACTTAAAAATGTAGTTCATCCAACTATTCTTGAGCATGAAGTTTTGATTCCGGTTTACATCGAGAAAAAAACAATCATTTCTGAAAACATTGTCAAACTAGACAACATCTCTCCGAGCATTTTTGCTCCACCACCTAACGTAGCATAATACTTCCGATTATTTCGAACTTTAGCCGCATTTCTATCGAGATGGGGTAAATCTTTAATGAATAATTTTTTTAGTATTATATTATGACAAAAAAATCAATCTTTTTGCCAACCTTAAATCTGATTTTGCCTCAGGTTTAGTGGTTTTCTTGGTGGCTCTTCCGTTGTGCTTAGGTATTGCAATGGCTTCTGGAGCGCCGTTATTTTCTGGAATTATTGCTGGTGTTGTGGGTGGTATCGTTGTTGGATATTTAAGCCAGTCGCATATTAGTGTATCGGGTCCAGCTGCTGGGTTAACAGCTATCATTTTAACCGCAATTACCGATTTAGGAGCTTTCGATGTATTTTTAATGTCTGTTTTTATTGCTGGATTAATTCAATTAGCATTAGGATTTTTAAAGGCAGGAAGTATATCAAACTATTTTCCGACAAACGTAATTGAAGGAATGTTAGCGGGTATCGGGATCATTATCATCTTAAAGCAAATACCACACGCTTTTGGTTATGATGCAGATTTCGAAGGAGATCAGGCTTTTGTTCAAAATGATGGAAGCAATTCGTTTTCATTTTTATTTGATGTTTTAAATCATATTCACTTAGGAGCTGTAGTAATTTCTGCGGTTTCATTGGTGATTTTATTAGCTTGGGACAAAGTTCCTTTCTTAAAAAGAATAAAACTAGTTCCAGGAGCCTTGGTTGCTGTAATTGCTGGAGTTGTTTTAAACGAAATATTTGTATCTACAGGAAGCACTTTGGCAATTGCAAAAGAACATTTGGTTTCTTTGCCAGTTCCAAAATCTTTTGAAGACTTTAAATCAATTATAATTACCCCAGACTTTACCGCTATTACAAATCCGCAAGTTTGGGTAGTTGCTATTACAATTGCCATTGTCGCTTCTATTGAAACGCTCTTATGTATTGAGGCTTCTGATAGAATGGACGTTCAAAAACGTTATACCAATACTAATGTTGAGCTTAGAGCACAAGGAGTTGGTAACATTGTGAGCTCTCTTTTAGGAGGTTTGCCAATGACTTCTGTAGTAGTAAGATCTTCTGCGAATAATAATGCGGGAGCAAAATCTAAAATGTCTGCCATTATTCATGGTGTGCTTCTATTAATAAGTGTATTGTCTATACCAGCAATTTTAAACAAGATTCCACTGGCAACATTGGCGACTGTTTTGATTTTGGTTGGATATAAACTAGCAAAACCAGCAACCTTTATGCATTTCTGGGAAAAGGGGAAATACCAGTTTGTACCTTTCATTGCAACTTTGGTCTTTGTTGTTGCGACAGATTTGCTAAAAGGTGTTGCGCTGGGAATTGTTATCAGTATTGTTTTTGTTTTGAGAGGAAATTTGAAAAGAGCTTATGTTTTCAAGAAAGAAGAATATGAAGATGGAGACCTTATTCATATTGATTTAGCTCAAGAAGTTTCATTTTTAAATAAAGCGGCAATCAAACAAACGTTGGCAGAAATTCCAGAAAATTCTAAAGTAATCATCAATGCTCATGATACAGAGTATATTGCTCATGACGTTTTAGATTTAATTCGTGAATTTAAGGAAACCAGAGCCATCGATGAAAACATCAAAGTAAAGCTTAAAGGATTTAAAGAAGCATACGAATTAGAAAATACACCCGAAAATCACAATCATGTTACAATAGAACACTATTATGATGTAGCAAAAAGAGAACTGGTTAAAAAAGAAGTTGTTAGAGAAGAATAATTAAAAAATGGTGTTTTTAAGGCCTTAGAAATGTCAAATTTTAGGTAACTTTACATTTAAGTTCTTTTTTGAGACATTCCTAGAATTAGAAATTACCACACAAAAAATAAAAAAATGAGAAAATTTTATGAGCAGTTATTAGAAAATAATAAGAAGTGGGTTGAAACTTCATTGGCAAAAGACCCTAATTATTTTGCTGATTTGGCAAAAGGACAACAGCCACCACTATTATGGATTGGATGTTCTGACAGCCGTGTTCCTGCAAACGAAATTGTTGGTGCAAAACCAGGCGAAGTTTTTGTACACAGAAACATTGCAAATATGGTTGTTCACTCTGACATGAATATGCTAAGTGTACTAGATTATGCAGTAAATGTTTTGAAAATAAAACATATTATTGTTTGTGGCCATTACGGTTGCGGAGGTGTAAAAGCGGCAATGGGGCATCAATCTGTTGGAATTATTGATAACTGGATTCGTCACATTAAAGATGAGTACCGTTTGCATGATAAATACTTGAATTCGATCGAAGACGAAACAGAGCGATTCAATGCTTTTGTAGAAATAAATGCTAAAGAGCAAGTTTATAATTTAGCTAAAACGTCAATTGTTCAAAATGCTTGGCAAAACGGTCAAGACCTTATGCTTCACGGTTGGGTTTATGGATTGAATTCTGGTTTTGTAACAGATTTAAATGTTACAATCAGTTCAAATGCAGAGCTTGATAGTGTTTATAAGCTGGACTTTTAATAAGAAATAAAAATCGCCCTTTTAGAGGGCGATTTTTTTTATTCGTTTTCGTCTAAATTCTCATTAAATGCCGATGGCAGCATTGTTGGGATAAACTTAATCAGTATCGGTAAAAGTAAACTTCCTCCAGGAAGTAAAAATATGGTTAGCGATGGAATGGTTTTACAAATGTCCAAAAGCTGTTTTTTTACTTTTTTCTTTTCCTTTGCATCCAAATCTCTTGTTGTAGAATAGGCAAGTAGCACCATCAATTCTTTACTTTGAACAATTTCTTTAATCAATCGGTTTTTGTTTCTTATGATTAATTTGACTACACTGTGCGTCATTTGATCATAAAAGTGCTTAACAGGATTGGAATAATTAAAATATGGAATCTTCTTTTTGTGTGTTGTAATAAAAGTATTGGTTGTATCCATACTTTTTGTTACAAAATCGTCAGAAACTCCCATTGTTGAACCTAAAGCGTATAGAAAATAAGATTCTTCGTTTTCAACTACACCATCGCTCCACAAAGCCATTCCGGCCATATCTATTAGGTAATAATGTTCAAGTCTATTTTTAAAATAGTCAAGATTTAAAGTTTCTAAAGTTTCAACCGTAACTTTCGAAAATTTGGAATAGCGTATAGAAGCTTCAAAAAGTTTGATCAATAAATCATCATGCTGAGATTTTACAGTTTTGGTTTTTAAGGCCAAACCAACAATTCCGAGAACCGTTTCCTCGATTCTTTTTAAATATTTTTCAGGAATTTCTCCATGCTCCAAATATTGTCTGAAAGCCAAAACATCAATAAACAAAAGCGCATTGGTTACCAAATGCGAAAAGTTTTTACTAATAATGCTGTCATTGGTTTGAACTCTCTGGTCAATAATATTTTCCAGAGATAGGGAAGGCGTATCTTTTGGCAATAAAATTTTAAACAAATTAAATCCTTCTGGATTCATTTGCTTGTAAAACTTTAAAACTTCAGAAATAAAATGTTTAGGTTCCGAATTTCTTTTCTCTAAACAAAAAACATGATAGAGCGTATTAAGTAAAGCAACTTTTGAAATTTCGGTTTTAAACCAGCCTTTTATCGGAATCGGAATTTGAGAATCTATCGCAATAATATGTCCGTAAATGAATCCCGTTTCTCTCACTTTATAGTAAAACGAGTCCACTGTTTCAAAAGGAATTGCTTCTGAAAACTTCTGTTCACTAAAAAATTTATCGATCCAGCCTGGTGCTGATGGGTTAATCATGGACTTAATTTTGCTGATGCAAAGCTATGTCTTTTTCTTGTTTTAGAATTCATTTTAAAATGAAATAACCGCTACATTTTGTTAAAAATAGCGGTTATTCAATTTTTTTCTTATTTAATGATTCCTGCACAAGCAACTCTTCCTCCTGCATTTCCAGTTGGCTGGGTTGTAAAATCGTCTGTTCCTGCATGTACAATTAAGCCTTTTCCTAGAACATCTTTGTTACTGTCGCCGCATCCAATGCACCATTCGTCAGTAGTTAAAGTGATAGATCCGTTACCTTTTGCATCAGCGGTAAAGTTTCCAATATCACCTTTATGATATTCTCCAACTCCCCATTTTCCATGTTTTTTAAAAGTCGGGTTCCAGTGTCCTCCGGCAGAACTTCCGTCAGCAGAACTACAATCTGCTTTTTCATGAATGTGAATGGCATGAACTCCAGGTTCTAATCCAGTGATTTTTGCTGTAAAAGTTACTTTGCCATTTTTCTCAACAAAAGTGGCAGTTCCGGCTACTTTGCTGTTGCTTTTTGGTTCTAATGCAACAGTCAGAGTTTTAGCGTCATTTGATTTGTTATTTGTTTTACAACCAACGATTAAGGCTGTAATTATAGCGAAAGAAACAATTAGTTTTTTCATATCTACGGGCATTTTTAGTTAAAGATTAAGTAAATTTAACATAAAATAACGGAATTGATTAACTCTAAAAGTTAAAAAAAAGTCAAACTATACTTTATAATTTAGTATTGATTGAGTTAAAAACCGAAAATATTGTTTAAATTCGTATAGGTTTTTAACGAATAATTTCTGAAAACCATTTATCTAATTCGCTCACATTTAATCCTTAATGTTATGATGAAAAAGATTTTTACCCTCGTTTTTTTTAGTTCGTTTTTAATTTCCTGCAAATGCACAAAAACAGATTCAGTTTCTAAACTTGATGGAACTTGGGAATTGAATTACATTTCTGGACCACGAATTGCTTTTGATGGATTATACCCAAATAAAAAACCATCCATACAATTTGATACCAAAACAAATCAGGTTTCGGGTAACGCAAGCTGTAATTCATACACAGGGAAATTGGTTGTTGATGGTAACAAAATTGATTTTACTCAGCCAATGGCAGTAACGAAAATGATGTGTTTGGACGGATTGCAAGGTGAACAAACTTATTTGAGTACGCTTCAGAAAATAACTTCTTACGATGTAACTGATGATGGTAAGACTTTGAATTTTATTTCTGGCGATATTGCCATGATGCGTTTTACGAAAAAATAGTATTATGAAAACTAAATTATCTGTCTTACTGTTTTTGATTGTAATTAACTTTTCAGTTTCTGCACAGGAGAAAACAAAAAAAGAACTTAAACAAGAAAGAGAGTTAAAGAAACAAAATGAAATCAAAGCTCTTATAGATTCTCAAAATTTTGTTTTTGAAGCCCAAAAAGCAACACCTCAAGGAGGTAGATTGCTTCAGCTCGATTATAATACTTATTTTTTAAAGTTTAATGCGGATAACACAACTTGCGATTTGCCTTTCTTTGGACGTGCTTATAATTTAGGATATAATAGCGATGGCGGAATAAAATTTGAAGGCAAGCCTGAGAATATTAAGGTTGAAACTAAAAAGAATAATACCATTCTAAAGGCAACAGTAAGAGGTAAAAGTGATGTCTATGATTTAACGTTTTCTATATTCTATAACGGAAGTACAACACTTTCTGTGAGTAGCAATAATAGAGGTCCAATTAATTATGATGGAGTAATATATGCTCCAAAAACAGCAGAGAAACAATGATTTAATTCAATACTAAACTTGTCACAAATTCGTCTGAATATATGGTAAGAATCTTTTTTTGGTTATTAAAGTGGCAGTTTTCGGTTTTGTTTTTCTTTTTTGGTGTGTGCAGCGTATTTGGTCAGGATTTAGAACCCAGAGTGTATGCAAATGTTCCTAAAGGTTTAAATGTAATTGCGGCAGGTTATGTTTTTATGAATGGAAATGTGCTGACAGATCCTTCTCTACCCATAAAAGATTTTACACTTCAAAGCCACAATATGGCTGTAAATTATATCAGAACATTTGGAATGGCAGATAAACTGGCTCGTATACAGGTAGCGCTACCTTTTACGTTTATGGATGGATCTGCTGTAATTAGTGATCAGCTGGTTACTGGGTCAAGAACTGGTTTTGCAGATATGAAAGTGCGTTTCGGAATTAATTTGCTTGGTTCTCCTGCACTTGATAAATCTGAATTTAGAAGTTTTGAGCAAAAAACAATTCTTGGAGTCAGTTTGGTTACTTCAATTCCAACAGGAAGATATTATGGTGATAAACAAGTAAACATTGGAACAAACCGCTGGGCTTTTAAGCCTGAAATAGGGGTGTCGAAACGGTTTGCTCATGTATATGCCGAAGCCTATGGTGGGATGTGGTTTTATACCGATAATAATGATTATTTAGGGAAAAAATTAGAGCAAAAACCAACCTATAGCCTTCAGGCGCATGCAAGCTATTATTTTAAGAACCAAATGTGGGTTGGCTTCAATACGACTTGGTTTTTTGGAGGACGAACTATTACTGATGGAGTTTCAGATGATAGCCAGATTGATAACTGGAGAGTAGGAGGAACTTTTTCTACCCCAATTGCCAAAGGGCAGTCGGTCAGATTTCAATATCATATTGGAGCTTATACCAACAACGGACTAAATTATTATGCCTTATCAGCAGTTTATCAATATTCTTTCTTTTAAAATCTTGATTATGATTTAATGTGTTTAAAATCAGTATATTTGAGTATGCATATATTTTTAAAAACAAATTTAAAATTGAAACTATGAAAAAATTAAGTCTTATTCTTATCATGGCGGTAGCCTCATTTTCATCTTATGCGCAGTCTTCTTACAAAGAAGATTTAGAAGTAGTACAAAGTGTTTATGGAAAATCTAAAGCTGACCTGGTAAAACAGTACATGAATTTATCTGATGCACAAGCGGCAGCCTTTGCAAAAGTTTACGATAATTATGAAACGTCGCGAAAGGCTTTAGGGCAGACAAAGTTTCAATTAATAAATGATTATGCGGCGAATTACGAAACTTTAACCGATGCTAAAGCTGATGAATTGGCAAAAGCTACTTTAAAAAACCATGTTGATTATGAAAAGCTTTACTCTAAAACTTATAATCAGGCAAAAAAAGCAATTGGTTCAATAAATGCGACAAAATTTATTCAACTTGAGGTTTATCTTCAAACTATAATTAGAAGCGAAATTTTAGAAGCTATTCCATTTATTGGTGAAATGGATAAAAATAAGACTAAAACGATGTAAAAATATTCGTCTATAAAAAAAACGGGAATCAATTTGATTCCCGTTTTTTTTTATTTTTCAGTTTTAACTTTGTAAATCTCATTTACCATTCCGTCGCGGAAACTATCCAAAGTAAGTTCCCAAAACATAATTCCACCTAGTTTTTTTGCTTTTGCGTATTCAGCTTTTGCTTTGATTGATTTTAAATCATCAGATGTTGCAAAAGTTTTCGTTGAAGCATTGTACCAATATGGTGCTTGAGCTTTTTCATCATAAAAATATTTCCAGCCGTTTGCTTCTGTATATGTTGTAGCGTAGTTTTTAAAGTCAACACCTTGAAAGTGTTCTCCAGCTTGATATAATCCGTTGTTGATATTCTCTACATTTTTCCATTGTCTAGTATAAAATGCTCCTCCAATTACTAGTTTTTCAGCAGGAACACCAGCTTTTAATAAAAACTCAACAGCTCTGTCAGTAGATTCTTCTTTCGGATTTGTGCTGTATAATGGTGTGTGATGACCTGTAACTTTTGAATATCCGTTTACTAAGTCGTAGCTCATAATATTAATGCGGTTTACATAAGGAGCAACAGCTTTCCAGTCTATAGACTCATCTAAACATTTTTGAAAACCTCCAGCCGCAAAACTTAGTTCATATTTTTTTCCTAATGTTGAACGTAAAATTTTAAGAAGTTCTGTAAAATTAGGTTTGTCAGCAGCTTGGTATAAATGTCCAGGAAGTCCTTCAATTGATGGATATTCCCAATCTAAATCTAAACCATCAACTTTAAAATAGTCACTTACTTCTTTTACAGATTTTGCAAATTTTAAGCGTCCTTCTGCAGTAGAAAAAGCTTCTGAACAAGGTTCGCAACCTCCCCAGCCACCAAGTGATAGAACGATTTTAAGTTGCGGATTTTTCGCTTTAAAGGAAACTAAATGTTTGATTGTAAGAGAATCTTTTGCAGAATCGACACTTAGTTTGCCTTCTTTTAAATGACAAAAGCTAAAAATAATCTGGTTCAATTTTCCAACTTCGTATTGATCAATAAGTTGAGAATCGCCAGTGTAATAGGCAATAATGTCCATTTTTTTATTTTTCTGTGCGAAGGCGGCAGTGAAGCAAAAGCACAATAAAAATGATGCAATTAGGTTAATTTGTTTCATTATTTTGTTTTTTATAGTTTTTAGAATGTTAAATATAATGCAATCCATTTGATGTTTGACTATTCTCTATGAGTCGGAAAGCTAATTTTAACAAATATTTTGCAAATAACTGCAAAATTATTGCGACTTGTAGGAAATGCCTTTTACTGAAAATTGTAAAAAAATAAACCCGCACAGTTTCGGACTTGTGCGGGTTTATAACAAATTAAAAGCTAAAAACTATCTTTATATTAGAAGCAGTATGTGTTTTCTGCTACTAATTTTGTCGCAATTTTTTCTCTAAGTGCCACAACATTTGGCAGGTTAGTATATTTAGTGAAACGTTTAAGTCCCATTAACATCATACGTTGTTCGTCACCTTCAGCGAAAGAAGCGATTCCTTCTTTTCCTCTTAAGTTTACGATATCTACCGCTTTGTACAAGTATAATTTTGCCATAGCGATTTGCTCTTGTACTTTATCTTCGCCTTGAGCTTTTGCTAATTTTTCAGTTCTCAAAATTGTACTTTCAGCCATGTAGATTTCGATCAAGATATCAGAAGCTGCCATCAGTAATTGTTGGTGAGCATCTAATTCAGGACCGTATTTTTGAACAGCGCTTCCTGCAACCATCAAGAAAACTTTCTTCAAGTTAGCAACGATTACTTTTTCTTCTGCAAATAATTCAGAGAAATCTGGAGTATCAAAAGATGGAATTCCCATTAATTCTTCTTGAACTTTCATTGCTGGTCCAAGTAAATCAACGTGTCCTTTCATGGCTTTTTTGATCAACATACCAACAGAAAGCATTCTGTTGATTTCGTTTGTTCCTTCGTAGATACGAGCGATACGAGCATCTCTCCAAGCACTTTCCATTGGCGTATCTTCAGAGAATCCCATTCCACCAAAAATCTGAATTCCTTCGTCAGAACAAGATTGAACGTCTTCAGAAACCGCTACTTTCAAGATAGAACACTCGATAGCGTATTCTTCAACACCTTTTAATTCTGCTTCTTGGTGAGAAGTTCCTTCTGCTTCACGAGCAAGCAATTCTGTCTTCGATGTCTTTTGCAGCACGATAAGAAGCACTTTCTCCAGCGTAAGCATTAGTTGCCATTTCAGCTAATTTAGAACGGATAGCTCCGAAAGATGAAATAGAAGTGTTGAACTGAATTCTTTCGTTAGCATATTTTACAGCTCCAGAAGTAACTCTTCTTTGAGCATCTAAACAAGCTGCACGCCAATTTAATACGACCAACATTCAAAGCATTCATTGCAATTTTGAAACCGTTTCCTCTTTCAGACAGCATGTTTTCAACAGGAACTTTCGTTTCGTTGAAGAAAACCTGACGAGTAGAAGAAGCACGGATTCCTAATTTATGCTCTTCTTCATTCATAGAAATTCCGTTTGAAGGATCGTTTTCTACGATGAAACCTGTAATATTTTTATCGTCTCCAATACGAGCAAAAACGATGAAAACGCTACAGAAACCTGCATTCGAAATCCACATTTTTTGTCCTGTAATAGAGTAGTATTTTCCGTCTTCAGATAAAACTGCTTTTGTTTTTCCTGAGTTAGCATCAGATCCTGCGCCTGGTTCAGTTAAGCAATAAGCTCCAAACCATTCTCCAGAAGCTAATAACGGAACGTATTTTTTCTTTTGTTCTTCAGTTCCATAAAGTGTAATTGGCATAGTTCCAATTCCTGTATGAGCACCAAAAGCAGTTGAGAACGAACCAGTTGCTCCAGAAATGTAGTCACAAACTAACATTGTAGAAACAAATCCCATTCCTAATCCGCCGTATTCTTCTGGAACCGCAACTCCAAGAAGTCCAAGTTCTCCAGCTTTACGCATAGATGATTCTGTATAAGCGTAATCTTTTTTCTCAAAACGATCTTTGTGCGCCCATAATTCTTTATCAACGAACTCTTTTACAGAGTCACGCATCATTAACTGCTCTTCCGAGAAATCTTCTGGTGTGAAGATATCCTCGCATTTTGTTTCTTTAACTAAAAACTGACCACCACGAGTCACGTTTTTTTCGATTGTATCTGCCATTGCTAATGTTTTTTTGTATGTTTTTTATTTATGGTTTTTGTACACAATCTTGTCATTTCGACGAAGGAGAAATCTTCGCAAGTAGCTCTACATCGAGATTCCAATCTTTGTCGAGTTTCTCATGAAGATTTCTCCTTCGTCGAAATGACAAACTATATGTGTACTTTACTTAATAATACTTATAATACTTCGTAAACTCCAGCGCTTCCTTGCCCTGTACCAACGCACATCGAAACGATTCCGTATTTATTGCCTCTGCGTTTCATCTCATCAAATAACTGAACAGAAAGTTTAGCTCCTGTACATCCTAGCGGGTGACCTAAAGCGATTGCTCCTCCGTTTACGTTTACGATTTCTGGGTTAATATTTAATTCGCGAGTTACTGCTAAAGCTTGTGAAGCAAAAGCTTCGTTTAACTCAATTAACTCAATATCGTTTAATGTTAAACCAGCTTGTTTCAACGCTTTCGGAATTGCTTTTACCGGACCGATACCCATAATTCTTGGCTCAACACCAGAAGAAGCAAAGTTTACCAAACGTGCAATTGGCTCAAGGTTTAATTCTTTTACCATTTCTTCGCTCATAATTAAAACGAATGCAGCACCGTCGCTCATTTGAGAAGAGTTACCCGCAGTTACACTTCCGTCAGCAAGAAAAACTGGTTTTAAACCTGCTAAAGCTTCTTTAGAAGTTCCTGCTCTTGGTCCTTCGTCTTTGTTTACAACGTATGATTTAGTTTCTTTTTTTCCATTTTCATTGATGAAAGTCTGCTCAACAGTAATCGGAACGATTTGTTTGTCGAATTTTCCTTCTGCTTGTGCTTTTAAGGCTTTCATATGAGAGTTGTAAGCAAACTCATCTTGATCTTCTCTAGAGATTTTGTATTGATTGGCAACCGCTTCAGCAGTTAAACCCATTCCCCAGTAGTAATCTTCGTGACCTGCAGCAAGCAACTTTATAATCCGGAGTTGGTTTGTAACCTCCCATCGGAATATAACTCATACTTTCTGCACCACCGGCAATGATACAATCCGCCATTCCTGATTGGATTTTAGCAGTTGCCATTCCGATAGTTTCTAATCCAGATGCGCAGTAACGGTTTACTGTAACACCTGGAACGTCTTCCACTTTTAATCCCATTAAAGAGATCAAACGTCCAACGTTAAGACCTTGTTCGGCTTCCGGCATGGCATTTCCTACCATAACGTCGTCGATACGTTTTTTATCGAAATTAGGCAGTTCATCCATCATAAACTGAATGGTTTCTGCAGCTAATTCATCAGGTCTTTTAAATCTAAAAACACCTTTTGGAGCTTTCCCAACTGCTGTTCTATATGCTTTTACTATATATGCTGTTTTCATTTTCTTAGTTTCTAAGAGGTTTCCCTTTGGTTAACATGTATTGAATTCTTTCTAAAGTTTTTCTCTCTGTACAAAGAGATAAGAAAGCTTCACGTTCGATATCTAATAAATATTGTTCAGATACTAAAGTTGCTTCAGATAAATCACCACCAGCCATTACATAAGCCAGTTTGTTAGCGATTTTCTTGTCGTGCTCAGAAATGTATTTTCCAGCCTGCATTTGATCTGTTCCAACTAAGAACATACCCAAAGCTTGTTTTCCTAGAACTTTAATATCATTTCTTCTGATTGGCTGCGTATAACCTGCTTCTGCCATTAACAATGCATGTTTTTTAGCTTCAGCAATCTGACGATCTTTGTTAACTACAATAACATCTTTTCCGTGCTGTAAAAGTCCAGTATCAAAAGCTTCATAACCAGAAGTTGAAACTTTCGCCATTGCGATTGTTAAGAAATACTCTTGAAGAACATTCAATTCCACATCGTTTTTGCGGAATAAATCTGAAGCTCTTAAAGTCATTTCTTTAGATCCACCACCACCAGGGATAACTCCAACACCAAATTCAACTAATCCCATGTACGTTTCTGCAAGCAGCAACCACTTTATCAGCGTGTAAGCTCATTTCGCATCCACCTCCAAAAGTCATTCCGTGAGGCGCTACTACAACTGGAATAGAAGAGTAACGAACGCGCATCATTGTATCTTGGAACAATTTAATTGCCATGTTCAATTCGTCGTATTCCTGCTCAACTGCCATCATGAAAATCATTCCGATATTAGCTCCAACAGAGAAATTCGTCGCCTGGTTTCCAATAACTAAACCTTGATATTCTTTTTCAGATAAGTCGATTGCTTTATTGATAGCTTGTAGAACATCGCCACCAATTGTATTCATTTTAGATTGGAATTCTAAGTTTAAGATTCCGTCTCCTAAATCCTGAATGATTGCACCACTATTGCTCCAAACTTTTTTGCTTTCGCGAATGTTGTTCAGAATAATAAATGAATCTTGTCCAGGAACTTTTACTTGTGATTTTGTCGGAATGTTATAGAAATAAGTCGCTCCTTCTTTTACAGAATAGAAACTTTCGCTTCCAGAAGCCAGCATTTCAGTAACCCATGCAGCAGGCTCTAAACCTTCGGCTTTCATGATTTCAATTCCTTTGGCAACACCAATAGCATCCCAGATTTCGAATGGACCATTTTCCCATCCAAAACCAGCTTTCATGGCATCGTCAATTTTGTATAATTCGTCTGAGATTTCAGGAACTCTGTTTGACACATAAGCAAACATTCCAGCGAAACTCTTACGGTAGAATTCTCCCGCTTTGTCTGTTCCTTTTACTAAAACTTTAAAACGATTGATAGGTTTGTCGATAGTTTTAGTTAATTCTAAAGTTGCAAAATTTGCTTTTTTTGCGGCGCGGTATTCTAATGTATCTAAGTCTAAAGAAAGAATATCTTTATCTACTTTTTTGTAGAAACCTTGTCCAGTTTTGCTTCCTAACCAGTTATTTTCCATCATTTTGTTGATGAAATCAGGAAGTTTGAACAATTCGTGTTGTTCGTCGTTCGGGCAGTTTTCGTAAATACCATTGGCAACGTGTACCAAAGTATCTAAACCAACAACGTCAACTGTACGGAAAGTAGCCGATTTTGGACGGCCAATTACTGGTCCAGTCAATTTATCAACTTCTTCAATCGTTAATCCCATTTCTTTAACTAAATGGAATAAACTTTGGATTCCGTAAATCCCAATTCTGTTTCCAATAAACGCAGGAGTATCTTTAGCAACAACCGAAGTTTTTCCTAAGAATTTAGATCCGTATTCGTTTAAGAAATCCAATACTTCAGTAGAAGTTTTTGGACCAGGAATAATTTCAAATAATTTTAAGTAACGCGCAGGGTTAAAAAAGTGAGTTCCGCAGAAGTGCTGTTGGAAATCTTCGCTTCTTCCTTCACTCATAAAGTGAATTGGAATACCAGAAGTGTTTGAAGTAACTAAAGTTCCTGGTTTACGGAATTTCTCGATTTGTTCAAAAACTAATTTCTTAATGTCTAAACGCTCTACAACAACCTCGATAATCCAGTCAACATTAGCAATTTTAGCCATATCATCTGTCGTATTTCCAGTCGTAATTCTATTTGCGAATTTCTGACTGTAAATAGGAGATGGTTTCGATTTTAATGAATTCGCCAAATGTTCGTTTACCACACGGTTGCGAACGGCTTTACTTTCAAGTGTTAATCCTTTTTTAGCTTCAGCTTCGGTCAATTCACGCGGTACAATGTCAAGAAGTAAAACTTCGACACCAATGTTAGCAAAATGACAAGCTATACCTGAACCCATAATTCCGGATCCAATTACAGCAACTTTTTTAATTGTGCGTTTCATAATTTGTTACTATTTGTTTGTAGGAGGAAAAGAATGTTATTCTTTTTCTGTGTTTTCTGTTTGATTAAATATGTTTTTATCGTGAATCAGTTCGTTGATAATTTCAGAAACTTCGATAAAATGATTCAGTTTTTCTTCTGAAACATGTTTTCTAACGGTTTCATTGAACTTTAGAACTGTATTTTTAGATAAATCTCTTTTTTCTTTTCCAAAATCGGTAAGGTAGATTAAAACACCTCGACCGTCGCTTGGGTTTTTTTGCGAACAATTAAACCTTTTTCTTCCATAGATTTAAGTGTTCTTGTTAAGCTGGTTGCTTCCATACCCATTCTCGGACCTAAAGCGGTTGATGGAGTTCCTTCTTCCTTATCCATACTTAAAAGAGCAAACCCTGTTGCCATTGTTGCATCATACTTTGCGACCTCTTCATTATACATTCTTGAAACAGCTTGCCATGTCGCTCTTAAAATATAATCTATCGTTTTGTCTTTCATAGGTAACTATATCGATTTCAAATATAATTAAAAAATACTATGCATGCATATAATTTTTTAATAAATTTTTGGTTAGTTATAAAATATCCCTGATTTAGAGGGTTTTGGTTGTTTATTTTAAGTGAAATATACTATTCTTTTTTTAGATTTTAACATTTTTGATGCTGTAAAAATCTCTTTTTGGTTTTTAAAACGCATTTAATTCTATATTCTGTAAAAAATTATGCATTTATTTCAGTTGGTTTTTCAGAATCGTAACGCGAAATAGCGTCTAGAAGTATCTTTTTCATACGATTTCTCAGACCTTCTGGTCTTAAAATCTCCAAACAGCTTCCAAAACCTAATAAAAGTCGTTCCATCTCGTAATTTGGGATTACATATATGTGTATAATGACACTTCCGTCTTCGTTTTGTTTAATTAGTCGCTGAGAAGTATGCAGAGGTTTTGTAAGTACATAAGGCGCATTTGAAGCATCAACCCATAATTCAATTCGTCTTGCGTTTAATCCTGAATTTACTGTTACGCCAATTACATCTTTATAAAAATTATCAGCATCAAAATCTTCTTCTAGGTAAGGATGATTAAAATCGTAATCAATAGAAATAATTCTGTCTAATGCCAAATTGGTAATCGGTTGTGAGTCTTTTTTCTTTCCGATTAAAAACCAGCGGTTATTGAATTCCTTTAATATAAAAGGATGAAAGTGGAATTTCGTTTCTTCGGCAGATTTAAAAGATTTATAAGTAATAATCAGAACCATTTTCTTGATAATCGCCTGATATATTTCGTCCAAATAATGCAGTCCTTTTAGCTTCTCATTTTTATCCAGATAAATAACGGGTTTAGTGTGCGATTTCTCAGCATAGATTTTATCCTCTAATCGCTGTAGAATATCCGATACATCATTAAATAAAGAGAAATCTTTAAACTGTTTCAGCATAGAAACCGTTTCTGTCAAAACATTCATATCGGTTTCTGTTAGCGGAATATCGGTTATCGAAAAATCTTCGTCTTCATATTTATAATACTTTTTATCATAAACCACGATTGGCGCATTATAACCCAATTTTTCACTTCGCATCAGCTGAATATCCATCTGAATGGTTCGCTTGCTGATTGGATTTTGACGACCTTCGTATTCAGATAGTGCTTCAGAACATTCTTCGATTAAATCTTCGAGTGTCCATTGCCTGTATTTGTTTTGCAGACATTTGTCGATTGTTTTGTATCGGATTAAGGCGTTTTTGTTTTGTGACATTTTTATGATGTTTTGCCACAAAGACGCTAGGGCACAAAGTTTTTGTTTTTAAGCCACAGATTATGAGGATTAAAATGATTTTTCCCCATTTTATGTCATTTCGACGAAGGAGAAATCTCCACAAGTAACTCCACATCGAGAAGCCAATCTTTGTAGAGCTTCTTGCGAAGATTTCTCCTTCGTCGAAATGACAAACGGTGAGTTTAATTAATACTTTAAATAAAAATTTTGCGACTTCGCGTCTTTGCGAGATTAATTCTGCGTTGTATATTTTGGGCGTGTCCCTCCGGTCGGGCTTTCGGCTAAATCTTTTGTTCCATTTCATTTCACAAAAGGATACCGCCTCAATCCCTCACGCATTTACGTTAATAATGCAATCTCTTTTTCAATATTCGCTCTTGCTTTCTCTTCATACAAACCTCTAAATTCCTCAGTTTGAAAAATAAACTCATTTTCTAGAAAATGCTTCAACGCTTTCGCACGTCCGGGTTTGTATAGAAAATCAGGATAGATGCGGTATTCTTTTCTAATTTGTTCAAAATAGATTTTATAATCTTCCCAATCTTTAGCGAGGATTTTCAAATCAAAATCGATTAACCAGTTTATATCTTCAATCGCATTTTGCTGATGTTGTTGTGTTGCACAGATTGCATCAAAAACCAATTGTTTATTTAGATTGATATTTTCAGGTAAAATTGCCAAAGCATATTCAGCACTTTTAAGTTCGTTATCTTTTTTAGAAGCCGAATAAACAAAATCATGATAAAAAATAGAAAATAATATTTCGTTTGGATTTTGAAGTTGATCACGATAGGTTTCAAAACTGTCAATCATTTCTTTTAAATGCGTGAGATTATGATAATGTCTTGATTTTTGGAATATGCCTTTTCTAAATTCAACCAGTTTTGCTGAATTTCATTTGCTGAAAAGCCAATATTCGAAAGCAATTCAGAATAGATTTTCTCTAAATTCATGTTGTTTTTTACTCAAATTTAAAATTCTTTTTTTACTGCGCAAAATAATTGCGTAGTAGTTTTAAAATCTTTGCTCAAGAAATAAAACAAAAAGTATTTCTAAAAAATGAAACAAAAATTTTACTACGCAAAATAACTGCGCACTAGTTTAAAAATCTTTGTTCAGGAAATAAAAACAAACGTTCATAGAAATAAAAAAAGAATAAAATAGGTCAAGTTTGAGTTACTTCGAAAACACTTTCCAATGTACACACTTACACCATTACCTTTTTATTTTATAATCATAATTGAGGCAGTAGCTCAGCGGTTAGAGCAGGTAGTTTTGAAATTATCCATCAAAGGTCAATCAAAACTTACTTCGTACACTTTTAATGTCCGGGTCATGGGTTCGAATCCCATCTGCTTCACAATTAATGGTCAATTAAAACTTACTTCAGACAACGGCTACTTTCGGTTCGAATCCGAACATAGTTTTAAAATCATCATTAATAAAAAAACGAGGGTCAAAATTAGCTTACTTCTTGGGGAAACCCGCAAACTTCCAATTTGAATCAGCTAATTTATTACACTCCAATTTCAGGTCAAGTGTTTCTTACTTCAAAAATCTTTTAGGTAGAACTCAGAAACGCAATTATCTAAATTTTAAAAATTAAAAAAAAATGAAAACAAAAGAATTATTAAAAATCAGTTTACGTCAAAATGCTATTTTCATTCCGTCAGAAATGATTGCGAATGACGTTAAAAATTTATCAGGAACAACATCAGTTTTGTTAGCCAATGTTTCAAAACTTGGATTTACATTTTCTGAAACTTTGCTTCACGCTTTAAACAATGTGAGCCCAACTTATAAAATCGAGGTTTTAGAAGTTTTAAGAGAAGTGTTAGGAACAGATAAAAACTGGACGCCATTGGTAAAAGAATGGAATGTTCCAACAGGTGAATCTGTTTTAGATCATATTATCACATATTTCGGAAATGTTTTTAAAACTAAAAACGGAACAACTTTACAATGCGGACATATTATCCCTGATAATACTTTTCCATTAGAAAGATACAACGGTTGTCCGTTCTGCGGAACTCCGTTTGAATTTGGAAAATTAGAAAATATCGGACAAGGAAGCAAATTGAAAATGTTGGAATTGTGGACAGAAAAAGATTTAAATGATTTCTATATATCGTTATTGCAATCTAAAACCGCTTTAGACGCTACTCAGGTAGATAGTTTAAAAATGGCGATGCACTATTTGCCTTTACCAAAAGCTGAAGTAGCAATGAAGGAAACTTTAATGCTGGTGATCGATCTTTTGATTGAAAATGGTAAAGAAAATGAGGCTTCTCAGTTTTTGAAAACACCAACAGATATCTTACGATACTTGTGGTATAAAAACACAGGAATACTTCAGATTATCGAGCCAAAAACGATTATCAAAAGAACATCAAAAAATGCTCAGCATTTCTACAATGTTTTAGATACGAGCGTTCAGGCCAGAATTGCATCAACAAATGATTTGAAACTAAAATATTCCCGAAAAGAATGTTTAATGGTGGCAAATTGGTTGAACAATATGAACATGGATGTTGAAGCGATGTGCGAGACCATGCATCCAAAAAGAGGAATGTGGGTTCGTTTTATCCGAGCGTTGCGTTTGGCAGAATACAGCAAAAGAAAAGGGTTTGAGAAATTGAATTTTTTAATGGATGTATTCTACAACCAAGTGTACGATGTTTGGCAAAGCAAAGTAGATTCGTCAAGATTGAAATTTGATGCCGATAAAACATTTGCCTTATTGAAACAGCGTCCAGGATTATTTGCACGTTCGTTATTCTCAAACATGCTTTGGTTTGGAGCAGAGGAAACTATTGCTCATTTTGAAGAAATCATCGATAAAGTTCCGGCTCGATTGGTGTTTACTTTGAACATGTATGCTCAAAATTATTTTGATAAAAACATGCAGAGAAGTGTGAAACCTTTGGGTGGAACAAACAAACGAATTGAAGCAAATCAGTTATTAGGATTATACGAAGATTTTCAGTTGGAAGCAATGAAAAACCAAATCGAAGAATTGTGTCTTTTGGCCATGAAAAAACGATTTGCAAAAATTGCGAACACCAACAAAACAATCTATATAGATCCGCAATTGTTTAATATTCCAGTTTCTATAGGAGATCGAAGCGAAACCGTTCAGGATTTACCAGTTGCTTTAATGGGAACACGTTTCACAGTTGAAGGAAACGAAGTTAGATTGTTCATGCAATGGGGAAAAGATTTGCCAGCACAACATTTAGATATGGATTTGAGCTGTCAGATTGCATACGAAGATCGCTTAGATATTTGTTCTTTCAGCCGATTGACAACTACAGGTTGTCAGCATAGTGGTGATATCCGAAGCATTCCGAATAAAATTGGAACAGCCGAATATATCAACATCAATATCGATGAATTAGCGAAAGCTAAAGCTAAATTTGTAACTTTTACTTGCAACGCGTACAGTAACGGAAGTATTACGCCAAATTTGGTTGTAGGTTGGATGAATAGCAAACACCCGATGAAAATTTCGGAGAAAACAGGTGTAGCATACGATCCGTCGTGTGTTGATCATCAGGTTCGTGTGACGCAAAATGTTGCCAAAGGTTTGGTTTTTGGAGTGTTGGATGTAGCCAAAAGAGAAATCGTTTGGTTAGAGATGACTTTCGGAGGTCAGGTTGTTGGTGGATTGGATTTCAAAGGCGTTCAGGCGTTGTTGTCAAAACTAAACAGCAAATTGAATATTGGTAGTTTGTTACAGCTTAAAGCGGAAGCCCAAGGTTTAACAATCACCGAAAATGAAATTGCTGATGAAGTTTACACAGCACAATGGGCGATGAACCCAGCGGTTGTTACACAATTATTGGTAGATTAGTGGCAAAGGTTCATAGTAACAAAGTGACAAAGGTTTTAATATTTCACGCAGATTTAAAAAGATTTTAGCAGATAAGCACAGATTATTTATCAAAAAAAATCCTTTTAGATCTGCTTAAATCTGCAAAATCTGCGTGAAATAAAATCTACGCAAAATAACTGCGCAGTAGTAATTAACCTTTGTACTATCAAAAAAATAGAAATCATGAGTACACAAATAAACGGTACAGATATATTAGAATTAGGATTCCCAGAAGGAAAAATAATTGGGATTGCCTTAAAAATAAACAGCAAGAGAAATGGATTCACAAGAGACGAAATGATCACAAATTTCAAAAACGTCTTAGAAACTCCAGAGAATTATATCGACGATAAAATCTTCAGCAAACTGGCTGTTGCTTTAATCGAAAAATCGAATGAAAAACCAGAAGATTTCATTGCTTTAAATCAGAATCCGAATGCGTATTCGGCTTACGGATTGGATCATATCGAAGACGGAGCCAGAAAGCAAATGGAAGTCGCCATGAAACTGCCTGTTACGGTTGCCGGAGCTTTAATGCCAGACGCGCACCAAGGTTACGGATTGCCGATTGGCGGAGTTTTAGCAACGAAAAATGCCATTATTCCGTATGGTGTTGGAGTTGATATTGGGTGTAGAATGGCGTTGTCGGTTTATGATATTCCAGAAGCTTTTTACTTTGAAAACGAAGCTAAATTCAAAAAGGAATTAATTGCGAATTCTATTTTTGGAGCAGGTCACGGATTTCACGGTCAGTACAAATCAGATCATGCGGTTTTGGAGAACGAAACTTTCAATATGAATCCGTTTGTGAAGAATTTGAAAGATAAAGCTTGGTCGCAATTAGGATCTTCGGGTGGTGGAAATCACTTTGTGGAATTCGGAATCATGGAATTTGCGCAAGACGATGCGGTTTTAAATATCCCAAAAGGAAAATACGTCGCTTTGTTAACGCATTCTGGTTCACGTGGAATGGGAGCAACCATTGCTGGACATTATACCAAAATCGCCAAAGAGGAATGCAGACTTCCAGAAGTGGCAAAAAACTTAGCGTACTTGGATATGAATTCGCAATTGGGACAGGAATACTGGATGGCAATGAATTTGGCGGGAGATTACGCTTCGGCTTGTCACGAGATTATCCATAACAAAATGGAACGCGCTTTGGGTGCGACGATTTTAGCAAAAGTCGAAAACCACCATAATTTCGCCTGGAAAGAAATCTGGAACGGCGAAGAAGTGATCGTACATAGAAAAGGAGCAACTCCAGCCGGAAAAGGCGTAATGGGAATCATTCCGGGAAGTATGACCGCACCGGGATTTTTGGTTAGAGGAAAAGGCGAGGAGAACGCCATTAATTCGGCTTCGCATGGAGCAGGAAGACAAATGAGCAGAACCCAAGCCATAAAAAACATCACACAATCTGAAATGAAATCTATCCTGAGAGATCATGGCGTTACGCTTATCGGAGCGGGTCTAGACGAAGCTCCAATGGCCTATAAAGATATCAATCAGGTCATGGAAGCGCAGCAGGATTTGGTGGATGTGGTAGCGAAGTTTACACCGAAATTAGTGAGAATGGCGGATGATGGGAGTAAAGAAGATTAGTTTTTTGAGATGCTGAGGTTCTAAGATGCTAAGATTCTAAGGTTTCTCATCACAGCGATTATCCTCATTTTATGTCATTTCGACGTAAGGAGAAATCTCCACAAGTAGCTCCGCAACGTGAGTCCAATCTTTGTAGAGTTTCTCGCGAAGATTTCTCCTTCGTCGAAATGACAAATATTACGCTTAAAAAACTTTGCGTCCTAGCGCCTTAGTGGCAAAAAATAAATAATTTAAGGCAACAGAGAGAAAAAACTTAGAATCTTAGCCTCTTAGAACCTTAGCAACTTTTAAAAAAATGAATTACATAGACATAGGAATCAACCTAACCAACAAACAATTCCAAAACGACATAGACGATGTCATACAAGACGCGCTCGACGCCGATGTATCGCAAATGATACTCACAGGCACCAGCGTACGAAATAGCGAAGAATCTGCTAAGATTGCGAGGCAGTATCCGGGCGTGTTGTACGCTACGGCGGGAATACATCCGCATGATGCGAAGAGTTTTGATGCGCAGAGTATTTCGAAACTTAGGAAATTATTAGAACTGAAACACGTCGTTTCGGTTGGCGAATGCGGACTCGATTTTGATCGCGACTTTTCGCCTCGAAACAAACAGGAAGAATGTTACAAAGCCCAGCTCGAATTGGCGATTGAAGTACAGAAACCTTTGTTTTTGCACGAAAGAAACGCTTTTAGTTCGTTTATGAATATCACAAAAGACTATCTTCCGAAACTGCCAAAAGCCGTTGTGCATTGTTTTACGGGAACTTTGCAAGAAGCCAAAACCTATCTCGATAACGGATTTTATCTCGGTTTTACGGGAGCGATTTCAGATGTCAAACGTTTCAGCCATTTAAAAGAAGTCATTCAGTACGTACCGCTCGACCAAATGATGATTGAAACCGATGCGCCGTTTATGCTTCCTAAAAATGTCCCGAACAGCCTCTTGAAGAAATACCACGAACGCCGTTGCGAACCTGCTTTTCTGCCGTATGTTGCCGGAACAATTGCACAGTTTAAAGGGATTACTTTAGCTAAAGTAGCAGAGGAAACGACGAGGAATTCTAAAAGCTTTTTTGGAATTTAAAGTTCACTGATTTTCAAAATGACATATTAATTGTAGGTTAATTTTTATATTTTTGTAAAATGACTAGTCTTAAAAACAGAGGAAAAGAAGCAAGCGACGATGATTTATTCGGAACAGAGAAAATACAGTTTAAACTCAAAGAAGCTGTAACCGACTTGTCTTATTTTCTGAGTAGAGGTTATGGCGAAAAAGCAACATTAGCTTTAGTTGGAAACCGATATCGTTTAAATTCCCGACAGCAACAGGCAGTTCGCGGAATGAGCGCTTCTCAAAGTCAGATTGAAGATCGAAAATCTAAAGAAATTCAAAGTCAGGATTTAGAAGGAAAAGAAATTGCTATAGATGGTTTTAATGCTTTGATTTTGTTAGAAAGCATTTTATCAAACGCTTATGTTTTTAGAGGACAAGATGGATTCATTCGTGATTTGTCAAGTGTACACGGAACTTATAAAAGAGTGAAACAGACATCACAGGCAATAGAAATAATTGCTGACTTCTACAAAAAAGAAAAGATAAAAACAATTTATTGGTTTTTTGATAAACCTGTTTCAAATAGCGGAAGATTGAAAAAGATGATTGAAGAAATAGCTTTAGAAAATCAATATGATTGGCAAGTGGAATTGGTTTATAATCCCGATAAAGTAATTGCAGAAAGCAATTGGATTGCTGTGACTTCTGATGCTTGGATTTTGGATAATGCTTCAGCTAATTTTAATTTGATGAAGTATATGCTGTTGAAAATGAATATAAAAGAAACTGTGATTTCTTGTGAATAAACAATGAAGCCAAATGATACTTTTAAAATGGAAGAAAAAATTATATATAAATCAGGTAGAAATGAAAAAGTTATTTTAAAGGAAGAACTTCATACTGCAAAAAACTTTTTCAAGAATTTTTATATTGATGATGAACTTATAAGAACCGAATATATCTCATCTAATAGTAATAGTAATTTTACGATTTACTATTTGAATAACAATCAGTCAATAGAAGAAATATTGCTTGAAAATAATCAATTTTTAAATAGAAGTTTCTATTATAAATTATTTGATAAATCTGGTTTTACAGTCTATTTGTTTCAAAGTTATGATTTTAGAAATCTTGAACAACAATCGATTATCATAAAAGATAAAGAGGAGAATTTAGTTGTAAAAACTGGTAATAGTTTGAAAACTTATGAGGATTCCAGTTTTTTTAATTTTTCCAAAACAATAAAAAGTGATGCTAAATATTCAATTTTGAGTAGAAAGGTTGAAGAAGATTCGACTGTTAGAGTTGACTATTTTGAAAACGGAGATTTTAAGTCAGCATATTTTTCTAATGAAAATTTAGAAATGAATCTTCAGGAATTTTTAATTACAAATGATTTTTCAGAAAGATATAAGCTAAATATTGATAAAGATTTTTTTAAATCATTTTTTCCTGTAATTCCTAATTCAGATTTTAAGATTCCTGAAATTTTGATAGAATATTCAGATGATTACAAGAATAAAATAGCATTTAAAGAAATTTTTACGGAAAGATTCTTTCATAAAATTTTGTATTTAGATAAAAAGAAACGATTAGTTGAAAGATTTGCGTATGGAAAAATTATATCGAAAACGAACTATCTAAGTAAAGAAGAAAACATAGAGGACTTTTTAGAAGTAATGCAAAATGGAATTGAATATTGCTTTTATCATAAACCAGTAATTAAAAATAATTGTATCTATTGGGAAATTATAAAGTATGATGAAAAAGGTGTTTTAATTGAAAAAAGAAATGAAGTATACAATTATCAAGATCAATTGATTAGTGTTAATTATCTTCTAAGCAATGAATTTAGAACCCATTCTTTAATCAAGTATTGTTACAAAAATAATTATGAATCTCAGATATTGAGTATTTTTAAGTATGATAATTGTGGTTCATTATCTTATATAGATGATTGTGGTTTTGATTCTGATTCTATGTGGGAAGATACAGTTTGGGAAATGCCAAATTTAAAATTTGAAACTTATATTAAAAGGATAGAAGAACCTTTTTTTAAATCTTTTTTTTCAGAGGTTCCGGAAAGCTCAAAAGATGAAATAGAAATTATTTATAAAAATCATCTTGGTAAGGTGATCGATGAAACGGAAATTGATAAAGTATATGAATATCAGAAAGAAGTAAAAATAAACCAATTCATAAAAGAAATCAAAACTTATAAAGATAATTCCTGTTCTTTTGTAGAATATTATTGTTGCGATCAGGAAAAACCAGAAGATTTTGAATTTTATTCTACAAGAAATTATATTGTTTATCATAATAAAAAGCATCAAAATGGATATTTTGTGTATGATATTTTTGAAAGTGTAGTTGAGACATTAGAAATTGGATATTACAAAGGAATTTTGGTTCAGGATTTTTTTGGTAGAGAAATTACACGAGTTGTTTTTAAGAATGATGAAATGGATTTAAAATATGCCCGAAAGATTTCTTACGATAATTTTAAAAGTGAATTAGGCTATGATTTCGATACCGTAATTGTAAATTTTGAAGATTCGAATAAAGTTTTAAATTATTATTCTAATGAAACAACCTATACAGTAGATGAATTTGAAAAAGAGCAGTTTAGTAGTCTGAATAAAACTAATAATTCTTTTTTTAAATCAATTTTTCCATTTGTTCCGGAATTAGAAGCAAAAGTATATGAACCTTTTATTTTTAAATTAAAACTCAAGAGCCAAGAAAATTCTTTTGAGCCTGAAGAAATAAAATGCCTTTATAGTTCTAATAATAAATTGAAGTACATATTTGACGGTTATAAAAAATGGAGCTTTTTAAAAGATAGATTAGAAGTTAATTTAAAATTGCCAGAATTATTATATTATGGTTATAATATTTCATTTTACAATATAAAACAGGCAGATGAAATTATATCATGTGATATAGTATATAACCTGCAATTTGAAAAAGACAGATTTAAAGAGTTTAATGTAAAATTAAAAATAAGCACAACGTCTTTCGATTTTAGTTACGAATCTGATGATCCAATTTTCTCTTTTAGAAAGATTTTTTTGAACATTATGAAGAAGAGTTATTTTGTTTTTATTTGAATGAAGAGAGAATTTGGAATACAGAAATTAGTAAAGAAAAATTAGTCATGTTTTTAATTGAAGCTTAAAAAGAATACTTTTAAAGCTAAATCGACTCTAAAGAAATCAACTTCGTTGATGAGATTAATCTCTATCTTTGTTTTCGGTCTAAATTCAGAATTAAAATCTAAAGAATTAAAAAGTAGGTTTTTTCTTTCTTTTTAAAATAAAAGTATATCTTTGCGATGCAAAACAATCAAAGGAGAAATCCTTAAAACTTTTTTTAAGTTAACATAAACGAATACCTCGTCATGGTGAAGGAACAGGAAACTGTCCTAAATCATTCCTTTGAATGTTTTGCACACCTAAAGCGAGGTATTCGCGCATCTAAAATTTTCTATTATGCAAAAAGAAAATCAAAAACCAACACATCGTGATGTAGTGCCATCCGTAATTAATTTCCTTTCAGACGAATTGTTTGAGGGAGATTACAAAGAACAGCCACTGTATTTGCAGGAAATCTTCGAGCTCTTAATGCATACAGAGTTTGGCGACGATATCAATTTAAGGCAAAAAATACTGAGCTGTTTAAGAACCAGCCGTAATCTGGCAGAAACGTTATCGCCATTTTCAGAGAAACAGATTTATAAGGCTTGTAGTAGCAATCGTAAATTATCTCAATAAAAACTCAAATCCCGACAATGTCTATTTGTCGGGATATTTTTTTAGTATTGGTTTGTAATTTTATAAAAGAGATTATAGACGATAGTTTCCATAATCTTGTCATTTCGACCGAAGGGAGAAATCTTCGCGAGTAACTCCGCAACGTATAGTGCCAATCTTTGTAGAGCTACTCGCGAAGATTTCTCCTCCGTCGAAATGACAAACTCGACGAAAAAAACTTTGAAAATAGCTAAAATATGTGCATTTAAATTAGTGAAACGCCTTTAAATATAAGGAAAGACCATGTTTCTATGTGTTTAAAATAATTATGCTTAAAAGTTTATTTCTAATATTTTTTTAACATTAAAAAGACATTATTTTAAGTAAAAATCGCTTTAAAATTCTTACATTACCGCCTCAAAATAAAAGCCGATAAAGATGAATATAAGTATCTCAGTTAAACAATTAGGAAAAAAACATCCGCTACTTCAGGAAAAAAGTATCGCTCTGGATATAGAAAATCCTGTCATTACTACACAAAAACTCATAGAATCGATTGTTGATCATCAGGTTCAATTGTTCCGTTCTTCATCCTTTGAGTTTGAGGACGAAGACAAAATCCATCTTCCAAAAGAAAATTATTTACCCATTCTTACCGATACCGGAAAAGTAGGTTTTGGCGCGCTGTACAATCACAACCAAGTAGATTTGGCCAAAGCGCAAGAAAATGCCATTGTAGCTTTTGAAGATGGTTTGTATGCTGTTTTCTATGGAGACGATCAGCTGGAAACGTTAACTGAACAAATCGATTTATCTCAAAATAAAAACCTCACTTTTATTAGGCTTACGTTCTTGGCGGGAAGCTATTGGTAATTTATAATTGTTAATGGTGAATTGTTAATGGTGAATTGTAAAATCTGGAATGGAAGAACTTTTACGATTTCCATCTAGCCTTTCACTTCTCAATAAAAATCTAAAATCTGCAATCTAAAATCTAAAATAATCATGACGATAGAAGATCTTTTAAAAAGTAAAGTAATTGAAAATCCAATTAAGAGATTTAAAAAAGAATTGGAAGAAATTGTAAACAGTAATCTGCTTTCTAAATTACTTTCTGGAAAAAAACTGAAAAAAGAAGCGGCGGAGTTTGGTCTGGAACTCTTGAAACTTCAGGACAATTATTACAGCAATTATATTTCGCTTGGTTCTAAAGAAGCCGAAAAGTTTGCCGCTTTAATAAAAGAGAATATCTGGGAAGATAAAAACTATTACGACTTGTCGCTTTACTTTTTTGGTGAAGAAAATGTCGCATATGTAAAGGAAGCTTGGAACAGATTGCCTCAAAAAATGTATCAGAACGGGTATACGCGAAGAGCTTTTAGAGCGCCTAATCATAAAAGTTATCTTTTGGTAAATCAGATCAATTTTCTGCGTTCTTTGCTAAATGGACCTTACAAATACAATTATCAGGACAGCAGTACTTTTTATTATGATTTGAGTATTGAAGATGAAATTCGTCACGATACCGAGATTTCAAATTCTATCAATAAATTTATGGTGTGGTCTTCGGCACTGGATGCTGGCAAAGAAGGACTTTTTCAATTGTTTGAAGACATTATTTTTAATAAAGATACACACGGAAAAGTTTCGAGAAATATCATCAAAGCTCTTTTAAATAGCGAAAAACAACAGCATTGGGAGTTGGTAGAAAAACTGCTTTTGGCGGCTCAGCGTCAGGAAGGTTTGCGCCAGACGATTCTGGAGGCTTTAGACGAAACGAGTATCGGCGCTTTGCAATACATGATCAAAGTGCTTATTGATAATAAACTGACTCGTTTTTCATCGGTTGTAAGAGCGATTGACACGTGGACAGGTTTGGGTTGGGATTCTGAAAAAGAAACTACGGTTCGAAATATTATCGAGTTGGCTTCGGGTTATTTTACCAAACCAGAAACGATTCCGAATGGCGTAAAAAGCAAAAATAATAACGAAGTCTATATGGCGCTTTGGGTTCAAGGTGTTTTGGATGTCGAGAAAACGGTTCCGTATCTGCATGAATTATTAGAAAACGGTTCGGTCGAAAAGAAATCGCTGGCATTAAAATTTGCTGGAGAAACCAACGATCCTTATATCGAAATGCCTCTTTATTTTAAAGCATTAGATGATGAGAATCTGCAGGTTTTAGCCTTTGCAGTTCCGAGAATGAATGCTTTGTTGGAAGCCAATACAAAATCGAAATTCTATATCGAAAATGCAGATTATCCGAACTTTTTTGATAAAGTTTACAATCTTGCACAAAACATTACTGAAAAAGAAAAAACTTTTGAAGGAAAAGTATTTTCGTGGTTAAATGTAAAGTTTGAAAGAGATACGCTTTATGCCGCGGCGATTAATTTGGTTGGCGATAACAACGAAAGATTAGAAGCGGTTTTACAACATTTTGAAGGCTTCTCAATCAACTTAAGAGAGAAACTGACGAGAAATTTATTGGGAAGTTTTTACAGCTATTCTTACTATAGCAACCAAAATAATCAAACCAAAACAGAACCAACTGAATTTCAAAGAAATTTTGCCCTACGAATTTTAAAAGACAGAGGAGAATCTCTTGTGGCTTCGGCGGTTAATGTTTTAAAAGATTTGAGTTTAACAGAAGATGAATTAGCTATTTTTCAGGAATTATTTAAACGTAAAAATTCTAATTTAAAGAAAAATCTAACGTCGATTCTGATTAAACAAGAAGATCAGAAAGTTATCAATTTTGTAGATCAGACCGTAGAAAAAGGAGATTTAGAACAACGTATGTCTATGCTAGACGTTATGCTTCAGCTTCAGAAAAACAATAAACTAACGGATAAGGTTAACGATTGGGTAAAAGACTATCTTCAAAGACCAAAAATTACCGAGAAAGAAACCAAATTTATTGAGCAGTTAGAACCTTCAAAAAAACAAGATCTTTTAAGCGCAGAAAACGGTTACGGATTTTTTACGCCAAACGAAATTTCTACTTATGAACTTCCTAAGGTAGGAGCAGATTCTTTGTATGCAAAAGCGGTAAAAGAACATCAATACGGTTTCTCTAAATCGATGTCGCATATTAAAGACGAAATTGCGAAGCTTTATAAATTGTTTGAAGAAAACAGAAATTACGAATACGAAATTGAAAACTACGATAATAGCAAATCGACGGTTTTATTAGGGAACTCTTTTAGACCATTAAAAAATCTAAAAGACGAAAAGAATTCAGAATTGGCGACAACCAATTATCCGTTGTATGGAGTTTGGGAAGAATGGTTTAAAAATTCAGGTTTAGTAGAACGAGATTTGTTTTTACTGACATTTGTAAGCAATTGTGACCGTAAAATTTGGCGTGATTTCCTCGAAAAACATGTTTTTTATTATAAAGAATTACTGCCTCATCCAAACAAAAGAGGTTACGATTGGGACAATGCGATTCTGAATATTTTGAATGCGCTGCAAGTAAAATATGCTTTTGAAGAAAAAACAGATTTCTTAATTGACGCTTGTGCCATTTTGTATGCAGATCTTCCAGAATCTGTAAAAGAGTTTGAATATGTGCCTGGTAAAAATGAATATTATTACAATAACAATAAGGGAAACGGCTGGCAAAATCAGAACTTTTTTGATGTTTATCTAAACAGAATTGACTTAGGAAACGTAACTGCAGAACAAGAAATTAAGATATGGAATCTGTACAGATGGAGACAGTTAAATGGACTGGAAAAAAATATTTCGTACTGCAAACCTTTTGTTCAGTTATATAGCGCTGCATTTGAACAAAAGTTAATTACCGAAGGTGAATTGTATGAAGGTATTTTGGATCCAGAAAGAATTTCATTTTTAACAGGCGGAAATAGAAATTACAGAAATCAAGGAAGCGAAGACTTATTGGCTAGATTTCCATTCTTAGTTTCGATGATAGATAAAATTCGTGAAACATTTTTGGATGTTGAGGTTAAAAGAGGCGATTCTAATACTGCGGTAACACATTTGGTGCAGAGTTTCCAGAAGATTGTTGGTGCAAACCGTTTGGTCGAATTGATTACAGCGCTTGGAAAAGCAAGTTTGTATAAAGGCTATATTTACTCGTGGAGTTACACCGATTTAACGAAACAGAAATTATTTAGTTTCTTATTGAAAAGATGTTATCCGTTAGAAACTGATACGCAGGAAAGTTTTAATGCTTTAATTAAAAAAGCTAAAATCTCCGAAGAAAGATTGATTCAGACTGCTATTTATGCGCCTCAATGGCAAAAGTTTATCAGCACTTATTTGGATTGGAATGGTCTGGATGAAGGAATTTGGTGGTTTCATGCGCATACCAAAACGGCGTCTTACAGTGCTACAAATTCAGAATTAGAAAGTGAAGCGACAAGATTTTCGACTTTAGATTTGCAAGATTTTAAAGATGGTGCTGTAGATAAAGATTGGTTTACATCGGCTTACAAGAAATTAGGAAAAGCAAAATGGGAACTTTTATACGAATCTGCAAAATACGTAACAGACGGAAACGGTCATCGTCGCGCGCGTTTGTATGCAGACACGATTACGGGCGATTTAAAAATTAGAGAAGTTACCGCTAAAGTAAAAGACAAACGTGATCAAGATTATTTAAGAGTTTATGGATTGGTTCCGTTAAGTAAAGCAAGTCCAGAAAAAGATATTTTGGCGCGTTACGAGTATTTACAGCAATTTAAAAAAGAAAGCAAAGAATTCGGTTCGATGAAACAGGCGAGCGAAGCTTTGGCAATTCGTGTAGCTTTGGAAAACTTGGCAAGAAATGCGGGTTATCCAGATCCAGTTCGTTTGACTTGGGCAATGGAAACGAAACAAGTTCAGAATATTTTATCAAAAGAAACCGAAGTGGTTTTAGATGATGTTACAATTAGTTTGGTGATCAATAAAGAAGGAAAAGCTGATTTGGTTACCTATAAAGCAGGAAAAGAATTAAAATCGATTCCGCCGAAATACAAAAAAGACAAAGGAATTCTAGAACTGACGAATTATAGAAAAACCATGCGCGAGCAATGGACTCGTTCAAGAAAAGGCTTGGAAGAAAGTATGATTCGTGGCGATGAGTTTTTATTCGCAGAAATGCAAAACCTTTTCGAGCATCCAATTATTTCAAAACATCTAGAGAAATTAGTTTTTATTTCTAATGACAATCAGATTGGTTTTTATGTCGATGGAAGTTTAGTTACCGGTTTAGGAGAAATGATTTCGTTAAACGAAAAGCAGACTTTTAGAATCGCACACTGTTTCGATTTGCATAAAAATAACGTTTGGGTAGATTACCAGAAATATTGTTTTGATAATAAATTGCAGCGACCTTTTAAACAGATTTTTAGAGAATTGTATGTTCCGACGCCAGATGAATTGAAAGAGAAATCGGTTTCAAGACGTTATGCAGGGCATCAAGTTCAACCGAATCAAACTTTGGCTTTATTGAAAACAAGAGGCTGGAAAGTAGATTACGAAGAAGGATTACAGAAAGTTTTCCATAAAGAAGGATATCAGGTAAAAATGTACGCGATGGCAGATTGGTTTTCGCCTGCAGATGTTGAGAGTCCGACTTTAGAAACTATCGAATTCCATTCTTTAAAAGATTATAAAAATATTGCTTTTGAAGATATTAATCCGAGGATTTTCTCAGAAGTAATGCGTGATATTGATTTGGTGGTAAGCGTTGCCCACGTTGGTGGTGTAGATCCAGAAGCGAGTCATTCTTCTATCGAGATGAGAGCAGTATTGTTAAGAGAAACATTGCGTTTATTCAAAATCAAGAATGTTGAAATTACTGGAAACCATGCCATCATCAAAGGACAATTGGCAGAGTATAGCGTTCATTTAGGAAGTGCGGTTGTACATCAGATGCCAGGTAAATATTTATCGATATTGCCAATTCATTCGCAACACAGAGGACGTTTATTCCTTCCATTTGCAGACGACGATCCAAAATCAGCTGAGGTTATGTCTAAAGTTTTATTGTTTGCCAAAGACAATGAAATTCAGGATCCGACTGTTTTGAATCAGATTGATAAGACGTATGCTTAATAGTTAAGTTTCAGAAATAATAATTTTAACATTTTTAATGTGAAATGTTAAATTAAGAAATAAAATATTACATTTGTTCCCGTAATTAAAAAATAGAAAAATACATATGAGACTTTCAATAGCAAAATATTTTGACCGCTTAGCAGGATCACTTCCGGCTAAAGTATCAGGATGCAATATGTATTTTTATGAAATTAAAATGTAAAATTTAGAGTCAAACTCATCATAAAATAAAAAAGCGTCCTCGAAGTAGGGCGCTTTTTTTGTTTTTAGCCATTTCGAATTCGTTTAAAAAGCACTTCGACTTCGCTTAGTGTGACAAAAAGAGGACAAAAAATGATTGAAATACAAACCATAACTAAAAAAAACTAAAAAATAATTGACCAAAATGTTTAATGATTAATCAAAATAGAGAAATATAGTATTGGAAAGTAATCTGATGAGTAACAGTCATTTGATACAAAATAGAGATCTGCATCAGTTTGCGGACAGGAATTTCCTTGTTTTAATTTAAGGCCTAACTAATTGATAATCAAAAAAATAATCTTAAAAAATATTTGGAAATATGATTTTTTCGACTTTATCTTTGCCAAACAAAATTGAAACACAGCGTTTCAAATAATAACAAGAATTTTAAAATATAATACAGCATATAAAAATGGCTTTACAAAATAAAATATCATACGGATTACCACTAAACGCAAGATTCGATCTTGGACGTTTCGCAATGCAGGTGCATCAATATAGGCAATAGGATAGTTATATCACGTTGAATTTTGTAAAGCACCTTTGATCAGGTGCTTTTTTTATGCCCAAAAATAAATGATTTTGTAGCTCAGTTGGATAGAGCGTCTGCCTTCTAAGCAGATGGTCGAAGGTTCGAATCCTTCCAAAATCACTTGTTCTCTAGAAGGAACTGGCTCATTGGGGTTACTGGCTAACCTTCCCGACTGTCTCTCGGGAGAAACGGGTTCGACTCCCGTATGAGCCGCTTTTTTAAAGTTTCTAAGTTGCTGAGACACTAAGATTCTAAGGTACTTAAATAGACCTGGGAAGATAACGGAGGTTGTTTACCCGCTTTGGATGCGGGAGGTCGCAGGTTCGAATCCTGCTTCCCAGACAAATGAAATGGTTTTTAAAGTTGCTAAGATTCGGATTTAAAAGTTAAAAAAACTTAGTCCCTTAGCATCTCAGCAACTTAGAAACTTAAAAAAAATGCAGGAATGGTGAAATGGTAAACACGGCTGATTTAGGATCAGTTTCCTGAGAGTTCGAGTCTCTCTTCCTGTACAAAATGAAAAATTAAAAAATATACGATGAAAAAGATAAGCACATTATTCGCCAAAGATCCTAATGATTTAGGAAGGGTAGTAGATAAAATTAATATTGAAAACAAATGGGTTTTTGATGGAGAAGCCATTGCAACTAGAAAATTTGATGGTACATCGGCAGCGATTATAGGCGGTGAAATATTTAAAAGGTTTGATGCTAAAAAAGGAAGAGCAATCCCGATGGGTGCAATTCCTTGTCAGGAAGCTGATCCAAAATCAGGTCATCATCCACACTGGTTAAAATGCGACCGTTCAAAATCGGAGGACAAACATTTTTTTGAAGGTTTTGATGGATTAGAAAGTAAAGTTGACGGAACCTACGAATTATGTGGACCAAAAGTTCAAGGTAACTCTGAAAATTTTGAGAAACATACATTGGTAAAACACGGAAGTGAAATACTTGATTTTGTAAGTCTTGATTTTAAGGATTTAGAAGTATTCTTATCAGAGAATGACATTGAAGGTATTGTTTTCCATCACATTTCAGATGAAAGAATGTGCAAATTAAGGAAATCAGATTTTGGTATTAAACGATTAAAACTAGAATCTGTGTAAAAAGTAAATAACGCTAAAAAGTAAAAAAAATGAAAGAATTATTCAACCGAATAGCCCTTGTTGGAATTGAACAAGAAGAATATGATGTTATAAAAGCCAATTTTTCAGGACACATTATTTGGCATCAGTTTATTCCTAAAATCGTAGTAAAAGATGGAGTGCTTTATATGGAAAAAACAAATGGAGTTGGAATGCTTCCGGTTGATAAAGTGGTTTATTACGGAATTTACGATAATGATTTCGATTTTATTACTGGTTTAGCAATTTGGCGAGGAGACTGTTATCCGAATGCGGCAGCAATGCTTGACTGTAGATTTAAGATTCCGTGTTTGGTAAAAGCATTATCTCTTTCAAAATTTAGTGCACCTCGTGGGTTTATAAGTGTAGGAGCTTCTGTAAATATTGCCAATGATACGGTTGCCAAATGGGGTAATTGGCATTGCGGCGAGAATAAACATCGTTTTACAGGAGAATGGGAAAGCCAATTTACGGCTACAATTGAACCCTATTATGAAGGAGAAGCCGTTCGTATCATGATGATTGGAGATGTTTATTGGCAGATTAAATTAGAAGGAGACGATTGGTTAAAATCTATTCATCCTGACAATGCAGGTTTTATGCCTGTTGATGAAGATTTGCTAGCAGATACAATTCATATAAAAGAAACTCTGCAAATGGATATGATTGGAAATGATTATATCGTTGCAAAAGATGGTTCTAAATATTTATTAGAAGTAAATCATATTCCGAACATAACTCGATTTGATGAAGTAAGAGAAGCTTATTTATCGACGGTTATAGAATGGATTAATTAAAAAAAATATCCTGCGCAAAATAATTGCGCAGGATCATTTGAATCTTTGTTTAAGAAACAAAAACGTTCTTTAAAAAATGAAATGATATCAAAGGAAACTTTGATTAAAAATATCAAACAAGCCTTGTTGGGTGTTTCTGTATAGCACTATTGTAGCAGACTTTTCGCGAAAGCGTATTATGTTTTTCTATGCAGCTTGGTTTGGAGGTTTTGATGGTTTTCCAAAAAATTATCGCACAAGGGATCTGAGGGTTGTGGGTTCGAATCCCATTCACAGTAATGTGGTAGCTCAATTTGGATAGAGCATTGGATGTGTTATGCAGGTTCGAATCCTGCACCGAACGCGTTTCGGTTGGACGAATCCGGTAAGTCGACGGGTCTCAAAAACCTGTAACAGTAGAGACCATCACTCTTAAAAAGATGACCATTAGAAAAAACTGATTTGTCTTTGTCAGTGAAATTAGGATTTTACAATCTGATGTTTCACACTCTGATAAAGCCAGTGCAAATAGAAATGTGTTTTGAAAAGTTTGTTTTCTTTTTGATTTGATTGTTAAGAGAATTTGGGGATTCTTTCAATAAAATAGAATCAGAAATAATTCAGACAGACAAAGAACAAACTATTCGACCGTTTTTCTTAGAGGAGAAAGGCAAAGAGGTTTTTTTATTTAGCAAGAAGAAAGAAGAAAGATAATAGAGGTTATAGATTTCAAAACTTGAAACATTAAACCTGAAACAAAATATAATTATGATAAAAAAGAATTAAAATCGAGACTTACCAAGTGGGCTTGGTGTTCGAAAATAGAAAATTAGAAAAAGTCTTAGAAGAAGGATTACACTGGATTTTTGGAAATAAAAACATTATGATTTATGATCTAAATGGATCTTTTCAGGCTCCTTTTGAGTTGGATATTTTATTGCAAAATGAAGTGTTAGTATCTCTTTTGGAAGTTGTTGAGGTTGCCGATAACGAAATTGTATTACAATTCGTAAAAGGAAATTTCAAAGAAGTTTTAACGCCAGGAAAATATGCTTTTTGGAAAGGAGTTGTAAAAAATGAATTCATTAAAGCAGATTTGTCTAAGATTGAAATCACAGAAAATATTCCAGTAAACTTATTGGAAAATGTTAAGATGAGATACTTTACAAGAAAATTCATTGTGGCAAGCAACGACAAGGCTTTGTTATTTGTGAATGGAACTTTTGTGAAAGAATTGAAATCTGGAACACATTATTTCTGGAATAACGCCATTACAATCGAAGTAAAAACTGTCGATACAAGACAGCAAGCAATTGGAGATTTCCGCCAAGAATTGTTGACTAAAGATAAAGCAGGATTGAGAATTAACTTTTTTGTGAGATACCAAGTAGTTGATATCATGAAAGCTTTGACTGAAAATAAAGATTTTGAAAAACAATTGTATGTAGCAATGCAATTGGCTTTAAGAGCTTTTGTTGGAGGCTTGACTTTAGATGAATTGTTAACTAAAAAAGATGCTATTGCCGAGGCTATTTTAGAAGAAGCAAAAACTAAAATCGAAGATTTAGGTTTGAAAATTTCTGATGCTGGAATAAGAGATGTAATTCTTCCAGGAGATATGAAAGAAATCATGAATCAGGTTTTGGTTGCGGAGAAAAAAGCGCAAGCCAACAGCATTATGAGAAGAGAAGAAACTGCTCGCAACAAGAAGTTTGCTTAACACAGCAAAGCTGATGGAAGAAAACGAAATGTTGTGGAAGTTGAAAGAGATGGAATACGTTGAAAAAATCGCAGATAAAATTGGTGAAATCACTATTTCTGGCGGCGGAAACGTAATTGGTCAATTAAAAGAAATCTTCGTAAAGTAAAAGAACCATTAGCAGTAAATGTTGATTGTTTAAGTTTAATAATAAAAATTTAAGGATGAATCAAGAAATAGGATTTGGGTCGGCCCATAAAGGTCAGACAGATACAGTGGAGTTTAGTGAATCTTCGTTTGTCTCGATTATCGAAGCAGATTTAGAATGCATTAGCCTATGGAATGAAAAGGTAAATTTTCGGAAAACCATATATATCATTTAGAGATATTTCTCTAGTAAAGCAAGCGTGCTTTTGAACTTTTGTGATATTGGATTTCCCAGAAAAGCCTTCAATTTCCTGAGATTCCCAAGAATTGCAAAAGAAAAATACCATGCAAAACAATACACTAGAAAAATATAAAAAAGCAATTAGAAATAAATACGAGACAGAAAAAGGCGGTCAATACTTTGATTATTTGTACAAGCCTTCTCGTGGTAAACTTCGTGATTTGTGCTGGCTTATTTTCGAGAATAACCCAACCCAAGATGATTTGAATGTTTTCAAGAATCTTCTGGGCTTAGATTTCGATCATACCAAAAAGAACAAGTTTAAGGAAAAGAAAGATAAATTCCGTCCTATAGAAACGTTCTTAAAAGGAGAGACAGATCCATCAAATATTGATGCTATAAACATGGCGACTATTTTGGTTGATTTTGAGCCACGTCCTTTCAAAAAGTTTTATGAAACTTCTAAAAAAGAAGAAACAAAACCAGTTAAAAAGCTTGAGAAAGCTAAAGCAGTTTTTGAAAAAAAGAACTCTGAAAAAAGAGAAAAGCCTGAAAAAAAGTCTAAGAAAAGAAGTTTCTTTCTAGATATTAAAAGCATGTTTTTCTGATGAAAACAGAGAAAACACAATAGAAACCATCAATATAAAATTGGTGGTTTCAAATTAAAAATTTAAAAAATTAATGAATCAAAAAATATTTTTTACGTCTGATCATCATTTTGGTCACACGAATATAATTAGGTTTAGCGAACGGCCTTTTGCCTCGGTAGAAGAGATGGATCAGGAACTCATTAAACGTTGGAATGAAAAGGTGAGTCCGCGAGACATTGTCTATCACTTAGGAGATATTTCGCTGGCAAGACCAGAACGAACAAAAGAAATTTTAGACCAATTAAATGGTTCTATTTTTCTTGTAAAGGGCAATCACGATAAATCGGCATTGAGTTATGCAAAACGATTTGAATGGATTAAAGATTATTATGAATTAAGTGTTGAAGATGCAGATGCACCAAACGGAAGGCAGAAAATAATCTTGTTTCACTACGCAATGAAAGTATGGAGAAGTTCTTTTAGAGGAACATGGCATTTATACGGTCACTCTCATGGTCATTTGTTTGATGATGAAACTTCTCGATCGTTTGATGTTGGTGTTGACTGCCACAATTATGAACCTCTTTCTTATGATGAGGTAAAAGCCATTATTTTAAAGAAAGATTGGAAAGCTCCTTTTGGAGACAGAGAATTGTAAAATTTTTAAAAATTAAAAAAATGAAAACTACAGATAAAATTATTATTATCGATTTAGAAGCCACATGTTGGCAAGGTGCTGTCCCGAGCGGACAGCAAAATGAAATTATTGAAATTGGTTTAGCTGTATTAGACACAGAAACAGGAGCAATTTCGAAGAATAGAGGAATATTAGTAAAGCCACAACGTTCAACCGTTAGTTTGTTTTGTACGGAATTAATCACCATCACTCAGGATTTACTTGATAAGAACGGAGTTAGTTTCGAAGATGCCATCAATGAGCTTGTTGACGATTATAATCCTGATTTGTATACTTGGGCAAGTTACGGTCAATATGATTTGAATATGCTGAAAAAACAATGTAAATCGTTTGGTGTTTCGTATCCAATGGGAGAGGAGCATATCAATGTAAAAGAGCATTTTGCCGAAAAGTTTGGCTTGGTTAAACCAACAGGAATGAATGGTGCGCTTGCATTGCTGAATATTCCGTTAGAAGGAACACATCACCGCGGAATTGACGATGCCAAAAACATCGCTAAGATTTTGAATTGGTGCCTTAAAAATTAGAATTTAATTTGTTAATCGCAGTTATTAAAAAGAATAGCTGATAACTGTAGAAAACTGTAAATCGTTGTATTTGCAGTTTTTCGCATTTTCTACAATTGCTATAAATACATTAAATCCATTCTCCTGCAGCATTGTAATCATCTGGAAGATAAGTAAGATATTGCACCATTCTTGGATTCTCTCCTCTGTTGGGTGTTGCGCAATGCGGCAGTGCATTATGCCAGATTATAAAATCACCGGCATCTCCTGTAATTGGTTTTGGCTGTAAAGTTTTTAAAGCTTTTTCTCTAGCATTTTCATTCGGTGCAAGTTGATCGAGCCATTCATTAATCTGGTTATGAAAACCAGGAACACAATGAAAAGCGCCATCATTTTCTCCGCATTCGGTTAAATACAGTAAACCTTGAAGGCTATAAATAAGCGGTTTTTTTAAACTCATATCCCAGTGCAACGGACTTCCAAGAAAAGTGAAATGTTCTGTTTCCGGAGGATTAAAACTTACTTTATCAATAGTTTTGTAAATTTTATTGGTTGTGTAAAGCTGTTCGTAAGCTTTTTTTATTCTTGGCGAAAAACGGTTACGATTTAAAGTTTCGTGATCCGAAAAATTAAGCATCAATCCTTTTTGTTTTTCATGACGTTTGTACCAGCTTTCTTTTTGATTTGGATCCATTTCTAAATAATCCCAAATTGCGTTTTGTGTGGCTCGGCAATCTTCTTTAGAAATGGCATTTTTAACTACTATATAACCGTTCTCATTCCAAAATTGAAGATCTTCTTCAGACAATACATTTTCTATTAAATCCTCTATTTCTGAGGCAGCATTTCGTTTTCTGTTATTAATCCATGTCTTGAAAGTTTCAAAATCTGGTTTTTCAGAATATAAAAAGAATAAAGTATCTTCCATGGCAATACCTAATTGGTACAATGTTTTAATTTCGTTGTCCCAATTGGTAAGATCTGGATTCGTGTTTTCTGGATTTACAGCACGGTTCCATAATTGTTCGAGAATTGTCCAAGGCATACTTTTCAATTTTAGTTGAATGAAAACATAAAAATACGGGAATTATAATTTTGGGGTTAAAGTAAAAATACCCGTTTTTTTTGATACTAAAAAAGGCTATCCTATTGAGATAGCCTTTAGAACAAAATCTTTATCAATTAAACAGCAACTGTATTTTGAGTTGTTTTTGGTGCTTTTACAAATTTGATATAAATGAGAAGTTCAACAAACGGAATCAAAAGAAAAAACAGAAAAAAATCAATTCGTGTTTTAGAATTCCATAAAAAACAAAGTTCTGTACCGATTGTAATTTTCGCCCCATTTCTGATTGTAAGGAGAGTTCGATCTTTTGAGGTTCAATTTGATCTAGTTTTGCCAAAGTAGCTTTAAAATCGGCATAATTAATGTCTTTTACATTTTTCATGTCGGCTTTTTTGTCGACAGCCTTCATAAATCCGTAGACGCAAGCACTGTAAACATCCGATTCGTATTTTTCAAGCAAGTAAGAAGTCGAAGAATTTTTAAAGTTATCTAAAGTGCTTAAACCGCTATTGTTTTGTTTGATATAAGATGCAAATGCTTTAGTAAGCGTTTTACTGGCATCTTCTGAAGAATTTGAAAGCAATTGCAAAGCATGCAAAAAATCTTTTTTCTCTTTTTCAGATGAAAATGTGGTTCCAAAAGTGTTAGAATAAATCTTAGCGGCAATGTTCTTGTTTTCAGCTGCGTAAAATAGAATGCGTTCCATAGAACAAGCCAATCATTGTCATAAAATAGAGAATGACAATTAGGAAATACGGAATCCAGAGTTTGGCAAACCAGTTATAATATTTTTTGTCGCGGTAAAAGAAATTTTTTCGATATAAAAAGACATTGAAAAGAATGCCTAAAATAATCCCGAGAACAATAAATAAAACAATCCAAAGTATAAACCAACCGATGTTAGGCAGGATAAATTGTTTTGAAAACTCCCAAACTTCTGACCAATTTATATTGTCGATATATTCTTTCATTATTTTGTTTTTAGTAGATTAAAAATAGTTAAAAAATATTCAGACAAAAAAATATTCAAAACTAAAAAAAGGCCATCTCATTGAGACGGCCTTTTCGCTTTGGTTATATTATTTTGATTTATTAATTGTTTCCGTAGATTTTAGCATAAAGGTCTTTGTAAATCTCTTTAATAATTTTTCGTTTCAATTTTAAGGTAGGAGTAAGTTGTCCGCCATCAATTGACCAAACATCTGGAGTTAGCTCAATGCGTTTCACTTGTTCCCAGTGACCAAATTTTTTGTTGATGTTTTCTACTTCTTCATCAATTCGTTTAATAACATCTGGATTTGAAGAAATTTCAGCATCTGTACTTCCTAAAGTAATTTTATGAATTTTAGCCCACTCTTTTACAAATTCAAAGTTGGGTTGAATAAAGGCTGCAGGCATTTTTTCACCTTCACCAATAACCATAATCTGCTCAATAAAGCGAGATTGTTTCATGGCATTTTCAATCATTTGTGGAGCGATATATTTACCTCCAGAAGTTTTGAACATTTCTTTTTTACGATCTGTAATTTTCAAGAAACCTTCACTGTCAATTTCTCCAATATCTCCTGTATGGAAATAACCATCGATAATTGCTTCGGCCGTTTTTTCAGGATCTTTATAATAACCTAACATTACGTTTGGTCCTTTTAATAAAATTTCTCCGTCTTCAGCAATTTTAACTTCAAGGTTACGAATTGGTTTTCCAACAGTTCCAATTTTAAAACCTCTGTTTCTTTGATCGTTAACTGCAATTACAGGTGATGTTTCAGATAAACCGTAACCTTCCATAACTGGAATTTCTGCAGCGACAAAAACTCTCGTTAAACGTGGTTGCAAAGCAGCGCTTCCAGAAACCATTAAATCTAGATTTCCTCCCAAACCTTCTTTCCATTTGCTAAAAATTAGTTTGCGAGCAATTTTTAATTGGAACTCATACCAGAATCCGTTAGCTCCGTATGGTTCGTATTTCAAGCCTAAATCAATAGCCCAGAAAAACAGTTTTTTCTTGATGCCAGTTAATTCGGCTCCTTTAGCATAAATTTTATCGTAAACTTTTTCTAAAAGTCTTGGTACAGCTGTAATGACAGTTGGACGAACTTCTTTTAAGTTGTCACTAATTTTATCGATCGATTCTCCAAAATAAACTGAAACACCATAATATTGATAGATGTACAAAATCATTCTTTCAAAAATATGGCAAATAGGCAAGAAGCTTAATGCAGTGCTTTTTCCTGGATCAAACGGAATTCTTGGCGCACTGTCCAAAACATTTGACACAATATTTTTGTGAGAAAGCATAACTCCTTTTGGTCTTCCTGTTGTTCCAGAAGTGTAGATAATAGTAGCTAAATCATCTGTTTTGATGCTGTCTTTTCTAGCTTCGACTTCGCTTTGATTGCTTTCGTCTTCACCAAGTGCAAGTAAATCTGTCCAGTGTTTGCAACCTGCAATTTCATTAAAGGAATACACCTCTTTTAAAGTTGGCACATTTGCTTTTATGGCATTTACTTTCTGTAATACTTCTTCATCAGAAACAAAACAGTAAATGCTACCGCTATGGTTTAAAATATATTCGTAATCTTCTTCTGCGATAGTTGGATAAATAGGAACATTTTGAGCACCAGTCTGCAAAATACCAATATCCATTATATTCCACTCCGTTCTGTTGTTCGAAGTAATTAATGCGATTTTATCATCTTTCTGAACGCCCATACGCAATAATGCTCTCGAAACAGCATTTGCTTTTGCAATATATTCTTGGCTAGATGTTTTTTCCCAGACTCCATTTTTTTTGGTTGCAAGAGCAACTGGAAGGTTGTAAGTTTCTTGTTGATAATAGGGAAAATCAAAAAGGCGTGTGATTGAAACCATGTTTAATATATTGAATTTTATTGCAAATTAAATAAAATTTGGGTATGATTTTCAGTTTTATAAAATTTAATGGGAAAATTTATAGAGACTATTAAAAATCAACGAAAACGTTTTCTTTTTCGCCGTGAAATTTCCAAAAAATCAAGAAAAATTTAATTTGAAGATGCTTTTAAAAGTTATTGCACGTTATAATCTTCGTAAGTTTTTACTCTTTCGCCCATTAAAAACATTTTCTTTTTGGCAAAATGAATAGAGAATTGAGAGTAATACCATTCTTCACTGTCATTTGGTCTGTACCAAAATGTATAAGTTGCACTGTTGAATCCTTCTTTAAAAACAGGAACACCTTCTTCTGTGCATTCTATTCCCCAGTTTATTTTTTGTTTGCTTAAATCTTCGGCCTGAATAAAACCTGTTCCGTCTGGATTTAAAACTGTAATAGGCTCTTTTTGGTTCAAAGGTGCAAAAGTTCCTGGAACTGGATAACCAATAGTTGTGGTAATGTAACGTTCTTTAGAATTATGGATGATCTGATCAACGTGTACTTGTGAATACGATTGAAAGGCAGTAAAAAATAGTGTGACCACTAATAAATGTAAAAATTTCATTCTATGTAGGATTAAGTGTTTTCGGGCTTAAAAAAATCTGTCGAGCTGATTTCTTTTGGCGAATATAATTCAATTTTTCAATAGAATAATAGCTTAAAAATACAAGAATGAAATTTTTCTTTTTTTATGATTCTATGTCAGTTTTTACTCCGTCGAAAACTGATTTTCTAGTAATTTTTCTTTGAAATCTGATCTAAAGGTATAAGCAAACGTTATCATTAAAGCTCTTGTATCAGATTTTGAAGTTCTATTGCTTTTAAATAATAAAGTATTGTTTTTATAACCGCTTTCTAATGTGTTAAACATATCGGTTACAACTAAGCCTAATCGTGCATTTCCTTTTCCTAATTTTTGCTGAAATCCCATATCTACATTGTAAATCGGGATTCTTTTTCCTTGTGGAGTTGCAACAGCAGAATTGTAGTTTCCTATAATTTGTAGTTTTCCATCTTTCCACGGCACAAAGTTATTGATCACTTTTCCATACCAACTGAATGCACTATTGACAACATCTTCAGATTGTGGTAAATTGGTTGCACTAATGTTTTGCTGAAAAGCCGTTAAACTAATATTGGCATCATAAAAAGAGAATGGTTTTAGACTAAAAATACCTTCAACTCCATAAGTAACCATGTTTCCAATGTTCTGAGGCTGTAATAAAACAACTCCATTATCTTGCAATGTGGAATATTGTCTTATGGTATTGTTAGCATTTCTATAAAAGGCATTTCCAGAAAGCGAATATTTATCCCATTCTTTATTATAATTTAATTCTACAATATGAATAATTTCTGGTTTTAAATAAGGATTTCCACTATGAGGATTTAATGCATCGGTAATATCAACAAAAGGATTTAAATCATCTAAATCTGGGCGATTTATACGTTTACTATAACCAAATTTTAAAAATTCGTCAGATTGCAAATTCAATTGAACAGATGCCGAAGGGAAAAGTTTTAAATAATGATTAGAAAAATTATCACTTCCATTTTCTGTTTTTCCATTATTTGAAACTTGTTCAGCACGAAGTCCGACATTATATTTCCATTTCTGATTGTCCTTTGAACCAGAGTACGAATTTAAAAGTCCATAAAAGGCATTTATTTGCTCATTAAAATCAAAAATATTACTCGCAAGCGGATTAACTACATAATCGCCATTAATTAAATCAGCGGTTTGAAAATCAGAATTAAAAAATCTAAAAGTTCCTTTATAGCCTGTTTCAATAGTTGATTTTTCTGAAATTGGAAAAGCATGATTTACAATAGCATTCGAAATATTTTCTTTCCCATAATTATGTGTTTTTTGCCAAAATGTGTCACCAATCAGCATTCCATTTTCATCGTAATTATTGGTATCGATATTTGTGTTTTCTCTGCCAAAATTGAAAGAACTGGTAATGTTTGCATTTAAACTTTTTCTGTCATCAGAAAATTTTCGGTCATAATTTAACGAAAACTCTGCAGCTTTAGCTTTTTGAATTTCTGAAGAATGGCGTTGGTTAGCAGAGAAAAAGGCATCTGAATCGTTATAAACATTCGTTTTTAAAGTCTCTTCATTGTCTTTGTTCTCAAGATTTCCAAGTGCTTCAAAAGAGAAAGTGTTTCTTTCGTTTGGAGAAAAATCAAGATTGAATTTTAGATTTTGTAAACCTTCTGTACGCTGGTCACTTCGAGTCTGATGGATATAATGTTCGTCTTGAATAAAATAGTTCGTTCGGTCGCCTTCAATACTTTTTGTTCTTCCTGCAAAACGATTGTCGTAAGCAAGGCCAACATTCCATTTGTCGTTTTTATAATTTAAAAGAGCAGAGTCGCTTAATCTTCCTTTTGCTCCAAAACCGCCACCAAGAACTGCAGCACCATTTATTCCGTTTAGATTATTCTTTTTAAGTTTGATATTGATAATGCCACTTTCTGCATTAGCATCGTATTTTGCAGTCGGACTTGTAATGATTTCGATGCTTTCAATACTGCTTGCAGGAATCTGATTCATATCAGTAATAGCAGAATTTTTCCCATTGATTAAAATCAAAGGCGTTTTTCCTCTTAACGAAATGGCATCATCAGCATCAACCGAAACTGTTGGAATATTTTTTAGCATATCAATTGCTGTTCCTCCTGATTGCGAAATATTTGAAACCGCGTTAAAAACAAAACCTTCTGCAGTTTTTTGAATCTGTTTTTTCTGTGAGTTTACAACTACAGTATTAAGCTGATTTGCATCTTCTTGCAAAATGATAGTGCCGAGTGAAATAGCCGTGCCTGTATATTTTATCTTTTTAGTATTTATTTTAAAACCGATTAATTTAAATTGAAGCAGATATTCTCCAGAAGTTACATTTTCTAGAGCGAAATTGCCGGAAACATCTGTTGTGGTATAATTAGCAGTTTTTGTTGAATCGGCTGTACTTTTTAAAATAACATCAACAAATTCTATAGGGTTTTTTCCGTCGGTGATGGTTCCTTTTATTGCTGTTTTTTGAGCAAAAGAAAATTGGCTTAAAGTAAATAAGAGAATTGGGAGGTATAATTTGCGTATAATATTTTTCATGAAGCAAAGATATTTATCGCAGTAAATGAAGCTTTAAAAATAGCCTTAAGATATCATTAAGCTATTCTTATATGTTAATTAGAGTATAATTAATGAAGAAAAAAAAGCTACGACATGGGGATAGCGTCGTAGCATTTTTTTATGTCCGAATAAACTTAATTTTTAGAATAAATTGGTATAAACAATCTTGAAGCCGAAGATGATGCATATTACCGAAGAAATTATTATTAAGGCATATTGCAATTTTTGAGATTTGAGAATGCTCTTTGTAAACGGAATACTAAATAATCCAGCGAGCGATAAACATTCCTATTATAGAACCAATTCCGAAAATTAGGATATATAGTAATCCTTCTATTGGAGTTTTCATTTGCGAAATAACTAAAATAACCAAAGATCCGCTCCCTGCCAAACCATGAACCAGTCCTACACCAAATGCCGTTTTATAATTTGTTGATTCATCAAAATGAGCATGTTTAAAAGAGGCAATAGGATGGGAATGATAGTAGGTGTGAGCGTGCATGTGTGTATGCGTAACTCCGTTACTGTGCGTATGCTCGTGACTATGATAATACGTGTGCGAATGTTTTTTCTTGTACAATAATTTAAACAAACGAATTATTCCCAGCACAATAAGCATCAAACCTACAATGGCTTCGAGATAGCTAAATATATTTTCGCTTATCGAAATTTTAAAGCCAATCATGATAATGCCGATTAAAAAAATTGTGGAAGTATGGCCAACACCCCAGAACATTCCATCTTTTAAAGCATCTTTGATTCTATTTCTATTAGTAACCAAATTATTTACAGCCAGTAAATGATCAGCTTCAAAGGCATGTTCTAATCCAGCGTAAATTGTAATCAGAAATCCAATCATAATTTTTTACAAATAATTAAAATAGGCCGCGCAAGCACCTTCAGAAGAAACCATTGGTGCGCCTAAAGGATTGGAAGGTTTACATTTTTTTCCAAATTCAGGACATTCATTTGGTCTTTTATGTCCTGTTAAAATTTGTCCGGCAATACAGTATTGATCTGTATTTTTGTGCAAAGTTGTGATCAAAAACTTTTGGCTAGCATCATACATTTTATATTCTGCTCGCATTACAAGTCCGCTGTCTTTAATTACACCAATTCCTCGCCATTCCTGAGTTCCAATTTTAAAAACACTATCAACAACTTCTTTGGCTTTTACATTGCCTTCTTCTTTTACTAATCTGGTATATTGATTTTCTACGTTGTGTTCTCCTTTTTCTAATTGAACTACGGTATGATAAATGGCCTGAATCATATCGGCGGGCTCAAATCCTGAAACCACAATAGGAATTTTATATTTTTCAGCTATAGGATAGTAATCTCCGAGCCCAACAATCGTACATACATGACCCGCTCCTAGGAAAGCATTAATGGTACAAAACTCATCAGATAAAATAGCTTCCATAGCTGGCGGAACCAATACATGAGAGACTAATAAACTAAAGTTAGTAAGCCCTAATTTTTGAGCATAGATAACAGCCAAAGCATTGCTTGGTGCGGTAGTCTCAAAACCTACAGCAAAAAAGACGACTTCTTTATCTGGATTTTTTGAAGCAATATTTACAGCTTCCAAAGGTGAATATAAAATTCTAAGATCTCCTCCTTCGGCCTTTGCCTGAAGCAAGCTTTTAGAAGATCCAGGCACGCGAATCATATCTCCGAAAGAGCATAAAATGACACCTTTTTTCAGTAATTCTATTGCTTTATCAATTAATGAAATTGGAGTAACACAAACGGGACAACCTGGTCCGTGGATCATTCTAATATTTTTTGGAAGCAAATCTAATAATCCATTTTTGACCAATGAATGTGTCTGACCACCACAGATTTCCATTATATTCCAAGGTTTAGTGGTAATTTTATGAATTTCATTTAAATAATAATTTACTAGTTCGGGATTTCGATATTCAGAAAGATATTTCATTTCAGACAATGTTTAAGAGCTTAATAGTAAACACTAAAGTAGAGTTGGGCTGTATCATTGGCGGTGCGCCAATCTCGGCATACGCAAGATGATGCGGAATGTAAATTTTCCAACTTGATTTTTCGGGCATTAATTGTAAAGCTTCCTGCCAGCCTTTTATGGTTTCTGATACACGCATTTTTTGTGGTCCAGAATCTTTAGTAGAATCGAAAACGGTCTTATTTAATAAAGAACCTTCGTAAATAACATTTACTGTATCTGATATTTTTGGAATTTCGCCTGTGCCTTCTTCTAAAATTTCATATTGCAAACCGCTGGCTAGAGAAGTAATTTCTTCTTTTAAAGCATTTTTCTCTAAAAAAGCAGTTCCTATTGCGGCATTTTTTACTTTTAGTTCTTCTTGTAAGAGGGCAACATAATTATTGAAAATTTCAATAGAACGTTTTGGAGAGATTTTTTCACTTGATTTCTCAAAAATAGATTTCATGCCGTCAATAAAATCTTCATACATTATTTCTTCAAAACCAATGTCTTTAAGACTCAATGCCATAACAACACCAGTAGAGTAAGAAATCTTGTCTTTTTCTTCTGTTTTCCCAATATGCCCTAATAGTTCAAGAATATCCATGTTTTAATTTTTTTAAGTGTAAATAATGACTCAGTTGTCCAAATGAAATGTTTTCGTCATTAGGAGAAAGCATTTCATGAAAATGCAGTTTGTATTTTGGTTTTAAATGATCAATTATTAAATCAATAAGGACCGTATTTTGAAAAACGCCGCCACTAAATGCGAGATGTTTTGATTTTTTGTGCCTAGCTATTTTTTCAATGCATTTAACTAAAGTGTAATGAAAATTTAATGCGGCGTTTTCTATCTGGGTATTGTTTTTTACTGCTTTATTGAGATTTAACAAAAGTGTTTTTGTTGGAATCAGATTTGTGATTTTCTCGTCTTGAAGGTAATCTTTCAATTTTACAGTAGATTTACTAAAAGCTTCTTGAGCTAGTTTTTCGAGATACATTCCAGCTTCGCCTTCAAACAAAATTGGATTTTTGAAGCCCAATATAAAAGCAGCGGCATCAAATAAGCGTCCCATCGAAGAAGTTTTTATTACACTATTTTCAATATGTTTCGAATAAATTTTGATTTCGTTTTTATTGAAAAGTTGCTGAAAGTGATGATTGTTTCTGCTAATCGAGAATGCTTGCTATTTTTGGATTCCTAGACATTTGATCGCCTAAAATCCACGGAAAATATTCTAAATGCCCAATTCTGTTAATCTGTCCAAGATTATATTCAAAAAATTCACTGCCAAATATCTCTGTATTGCTTCCAAAACCTGCTCCATCCCAAATAACTCCTAATATTTTGCGCTTTTTCCATAAATTTTTCTCACCCAAAATAGCAAGCAAAGTGTGCTTCATGATGCTGTATTGTAAGCGTTTCTATAGTTTTGTTTTCGAATGTGAAAGCTGAAATTTTATTGGCAGATTGGTAACTGGGATGCGGGTCATAAATAATTTTTTGTGGTGAAAAATTGAAAAAAGTCAAATAGCTATTAATCTTTTTTTCAAATCTGTTATAAGTATCATAATTTGCAAGATCTCCAATGTATTCGCTTATGTAGGTCTGTTCGTTTGGTGTAATTGTAATAGTATTTTTTAGATCTGAACCTAAGCAAAGCAGTTTTTCTGACCTCGGAGCTAAAAAAGACAAATTGAGATTTGGAGCAAGACCACGCGCTCGGCGCAATATTACTTTTTGCTTATGCTTTTTTGAAAATTTTAATATAGAATCATCTTGCGAATGTTGAATTTCTAAATCATGATGTAAATAAAAGTCGGCAACAGAATTTAATGATTTTAAAGCTTCATTTTGGTTCATACAGATTGCTGCGCCATTAAAGTTGCCACTAGTTGCTACAAATGGTTTTTGAAACAAGTTTGAAATTAAATGTAAAATGCCAGAATTAGGCAACATAGCGCCAACAGTTTCGATAGCTGGACTGATTTCTGTAATAGCTAAATCTGCTTTCTTTTTTAGCGGTAAAATTACAATTGGAGCTTGGCAGGAAGTGATTGCTTTTTTTTCTGCTTTCTGACAATACAGATAATTTTCTATTTGTTTAATGTCTTTAAATAAAACTGCAAATGGTTTTGTGAGACGTTTTTTTCGGTTTCGTAATTCTAGAACTGCTTTAGGATTTGTTGCATCACATAAGAGTAGGTAGCCGCTGATGTTTTTTACGGCAATGATTTTTCCTGCTGTAAGTTTTTCGCAAAGAGCTTCAAATATTTCTTTATTTGTTCCCTTTGTTATGATTCCTTTATTGTCTGTAAATGAAATTCTTACACCACATTCAGGACATGAATTAGTCTGAGAATGAAAACGAATGTCTTTGGGATTATTATATTCCTCAAGACATGTTTTACACATTTTAAATTCATTTAAACTTGTGTTTTCTCTTTCGAAAGGAAACTTTCTAGCAATAGCATATCTTGGTCCGCATGACGTACAGCTTATAAATGGATAAGAATAACGTCGATTATTTGGATCTAAAACCTCACTCTTACAGTTTTTACAGATTGCAAAGTCAGGAGTTAGAGGAGCATTGATTGCGATGTTTTTCTCAGTTGGTCTTATAGAAAAAGTATCAAATGTTTCATCGCTTAAAATTTCTACAATCTCAATGTGTTTTATTTTAGCATTTTTAGGATGTTTTTTTTAAGCTCTTTATAAAATTCAGTTACAGTAGGCGATTTTTCCTGTACTATGATAATGACTCCATTTTCATTATTAGAAACATAGCCTTTCAGATCATAGCTGATTGCCAAATTATATACAAAGGGACGAAAGCCTACACCTTGCACACTACCTGAAATTGTTATTTGAAATGTAGGATTCAAAAAAAGTGAATTATGTATTTTTAAAATTTTCAATTTGCTGAATAATCTGAAGGGTAACCTTTTGGATTGCTTCATCTACCTTTGGTGAAAGGTTCATAGACATAGGTTCCATTTTTAGGATTGTAATTGTGTACAGAGAGATTTCGGGCATGACATTCAGCATTGATAAAATGTCAACCATGTCTTTAAGTCCAAAATTATGTCCGCTTAATGCAGTTGGAAAGTCTTCTGAAAAACGAGGTTTTAAGAGCGTAATCGTTCCTTCATCTTTACCATCCATCGTTGCATCTACAATGATTACTTTTTTATGATTCTCTATATAAGGAATCAAGGTAAAGCCACCTGTCCCTCCATCAATAAATGAAATGTTTTCAGGAAATTGGTTTTTGTCTATTCTGTTTATAAAATGCACGCCAACACCTTCGTCTCCCATTAAATAGTTTCCAATTCCAAGTACTAAAATCTCATTTCCATCTGTGTGAAACTCATCTATTTTTTTTGCAATAATTTCTTCCTGCATATATTTTATTTTTGAAATCGATGAAACGATTTAAACTTTTTCCTGTTCAACGATTTCGATCTTTTTCTCTAAATCTTCGTCTTTTTTTATTCTTTCAGTTCGTACAAACTTATAACCGCTGACCATTGCCGACGTTTCACCTAGTCCTTCAAGCCAGTCATGAAAGAAGACTAAATAAATGTGAACAATAGCAAACAATATAAAAGTCCAAGTGATAAAATGATGTATAGTTCTGACGTTCAAATCACCACCAGCAAAATTGGTTACCCAGCCAAACATTTTAGGAAAAAACCAAGTTGAGGTTGGAGCGTACATTGCAAAACCTGTAGCAATCATAATTAACGCCATAACAAACATTATTAAATAAGAGGCTGCGGCTACGCTATTGTGTCCCACGGCTCCTGATGGAGAGCCATTTGTATGTTCATTTTGCAGGAAAATATCATATTTTATAACATGCCACATTCGTTTAAAACCTTCTTTTTTGAAAGGAAAAAACACACGCCAGCTGGCATATTTATTTCCCTTAAAAGCAAAATAAATTCTTAAAATCATTACGGCTACTAATAGATAAGCACAGGCAAAATGAATTTCTCGGACATACCCAAACCAAAACTGGTTTGTTGCTTCTCTAGTCGAAATTATACCTGGCGGATTGCCAATAATAAACCCTGTAGCCACTAGTCCTGTAATAGCCCATGCATTTACCCAATGAAAAATACGTATCGGCAGCTGCCATATGTAGGCTCTTTTATAATCGTTAGTTTTTGCTGGCATGTTTAACAATTTTAAATTATACGGTACAGATTGAGATATCGTTTACTTCTTTAATAATACTGCCGTTTTCATCATATAAGTGAACAGCGCAGGCAATGCAAGGATCAAATGAATGTATGGTTCTAATGATTTCTAATGGCAACTCTGGATTAGAGACAGGTGTATTTAACAAACTGCTTTCATACGGCGAACGTTGTCCTTTAGGGTCTCTCGGAGAAGCATTCCAAGTCGAAGGAACTACCTGCTGATAGTTCGCAACTTTTGCATCTTTTATTACGATCCAGTGGCTTAATGCACCTCTTGGTGCCTCTACAAGACCAACCCCTTGAGCTTCTTTAGGCCAAGTTGAAGTTTCCCATTTTTCCATGTTGGCCATTTTGGTATCTCCATTTTTAATGTTTTCAATTAAACGGTCAAAGAATTCGAGATTCCAGCCAGCCACTAATTTCGATTCCAATGCTCTTGCGAGCAGTTCTGCCTAAAGTAGAAAATAAAGCTTCTGCAGGAATTTGAAGTTTGGATAATGCGAGCATCGATAGTATCTTTGAATTCTTCTCTTCCCGATGCATATCCTACTAACATTCTAGCTAGAGGGCCAGCTTCCATAGCATGGCCTTTCCACCTTGGTGTTTTAATAAAACTGTATTTTTCATCAACATTTAAATGCGTATAAGGAGGTTTTGGACCAGAATAATTTATTTTGGTTTCTCCGCTCCAAGGCTGTCTTCCGGTATTGCCGTCTCCTTCATAATCATACCAAGAATTGTTTACGTATTCTTCTACAGTTTTTAAATCTCTCAGATCTAGATCGTGTACTTTTGTGAGGTCTTTATTTAGAATAACTCCCGACGGAAATTTAAAAGTATCACTATTGGTGTTATTATACCCTTGTGTTGGAAAATCACCAAAAGTCATAAAGTTATGAAAGCCTCCAATGGCGCCCCAGTCTTTATAATAACTTGCTATGGTTAAAACATCTGGAAGGTAAACTTGTTCTACAAATCGTTTTCCTTCTTCCAGCAATTGTCTTACAAATGCCAATCTTTCAGCATTTAAGCCACTGGCATCATCAAGATTAATAGAGCAGGCCATTCCTCCCACAAGAAAATTAGGATGCGGATTTTTGCCTCCAAAAATAGCGTGAACTTTGACAATTTCTTTTTGCCATTCTAATGCTTCCAGATAATGTGCGGTTGCCATTAAATTGGCTTCCGGAGGCAATTTCATTTGCGGATGTCCCCAGTATCCATTTGCGAAAATTCCTAATTGACCGCTGGCTACAAATTTTTTTAATCTTTTCTGCAAATCAGAAAAATAACCAGGTGAACTTTTGGGCCAATTGGATATGGATTGAGCCAATTGAGATGTTTTTACAGGATCGGCGTTTAGTCCGCTTAGTACATCAACCCAATCAAAAGCATGCAGATGGTAAAAATGCACTACGTGATCATGAAGGTATAATGAGCCTAACATGATATTTCTAACAATTTCTGCATTGGGCGGAATAACAATTCCAAGCGCATCTTCCACAGATCGTACAGATGCCGTTGCATGTGTTGATGTACATACGCCGCAGGTTCTTTGCACAAAGGCCCAAACATCTTTTGGGTTTCTGTCTTTTACAATATTTTCTAAACCTCTAACCATTGTAGAAGATAGGAAAGCTTCTTGTATTGTGCCGTCTGAGATTTCTACTTCGGCTCTAAGATGCCCCTCAATTCTGGTAATTGGATCTACTACTATTCGCTCTGCCATGTTTTATTTTTATTAGATTATAAATCCTCTAAGTGTTTTTCGTTTTCAGTTCCTTGATTAATTCTCTGATTAAGCTCTTTTCTTTTCGATACATTCGAAAGGATAGCATGAACTCCAATTCCTGCGGCTACGCCTCCAAGAGCAATTTTTCCCAGAGTATCTGCATTAGCTTCAATATTGCCAGGGCTTACAGCTGCATCTCTGGAATAAAAACTTCCTGCATCCCAAAAATCTTTAGCACTGCAACCAATGCAGCCGTGACCAGATTGTATAGGATAACTAACACCGCCATTCCATTTCATATTGCCGCAAGCATTATAAGTGCTTGGCCCTTTGCGACCTACTTTGTATAAGCAATAACCTTTCTTCGCATTTTCATCATCAAAATTTTCTGCAAATAATCCCGCATCAAAGTAAGGTCTGCGGTAACAGCTGTCATGAACTCTTTTTGAATAAAAAGCTTTTGGACGTCCAGAACTGTCTAATTCAGGCAGTTTTCCAAATGCTACCACATGCACAATAATTCCGGCCATTACTTCGCCTATAGGAGGACAGCCAGGAACATTTATAATAGGTTTGTCTGTTATGATTTTATGAATTGGCACAGCTCCGGTAGGGTTTGGTTTTGCGGCTTGTACGCAACCAGATGTAGCACAGCTTCCCCAAGCAATAATAGCTTTTGCTCCTGCTGCAGATTCTTTAAGAATATCTACAGCACTTCGGCCGCCAATACAGCAATAGTTTCCATCAGCTCCCATCGGAATAGAACCTTCAACGCAAAGGATGTATTCTCCTTTATATTTTTCCATAGTAGCTTTTTTAGCCGCTTCAGCCTGATGACCAGATGCGGCCATTAATGTCAAAGTATAGTCTAAAGAAATTTTGTCTAGGATAATATCTGCAACAATAGGATGGTCAGAACGAATGAAGGATTCACTGCAGCAGGTACATTCCTGAAAATGCTCCCAAATTACAGGCAAACGCGGAGTAGTTTCTAGCGCTTTGGCTATCTGGCCAATTGCCGAACTTTGAACGCCCATGTAGGCTCCAATATAAGCTACAAACTTTAAGAAATCCCTTCTGTTGTAACCTTGTCTTTCAATACTATTGTAATAGGTTTCGTTTTCTTTGTTTTTTTCCTCCATCCGTTATGTTTTAAATTATAGATAAAAAGACTTTTTGTGTGTTTAAAAGGATTTTAAAATTATCTAAATATTGTTGCTATGAATGTGATAAATATCAGTTTTTGGGATTTCTTTTGTTGATACCTTGCGAAATTGAAATATATTTTAAAGAACAGATAAGTTATGCATGAACTTTCTATAGTTACTTCAATCGTAAAAATTGCTAAACAAGAGGTAGATAAAATAGGAGGAAACAAAGCCTTAGAGATTTACTTGCAAATAGGAAAATTATCTGGCATTGAAATGAGTTCTTTTCATTTTATCTGGCCGCAATGCATAAACGGAACCGTTTTAAGAGATGCAAAATTGTTTATAGAAGAACCTGAAGGAAGAGCAAAATGCGCTGAATGTGAAACGAAATTCCAAATCGAAAAAAGTTTTGACAGTTGTCCAAATTGTAACAGTCCTTTTAAAGAAATCATAACAGGAAAAGAGTTGAAAATAAAGAAAATAATCATTAAATAAATTTAATTATGTGTACCACTTGCGGTTGCAGTTCTGATGAAAACGAAATTAGGTTTACTAAAATAGGAGATAAAAATTCCTACTCTCATTATCATTCTGGACATTTTCATCGCCATCATCACGAAGATCATCATCATGAACACCATTCTGATCATGACCATGACCATGACAATCATGACCATCAGCATGACCATAATTATGGGAATTCGCATTCTCATGAAGTTAATATAGTACAGTTGGAGAAAGATATTTTATTTAAAAATCAGCTTACTGCCGAAAGAAACAGAGGCTTTTTTGAAGCATTGAATATTTTCTCTATAAATCTAGTTAGTTCTCCGGGTTCTGGGAAAACATCTTTATTAGAAAGAACAATTTCAGATTTGAAAAACAAAATGGCTTTTTCTGTAATCGAGGGGGATCAGCAGACAACAAATGATGCAGATAGAATTCATAAATTGAATGTTCCTGTATTGCAAATTAATACAGGAAAAGGCTGTCATCTGGATAGCGAAATGATAGCAAAAGCCGTTAAAGAGCTAAAACCTGTTTCAGATTCTGTATTAATGATTGAAAATGTTGGGAATTTAGTTTGTCCTGCAATGTTTGATCTTGGCGAATTAAAACGTATTGTCATTATATCGGTTACCGAAGGAGAAGATAAGCCACTAAAATATCCTGACATGTTTTCGGGATCGCAAATTTGTATTATTAATAAGATTGATTTACTGCCTTATCTGAAATTCGATTTAGAAAAATTAAAAGAATATGCGAAAAAAGTCAATCCGAACTTAATCTTTTTTGAAGTTTCAGCAACGTCAGGAGAAGGATTGTCGGCTTGGTACGATTTTTTGTCTCAATCTATAAAACAATAGTATATGTGTTTAGCAGTTCCGGCCGTTTAGAAAAAGTTACAGTAGAACTTGACGAAACTTTTAGAATAGGAAAAGTATCATTTGAGGGTATTATTAAAGAAGTAAATTTAGCTCTCGTTCCAGAGGCTAAAATTGGAGATTATTTGTTAGTTCATGTGGGCGCTGCCATTGGAATTATTGACGAAGATGAGGCTAAACGAACAATGGAGGTTCTTAAGGAAATGGGTGAAGATTTAATTGAGTGAAATGGAAAAAAATAGTGAAGTAATTCATTTGCATCATGGCAGTGGTGGTGAACATATGACAAAATTGCTGAATGAAGTGATTTTTAAAATTTTAAAGAATGATGTTTTAGAAGTTCGCCATGATGGTGCATTTTTAGACGTACAAGGCAGTTTAGCATTTTCTACAGACAGCTATGTCATTTCGCCTATATTTTTTAAAGGTGGTAATATTGGCGAGTTAGCTGTAAATGGTACTGTAAATGATCTTGCGATGTGTGGTGCAGTTCCTAAATATCTTTCACTTGCTTTAATTATAGAAGAAGGTTTCGGTTTGGAAGAATTTATTCAAATCATTAAATCAGTAAAAAAAGCTGCTGATAAGGCAAATGTCAAAATCGTTACTGGAGACACAAAAGTTGTAGAAAGAGGAAAAGGAGATAAAATTTATATCAATACTTCTGGAATTGGAGTTATTCATGAAAAAGCGAATATTAAAGCTCAAAATATTAAGGAGAATGATGTTATAATCATAAATGGAGCAATAGCTTCGCACGGAATGGCAATTATGTCAGAACGTGAAGGATTAGAATTCGACAGCGATATTTTAAGCGATACAACAAATTTAAACCATACAGTTGTAGATTTAATAACACAATTTGGAGATAAAATTCATTTTTTAAGAGATGCTACTCGTGGCGGATTGGCTTCAGTTTTACATGAAATATCGGCAGAAATTAATTTAGGAATTTCACTTTTAGAAGAGAATATAAAAGTAGAAAATCAGGTAAAAAGCGCTTGTGAATTATTAGGATTAGATCCGCTTTATGTTGCCAATGAAGGGATTTTTGTTTGCGTTGCTGCGCCAGAAATTAAAGATGAGGTATTGAGAATTTTGCAAAAAGCAAATCCAAAAGCATCAGAAATTGGTTTTGTCACTGCTGAACATCCTTCAAAAATAATTATTGAAAGTGCTTTTGGAGGCAAAAGAGTGGTAAACCCTTTAGTGGGAGAACAGTTGCCACGAATTTGTTAATTTTTTTTGCCACGACCTGAGCGATAGTGAATAGACGAAGCAATTACACAAGTTATTTTTTATAGCCACAGATTAAAAGGATTATGATGATTTCTTTTATTAGAAAAAAATCTGTGTTAATCTGTGTAATCTGTGGCAAAAAAAAACGCCCGAATTATCGGGCGCTTTTAGTAAAAATATATTTTTAGTTTTTCTCAATCCATTTTCTGGCGTTAACAAAAGCTTCGTGCCAAGGAGAAACCTCGTCATTTCTGTCTTTTGGATAATGTGCCCAGTTCCATTGGAAAGTCGAACGCTCAATATGAGGCATCATTACTAAATGTCTTCCTGTTTTATCGCACATCATAGCCGTGTTGTAATCAGAACCGTTAGGGTTTGCAGGATAACCTTCGTAAGCATATTTAGAAACAATGTTGTATTGATCTTCTGCATAAGGTAATTTAAATTTACCTTCTCCATGAGAAACCCAAACTCCTAAAGTGCTTCCCGCTAATGTAGACAACATAACAGAGTTGTTTTCTTGAACTTTTACAGATGTAAAGATACTTTCGTGTTTCTGGCTTTCGTTATGGTGCATTTTTCCGTGAACTTCATGCTCTGGATTAATTACTTCTAATTCCATAAACAATTGGCAACCGTTACAGATTCCGACAGATAAAGTATCTTCTCTTTTGAAGAAATTATCTAAAGCTGTTTTTGCTTTTTCGTTGTATAAGAACGCTCCGGCCCAACCTTTAGCAGAACCTAAAACGTCAGAATTAGAGAATCCTCCAACTGCTCCAATAAACTGAATATCTTCAAGCGTTTCACGACCAGAGATTAAGTCTGTCATGTGAACGTCTTTTACATCAAAACCTGCCAAGTACATCGCGTTTGCCATTTCACGCTCAGAATTACTTCCTTTCTCACGAATAATAGCCGCTTTTGGTCTTGGTTTAGAATTGTCGATTTCTGGTTTTTTTCCTGTGAAATGTGCAGGGAAAGTATAATTTAAAACCTGATTTTTATAGTTTTCGAAACGTGCCTGAGCTCTTCCGTTTTTAGATTGTTTTTGATCTAATAAATAAGAAGTTTCGAACCAAACGTCTCTATAAGTTGGAATGTCTAATTTATAATCTGCAATTTCTAAAGTTGCTGTAGAAGTTACAGAACCAATTTTGAAGAATTCAATATTATTAGCTTTCAATTTAGCTTCAACAGCAGAATCTGATTTAGCTTGGAATACAATTCCGATGTTTTCTGCGAAAAGGATTTTCAACAAGTCTTTTTCCGCGAAAGCGCTGAAATCAATTTTTGCTCCCAAATTCACATCAGCAAAACACAATTCTAATAAAGTAGTAATTAAACCACCGCTTCCAATATCGTGACCTGCTAAAATTTGGTTTTCTCCAATTAAATCTTGGATTGTATTAAATGCATTTTTGAAGAAAGAAGCATCTTTAATGGTAGAAGTTTCGTTTCCGATTGTGTTTCTGATTTGTGCAAAAGATGAACCTCCAAGTTTGAAATCATCTTGAGATAAATTAATATAATAGATAGAATCTCCGTTTTTCTGTAAAACAGGTTCTACTACTTTTTTAATATCTGTACAGTTTCCAGCGACTGAAATAATAACCGTTCCGGCGCAATTACTTCATCGTTTGGATATTTTTGTTTCATTGAAAGTGAATCTTTTCCTGTCGGAATATTGATTCCCAATTCAATTGCAAAATCTGAACAACCTTGTACAGCATCATATAAACGAGCGTCTTCGCCTTCGTTTTTACAAGCCCACATCCAGTTTGCAGATAATGAAACTCCTTTTAAACCATTGATTATTGGAGCCCAAACTAAGTTTGATAACGATTCTGCAATAGCATTTCTAGATCCAGCAACAGGATCAATCAAAGCAGCGATAGGAGCGTGCCCAATAGAAGTTGCAATACCTTCTTTACCTAAATAATCTAGAGCCATAACTCCAACATTATTTAAAGGCAATTGTAACGGACCTGCATTTTGCTGTTTTGCCACTTTTCCTCCAACGCAACGGTCTACTTTATTAGTTAACCAGTCTTTTGAAGCAACTGCTTCTAAACGTAAAACGTCTTTTAAATAACTTTCGAAGTCATTTGCTGAATAAGCTACATCAGCATATTTTCTATCGATAGTTTTGTCTGTCATAACCGTTTTTGGAGAACTTCCGAAGAAATCTTCTAAAGCATAATCCATCGGTTTTGAACCATTTGATTTTGATTCGAATGTAAAACGGTGATCTCCCGTTACATCCCCAACCTGATACATTGGCGAACGCTCTCTGTCGGCAATTCTTTGCAACGTATCAATATCTTTTTGACCGATAACCAATCCCATTCTTTCCTGAGATTCGTTACCGATAATTTCTTTTGCAGAAAGAGTAGGATCTCCAACAGGCAATTTATCTAAATCGATCAAACCTCCAGTTTCTTCAACCAATTCAGAAAGACAGTTTAAGTGTCCACCAGCTCCGTGATCGTGAATAGAAACAATTGGGTTATTGTCACTTTCTACTAAACCACGAATTGCATTTGCAAGCACGTTTTTGCATTTCTGGATTTGAACGCTGAATTGCATTCAACTCAATTCCTGAACCGAAAGCTCCTGTATCTGCAGAAGAAACTGCAGCACCACCCATTCCAATTCTATAATTTTCACCTCCAAGAATTACGATTTTATCGCCTTCTTGTGGTTTCTTTTTAATTGATTGATCTAGTTTTCCGTATCCAATTCCACCCGCTTGCATGATTACTTTATCGTAACCAATTTTTCTGTTTTCTTCTTCGTGTTCGAAAGTTAAAACAGAACCTGTAATTAACGGCTGACCAAATTTATTTCCGAAATCAGAAGCTCCGTTTGAAGCTTTGATCAAAATATCCATTGGCGTTTGGTACAACCATTTTCTTTCTTCAACTGCATTTTCCCATTTTCTATCTTCTTTCAAACGAGAATATGAAGTCATATAAACCGCAGTTCCAGCTAATGGCAAAGATCCTTGTCCTCCAGCTAAACGGTCACGAATTTCTCCTCCAGATCCTGTCGCTGCTCCGTTGAAAGGCTCAACTGTTGTTGGGAAATTGTGTGTTTCGGCTTTTAATGAGATAACCGAATCGAATTCTTTTATTTCGTAAAAATCAGGTTTGTCTGCCGATTTTGGAGCAAATTCTTGCACTTTTGGTCCTTTTACAAAAGCAACATTGTCTTTGTAAGCAGACACAATATCGTTAGGATTTTCCTGAGATGTTTTTTTGATTAATTTGAAAAGAGAAGTTTCTTTTTCTTCACCGTCAATTACAAAAGTTCCGTTGAAGATTTTGTGACGGCAGTGTTCTGAATTCGCTTGAGAAAAAGCAAAAATTTCAGAATCAGTTAATTTTCTTCCTAGTTTAGTCGAAAGATTATTTAAATAATCAACTTCTTCTTCGCTTAAAGCTAAACCTTCAACTTTGTTATAAGTCGCAATATCATCAATTTCCAGAATTGGTTCCGGTTGAATGTTGATAGTGAAGATTTCTTGATCTAATTCGTTGAATTTTTGAGAAAGCATTGGATCAAAATCAGTAAAATCTTCCGTTGCAGGATGAAATTCTTCAATTCTGATAATGCCAGAAATCCCCATGTTTTGAGTAATTTCTACAGCATTTGTACTCCAAGGTGTGATCATAGTGGCGCGTGGACCAACAAAAAATCCTGTCAATGCAGATTTTTCGATCTTGTTTGCGTCGGCAAAAAGCCAGTTTAATTTTGAAATGTCTTGAGCTGAAATTTCGTTTTGCGTTTGTACGGCAAAAACAGTTTTGCTTTGGTTTTCAAAGAAATGGATCATTTGTGTAGTTTGTTGTATTGAGTCGCAAATTTAATGTAAATAAATAGTAAGCGCAAATTTGGAAACGATCTCTTTTCAAAAAAAATGAAATTGCTTTTTTCTTGCATTTTTTCTACCAAAAAGACGCAAAATCAAGAGGTTTAGGTATTTGGTGAAATTTAATGATTTAGTAAAATTTCTTTTTTGATATGTTCTGTAATATTAAACTTTTAGAAGAAAAAAATCAAAATTTAAAGTTCATAAGTTTAATGTCTTTAAATGAATGGATTTGCAAAAATTACGAAATCTGGAAATGAAGAAAAAGTATAAATTTTGAAAAAATGATTTTAATTAAAAGTTAATTGTGGTAATTTTCTTAGCTTTAAGTGTGTTTTGTCATTTCGACGGAGGAGAAATCTTCACAAGAAGCTCGACAAAGATTGGATTCTCTTCGCGGAGTTACTCGCGAAGATTTCTCCTCCGTCGAAATGACAAACTGCATGGATGCTTTATAAAAATACTTTGCGCCTTAGCGCCTTCGTGGCAAAACCATTATTTAGGGAAATCCTGATTCTGATAAGCACCCAAGTCAGGCGGCGAAGTTCTTGTAATTCCTAAAATATCTGTTGTAATGATATAGGCCTGATTCCCTTTAGCGAAAGCGGCAGAAGTTTTATCAATATTGAATTTATTTTCAGAAGCATTATAAAACTTAGGATTTTCATTTAGAATAATGTTCGTGTAATGTTCTGTATCGGTTTTGAATTGGTAATTAGGATTGGTTGTTGAGTTGCTAAATTTCAATAAACAATTATTGAATTGATAAACAAATGTGGCTTTTGCATTTTTATCTAAATTTAATTCGTTTGTAGCTGAACCATAAATAATGCAATTATTGAAAGTAGCCTGAGTAAGCGGATTGGTTTCTGGAGTTGCTCCTGCCAAAGAGTTGCTTAAATTTACTGCAAACGGAGAACTGCCTGACCAATTATTATTAAAAGTACAGTGTGCAAAACTATAATTTCCGCCATAGATGCAAGATAAACTTGCTATTCCAGCACGATTTATAACAATGTTTTCTCCAGTAATTTGTTCGTTTTGAGCTAAAATTCCGTATTCAACGCAATTGTAAACTTGTGTGTTTTTGATCGAAATAGGATTTAATGAACTTCTGAAATCTAAGCCTACAATCGCATTTTTTAAAGTCAAATGATTGATAGAATGATTCGCGCTTCCTTTTTCAAAAATAACCGATTTCCATTGCCCAGGGATGTCAGAATAAAGTGATTCTAAACGGTCGCCTTCAAAAATAACTTCATTTTCGAGTTTGTTTGTCGTAGAAGTTTTTCCGTTAATTTCTAGAGAAGCATTTTTACCAACATACAAACCAGAATTGGCATGAAAATGAATTCTTGCACCAGCTTCAAAAGTTATGGTTTTGTTTTCTGGAACTCCAGCATATCCATAAATGACGTATGGTTTTTCGTTTGTAAAAAGAAGCTCGTTTCCGTTTATGGGATCATTTTCGCTCAAATAGAACCCATCAACATCTTTGCCGTCAATTTTAATTTTTTCTTTGGTTCCGTCAGGATTTTGGTTCGGATATAAAAAAACAGCATCTTGAATTAAAGTAACCAAAGCAACTTCTTGCAAATTGGCTCCGCTGTCAAACTGAATTTGGTCAGTATATAAAAAATCATCAGGATTGGCATCTGTAATATCTGCAGTTGTTTCTATAAAAATGTACAAACTGTCTTTTGCTAAAAGTGTAACATTTTGAAAAATCTTACCGTTGTTGCCCAACATTCCATCAACAGTCATTCTGTATTTAGAATTCAAGCCTTTTTTAAATTGTACAATCGGAATCGAAATGTCTTTTTTGCTTTGGTTGTAGACTTTTAATTGGTAAGTGCTTGAACCAATATTTTTAAAAACAGTATCCAAATAAACGGTGTCTTTTGAAAACTTTAAATCTCCAGAACTAGTAATGGTATCAAAATCAGTTCGACAAGAACTGAAAGCAAGAATGATTCCGAAGATTAAAAGTGTAAAGTGTTGACGCATTTAAAAAAGTTTTTTTTTGCCACAGATTAAAGGATTAAAAAGATTTTTTTGCCACAAATTCCGTGAATTTTCTTAAATTAAATTGAAATATAATTCGCTGAAATTTGTGTAATTCGTGGCTATACTTTTAAAATCCCTTTAATCTGTGCAATCTGTGGCAAATAAAATAATTTCTAGCCAAAGATTGATTTTGATTGTTTTTGTAAAAATAACAAAAAACCTACACGTTTGAAGTTGAATTTTAAATTTAGGATCGGATTTTAGATTTATGTCTTATCTTTCTTTAATTTTACGATTTTAAAGTTTATTTTAATGAATTATACAAAAGAGCAGATTTTGGCGCGCTGCAATGAGTTTTCTAAAAACACATTGATGGAAACGTTAAAAATAGAATATATAGACGCCGGAGAAGATTTTTTAACTGCAAAAATGCCTGTAAATCCAAGTGTTCATCAGCCAATGGGATTGTTGCATGGAGGCGCTTCTGTTGCTTTGGCAGAAAGTGTCGGGAGTGCGGCTTCTTTCTTTTTTATCAATCCGAAAGAACAGGAGGTAAGAGGTATCGAGATTTCGGCAAATCATCTAAAAAGCATTCGTGAAGGTTATGTTTTTGGAACAGCCAGAATTATTCACAAAGGAAGAAGTCTTCATCTTTGGGAAATCAAAATTACTGATGAAGAGGGAAATCTGGTTTCGCTTTGCAAATTGACGAATATGGTTTTGGATAGAAAGAAAAGCGAATAAATATGAATTCATTTTTCTTAAAAATTAAAAATCATAAAGAACAAAATTTACCCTTTGTACTTTATTCAAAACCCAATACAGAAAGCTATGTTGGGATTTTACAGCAAAATAATACATTATACAATGTTTCTGATTACAGTGAAAAAGGATTTGTTTTTGCTTCTTTTGATGAAAAACAACTAGTCTTGATTCCTGAAAATGAATCAGAAATTATTTCTGTCCACAAAGATCCAGCTTCATTTGAACCAATCGAGATTGACGATTTAAATTTTGATTCTGAAGCTAAGTTTCAATACGAATATTTGGTAGCACAAGGAATTCAAGCGATAAAAAACGAAGAATTCAAAAAAGTCGTTTTATCGCGAAACGAAGAAGTGCCTTTATCTAAATTTGATTTTATTGAAACGTTTCAGCACTTGGTTCAATTGTATCCAGCAACTTTTTGTTATTGTTTCTTTCATCCTAAAATTGGTTTGTGGATGGGAGCGACTCCAGAAAAACTGCTAAAAGCAAACGGAAATGTTTTTGAAACGATGGCTTTGGCAGGAACGCAAAAAGACAATCAGGAAACTAAAATTATTTGGCGACAAAAAGAAAAAGACGAGCGACAATTTGTAACTGATTTTATTGTAAAAAGGCTTCGAGAATTTACAGCTTCGGTTGTGGTTTCTGAACCTTATAGTTTAAAAGCAGGATCTATTTGGCATATAAAAACCGATATTTCTGGAGTTTTAAAAGATAATTCGACTTTAGAAGAAGTAATCGATACGTTGCATCCAACTCCAGCCGTTTGCGGACTTCCAAAAAAGAAATCGAAAGGATTTATTATTGAAAACGAAAATTATGATAGAACTTTTTACACAGGTTTTCTAGGTGAATTGAACAGCACTTTTGGAGAAGCTCAAGCAAGTTCTGATTTATTTGTAAATTTACGATGCATGCAGATTCAGGAAGAAAAAGCAATTTTATATATGGGTTGCGGAATTACAAGAGAAAGCGTTCCGGAAAAAGAATGGGAAGAAAGCGTCAATAAATCAATGACGATGAAAAGAGTCTTGAAAGTTAGGAGTTAGAAGTTATGAATTATGAGTTTTCAGTCAAAGTCACAGTTTTCAGTTACTGAGACTTAATATTGCGACTGTGGCTAAACTTGAAACAAAACAAACAAAAAGAGAAAATGAAACTAGATATATTAGCATTTGGTGCACATCCAGACGATGTAGAATTAGGTTGTGCTGGAACAATTTTAAAAGAAGTTTCCCTTGGGAAAAAAGTAGGCATTGTAGATTTAACACGTGGTGAATTAGGAACACGTGGAACTGCAGAAATTAGAGATCAGGAGGCAAAAGATGCGGCTAAGATTTTAGGTGTTTTAGTACGCGAAAATTTAGCAATGCGCGATGGCTTTTTTGTGAATGATGAAAAACATCAATTAGAAGTCATAAAAATGATACGTAAATACAAACCTGAAATTGTATTGTGCAATGCAATAGACGATCGCCATATTGATCATGGAAAAGGAAGCAAACTAGTTTCTGATTCTTGCTTTCTTTCGGGATTAATGAAAATTGAAACTTCGATTGATGGAGTACAGCAAGAAGCGTGGAGACCTAAAATTGTTTATCATTATATTCAATGGAAAAATATTATTCCAGATTTTGTTGTAGATATTACAGGATTTGAAAAAAAGAAAGTAGAAGCGATTTCTGCTTATAAAACCCAATTTTACGATCCGAATTCAAAAGAACCTGCAACACCAATTACAAGTAAAAACTTTTTTGAAAGTCTAAATTACCGCGCGCAGGACTTAGGAAGACTAGTTGGGAAAGATTTTGCAGAAGGTTTTACAGTTGAAAGATGTTTGGCAGTCAATAGCTTAGAAAATTTGATATAATTTTTATGAAAATTTTTCATTTTTTTCTTTGTAGAACTCAACCTTTGTTCTATATTTGCACTCGCTAAGCAGAAAAATGGTGGTTGTAGCTCAGCTGGTTAGAGTAGCGGTTTGTGGTGCCGCGGGTCGCCGGTTCGAACCCGGTCAGCCACCCAGAAAGAAAGCCTTGAAGAAATTCAAGGCTTTTTTAGTTTAAAAGACAAAACTTTCAAATGTTTAAAATCCAAATATCAAAGTGTCTCAACTTGATGTTTGGATTTTTTTTGATTTCATAAAAAAAAGCACAACTGGTAGGGTTGTGCTTTTTTGGTTGGTAATTATTTGGTTTTTATGTATTATCTAATGTCTTCAAATGTAGTTCCTTGTTTAATATCTCCAGTTGTAAAACCTTTCTTAAACCAATACATTCTTTGTTCTGAAGTTCCGTGAGTAAAAGAATCAGGAACAACATGTCCTTGCATTTTGCTTTGAATAGCATCGTCTCCAACAGCATTTGCAGCACTTAAAGCTTCATCTATATCTCCTACATCAAGATCTTTCTGGTTATCGTGTGCCCAAACTCCAGCATAAAAATCAGCTTGTAATTCTAAGGCTACAGATAATTTATTAGCTTCTGCATCGCTTTTTCCTTGCTGCATTTGACGCATTTTAGAAGATGTTCCCATTAAGGTTTGAATATGATGGCCAATTTCATGCGCAATAACGTATGCAATCGCAAAATCGCCTCCTTTTGCGCCAAATTTAGTTTTTAACTCTTCAAAAAAATCTAAATCCATATATACTTTGCGATCGCCTGGGCAATAAAAAGGACCTGAAGCAGATGATGCTCCGCCGCAAGCAGTTTGTACAGCGCCTTTAAAAAGAACTAATTTTGGTTTTTCGTAGGTCATTCCATGTTCTGCAAAAATCTTTGTCCACGTATCTTCATTGTATGCAAGTAAAGTCCTTACATATTCGCCCATTTTTTTATCTTCCTCGCTTAGAGGAGCTGCAGTTTCTGTTTGTTGGGATTGTCCACCTTGCATTTGTTCTAGAATTGGCGCTATTTGCTGACCTGTTTCGCCTCCAAAAACATTAAGCAGTAAAATAATAATCCCAATAACTCCACCGCCGACTAGTGCTTTGCCACCGCCAGAAATTGATCTTCTGTCTTCTACATTGTCACTTTGTCTTCTGCCTTGCCATTTCATATTGAATTCTTTTTAATCTGGTTATTAAAACGTTGTACGAATTTATAGATTTTTTATGATAAATTTCACAATTGGAACATTAAGTTTTCAGTCTCATTTTTTGTTTTCTATCAAAAACAATTTATTAAGGCTGTGACTCAAACTGAGATTCAAAAACTAAATCATCCTAGCCATTTTACTAATGCTTCTTCAACTGTTCCTTTCATGATTGGTTTAGAAATATAATCGTCCATTCCGGCAGAAATGCATTTATTGCGTTCTTCTTTTTCAGCGCCAGCCGTAACGGCAATTATCGGAATGTCGCGTCCTTTTTTAGTATTTCTAATGGCTTTTGCAGTCTCATAACCATTCATTATTGGCATTTGAATATCCATAAAAATAAGGGTTGGATTTATTTTTTCAAATTGTTGAATGGCTTCGTACCCGTTTTCGCATTCGAAAATAAAGGCATTATGGTATAAATTTTTTATAATTGTTTTAAGAAGAAGCATGTTTACCTTGTTGTCTTCTACAATTAGAAAAGTAATATTGTTGTCGTTTGTTTCTATCTCGTCAGAATCTAGATCGATATCTAAACTTTTAAGCTCGGCATTATATTTATCATTTATACTTTGATTGCTTGTTTTTAGATTTAAATCAAAGAAAAAAGTGCTTCCTTCGTCAATTTTGCTTTCCAACTGTAAACGACTTTCCATTAAAGCGAGCAATTGGTTAGATATGGTTAAGCCTAATCCGGTTCCTCCAAACTTTCTTGTTGTAGAGCTATCTTCTTGTAGAAAAGCTTTAAAGATTTTCTTCTGATTTTTTTCAAGAATTCCAATTCCAGTATCGATTACGGCAAAACGAAGCACGCAGTTGTTGTTATGGTTCTTCTCTAAAACCGAAACGTTTAATTTGATAGATCCTTCGGTTGTGAATTTAACAGCGTTTGAAAGCAGATTAATCAAGATCTGTTTTAGTCGAACAATATCTGTCCAGATATATTTGGGAACATCAGGATCAATGTTTAATTCAAGTTCCAGATTTTTTTTGTTCGATTCGTAAACAATTAAATCAAAAACTTGACCTAAAATTTTTTTAATATCATATAGGTCAATAAACAGTTCCAGTTTTCCTGCTTCAATTTTTGAGAAATCCAAAATGTCATTTATAATTTCAAGAAGAGAATGAGCTGATTGGTTAATCGTGGTCATGTATTTTTCTTGAATTTCCTCCAATTCCGTTTTCATTAATAAGTGTGTAAAACCAATAATTCCGTTTAAAGGAGTTCTAATTTCGTGCGACATATTAGCCAAGAAGTCAGATTTTGATTTGTTTGCCGCTTCAGCCAGCTGTTTCGCTTTTATAGCATCTTCTATTTCTTTTTTACTTGTAATGTCAAAATAAATTCCGCCAACAAATTCAATTTCATCATCTCGTTTAATTACATCTCCAAATTCTTCAATCCAAATAAACTCGCCACTTTTGCGTTGAATGCGATACACATTATGCAAAGGCATTCCATGCTGTAGATTATCGATTTGATTGTTAATTACCTCTTCTTTGTCATCTGGATGAATTAACGATAAGAAAGATAAATTATTTTCAATGAATTCAGATTTTGAATATCCCGTAAGATTTAAAACTTCATCGTTTAAGAATATTTTGGTAGAGAAGGCATCAAATTTTGATAGATAAACTGTGCCAGGAATGTTGTTTGCAATCAGTTTAAATTTCTCCTCACTTTCAATAATTTTAGTTTCGTTTCGGTTTCTTTCTAGAGCAGATGAGATATTATTTGCTAATACCTGAAAGATGTTTATTTCGTCTTCAGACCATTTTCTTTCAGTAGTGCAGTCGTCAAAACCAATAAAACCAGTAAATAAATCGTTAATGTAAATTGGCAGAATTAAGATCGATTGAATTTCATTATCTATAAGTAGTTTTTTGAAAAAGCCATCATTAAGATTTCTTGTAAATGTGTTTAGAATTTTTCTTTGCGAAGCAACATCATAAATTTCTTGAAGATTTTCTTCTGTCATATGGTGCAGAGGAGTAATTTGATGGACAACACCTTCACGCGACCATTTATATTTTTGACTAACGGTATTGTAAATCGGATCCTTTTCGTAGTAATACATATGATCTACTTTGGTCGCTTTTCCTATAATTTGATAGGTTTCCTGAAACATCTGATGAGTAGTTTTGCTCAAGAGAAACTTTTCGGTACATAGAGAAAGTGCAGACAAGAGCTGACTTTTAAGTTCTAATTTTCTTTCTGCTTCTAAACGCATTTGTGAAGAAATTGCAAGTGAAATTACATCAGAGATAGTTCTCGCATAATTAATGTCTTCATTATCCCATTCTCGTTTTTGTTCTGTACTTTCAAAACAAGCAACACCTGCTAATTGGCCTGTTAAGAAAATAGGTACATCTAGCATCGATTTGATATTGTTTTTTGTAAAATAAAGCTTTTCAAACTCAGAAGTTTCCAGTTTATTGAATACGTCTGGCGCGTTAATAATGGCTTTATTGTTTAAGGTTTCAAAATAAATAGGATAGGATTCTTTATTTAAGATGTTTTTATCGCTTAAACTTTGATTGTCTATGCTAAAAAGGTTTTTGCAGGTAATTAAATCATTGTCGTATTTCCAGAAACTTACGCGGTTCGTATTGCTTATAGAGGTCGCTTCTTTTAAGATTAAGTCTATAACCGTATTTAAATCATCGTATTTGCTAAAGTCTGTTGTAGATAATTTTTTGGTCGAATTATTATAGGCTTCAATTTTTTTAAGACGTCTTTTTTTCTCGTTTTCGATGTTTTTCTTCTCGGTAATATCTCGCGCAATTCCAGAAAATCCAGCCGTTAATCCTAAGTCGTTTTTTCGAACAATAATTTTTTGTGAAATCCATATTTCATCACCATTCTTCTTCAAAATAGGAATTTCGATAATCGGATAATTATTTTCGTTAAGCACCAAATTTTCATAAAAATCAACAGCACTACTGATATAGTTATCATGAATGAAATTAGAATAATGCTTTTTGATTATTTCGTTTTGAGTGTATCCAAGAGCAGAAATGCCAAATTCATTTATAAAAGTAAAATGACCGTCAGCATCGATTTCAAAAATAATATCTGTTGCCGTTTCAATTAGATTTTTATATTGATCCTGAACAATAACTTGTTCTGTTACGTCTTGTCCAATGCTAATAATTAGGTCGTCTGAGAATTTTTTATCTTTCCATTGAATGTATTTATATTCACCGCTTTCGGCTTTTAATTTTCTAATGTAAAGTTTGTTTTCTTGATTTCTAACAAGATTTAATTTTTCGTTGGATTCTAAATTTTCAGTCAATTCCCAGAATTTTAAACCCATAACCTGATCAGGTTGGTATCCTAAAATAGGGGTTATGGTTTCGCCGCAAAAAAGTATTTCGCCTTTTTGGTTGGATGCTATTGTAAGCGAATTTCCTTTATGAACAATTTCGCTTGCAAATCTAAAATTGTCTCTATTGTCTAATAAAACTGCATATTTTACTTGGTTTATGATGAAAATAAGGATGCAGAAATTGATTAATAAAATAGAAGATTTTATTGGAATTAGCTGAAATGCAACTGTTGCTATTAAAAAGCTAAATGTTAACGCAACAAAAAGCCAGTATATTTTTATGGGCTTAAGTATGTTGTAAGAAAAGAAAAATGAAATCAGGAAGACAATAATTGGTACAACATCACTGCTTAAAGTAACAATGTTGTAAGCCACGTAACTGATATAAACAAAGAAGCAGGAAATGAAAATCTGTTGAATGTGATCTCTTACCCATTTAATTTTGTTTGTTATAGTGTAGATAACAAGAACAAAAATACCAATTAGAACATTGACTATTAATAGACTTTTAGGTCTAATTTTAAAGATCTCATTTATGATCTCAATAATAATAACTGCAATACCAAAAAATAAAATATAAAGCTGATATTCTCTGCCAACGGTATCTTGTTCTTTCTTTTTTTCGATGAAGTATCCAATTTTAGCTTTAATTCTAAAAAATTGGTAAACTAGAAGCGACAAAAATGCAAAGAGCGATAAACCTAAAACAAAAAGCTTATGGTTATTGTAGTAAATTATGTCTGAATTAAATACATACCACCTAGTCACAATCGATTCGAAGGTACTTCCAACAGTGGAAATTCCTGAAAGAATCAAATTGAAAAAACTACAGTTTGCGGCCATAGAATTTGGGGGTATGTTGGTTTAGTAAATAGCGTTTTGAAAATTCTTAAAAAGAAGTGGTTAAGTTCTCTGAAATTAAGAATTTTCTATTTTAATCTACATTGTATTTTCCAATTGAATCAATTGAATCTTCATCTTCAGATTGTGTTCCAAAAATGGCAAAATAGGTCGCGTAAATCATTGAACTATTAAAAACAACAGTGAAAATAATCCCTACGCAACAACCGATAAAACCAACCATTGAACCAATGAAACCTATGATAAAAAAAGCAAATATATTAAGTGGGTTTTTTGTAACGATTACTAAGCTCGATTTTATAGCATCTATAGCCCCAAGGTTTCCAAAAACAATTAACGGAATTGATAGAAACATAAAGTAAGAAACCATAAATGAAACTACATTTCCAACAAATATGATTCCTGCGCTTTCAATTAAATTGGCAATGGCAGTTCCGAAAAGGGCAGGAATAAAGGTCGCTACAAAAATTTGCCCAAAATATGGTGATTTGTAATAAGTGAAGATAGTAGAAACATTAAATTCTACATCTCTATCTGCAGAATCTGCCATTTTTAGAAAACCAGCACCAAATGGAGCTGTTATTCCTGCAACTATAGAAACGGCAACAGTTTGAATTACAAGCTGAATAGTAGTGAATTGTTGGTTTTCAAAATTTTGAATAAAATCTTTTGAGATTGCTTCAGCTCCATAATAGGCAACCATTATGCCCATAAAAGCTACAGCCGCAATAATTGAAAATACCAAGATGATTAGCCCAGAATAAAGTGCTATTTTTTTATAATTTTCGAAGGCGTGATTAAAAACTGTAGCAAAATCAAGGGAAAAGCCATTTTTTTTAATGTCCTCAATTTGGTCAAGTGTAGATTTCATTTATGTAAGATTGTTTTATAGACTTGTAATATTTGAAAGGTATCTTGACGTAAATATAATATATTTAATCAATTCCGTATAAAAATCTACAAAACATTCCGAAATGTTTTTAACTGATTTATAGCCAGTCTAGAATTCGTTTTATTGGGCCCAGTTTATCCTTATATGGCGCATAACGCATTGGTAAATCAAGCCAATTTCCTTTTTTTACAATTGCTTTATGATGAGAAAATGTATCGAAGCTTCGTTTGCCATGATAAGCACCAATTCCGCTATGCCCGACACCGCCAAAAGGCAGTCTATTGTTAGAAAAATGAATAACCGTATCGTTAATGCATCCGCCTCCAAAAGAGTATTTTGAAATTAATTTCTTTGCAAATGAATTATTTTCGCTAAAAATGTAAAATGAAAGAGGTTTCTCATAACGGCTTACAACCTTTTCAATATCATTTTCATTTTCATAAACAAGAATTGGCAGAATAGGCCCAAAGATTTCTTCTTTCATAACAGCGCTATCCAAATCTGGTTCTTCTAGAAGAGTAGGTGCAATATAAAGTTTATTGGCATCGCTTTCTCCACCAAATAAAACATGTTCGCCTTGAATCATATTGGTTAATCTATACCAGTTTTTCGTATTTATAATTCGTGCAAAATCAGGAGATTTATCTATTTTCTTTCCATAAGCTTTTATGATTTCTTCGATCATAAAAGAAATGAAATTAACTTTCATGTTTTTCTGAATTAGAATATAATCTGGAGCAATGCAAGTTTGTCCTGCGTTTATAAATTTTCCCCAAACAATTCGTTTTGCGACCAGTTTTAAATTGGCCGTTTGATCAATAATGCACGGATTTTTCCCGCCTAATTCAAGAGTAACTGGCGTTAAATTTTCTGCTGCGGCTTTTGCAACAATTTTTCCAACAGCGACACTTCCTGTAAAAAAGATGTAATCCCATCGCTGCGCCAGTAATTTATTAGAAACATCAACTCCGCCTTCAAAAACTTCAACATGATTAACATGAAATGTTTTTTCTATAATTTTTGCAATTACAGCAGAAGTATGAGGTGTAAGTTCAGATGGTTTTAAAACAACTCTATTTCCTGCGGCGACAGCAGCAACAAGAGGGCATAAAGCAAGTTGAAAAGGATAGTTCCAAGGAGCAATGATTAATACATCGCCATAAGGTTCTTTGTAAATATAATCGGTAGAAGGAAAATTAAGCAGTGACGGAAAAACACGTTTTGGTTTTGCCCATTTGTTAAGGTTTTTGATAACATCTTTAAGTTCTGAAATGACATAATTGGTTTCGGTCAAAACAGCCTCAAACTCTGGTTTTTTAAAGTCATCATATAAAGCTTTTACAATTAAATCTTCGCTTTTTTGAATATTATACAATAACTTTTTTAGAGTTTCCTTTCGATATCCGATGTCGCTTTTAAAGTCCATTTTACGATTAGCTTGTTTTTTTCTCCCTGCAAGTTAATCGATAAAATTTAAAAATTTAACAATTAAATCATAAAAATCATACAGCATTCCAAATTGGATCGTCTGGAGTAGGGGCAATAATTGTAATATTCTCTTTTGAAACCGGATGTACAAAAGTCAGTTTTCGAGCATGAAGATGAATTCCGCCATCAGGATTGCTTCGATCTGCTCCGTATTTTAAATCTCCTTTAATCGAAGATCCGATTGCACTTAATTGAGCACGAATTTGATGATGGCGACCTGTATGCAAATTGATTTCTAATGCTGTATAATTTTGAAGTTCTTTGATTATGGTATAATCTAAACTAGCCAATTTGCTATCTGGAACTTCTTTTAAATGAGCTTTAGAAGTATTATTTTTTTCATTTCGTTTTAAATAATGAACCAGTTTTGCTTTCGCTTCTTTTGGTTTGTTTTTTACAACAGCCCAATATGTTTTTTTAGTCTCACGATTGCTAAACAATTCATTCATTCGAGACAAAGCCTTACTCGTTCTAGCAAAAACGACAATTCCCGTTGTAGGTCTGTCTAATCGGTGAATGACGCCTAAGAAAACATCACCTGGTTTGTTATATTTAGCTTTAATATATTCTTTTACAACATCAGACAAAGGTTTGTCACCCGTTTTATCTCCCTGTACAATATCACCTACACGTTTATTGACCACGATAATGTGATTGTCTTCGTGTAAAATTTGGAGATTATTTTTATCTGAAACAATTTTCATTTTGAAGTGAAATTTTAAATTGAAAAGTTTGGCTAAAGCCTTTAATATGTGTTAAAAATAAACCTCCAGCTAAAGCTGGAGGCAATTCAAAAATCTTTGAACCTGTGTTCCTTTGCCTCTTTGAAACTAAAAACTTAGAACCTTAGCAACTCAGAACCTTAGTATCTTAAAATCTAATATTGTTCATTAGCATTAGGAAAATCACTAGACTTAACATCTGCAAGCATATTGACCGATTGCTTTAGTCATTTGGTCGTAAAGGTTTAAGTAACGACGTAAGAAACGCGGACTAAATTCATTATTCATTCCTAACATATCGTGAATTACTAAAACTTGGCCGTCTACGCCACCTCCAGCTCCAATTCCGATTACTGGAATAGAAATGCTTTCTGCTACTTTTTTAGCAAGTTCTGCTGGGATTTTTTCTAAAACAACAGCAAAACATCCAACTTTTTCAAGCATTTGAGCATCTTCAATTAGTTTTTCAGCCTCTTCTTCTTCTTTTGCGCGAACACTATAAGTTCCGAATTTGTAGATAGACTGAGGAGTTAAACCTAAGTGTCCCATTACTGGAATACCAGCATGTAATATTTTTTTAATTGATTCTTTGATTTCTTTTCCGCCTTCTAATTTTACAGCATGAGCACCACTTTCTTTCATAATTCTAATAGAAGAACGTAAAGCTTCTTTTGGATCAGATTGGTAACTTCCAAAAGGCAAGTCAACTACAACCAAACCTCTTTCTACAGCGCGAACTACAGAAGAAGCATGATAAATCATTTGATCTAAAGTAATAGGTAGAGTTGTTTCGTGTCCAGCCATTACGTTTGATGCCGAATCACCAACTAAAATTACATCGACACCAGCGGTATCAACAATTTTTGCCATTGTATAATCATATGCAGTAAGCATAGAGATTTTTTCTCCGTTGCTTTTCATTTCTATTAATGACTTTGTTGTGATTCTTTTATAATCTTTTTTTGCTACTGACATTTTAATGTTTTTTTGATATTGTAAAAGTATTGAATAAATGTAAAACAGGAATTAGCAATTGTAGAATATTTCGACAGAAAATAGTTTTCGGTCTTTAAATTCTAATCAAAATTGCCTGTTTTACATTATAATAAAATAATTATGCGACTTATGTATAAGTATTAATTTGTAGAATTCTTGATAACTTAAAGTTTAGCAGTCGGCCATATTTACGGCAACCGCCAGACCTCCTTCAGAAGTTTCTTTATATTTTGAATTCATATCTTTTGCTGTTTCCCACATCGTATTAATTACTTTGTCTAATGGGACTTTAGCATTTTTAGAATCGGTTTCTAAGGCCAATTCAGCAAGCATTTATTGCTTTAATGGCACCCATTGTATTTCTTTCGATACACGGAATCTGGACCAATCCGCCAATAGGATCGCAAGTTAAACCTAAATGGTGTTCCATTGCAATTTCTGCCGCCATTAAAACCTGAGCAGGAGATCCGCCCATTAATTCGCAAAGCGCTGCTGCAGCCATAGAAGACGAAACGCCAATTTCGGCCTGACAACCGCCCATTGCGGCGGATATAGTTGATCCTTTTTTGAATATACTGCCAATTTCGCCAGCAACCATCAAAAATTGTTTTATTTCTTTTTCGCCTGCATTATGGTTTTCAATTACCATGTAGTACATTAAAACAGCAGGAATTACACCCGAACTTCCGTTAGTTGGAGCAGTAACTACACGGCCTAAAGAAGCATTTACTTCGTTCACGGCAAGTGCAAAACAGCTAACCCATTTTAAGATTTGGCGGAATTTAACTTCGGTTTTTCTAATTTCTTCCAGCCAGCTCTGCGGATCATTATAGTTAGATAATCCGATTAAGTTTTGGTGCATGTCAAAAGCTCTTCTACGCACATGAAGTCCGCCAGGAAGAATACCTTCAGAATGGCATCCAATATACATACATTCTAACATCGTATTCCAAATGCGCATTAATTCAGAATGCACTTCAGCTTCTGGGCGCATCGAAATTTCATTTTCATATACAATTTCAGAAATCGATTTGTTTTCAGTAATAGTATAATTCAATAATTCGGTCTGCGTTTTGAATTGGGTAGGGAAATGCACATTTAATTGCCTTTTTTTCTTTAGCATTTGTACGTTCTTCTTTAACCACAAATCCTCCTCCGATAGAATAGAAAGTAGATTCATATTCAGAATCATCAGACTTGTAAGCCGTAAATTTTAGTCCGTTTGCATGAAACGGAAGAAAATCTTTATTGAAAACAATGTCTTGAAGAAAAAAGAACGGAATCACTTTTTGGTTTCCCAAATTGATTTCGTTTGTCGTTTCGATTTTTTTAATAATACCAGCAATATCTTCGACAGGAATATACTCAGGATCTTGTCCACTCAATCCGAGCATAACGGCAAGATCTGTTGCGTGGCCTTTTCCAGTTAAAGAAAGTGAGCCATATAAATCGACTTTTACCCTTGTGATATCCTCTAAAATTGCTTCGTCTTTCAACTCTTCTAGAAAGCGTTCGGCAGCGCGCCAAGGACCTAAAGTGTGTGAGCTTGAAGGGCCAACGCCAATTTTAAGCATATCAAAAACAGAGATACATTCTTCCATTGTTCAATTTTTGTTAAGACAAAGATAATCGAATAATGCAATGATGATTTCTTTTTGAGTGTTAATCTTGCGTATTTGTTAAAAAAAATATTAAAATTTAATAATTCGGCAACGAAATAAATTTAAAACCTTAATATGCACTTTCCGTAAAAAGTTCGTGTTTTTTCGGTATTTTTGTAGAAGAACGAGGCGCATTGCTTGGCTCTTAATATTAATACTTCCTGGAATTTTGTTTTAATTCTGAAATGTCTTTTTACAAATGTTAATGCCACAAGAAGATAAAGTTACCATATGATAGAATTTTTCAGACATCTATTACAAGAATTCGAATTACCTCTAAGCAACCCAGTATTAATCTTTTCGTTAATACTATTTATAATCCTGCTTTGCCCGATTTTATTAAAAAAGATCAATATTCCTGGAATTATCGGACTTATTATTTCGGGTGTTATTATTGGCCCGCACGGATTAAATATTCTGGCAAAAAACTCTGCTGTCGATTTATTTTCGACAATCGGGCTTTTGTATATCATGTTTATTGCGGGACTAGAATTAGATATGAATGAGTTTAAGGCAAATCGTAACAAAAGTGTTCTATTTGGATTTTTTACCTTTATTCTGCCACTTTCAATTGGATTTCCGGTTTGTTTTTACTTGTTGAAATATGATTTTAATGCCAGTTTCTTAACAGCGAGTATGTTTGCAACTCACACTTTGGTTGCTTACCCAATTGTAAGCAAGCTGGGAATTGCTAAAAACCAAGCGGTTGCCATTACAGTCGGCGGAACTATTTTGACCGATACCGCAGTTTTGATTATTCTAGCGGTAATTATGGGAAGCAGTCAAGGGAATTTGAATCAGGCATTTTGGGTTAAATTAATTGTTTCTTTAGCCATTTTTTCTGCGATAATGTTTATGATTATTCCACGTGTTGCAAAATGGTTTTTTAAGAAATTAGAAAGTGAAAAACACGCTCATTATATTTTTGTGCTTTCTGTGGTTTTCTTTGCCGCATTTTTGGCCGAGGTAGCAGGAGTAGAGCCAATTATTGGTGCATTCGTTGCAGGTTTAGCGCTTAATCCATTAATTCCGCATTCTTCTGCGTTGATGAATAGAATTGAATTTATTGGAAACTCCTTATTTATTCCATTTTTCTTGATTTCTGTTGGAATGTTGGTCGATGTAAGCGTTATTTTAAGCGGACCAACAGCTTTGATCGTAGCAGGAACTTTGAGTGTTGTAGCAATTTTTGGAAAGTGGATCGCGAGCATTTTTTACTCAAATTGTTTTTAAATACACTAGAACAGAAAGACAGCTTATTTTTGGATTGAGCAGTGCACACGCAGCGGCAACTTTGGCAGTAATTTTAGTTGGTTTTAAAGCTAAAATCTTAGACGAAAATATTTTAAACGGAACTATCATTCTAATTCTTATTACGTGTATTGTAGCTTCGTTTGCAACTGAAAAAGCGACGAAAAAAATTGCCATCTGCGAAGAAGAAATTTCACATGAAGACGCCGATAAAGATCAAATTTTAGACGAACATATTTTGATTCCGTTAGCAAAATCTTCTGCTGCGGCAAGTTTATTAGATTTTGCTCTTTTGATAAAAGATAAAAAATCATCTAATCCAGTTACTTTATTAACGATTGTTCCAAACAATAATCAGGCAGAAAAGAACATTTTAAAATACAGAAAAGCAGCCGATAAATTTGTAATTCAAGGATCGGCTTCAGAAGTAAAAATTAATACGATTGCCAGAATCGACCATAATCCTGCGAGCGGAATTGCAAGAACGTCAAAAGAAATTATGTCGGATATTGTGATTGTGGGCTGGCCAAGAAAGACCGGATTTATTGATAAAATCTTCGGAGAAAATGTAGATTCGATAATAAATAATGTAGATAAGACTTTATTTATCTGCAGGTTTCAAAAGAATTTTATTGAAGAAAAAAGATTGGTTTTTATTTGTCCGCCGTTTTCAGAAAGAGGAATTGGTTTTCATTTGTTAATGCAGAAAGTGAGCCGTTTGTCACAAGAATTAAGCATTCCGATTGTGATTTATGCTGAAAAGAAAACACATGAAGCTATTCAGCAAATTGGTTCTAATTTAAAACTGAACAGTAAATTTGGTTTTAAAAATGTTTCTGATTGGGAAAATTTTGAAGTAATTTCTGAAGACATAAAACCAACCGATTTTATTATTGTCAATTTATCTCGAAAAGGTTCTGTTTCTTATCAATCAATCTTTGATAAATTGCCAACAAAGTTTGAAAAGTATTTTGATAGCAATAATGTAATGCTTGTTTATCCGCAAGACGACAGAAAAGAAAGCGCAATGGATGCTTACGAAGATTTTACTGCATCGCCTTTAGCAAAAGGTATTGAAGCAATAGAACAAATTGGGCGTGGTTTAGGAAGTATTTTGAAGAAAGGCTAAAATCGAATCTTCATGAAAATTTCAACTATTTTACTTGTTTTGGCTCTCACTTTTATTTCTTTGAATTGCAATAAAGTTAAAGAAGTTGTAAACTTAAATTCTGAAAAAGCATTTAAGAATGATAGCGTTGTAAAACCTGTAAAAATAGAATTGCCTGAGAATTTTGACGAATTTAATAAAAAATTCCATTCTGATTCTCTTTTTCAGGTTTCGAGAGTTGATTTTCCGATTGAAGGACAGCATGTTTCAGGTTTTGAGCAGTACAATTGGACAAGAAAGAATTGGCAGTTTCAAGCAATTCCCGTTGCCGAAAAATCGGAAATAGAAGAATATCAGCATTCATTAGTAAAAACAGATACCTTAATTACAGAAAGATTTTGGATTCCTGACAGTGGTTTTGAAGTAGAAAGACAGTTTAAACTCATTCAGAATAAATGGTTTTTAATTTATTATAACGACATAAATTTATAGTATATGGAGACTTTAGATGAGATTTTGCAGAAGTATCGTTTTCCTAAGAGAAAGATAGAATCTTCAGTTGATATTGAAGATATTCAAGCACATTTAAAATTTGATCTTCCTGAAGATTATGTTTTTTATGTCGAAAATTATCTTGGAATCGATCAGTTTATTGGAGCTGAGTTTATAAAACTTTGGAGCCTAGAAGAAATTATTGATGCTAATTTGGAATATCATATTTTTGAAAAACTGCCCCAAACATTAGCAATAGGTACAAATGGAAGTGGAGAATTTATTGGAATTGAATTTGAAGATGATAATTCTTTAAAAATTATTCTTTCGCCTTCTATAGATTTGGACACAAAGTATCATGTTGAAATAGGAAATTCATTTACAGACTTTCTCCTTCGACTTGATAATGGAGTGGAATGGTTTTTATAAATTTAAATAGATTATATGAATCACAATGTTAAATCTATCAGACCGTTTATCGGCGCTAAGAACTTTGAAGTTTCAAGAAGTTTTTATCGTGATTTAGGGTTTGAAGAAACAGTTTTAGAATCTAATTTTTCAGTTTTTAAAACAGGAGAAATCGCTTTTTACCTCCAAGATTACTACGATAAAAGCTGGATTGAAAACACTATGATTTTTCTTGAAGTGGATAATGTCGAACGATATTATAGCGAACTTTTGGCTCTAAATCTTCCTGAAAAATATGAAGGAGTAAAACTAACTCCGATAAAATATTTAGATTGGGGGAGTGAATGTTTTCTGCACGATCCTTCGGGAGTTTTATGGCATTTTGGGAAATTTAAGTGAATCACCTCAAGCCAAAATCACCTAAAACGCGTGTCGTACTTTTACGCTGATACCAATCATTGTAAACCAATTCTAAGTTTTTAACCTCAAATTCTCCAAAATCATAATCACGAAATTTTTCGGCTATTTCTATTAATTTTTTCGGATCATGGAGTTTTTCCTGAAAACGCATTACAGTTGAATGTGCTGTAGATATAGAATAACGGCTGTCGATACTTTGTTGTAATCCTGAATTTTTGAAATTTTCGCGAAGTCTATTTCGTAAATTATTTAGTGTTTCATCGCTTGGAAATCCTTGAATCATAAGAGCAGACGGAGAAGCAGTTATTCCTTTAAAGTGAATTTGAATTTTCTCAACATCAACAAGGCTTCTGCAGATTACTTCTATGTATTCCTTTGCAGAAATCTGATTTAAAGTAAAATCAGAAGAACAAGAAATAATAGACATAACTGTAATATGAATATCTGAATCAGGGTAAAAATATTGCTCAGGTTCTGCTTTTCTTAATTCGTTTAAGAAAGAGTGAATATTTGCTTTAATTTCATCATTTGGGCGAATAAGCAACGTGATTCCAAAACGAGAATCGGATTCATTTTTAAGTTCAGAATCAATTGAATATTTTCCTGTCGAAATAATCTCAGAAGAGGTTTTGTAAAGTTGGTCGTAGTGTTGGGTTAAATTCATTTGTGGTTTTATTTCTTTTTGGCTTTTGCCAGATTTTCTTTGACTCTAAATTTTACAATTTCAGTAATTAAGTCATAAGGCATTGGGTCTTTGAGAGGAAATTGTACAGAACCTTTTCCCGATTTATATTTAGAGAGTTTTGCGACAAAAGCTTCATGTCCGCTTGGCAAAGCATAAAGTCCGATATGGTTTTTAAAAGCGACAAAATAAACTACAATTCCATTTTGCTCAAAAGCTGGCATCGAATAACTGATTTTCTCTTTTGCATCAGGCGCTGCTTTCTGAATCGTTATTCTAACTTTCTCCAAAATTTCTTGAACATCATTAGGGAATCCGCCAATGTATTCGTCTATGTTTTCTGGTTTTTTAACTTCCATGACATTTTTTTGTTTCAGGTTTCAAGTTTCAAGTTTCAAGTTTCAAGTTACTTTTCTTTGTGGCTAGTTTTTTAACCGCAAAGGGCGCAAAGTTATTTTATTAAGAGACTAAACAGAATCTAGATATAAAGTTCGCAAAGTTTTGTACAGATAAAGCTTTGTGGACTTTTCGTTTTAGTGACTCTTAAAATACTTAGCAAGCTTTGCGTAAACCTTTGTGTTCTTTGCGGTAAACACACACACACACACACACACAGATTTTGCGGTTAAATAAGATTAAGCAAGTCCTTTTGGAAAACGATCCAAAACCAAATTCAGTTGTAAATTATGTTCTAAATAAGCTTTTGCTCCAGCCAAAACCAAAGTAAAGCCTTCAGTCGAATTACGAACCTGATCTATAATTTTATCGGTGTCTCCATGAAAACCAGAATTGGTAATACTTACAAAAGTTTCACTTTCGTTCAACGGATTAAAAACCCATTCTACCAATGTAATTTCGTCAGGATTTCCCCATTCAATAACAATTTTTTTATTTTCTTGAAGTACAATTGTCGTAACAGAAAGAGAAAAACCATACATTTCCCAAGTCCATTCTGTTTTTTGATTTTCTTCTAATTTTCCAGATCCTTTTGTAAACCAAAATTTACTCGTAATCTGCGGATCAATAAAAGCCTGAAAAACTTCTGAAACAGGCTTTCTTATCAGCATTTCTGCCTTTGCGTATTTGTTGTTTTCTGTTTTCATTTTGTTTGAAGTTAATTAGTTAGATCTAACGAGGAAATGTAAATATAACTCTAAAATTTGTATTGAGATCTTAAGTTCTGACTTATAACTTTTTTTTATCAATCCACTTTCCGACAGTGGGCGCAGTGTAATTTTTCATTTGATCTAATAAATCGTCAATAGAATCGCTAACCAAAAGCATTTTTTGATTGACTTCTTTCAATAATCCTTTTTCAGTCATAGTTTGCAATAGCGTTATTAGAGAATCATAATAGCCATTTACATTCAAAATTGCGATTGGTTTTTTATGCAAACCTAATTGCGCCCAAGTCAACATTTCGAAAAGTTCTTCTAGAGTTCCAAAACCACCTGGAAGTGCGATTACACCATCACACAAATCGTTCATTTTGGTTTTTCTTTCATGCATGCTCTCGACCAAAATCAATTCGGTTAGACCTAAATGTGCAATTTCTTTCGATCTTAAAAAATTAGGAAGCACGCCAATTACTTTTCCGCCAGCACTTAAAGCTCCATCAGCGACAGCGCCCATTAAACCGACATTTGCACCGCCATATACTAATTCTATATTTTGTTTGGCTAAGGTTTTGCCTAAATTGGTTGCTTGTTCTTCGTAAATTTTTTCAGTGCCAAAACTTGAAGCACAGAAAACAGTTATTCTTTTCATTTTTTGAGTTTTATGAGCTATGAATTAAGAGTTATGATATAAATTACAAGTTATCGTCAACTCAAAATTCATAACTCAAAATTCATAATTTTCTATAATTTTTTCTTCAATTCATATTCAAAATATGGTACTTCACGACCATTAACCGTAAATGTTAACTCATTGATTTTTTTGGCTCCAAGTTTTAAAACGGCTTTTTGCGAACGGAAGTTTTCTGCTCCAATATGAAAAAGTACCGAATCAACATGCTTAAATGCGTAATCGATCATTAATTTTTTGTTTGAGTTGTTGTACGGGCCGCCCCAATATTTTCGGGTAATAAAAGTGTAACCAATGCTAATATTCGATTTTTCTGGATTGTAATCGTAGAAACTTGTTGTTCCCATTATTTCATTGGTTTGTTTATCGAGAATTAGGAACGGACTTTTTGTAAGTATCAGATCAAAATAAGCTCTAAAAACATCTCTTTCATGTCGATCCTTCGCAGGATTTTGTTCCCAAATTAACGGATCAGAAGCTGCTTTAAATAAGGCCTCAAAATGTTTTTCTTCTAACGGAATTAACTTGGAGATTTCATTTTCTAAGAAATCTGGCTGTAAATTGAAGTTACTTATTGTCATTTTTTTTTAATTATTTAATAATTTTTGACACAAAGTTTGTCATTTCGACGAACGAGAAATGACAAGATTATCTATAATATACTTATAAGAAAATTAAATCTGTTTAATCTGTACGCAAGAAACATTCTCCATTTTTACTTCTTTTCCCACTTTCTTTAATAATCCAGTTTTCGAATCTCTTTTAAAAACAATTACATTTCCGGTTAAAACATTCGAGGCAACCAAAAATTTTCCGCTTTCATCGAGAGCAAAAATTCTAGGATGTTTTCCTAGAGTAGATTGATAGCCAATGTTTTTTAAAAGACCATTTTCATCGATAGAGAAAATAGCAATATTATTTTCTTTGCCGCGATTTGTTGCGTATAAAAATTTTCCATCAGGAGAAATATGAATATCAGAACTTTCAAAACCATCTTTTATTTTATCTGAATGCGTAGCAACGCGCTGGATTTTATTTAAAACACCATTTTCATAACTGTAAACGCTAACTTGTCCAGCCATTTCTTCAATGCAATATCCATATTTTTGATTTGGATGAAAGGTTAAATGTCTTGGACCAGCTTCTAAATCGGTTTTCGTAAACGGATTTTTAGTTTCTACTAATGGCTTTTTCAGATTTTCATCAAAAGCGTAACAGCGTATTTTGTCGGCTCCTAAATCGGGCAAAAATAAATAATCACATTGCGGAGAAAATACCGCCGAATGTACATGAGATCTAGTTTGCCTATCTTTATTTACGCTTCCGTCTATATACTGAAAATTCTGGGCAATCGAATCGATTTTACCACTTTCTAAAATAGGATAGACAGAAACACTTCCTTCTGTATAATTGGCATTGGCAAGCCATTTTCCGTTTTTGTGAACACTGACATAAACAGGATTTTCGCCACCGCTTCTTTGACTGTTTAAAAAAGTCAAAGTTTTTGCTGACGGATTAAATTCAAAACTGCTTACGCTTCCTGCATTTGGCGTTTTAGTGTCTGTGCAGGCATAAACATATTTTCCGTTTGGCGAAACCGTCAAATAAGACGGATTTATAATGTTTTTGACTGAAGTAAATTTGGTCAATTTTCCGTTTAAAGTATCCAATTGATATACTTGAATAGCTTCAGCAGTTTTATCACGATTGTAAGACCCTAAAAATACATAGGTGTTTTGAGAAAAGACATTAGTTATTAAAAGGAAGAAAAAGGATAGAAATATTATTTTTGGTTTCACGGTTTTTAGTTTGTTTCAGGTTTTAAAGTTTCATGTTTCAAGTTTTGCTCACTTTTGTCAGGCTGAGAGAAGTCGAAGCCCTAGTGTCAATTGGATCGCCCTTCGACTTCGCTCAGGGTGACATAGCATGAATTTATAATTCGGTTCATAATTCATAATTCATTAACATTAGTTAACCCCTTTCCACCATTGTTTAAATTCTTGTTTATCATTTTTCAATTCAACAATTTCGCCAATCATTGGTGTAATTAACGGAATCGGATTTTCAGACAAACTATTCAATTCGGTTACTTTTTTCAAAGGTTCGTCCCAAGCGTGAAGTGATAATGAAAACTTAGAAGAATGTACGGGAAATACTCTTTTTGCATTCAGGTCTTTCATGGCTTTTATTACATCTTGAGGTAAATTATGAATATATTTCCAACTTTCGTTGTATTGTCCATTATCAATTAAAGCAATATCAAAGGGTCCGTATTTTTCGCCAATTTCAGCAAAATGCTTGTCGTAGCCACTGTCTCCGCCCAAATACATTTTAAAATCCTTGCTTTCTAAAACAAAAGAAGCCCAAAGCGTATTGCATCTTTTAAAACCTCTACCCGAAAAATGTCTTGATGGCGTGGTGTGAATTGTTAGATTTTCATCTAATTCTATTTTAGAATACCAATCTTTCTCAATAATATTTTCAGAAGGAAATCCCCAGAATTCCAAGTGCGAGCCAACACCAAGAGCGGTAACAACTTTTTTAGTTTTAGGTTTTAATTTTAAGAAGGTATCGTAATCCAAATGATCGTAATGATCGTGCGTGATTATCAAATAATCAATTTCAGGGAGATCATCGACCGTATAAATATCAGTTCCTTTAAACGATTTTGTTGTTCCTGGAATAGGAGAGGCATTCCCACTAAAAACGGGATCTATTAAAAAGCGTTTTCCTTCCAACTGAATAAAATAGGACGAATGCCCAAACCAAACTAAAACATCCTGATTTAATGGGAGTTCTTTTAAGTTGGTTTTTACTGACGGAATTAAATCTGTCGGAATTTTTCGATCTACTTTCTTGAAGAAAAATTCAAATAAAACTCCAGCCATAGTTTTGCCTTCGGCGAGATCGGGTGTAAAGCTCTGGTTTTCGAATTTTCCGTTTTTATATTGCGGCGAATTTTGAATTTGAACCAGTCTTTCTCCCGAAGGTGCTTTTCCGAATTTTGGGTGTTGAAGAAACATATAAATTGCAAAAGCAATCAGGAATAATAGAATTAGGAATGTTGTCATTTATTTTGAGGATATAAATTTTGGGTATATTCAATTGAAAGTAAAATTATCTTTTTTAAGATTTCAATATCAATATCTGCGAGTTTTTTAATGTAAATGCATGCCTTAGACGAAGTATGTTTTCCAAGTTTAGATAAAAGTTCTTCTCTTTTTTCTTCTGGCAGATAAAAATAAACGGTCATGGCTGTTTTTCTTGGAGAAAAACCAGCCAACGGAGCATCACCTTCGTGACCGCTGTCGTATTTGTAATGATAGCTTCCAAAACCAATAATGCTTGGCCCCCACATTTTGGGTTCAAAATCAGTTGCTTCTTGAATTATTTTTAGAAGTTCAAAAGCATCACTTTTTTTAACTTCATTTTCAACAGCGTTAATAAAATCAGTAACGCTACTTTGAGTTTCTGTAGTTTTATTTTTTGCCATTTTGTCTACGATTTACTTAATAAATCACTTTTAAAAAGAATGTTTTTGATTTTAAATTCAGAAGCATAAAACAAATTAGAATCTTCGGGCATCTGATTTTCTAAAACAATTAAGCTTACATCACTGTCAGGAAAATACAAGTTTACAGCAGAAAATCCGTTGCCAAGGCCAGTATGTCCAAAATATTTTATAGGTTCTTTTTCTATAATTCTTAAACCGTAACCGTATCCTTCTTTTACTTTTCCGAAAAAGTTATGTTGACTTTGAATTGTATAAGATGTCATTAATTTGTATGATTCGGGTTTTAGAATTTTTCCCTTGTGAAGGTTGTTATTCCAAATTAAAAGATCATTTACAGTAGAAACAAGACCGCCTGAAGGCACTTTGTATGGAGATATTAAATTATTTTCTGCTTTTTCTAAAGTATTGCCGTTAGAGATGTATCCTGTAACTAAATTTTTATCGCTGTCTTTTGAATAGCAAAATGTATTATTCATTTTAAGCTTTTTAAACAGCTCGTTTGCTAGTTCTGAATAGTTTTTTTTAGATACCGATTCGAGAATTTGACCCAATATAGGATAACCTTCATTGCCATATTTAAAATCGCTTCCTGGTTTAAAAAGTAAAGGCTTTTGTAAATCAGTGATTCCATGTGAATGATTTAATAACTGATGTACTGTAATAGTATCTGCCCATGTCTGCTTTAAATTGGGCAGGTATTTTTTTATTGGAGTATTGAGATCAATTTTACCTTGTTCTACTTCTTTTAAAACCAAAGCGAGCAGTAATTTGTCGAGTAAGAGACATAATTTCAAATTGGCTATCTAGATTTAAAGGTTTTTTGGTTTCAAAATTCGCAAATCCCTCAGCCTTTGAATAGACTGTTTTGCCATTTTTCGCAATCAAAATCACGCCATTAAATTTCGGATTGGTGTTTTGAAGTAAACTATCAATACTTTTTTTATAATTGTCTTTTGTTTGTGCTGAAGAATGACAACTGGTTAAGATTACTAGTAGTAATAAGGAAATTTTAGGGATTAAGTTCATTTATTAATTGTGAATTGTAAGTTGCAAATTATGAATTGTTTGTAATTTATCATTAGTTAAAACATTCCATTTTCGTTAATAGAATCTTTTGGGACAGGTTGTCCTAGATCCCAAAGTTCGACGATTTTATCCGATTCGAATTTGAGAATATGCACAACAGCAAAACCAATATCTGAAGGCGTTTGTTTGAGGTGCGAATGCACAGCAACTAAGTTATCGTCTTCTAGAATATGATGAATTTTAAAAACCTTATTCGGATTTGTTCTGGCAGATTCTTCCATGGCAAGCATTAAAGTGTCTGCATCGCCTTTGAAATAGGCGTTGTGATGTTTGAAATTCTTTCCGACATACAATCGAAAACCTTCGTGAGGGTGCCCTTTTGTCGCTAATTTCAAGAAGTTTTTAGCGATTTCTTTCCTAGTCATGATTCAAGATTTAAAAGCAAACTAAGTTAAGAAATAAAGCGCTACAAATTTTGCAGAAAAGGATTGTAAATTTATAAAATTAAAGGGCTTCCGATTTTATTTTATTCAGATCTACGCCTAGTTTGGTAAATTCTTTTTCGCCCAATTCGGTTATGTAGAAATGCTTGTCTGTCGAATTGTTTTTTGCAATCCATTTTTTAGCCGCAAATGTCTCTAAAAGCAATTCGCCCAATTTGCCACCAATATGTTCGTAGCATTTTTTTGCTGGTTTTATTGTTTTGTCGCTCATATTATTTTTTCTTTTTTAAAGCAATTCTAGAAGCTAAATATGCCATCGGAATATAAGCAAAAATTAAATCTGCAAAACCAAACCAAATAGGAGAAGGCAAAGTAAAAACCGTAACTATACCGCCAAATAAAAAGAAAGCTCCAATACCGAAAGCTAGTTTTGTTTTGTGTTTAATTGCGGCAACAGCAGTTGTCAACGCTCCTGCAAAAGTTCCGATTGCGTGTGCTAAAAATGGAAAAAGAAAATGCTTTGGTTCAAATAAATGCATGGTTGCCTTTAAGCCTTCGGTAGTGCTAACATCTGCGCCATTTGGAGCCGGAATTATAGAGCCGCTTAGTAAAATGATGCTCATATTGACAATACTGCCAATAACTAAACCTGCAATTACAGCCAAAGTATTTCTTAAAAATGGATTCATAATTTTCGCTTTTTAAGCTAACGAATTTATGAAAAATAAAGCAATTAGTTAAATGATTGTCTGAATTCTAAAGGTGAAGTATTTGTTTTGGTCCTGAATAATTTGCTAAATGATTGCTGATGTTCAAAACCAAGTTCAAAAGCAATTTCGCTAATAGATAGCGTAGTGGTCGAAAGCTTTTCTTTTGCTTTTTCAATCAATTTGTTGTGAATGTGTTGCTGTGTACTTTGGCCCGTATGCATTTTTAACAATGCACTTAGATAATTAGGAGAAACGTTTAAATTTTCGGCTATAAAGTGTACCGTCGGAAGTCCTTTCTGTTTTAATGAATCATCAGAAAAATGGTCTTCAAGCAATTTTTCTAAACGCGCTAAAATCTGATGGTCTGCTGATTTTTCTAGTAATAAATTGTCTGTTGTAAAATCTTTCAGCGTAAGTCAAAAACAATTCAATTTGTGCAATAATTACATCTTGGCTAAACTTATCAATATTAGACTGGTATTCCTGCTGAATATTTTTTATGATGTCTATTAGCATATTTTCTTCTTTATCAGAAAGATGAAGCGCTTCATTGACTGCATAACCAAAGTAATCATATTGTTTGATTTTCTGCGCAAGCGGTGTATTCCAAAGAAAATCAGGATGAATCAATAATGACCATCCTGTGTGTTGCATTTCGTTATTTCCTTCAATAGAAAAAACTTGTCCTGGCGAAAGAAAAATTAAAACTCCTTCTTTAAAATCGTATTCCTGCTGGCCATAACGCATTTTTGCGTTGGCATTTCTTTTAAAGCAATCGAATAAAAATCCAGCATTAAGATTTTTGGTTCTTCGTCATTAAGATATTTTAAATCTTCAAAATTGTAAACGCTCACCAAAGGATGTTCGGGTTTTGGCAAATTTCTAAAATCATGAAATTCGCTTATTGTTTTAAATCGAAGAGGTTGCTGATTTGCCATAATACAAAGTACTTAATTTTGGTTGAAAATAGAAGCAAATTCTTTAGCATAATCTGCCAGTTTTGTTTTTCCTAAAACTGCAGGACGATTTCGATAATAATCTTCACCAAGCAAACCGCTGTAAAGTGCAAGATACATTTCTACCAAACCTTGTGCAATTTTAGGTTGCATTCCAACAGCAATTAATCCGTTTAGTGTTTCCTCGTCACTTATTAATTTCCATTTTAGATCTGAATTGCCAATTACGTCGCCCAAAATTTTTGCGGTTTGATCTCCAGTAACTTCTTCGCTTGCTACATAACGTAGTTTTTTTCCGTCGAGCGGAGTTGTAAGTTCTTCTGCAATTGCTTCGGCTATATCGTTTGGAGAAACCCAAGGAATTAATTGATCTGCTCCATAATTAGCGGCTATAATTCCTTGATTTTTAATCATCGGAATATAAGCCAGTAAATTGTAGTAAAAAGAAGTTGGACGCATAAATGTTATCGAAACATCTGAAAGTCTGTTTAGAACGGCTTCGATTTCATTATAACGCTGAATGATTCCAGAACCTTGCTCTAAATGCGCACCAATACTGCTTAAAAACACTACGCGCTTTACGCCAGATTTTGAGATAGCTTCTGCATAATTATTTCCAATTGTACGAGTAAAAGCATCTAAATCAAGATTCGGATCAAAATAATTTGCACGCGGAATCATGCAATATACAGCATCTGCTCCTTTAAAAGTTTGAGTTAAAAAAACAACGTCATTTACTGAACCAATTGCGGCTTGCGCTCCAAGGTTTTCAATTTCCGATTTTCTTTCACTACTGCTTGCAATTACTGTAATTTGATGTCCTTCTTTTATTAAAGCTTTCGCTAAAGGTTTGCTAATGTTTCCTAAAGAACCTGTAATTATAATTTTCATACTATTATTTTTTTGATGATACAAAGTTGCGCATCATTAGAGAAATAGATTTAGCCAAATCTATGATTGACGTAGTCTAAAATAATAGTATGAAAAGTGATTTTATTTTTCGGATAATTTTCTTTCCGTTTCAATTTGAGGTTTTCCCGTTGCGTTTGGTTGGCCTTTTCCTGTTTCAATTAGTTTTTTCAAACTATTCTCGATGTAATTACTCCAGCCTGCTTTGCAAACATCAAAACATTCATATTCTGGAACCAAACCAATATGTGTAAAAGTGAGTTTTGTTTTGTCATCTTCTTTTGAGATATCAAAAACTGCTGTTGTATTAGTCCATTCTGTATCGTCTTTCGTGAAGCTGAAATAATTTTCTTCAATGAGCCAAACAATTTTCTGATTCGGAATTACTTCAATCAATTTTATTTTACAGCGATGAACATCTTCATAATGATATTTAAATTCATCGCCTTGATTTGCTGTTTTTCCTTCAATCTCTTCAGACCACCAGCCGCGAACATTTTGTATGGCTTTAAAAACTTCTTCTGGTAACTGATTGACAATTATGGTTGTGGTAAAATCTTGAGTATTCATAATCAATTGACTTTTAAATTAGTAAAGTAAAATTACAATCTAAAAATCAATTGATTAAGGTGTTTAAAAGACAATTTAAAGGTGTATTTCAGACAAGTTTTTTATTAGATGCCGTAAAAGAATACTGCAATTGCCATGATTAAGCCAAATAAAATTAGAAAACCTAGAAGAGTAATTAGAGTAACTCTCCATCCGCCATAATTATCTCCTCCGTTATCGTTATGCTTTTGTATGTTTTCTTCTTGATAAGTCTGAATTATATAGGAAGCGATGAAAGAATAAATAACTGGAAAGACAATTTTTGGAAAGTTTTCGGGAAGGCTAAATGAGATTCCAATGATTACGATTGTACAGATCGCCGTAATAATCCAAGTGTTTCTGGCTTTTTCAAGATCATTGAAAGTTTTAAAATTTTCTGCAATGCAATAACCGACAACCAACGGACCGCCAAAAAAAGTTGCTGTGCTAATTGCTTTTTTAGAATATATTTTTTCTGTTGGAATTTCTTCAAAGACTGATTTCTCTACATTATTGTCTTGTGTCATTTTGGGTAAATTTAGATTTGAGTTTTATACTATTGTTTTAATTTTTTGAGGAATTGTATTGATAAGGTCAAAATGTTTTGACATCACATTTTCGAGATTCAAAGTTCCGCCTAGAATAATCATTTCTTTATGTGTAAAACGTTTTCCAAGTCGGTCTTCGATCATAATTTTTTCCATGCTTTGAGCAATTTCGATTTCATGTAAAAACTCATTCGGATGACCGGCTGTGCAAATTACAAGACCGTACGGAATGGTTTTCATTTTTCTGGAAGTTTCGTTTTGCCCATATGCATATCCTACCGAATATACACGATCAAACCAGCCTTTTAATTTTGCTGGACAATCGTTCCACCAAACAGGATATAGAAAAATAATACAGTCTGCTTTTTCTATTTTTTCTTGTTCTGCTAAAACATCTGCAGGTATAGGAAGTTCTGTTTTCGCAAAACCTTCACGATCGTATTCTTCCTCAGACATATCGCTAATAAAATTAGACGCATACAAATCAGAGATTTCTATATTCCATTTTTGATTGTTCAAGGCTAGTTTTAATCTTTCTAGAACTTGAAAAGTATACGATTTTTTGCTAGGATGCGCGTAAACAATAAGAATATTCATTTTTGGATTTTTTGTCTTAGAAAATGCTTTTAAAAACTAATTATATTTTGTACGAAAATACAAATAAAAATATGAGTAATAATGGATTGTTATTTAAGAACTTTCCTTTCGTTTTCGAGCATTTTTTCGATATTGAAATAAATGCCATCAACATTGTAAGCACCTTTTTCAAAGCTTAAATAATCACAATTATCAACAAGTGATTGTCCTTTCGATTCGATTTCAAAAAGGCTAAGCAGAATATATTCGTGATCGACCATTAATACGTGAAAACCAGTTTCGCATTTTTTACCGTCGCCAGAAGAAAGAATAACGTTCATGATGCTATGAAATCTAAAAGAGGCAATTTTTGCACTAGTTTCATCGCCTTTTAAGTGATAAATATAGGCTAGAAAGTTAAGCTGCTGTAAGTCGAAAGGGAAATCGTTTAGAGAATGATTGATTAGTTTGATAATGGCATCGTAATCGGTAGTTTCGAGTTTTTCTTTGTTGTAATAAGCTTGGAGCTTTTCTTCGTCTGGAGATTTCCAGAAAGCATTGTATTTGGGCTGAAAAAAATAACCAAGATACAAATGGCGGTATTCATCATGCGTTAAAAGAGTGTCGTTCTTCGTGAGTCTTTCCATTAATTTAGGATAGAAAAACTTTGAATTTTTGTCGCTTATTTCTTTTTCAATGGCTTTATAATCTGGTGTCGTAAAACCAGTTTCTTGTGAATGCAATTGGATTCCGAAACAAAAAATGAAAAGGATAAAAATTTGTTTTAGCATGATTTAGAATGTTTTTGGTTGTAGTTCTGATCTTACTAAAATACAAATTATATTAGAACAAAAGTGTTCTTATGAAAACCAATGCGTGAAGGATGGGAGCGGCATCCTTTTATGGCAGGGTTTGCCATAAAAGATATAGCGGACAGCCTGACCCGGAGGGACACGCCCATATAAAACTCAAATGTTTTGCATTTAGGGTTATTTTACATCGTTGGTTAATTCAAATAAAATATAACTTCCGTTGCTAGAATTTCCTCTTGATTTTTCTACAAATCCTTTTTTTAGGTAAAAATGAATTGCTTTACTATTGTTTTCAACACATTTTAAAGTAAGCGGAAAATTGGTTTTAGAAATTGCGACTTTTAATAATTCGGTTCCAATATTTTGTCCTTGATGTTTATGGTCAACATAAAGATGATGGATAAAATTGTTGGGCAACCAGATCGAAATAAATCCGATTGGGATATTGTCTACATGTGCAATTAAAATATATTCTCCTTGAGTTTGCTTATCAAAATCTTCTAATTTGAATTGAGAAATGTCTTGGTCGGCAAATGTGCGCCGTCTTTCATTTAGAAAAAGCTTTCTTAAATGTGGCAGATCACTATTTTGGGCTTCTATTATGCGTATCATTTCTAATTTTAATTTACTGTTCTTCAATTGCAGAAATTGTCTTTTAAATTATTTTTAGAATTCTGCTGGAAGTAGACAATATAGATAAAAAAATCCGACCTGTTTGCACAAATCGGATTTTGAATTATTTATTACTGTAGCTTTTTTATAAGCTCATTTGAAGCCTGCTCTAGCGCTTTATAGTAATTTCCTTTTTTAAGCTCGGGAATAGAATAGGTGCTGATTATGTTTTGAGTGTCTTCTGTGTTTAACTTGTATTTTATAAAATCGACACTTAAAAGCTGAATCTGTCTCAATGTTTTGCTAACAACAATTAAAAGAGTAGGATCTAATCTTGGGTCTTTTGATAAAAATTGATCTAAATCGGTTGCAAACTCTTCAAATGATTGAAAAGGTTCTATAGAAGGAGTTGTTATAATAACAATTTTGTAAAGGTATTTTTTTTCAAAATTGTTTAGAGTAGTGTTTAAAGCCTTAAGTTCTTCTGGTTTTAGTATTTTTTCGAAGTCGTTAACACAGTCTGTAGATTGAGAAAAAGTGCTTTTTAAACGTGAAGCAAAATCAATATCGTTTTTTGTTTGGGCAGACAAAAGAACTGAAGATAATAATAGTAGCGTAAAGAATAATTTTTTCATTCTGTTGCAGGTTAGATTTGGTGCAGACAAAAGTAGCATATTCTTTATTTTAAACCATCTAAAAAAAAATAGTTTTGATTTTGAAATGAAGAAATATTCATTTTGAAAGCAACTTAGTAAATAAAAAACCCGACTTGTTTTTGCAAATCGGGTTCTAAAATTTTCTATTGAAGTACAGGAATTAAGTGATCCCATTTGAGCTCTTTGGCAAAATCTAAAGCTGTTTTTCCGTTATTGGTTTTTGCATCTGCATTGGCTCCTGCTTTTAAAATGAGCTCTACAGAAGTTTGATTTCCGGCAATAGCTTCGCGATGTAAAAAAGTATAACCCAAATCGTCTTGAGCTTCTATTTCTTCTGGATTGTTTTTTAAGAATTCAATGAGACTTTCTCTCATGTTTTTGCTCATCGGATGTTCTATTAGGTTTTCGGGTTTTTCTTTTTGCTCATTTACAACCAGAATGTCATTAAAGTCACCAAAATCTAATCCCCACGCTTCATCATGCGATTCTCTTTCTTCATCGCTCATTTCAGAGCGCATTGTCTGAATTGTAAATGCTCCATAAGTTTTGCCGTCAATAGCAAATAACCAATCACTAATTTGATTAATAGGAATTGCGATTTCGTCTCCATTATTTACATTAGTCAATTCGTTGGGATCATTTACTAAAATTCCGTATATCGTTTCGCCGTCAAAGTTTACGTCGTTAATCCACATGTGTTCTACAATGGTGTCGTCGTCTATATCTTGGGTGAAAGCTAGTTTTACACAAGCAACATCTAAACCTGGAACTATTCTTCGGTATTCCCAAGATAGTTCTCTCCAGAAGTATTTAAAGGTTTCTTGAGCTCTTTTGTAAGCTTCGATCATTTTTGGATTTTCTCCGTCGGCGTAGAAAATTGTTGTTTCAGACATGATTTTTTTGTTAGATTATATTTACTAAAATTAAGTAATATTTATTTCAATAGATGCTTTTCTTTTTAAGTTTAACATTCTGCGGTGTTAGGGATTTGAAGGCTTAAAAAAAAATCCGATTTACTTTTAGTAAATCGGATTTCGTTAAATAATTATATGTCTTTTAAAAAACGTAACCAATTCTTAGATGTAAATAAGGCGTGTATTGGCTTTCAGTTGTATTAAAATCATCTACATTTTGTGCGTGTCCGTTGTATGAGTTTGCTTTTAGAAATACGAGTCTGTATCCTAATCCGACTCCAGTTTCATAAGTAAAATGATCTCCAATCGAACGTTTTATTCCCCAAGTTGGAATAATAGACAAATCTGCTGTTTTGGTAATATTGTCATCTAGATTTATTACAAACCAATCCGGATGATAACTTGTTCTTAAAGAAAGATAGTTGCCGCTATTGTTAGAAGTTTTTCTTCCTTGAGAATTTCTTTTTTCAAATTGTAATAAAATCTGGGTTCTAATGTTATAACTGGCTGTAGAATAAAACCAGCTTCGTCGTAATGGTCTCCTACTGCAAAATCGTATTCGATACCAATTTCGCTTCTTAATGCGAGTGAATTAGCAAGTTTAAATTCGTTATTAAGCCATAATCCTGCAAATCCAGTTTGGATTGAGAACATTGATTTTTCAACACTGGCTTCTTGGGCTTTTAAATTAATGGTTATTCCTAAAATGATAAAAAGGAAAATTTTCTTCATACTATTTCTGATTTGTAAAAATGGGTTAGTTAGATTTTTGCGAAAATAATATTAAAATATTAAAAAACTAATTTTTTAAAAGAGTAAGGTTTACATTGTCGATTTGATTAAAAAGCATAAAAAAAACCGATCTGTTTTCACAAATCGGATTAAATCTCTTGGGGTAAATTCTTTTCCCTAATTATTTTACTTTTTCTAAATCATTCAGTTTCCAACTTTGATCATATAGATTTGGTTTAGGGCCATAGAAACGTGCAAGAATTTCAAATTTACCGTTAGAATCTGTTGGTACCCAATTAGATTCACCGCTTTCTGGCGGTGTCGGACCAAAGAAAAGATCAACAGTACCATCACTATTGGTTTTAAGTCCTGGCGTTTGAGAAGAGCGTGCGGCCCATTTTTTATCTCGTATGAAAGTATGGGTTTCACGATTATAAACAGTCATTGACCAATATTGTTTTACGGGAACATTTGCAGGAACGGTAACTTTATACGTGTTTTTTCCGTCAAGCGGATTACCTTCTTTATCTACTATTTGCATTAAATAATATTGAGATTCACCCAAATGTTTGGCACTGAAGAATGCAATCATGTAACAAACTGCACGATTATCTATTGGATAAATTTCGGATATTCCGTAGGTGCTTTTTACACTTCGAATGTTGTCTTCATCTGCAGGAAAGAACCAGTGAGTATCTTTGTAAAAGGGTTTTGTAGCTTCATAATTATATTCTAACCATTCTTTTGCAGTCTTAACGGCGTGTGCTAATATTTCTTTGGTACGAGCATCGGGACTGAATGATTTTCCTCTTTCTATACCTATTGTTTTTAGAGGATCAATCATAACGCGATCTCTACTAAGCCATGGCTCTACCTGTACTATTTTATTTAAGGTTTCGTAAAAAGTAAAGTCAAAAGGTATATTTGATTCGTATACTTTGTCGCTTGCGTCTACAAAAGTTGTAGTAGGATTATTTGAAGCTTCACTTAACGGATAAAGTTTAATTCGTTTAGAATATGCCACAGCTGTTGCAACGTCTGCAGCACTTCCGCTTTTTAAGACAGAACGCAATAATGCATAACCTCTGTAAGTATCAGATTGTAAAGGAATATAACCTGCAGGAATTTTACTTTTATCATAACCTGGCGGCAGAAAAAGGTATTTTCCTCCTTTGCCTTTATCAACTCCTCCTGGGCCAACATCTTCGAGGGCATTTTGCCAGTAGGTCATAACGCTTCCGTTAAAAACGCCATTATCAGCTGGCGGAATTTCAAGCACAACCGGTCCTACTTTTTCGGTATTGAAAAAGGGCATTAAATAAATTACATCTGGATTTGGAGTCAGGGTTTGATTTTTCCAGTCTAACAACTTTGGCCAGATAACAACTTGATTGTAATTGCCATTTAGTTTCTCCAGTGCGTCGTACATTAATTGATAATTAACAGCAGGCATTCCCCATATTGCGGCTTCAACGCCACGTTGATACAAAATTTCTTCTTTAATATTTGCTGGTTTAAATGCAGTTGTGTTGTCTTTACTGCTTTTGTTTTCGGTATCTGTCGTTTTGGTCTGATTGCGACCTAAAAGTAACAGTAAACTTAAAACTGAAAGGAAGGTTTTTTTCATAATATTAATTTATTAGGAATTATAAATTTTATTATTCTTCATTCTTCAGCTTTTAAGAAATAGGAGGCCTTATAAATCAAAAACCGAAGTTAACCTATGTTTTCTGCTTCTTTTATCAACTAATGAAAGCAGGATTTATTTTTTGTATTGGAGTTCGAGGAGACTAAAATCGTTGTTGCAATTTTTGTAAGGCTAAAAATACAAAAAAAGATTATTAATAAGATGTTTTTTTCTTATTGTATTCTTTTTCAAAGCTTTTGTATTGTTGTAAAAAAAAATCCGATCTGTTTTCACAAATCGGATTTTATAAATTGAAAATTATATATAACTCCGTAAAGATGTTTAGGTCTCTACTTTGTATATTTTTACAAGTGAATTACTTCGCCGTAAGCATCAGCAACAGCTTCCATAACAGCCTCGCTCATTGTTGGGTGAGGGTGGATAGATTTAAGGATTTCGTGACCTGTAGTTTCTAGTTTACGAGCTACAACTGCTTCTGCAATCATATCTGTAACACCAGCACCAATCATGTGGCATCCTAACCATTCTCCATATTTAGCATCGAAGATTACTTTTACGAATCCGTCAGCATTTCCAGCGGCTTTTGCTTTTCCAGAAGCTGAGAATGGGAATTTACCAATTTTTAATTCGTAACCTTTTTCTTTAGCTTGTTTTTCTGTTAAACCAACAGAAGCGATTTCTGGAGTTGCATAAGTACAACCAGGAACGTTTCCGTAATCGATTGGCTCAACGTGTAAACCTTTAATTTTCTCCACACAGTTGATACCTTCAGCAGAAGCAACGTGAGCTAAAGCTTGACCTGGAGTAACGTCTCCAATTGCGTAGTATCCTGGAATGTTAGTTTCGTTGTAAGCGTTTACTAAGATTTTATCTCTGTCAACAGCAATACCAACTTCTTCTAATCCGATGTTTTCAATGTTTGTTTTAATTCCAACTGCAGAAAGTACGATGTCTGCTTCAAGAACTTCTTCTCCTTTTGCAGTTTTAACAAAAGCTTTAACTCCTGCACCAGTTGTGTCAATACGCTCAACAGATGAGTTAGTCATTACTTTAATTCCTGATTTTTTCAAAGAACGCTCAAATTGTTTTGAGATATCTTCGTCTTCTACAGGAACTACATTTGGCATAAATTCTACAATAGTAACATCTGTTCCCATTGAGTTGTAGAAATGAGCGAACTCCACTCCAATTGCTCCAGAACCTACAATGATCATAGATTTTGGCTGAGTTGGTAATGTCATTGCCTGACGGTATCCAATTACTTTTACACCATCTTGAGGTAAGTTTGGTAACTCACGAGAACGAGCACCAGTTGCGATGATAATGTGATCAGCGCTGTATTCTGTAACTTTATTATCTTTATCAGTAACGTCAAGTTTTTTTCCTGGTTTTAGTTTTCCAAAACCTTCAATAACGTCAATTTTGTTTTTTTTCATCAAGAATTGAACTCCTTTGCTCATTCCTTCGGCAACACCACGGCTACGTTGAATAACTGCAGGGAAATCTTTATCAAATTCAGAAACTTTCAATCCGTAGTCAGAAGCGTGTTTAAGGTAATCAAAAACCTGAGCAGATTTTAAAAGCGCTTTTGTTGGGATACATCCCCAGTTAAGGCAAACTCCACCAAGATTTTCTTTTTCTACTACAGCTACTTTAAAGCCTAATTGAGAAGCTCTAATCGCTGTTACATATCCTCCAGGACCACTTCCTAAAACAATAACGTCGTATTTCATTTTTTTTGTTTTTAGTATTAACTATCGAAAATGAAGTTTGTATTTCCGAAACTCATCTTTCGATTTCTTCTTTTGTTATTTGTGATTGCGAATTTAAGGATTTATTTTATATGAACACTTGAAATTTTGTTTTTAAAGACAGAGATTTTGGTCTTTTCACAGAAACCGAATGAATTGTGAATTGTAAATTGTGAATTATGAATTGATTTTTATTATTTAATGAGTAATTGTTGGTGGTTGATTGTTAATGGCAAAAAAATAAGCCACAGATTACACAGATTAAAATGATTTAAAAAAAATCTGTGTTAATCTGTGTAATCTGTGGCTTATATAATTATGAGTTATGAATTAATAATTTACCATTCACAATTAAGAATTCACCATTAAACTTTTACATGTCCCCAGTTTTCTCCGCTGGCAATTCTTCTGATTTGCATTTCGCTTACTCCAAACTGTTTTGCAATCATTTTAAGACGTGTTTTTTGTTCTGGTCTTGCAAGGATTTTTTTAATTAACATCACTTTTGTAGTGGTTAATTTTCGGCCGTCAGCTTTTAGATTGTGCTCAATTAAGTTCTTTTTTGCCTGAATAACACGCGGACTTTTACGGCTGTGTGCCATCATTTCTTGTTTTGTAGCCCAACGCAGATTGCGCTCATCATCGTTTGCTCTGTTATAATCTAAGTGCAGAACATATGTTTGATCTTCAGAATCTTTCGGAATAAAATATTGGGCAACGAGTTTGTATAAGAAGAGATATTTATTTACGATTTTATCGTCTTTTTTAACTTTAAAACGGAAAGTTGGATATCCGTCGCTTAAACCTCCTTTTAGGATCCTTCCGTTTTCAATTTCATCGGTAAAACTTATTAATCTACCTCTGTTTGAAATGGCGTATCTTAGTTGCAATGAGGCATTTATTTCTATTTCTTTGAATTTTTCATCAGGATAAAATCTATTTTGTGGCATTGTCTTTTACATTTGATTTCTATACTCTCAAAGATAAAGAATAAACAAAAAATTTCTGCTATGTAACTGATTGTGAAAGGTCAATTTTATGATTTCTATAACGCTAATTTAACGTTTTAAAGCGTTTTTGACAGTTTTTAGTCGGATTTTAAATCACAATTTGTGAATACTGCAGTTTTTTAATTTAGGAAACCAACATTAATTTATAGCTAAATAATTATTAAATTATTGATCTAGCCAATTTTTGAAATTATTGATTTCTTTTTTACTGATGAAAATTGCCTCAGATTCGGCTGGAGGAACATTCAAAATCAATTCTACTTTCTGATTGGAGTGTTTTACAACTTCTTTTATACTGTTTCGAGTCACAATATATTTTCGATTTATTTTAAAGAAATTGAAAGGATCTAAATTGTTTATAATATCGGTTAAGGTATTATTGTATAAGTAGCTGTTTCCTGATTTTACATGAATAAATAAATGTTTTCCTGTTGCTGTAAAATAAGTGATTTCATTTTCGTTAATAGAAATCATTTTATAACCGTGATTTACCAAGAAATGATGCTGGATTTTACTGCTTTCAGGATTTTCTATTGCTACCAAAGATTGAAGCGTAGAATCGCTGTTGAAATTATCTTTTATTTTTTTGAATTTCTGAAGTGCTTCTAATAATTCTTCTTCTTCAAATGGTTTTAAAAGATAATCGATTGTAAAATGCTTGAAAACTGAAATAGCATAAGAGTCGTAAGCTGTGATAAAAACAACAGGGCAGGAGATAGTGGTTTTTTCGAAGATTTCGAGACTTTTCCCGTCACCCAAATGAATGTCCATAAATGCAAGATCAACTTTGTTTTCTTTAAAAAAAACAACAGCTTCTTTTACAGATTTTAAAACAGTGATTGCGGCAATCGATAAAACATCTTGCTGTTCTAAAATCGATTTTAGATAGCTAGAAGCAAGATGTTCGTCTTCGACAATGGCAATTTTCATTTTTTCGAAATTTATAACCAATTATACTGCAAAGATAAAATCAGTAATTCGTATTCGCAAAAAAGAGTGTAATTTGTTGCATGAATTTGTATAAAAAAAGGCCCAGCTGTGAAAACTGGACCTTTTTAAAAAAAACAATAGGTGTATTATAGATTGGGATTATTCAATCTCGCGTTTGCTGGGTAAATAAGAGTATAACGCGGATCATTTTGTATCAAAGTATAATTTTGCCCTTTTAGAGTATGAACAATCTGTTTTTGTGTTGTTCTTCTTAAATCAAACCAACGCTGACCTTCGACAACAAATTCACGTTGTCTTTCTGCCAATATAAAGTTGGTTAGATCTGCTGCATTCATAGCGTTTACTTGGCTTTCAAGTTGTGTGTATCCTGTTGCAGAATATCTGTTTTTTACAAAACTTAAAACAGTTCTTTTAGCGTCTGAGATATTGTTCAATTTTACAGATGTTTCTGCTTTTGTCAAATACAACTCAGAAGTTCTGATAGTACATTTGTTCTCGTCGAATCTTCCTTTTTCAATTATGTAATTGCTTCCACTAGTTGAAAAGTAAAGAGGAAAACGCAAATCTGTCGTTTTGCTATAAGCATTAATCAACTCTGGCGATGCAAAAGAAGATTCCATAATGTCGGTAGTATATCCTACTTCTATAGCTAAAATAGATTCTGCAGTATCAAACTTTGTTGGAATAATAGGAGTCGAATTTAGATTAACCAGATTACTGTTTATTGCAAGTGCTTTGTTGGCAGCATCTAAAGATTTTTGCCATTCCTGTCTATAAAGATAAATTCGGCTTTCTAAGCTATATAAAGCAACTTTAGAAAAGCGGTAGTTTATGCCTTTAGTTTGAGAACTTACATTGATTAATTTTTCAGCTTCATTAGTGTCTGAAATAATTTGGTTGTAAATAACTTCAACAGTTTGCGGAACAAAAACTTGTTCTAAGTCGATTTCTAAAGCTAACGGAACTGATTTGTCTGAAGCAGCTGTTGCCGCATTGTATGATTTTCCAAAAAGATTTACCAAGTCAAAATAAGCTAAAGCTCTAAGTGCATAAGCTTCTCCAATTAATTGATCTCTTTCAGGAGAAGCATCCAGTTTTTTTGAAGCTTCATTGATTACTACATTGGTATAGAAAATTGTAGTGTAAAGTTCGTCGTATGGAAAACTTTTGGTAAACTGATCTGGGTTTCCATCTTTCCAGATATGAATATCTCTATAAGAAACAGTTCTGTCACTATCTTCATTCAAAACCAATTCGTCTGTACGCATAGACGTCAATGCTTTGTGTTCTGGATATATCGAGTAGCCTGTAGTTAAAACAGCTCGAAATTGTGGTAAAGTTTCTGGAATCACTTTTCCGATAGGAGTAACATCCAGATATTCATCGCAACTACTTACAGCAATTGATGCAACGAAAAGGAATATATATTTTGAGAATTTTTTCATCTTTAATTGTATTAGAAAGTTACATTACATCCTATTGTAAATGATCTAGGAACTGGCTGAGCATAAATGTTTCCGTATGTTTCAGGATCAAAATATCCTTTAAAATCAGAACCTACTACAAATAGGTTTCTCGCTTCAACATTTAATCTGATGCTTTGAATGTTAATTTGATCTGTGAATGCTTTAGGTAATGTATAACCTAAACGCACACTGCTTAATCTCATGTAGCTCATTTCGCTAACCCATGTGTCCAAATAGTTGTATGTAGGCATTTGATTTGCTCCAGCAAACCATAAATAAGCTAAATAAGAATCTCCTGTTCCAGAATCTTTACTTGTAATTCCTGGTAAATTAGAAGATGTATTGGTTGGTGACCAAGCATTTAAGATATCTGTAGTATAGTTTTGTCCTCTATCTACTTGTGTTCCGTTATAAGGAGGTGTTTTAACTACTGTTTGTTTTAAATTGAAAGTCTGCGACAACTGTCAAATCAAAATTGCTTATTTTAAATGTGTTGGTAATACCTCCAGTAAATTTCGGGTCTTTGTCTCCTAAATAAACAAATAAATCTCTGAATTCTGCGGCCGTTAAACTTGATTGTGCAAATTCTCCTGGAAAAAAGTCTGCATAAGGATCAAATAAACCAAAGAAAGTTTGTGCGTTTACCGTTTCTCCTTTTTTGTTTACAAATAATGGATAACCGTTTTCATCGATTCCGTTTGTTTTAAATCCGAAGACAGCATTTACAGCATGACCTTCTTGGTTTGGCGTATAAGTGTTGTCGCGAATCTCTAAACGGTCAACATTACTCTTGTTATGTGCAAAGTTGATGTTTGTTGTCCATTTAAAATTAGGGCGATCTATGTTTTTTGTCGCGATAGCGATTTCATAACCTTTGTTGCTTACTTGCGCCCAGTTCATGTTTGTAAACTCAAAACCATTTTCTAAAGGCAAAGATCTCATGCCAATTAAGTCGGTGCTTTTTCTTCCGTAAGCATCTGTAACAATGCTGATGCGGTTATTGAATAAACCTAAATCTAAACCAAAGTTGGTATTTTGTGTTTTTTCCCAACGTAATTTATCGTTTGGTGGACTTATAACAACGATTGTTGGTTCTGTTGTTCCTGGTAAAATAGTAGTTATTTTGTTGTTCCCCATTACGTAAGGCGAAGTTCCTTTATCAATATTACCTTGTAAACCGTAAGAAGCACGAAGTCTTAAATTAGAAACCACTTTACTGTCTTTTAGGAAGTTTTCTTGAGAAACTAACCAAGATCCAGAAACAGACCAAAGCGGTAAATATTTGTACTTAGGATCTACACCAAATAAGTCAGAACCATCATATCTAATACTTCCAAAGAAGCTATATTTTCTATCATAAGTATAAGAACCAGTTGCGTAAAATGAAGCAAAAGCATTTTCGTTTTGGTTTTTTACGTATGTTCTATATTCAGGATTGTTTGCAAAGTCTGAATTTGGGAAAATAATTTGCTGTGTTGTCAATGTGTTTTGGTCAAATCCAAAACCTTTTGTTGCAATACTTGTATTGTAAGTTCTTCTTAACTCATTACCCACCATTGCTTCAATTTCGTGTTTTTCACCTAAAGTCTTGCTATAGTTAACCATTGTTTTTAGGTTATACTGAAAGAAATCGGTGTTTGAATTTTGAATAATACCGCCATTTGGAAGGAAATAATTGAATTTTCCGTCTTTGTAATAACGTGTTTGTTCTTTTGTTCTTCTTGTAAAATAAGTGTCTGCAGTGACAAATTTTTCACTTGAGCTATTGTCTAACTGTAAACCTAATTGGCTAGTTACTCGTAAGTCTTTTGTGATTTTGTATTCAGCGTCTAATAAAGCCTTAACAGCTCTAGTTTTTAAATCGTAAGAAGTATTGTTTCTTTCTTCGATGATGTTGAAAGGAACATAACGATCAGAATAACCAACGATGTCTGGGTCGTATTTGTAACTTCCGTCAGCATTATAAGGAGTCAAGTACGGATTTACGTTTCTTGAATAGTTTGCAGGATTAGTAAAACCACTTGTATCTGAGATGTAAGAAGTAGTTTTGGTTTCAGAACCAAAAATTCCAACACCAACTTTAAATTTATCTGTTATTTCGAAATTGTTTTTTAAAGTTAAGTTATAACGTTTTAAACCAGTTCCAATTGTAGTTCCTTTTTCGTCATAATATCCTAAAGAGAAATAATAATCTGATTTTTCTCCACCTCCAGATAAACTTAAACCGTGCTGTGTATTAATTGCCGTTTGGTATAATAAGTTACCCCAGTTGGTATTTATATTTCTTAAACTATTAATTGATTGCTGTGTCTGCGGACTCAAAGAAGAGAATCCAACCGGCTCTGTATGCGTCTAATTCATTCGCTCCATTTAGGATACGAGCAACATCTCCACCGGTGTCTCTGTAAGTTAAATCTGCACGGCTAGCCAAATCAAGTTCAAAATCAACTTTTTGATTAGAATTCATCAAGTTTAATTTTGATATTTCTGGTCTTAGCGTAATAAAGGTATTTGTGTTGAAGTTAATCGACATTTTACCGCTTCTTCCTTTTTTGGTAGTAACAACGATTACACCATTTGCAGCACGTGCACCATAAATAGCTGTTGCAGCCGCATCTTTTAAGATGGTAATATCTTTAATATCATCTGGATTTAAACCAGCGATAGAATAGTTATTTAAAACATCAATATTGTCTTTATCATAATTTTTAGGAACATCATTGTTCTCTAACGGAAGTCCGTCTAAAACCCATAAAGGATCTTGAGAACCGTTTAAAGAAGCTGTACCTCTAATTCTAATTTTTGCAGCCGCTCCAGGTGCTCCAGATGGTGTAGTAACAGCAACTCCGGCAACTTGCCCAACTAATAATTGGTCGATACTAGAAACCCCAGCTTGCTGAATAGAAGCCATATCTACTTTTGTAATAGCAGATGTCAGTTTTCTCTTTTCAATTTTTTGGTATCCAGTAACTACAATTTCTTGAAGTTTTGCAACTTCAGATTTTAAGTTGATTGTATATTCTTTTTGAGCTGACAATTCAAGAGTATAAGGCTGATATCCCATGAAAATGATTCTCAAAGCGGTAACTTTTTTTCCTATTTTCAATTGAAATTTACCGTCAAAATCTGTAGTAGTTCCAATGCTTTCACTTTGTATAATTCCTGATTGTGATGTTTTGCTTCCAATAGAATTGTTTTCAACAAAAATAGAAGCTCCAGGAATAGGCTGGTGATCATTTTCATCTAGAATAATTCCCGAGATGGTTCGGGTTTCCTGCGAGTATCCTGCGATGGCCAGGAATAGCAGTAAGGCTTGTAAAATTTTCTTCATGTTTTTGGGTTGTGTATTAAAAGGTTGTGTTATTTAATGCTTTTTCGATTCGTTGGATCAAATCGCGGTAATGGTTTTGGGTAGATTGGTCTCCTGTATTCTTTTTAATTTTTAATAATTGAAGGACTTTTGTTAATTCTCCTTTTTTATCTGAAGTCACTTCTGTAACTCTTTTTAAAGAAGATTGATTAATATTTTTTACCATGTGGGCATCATCTAAATAAGTGCATAAATGAGGCATATTTAAAGTCTGCTGAATGTCTAATAGTTTCTTAGCATCTGTTTTTTCAAATAATTTATTTGTAGAAACAACCAAAACGTCTACATAATTTTTCTGTGTCATACGTTCTAGAATTGATAATGATTTATTGGCAATCGTTCCGGCAAAAACACTTTGATGCATTTTTTTAAACAAATCATTTACGGTAAAAACTGGATCTTTGGTTTTATTTCGTTGATAAAGTTCATTTTCTGTCATTCTAAGCAAGCGATCGTCACTAAATAAATCATACATAATGCTGTATTGTAATTCTCTCGAAAGTGTATACGGAGTATATTCGTAAGGACCAAGAGGAGAATCTTTCAACGGATTTGTTTTGTCTAAAATGTCATTGAAAAACAACCATTGCGGAATTGTAAGTACATTTTTAGCTAAATAATCTGTTGCTCTTTTTTGCATTGTCTGCAGAAACCGGAATGTAGCTTTGTTTGTTATCTCCGTGAACTGTTGTGTTTAAATAAACACCACCAATATTGTTCATTACATGACGGTTGTACAATTGCCATTGACCAATAGTTCCGATGTATAATTTTCCTGTCTCATAGTAAGACTGATCTTTATCGTAAGTCCAGCTTAATATATTATCGACAACACGTTTTAGGTTTTTTAAACCATATTCACTCGCTTTTACAGCATCGTTTCCTAAATCTTCAGATTGAGAACGAGGGTCAATTATATTTTCCTGTTGTTCTCCATAAAAATAAATGGGGTCATCTTGATGTTTTGTAAGTAAGGCGTTTAGTTTTGCTGTTTCGTTTTCGTTAGGCGCGTACCATCTGTAACCCCATTCAATAGCATATTTATCATATTCTCCAATTTTCGGAGTAATAACTGTTACATTGTCTTCTGGTTGTGCTACATAATTGTAACGGGCATAATCCATAATTGATGGAGCAGTTCCGCCCATTTTTGCTGTGAATTCTTTAGAGCGAAGAGATTCAACATCATAAGCAAAAGAAGAACCCATATTATGTTTTAAACCAAAAGTATGTCCAACTTCGTGAGACGAAACAAAACGAATTGCTTCTCCCATATGTTCATCACTAAATTTATTTCCTCTAGCTTTCGGATCAATTGGTCCTGTCTGAATGCGCATCCAGCTTTGAAGCGAAGTCATTACATTATGCCACCAAATAATATCTGCTTCGATAATTTCGTCGCTTCTTGGGTCAACCACAGATGGTCCCATAGCATTAGATTTTGGAGAAGCTGCATATGTAATTACAGAGTAGCGAACATCATCAATATCAAAATCCAAATCAGCTTCTGTTGGTTCTTTTGCGATAACAGCATTTTTAAAACCTGCTTTTTCAAAAGTCTGCTTGCCAATCGTGAACACCATCAATAATATACTTTCTCCATTGTTTTGGAGTCGATGGATCAATATAATAAACGATAGGTCTTTTAGGTTCAACCAATTCGCCTTTCAAATATCGTTCTTCGTCTTCTTTTTTAGGTTCTAATCTCCAACGTGTAATTAGTTCTTTTTCAAGCATTGCTTGTTGATCATCGGCAAAATACCAGTGTTTTTCTGTGAAGAAACCAATTCTGTTATCAGAAAAACGAGGTTTCATTGGAGTTTTGTCCAATAAAATAATATTGCTCGTAACGCCAAGAGTTACAGACAATGCAGGTCCGCCTTCGCTAACAGAAGTAGTCAATTGCGATTTTACAACAATGTTTTTTGGGAAAGATTTTACACCTTCAATATAAGAAAGATCAGATTTTACAGAACCGCCAAATCCAATGTTGCTCAAAACATCATTGAAGCTTTTTTGTTTTCCGTCAAAAATCTTATTTACTTTAATAACAACAGACGTCGAATCGTTGTTTTTGGTTTCAATATCAAAAACTTCAATAATAGATTCTGCAAAATTATTTTGAACAGATTGTGTAATCGCATCTTCTTTTGGTGAAGAAACCTTTGGCACATACGATTTTACCCAGACTTTCTTTTGCGATTGTATCTTTATAAAAACTAATTACTTTGTTTTCATAATTCATTCCTTTATTTAAGCCAGCTTCGTTTACTTGAAAAGGAACTTGAGATAATTTGTTTACAACTAAAAACTCTCTTTTAAATAAGCTGTCCTGAATTTCAAAATAAACATCTGTTTTAACTTGAATGATATTAAATAGACCTTTTTTTAGAGAACCTTTTTTTACTAGGTCGTCATATTTTTTACCTTTTTTAGAATCGGTAGAATCTTTTTTAATTTCGGTTGCGACTTCTTTTTTGTCTTTCTTTTTCTTTTGAGATTGAACAGTAAGCGGCGATAATAATAATAAGAGTATGCAAATTGTTACCAAATTATGCAGGAATGACTTTTCCTTCATCAGATGTTAAGTTTAGGTTAATTTTCGATCCGAAACTATTTTATTTTAGTTCAGAAAAAAAACAAAAAGGAGTGAGTGGCTTTTTTTTAGGAGTGAATGTTTATTAATGGAAGAATACAGATAAAAACGCCGTCTTTTTCTGATGTTTTAAAATCGGTTTTTGAGTAATAATTGTAAATGCTATTCAGGTAGTTTAACCCAAATTTAGTACTCGGTTCAGCAGTCAATTTCTTTTGAAGATTGTTGCTGATAATTGCCTGATTTTCTTGAATCAGGATTGTAGTAGTTAAGGGACTTTCTTGAGTTGCCGCATTATGCTTAATAGCATTTTCGACCGCAATCTGGAAAGCAAGATAGGGGATGTGTTTGTTTAAAGCAGTTTCACTTTCTATTTGAATAGAAAAGAATAATTCGTCTTTAAAACGAGTCTGCTGTAAAAAGATATATTTTTCGATAAATAATAATTCGTCTTTCAGAGGGACAATATTTGTTTCTGGCGGATCAATTAAATAACGATAAATACGAGATAAGTTTAAGGTAAATTTTTGCGCAACTTTAATATCACTTCCAATTAGCATATAAAGCGAATTAAGTGAATTAAATAAAAAGTGCGGATTTATCTGCTCTTTCAATTGTTGTAACTGAATAAGAGCTTTTTCTTTTATTATTTTTTCGTTTTCTACTAAGAGTTTATTTTTCTCTTTTATGGCAATTCCTTTTTCTCGGTACGCGCGTCTGTTGATATACAAGAATAAGTAGAAAATAAGGAAAAGCATTACTGTTGTAATCAAGTATATCCAAGTAGAATATTTTTTGATTAATTCTACATTTTCATCCACAGAAAATTTAGGAACATTGACACATATAAACCAATGCGAGTTTTTTAAATCTAATCTTTTTGTAAAACGAATAACATCCAGTTTTAAATATTCGGACATTGTAATTCTTCTTACATAATCTTGTTTTTTAGTAAAAATGGTATCAAGAGATCGGGTAGAAGATATTTTGTAAATGTCTTTTCCTATAAACGCAATTTCAGGATGATAAATGCATCTTCCAGATTTATCAAAAATAAAGGCATAATTTGTTGCCGAATTAGACTTGTCTACATTCGAGATATAATTATGAAGATTTTTTAAGTTGATATCGTAGCCATAACGAACTGTTGTGTTTTTTGAATTAAGTTTGAAATAAATTCTCCAAACCCATTCTTTTCCTTGCGGAATAACAGCGCTGAAATAATCTACATTTTTATTTTTTAGAATGAAATCTGAAACTTCTTTTTTTAAGGCATCAGAAATAGAATCTGTTCCAAACTGAATTCTATTTTCATTGATTTGAAACCAGCTATCGGCAACCAGTGAATTGGTATTTTGAACCGAAGACAAAATATGTAAGTTGGATGCTAGATTTTCTGGTGTACTTATTTTTAAAACATGTTTTATTTGGTTTTCATGTTCCATAAATTTAGAAAACTCTTGTGACATAAATTCCTGCTTCTTCATAAAACTGCGAAGTGATACTTCATCATTCGCTTTTTCTGTCAAATCAGTAATAAGGTTACTCAAAATATAAACGGACAAAACTGTAACCAGAATCGAAACCGTAACATATATTAAGAATGCCCGTCTAGAGGTAATATTTTTTAATCTAAATTTCAAAAAGTAACATTATGACCTAGTTTGCCACAGCAAATTGCGAGTCATATAAATTTTTATAGTACCCATCAGTTTTTTGCAATAACTCCTGATGCGTTCCTTGTTCAACAATCAATCCCTTATCCATCACCACAATCTTATCTGCATTTACAATTGTTGCTAATCTATGTGCTATTATAATCGAAGTTCTTCCTTTTGTAATCGTTTCTGTTGCACGCTGAATCATTTCTTCAGAATACGTATCGATAGAAGAAGTCGCCTCGTCTAAAATCAAAATACTTGGATTACTCACATAAGAACGTAAAAATGCAATAAGCTGGCGCTGTCCAGACGAAAGCATAACACCACGCTCTTTTACATCAAAATCATAATTATCTGGCAGGTTCATAATAAAATCATGAACACCAATTTTCTTTCTTGCATCAATTACCTTGTCTCGAGTAATTTCTGGATTGTGTAAAGTAATATTATTATAAATCGTATCGGCAAACAAAAAGACGTCTTGTAAAACAACAGCAATTTGTTTTCTTAAAGAAGCCAAAGTATAGTTTTCTATATTTTCTCCATCAATGCAAATTGTTCCGCTATTGATTTCGTAAAAACGATTCAATAAATTAATGATCGTAGATTTTCCTGCTCCTGTAGAACCTACAATAGCAATAGTCTGTCCAGCCGAAACCGATAAATCAATTCCTTTTATAACTTCTTCTTCTGGAATGTAGCTAAAACGAACGTCTTTAAAATCAATTCTTCCATCAAAAACTGGCGCTTCAATTGTTCCCGTATCTTGAATATGATCTTGTGTGTCAATAATATCAAAAACACGATTGGCGGCAATCATTCCTAACTGCATTTCATTAAATTTATCCGCAATTTGTCTTAACGGATTAAAAAGCATTCCGATAAACATGGTGTATGAAAATAAATCTCCAAAAGTTGTAAAATGATCTCCGTTTAAAATTCGGAAACCACCATAAACTACAACCAAACCTAAAGTTATGGATGAAATAATATCGGCAATTGGGAAGAAGATAGAGTTGTATAAAATAGTCTTAATCCAAGCAACTCTATGTTTGTTGTTGATGTCTTTAAAGTTTTCGGCTTCGATTTTTTCACGGTTAAAAAGCTGAACGATTTTCATTCCCGTTACACGTTCTTGTACAAAAGAGTTCATGTTGGCGATCTGGGTTCTTACTTCCTCAAAAGCAACTTGCATTTTGCGTTGGAAAATTCTAGTTATAAAAACTAAAATTGGCATAGCAACTACGACAATCCAAGTCAGTTTCCAATTCATGTAAAACATAAAGATCAAGACAACAACCATTTTCATCAAATCGCTTATAATCATAAACAAACCTTGACTGAAAATTCGAGCAATCGACTCAATATCTGAAACGGCACGTGTAACCAATTGTCCAACTGGAACCAAGTCGAAATATTTCATTCTGAAACTCAAAATGTGCTGAAAAAGTTTGGTTCGAATATCTTTTACAATATCCTGCCCAAGCCAATTGGCCCAATAAACAAAGTAAAACTGCGAAAAAACTTCCATCAGTAAAACCACTCCCATTAATATAATATATAGGAGCAAACCCATTTTGTCATGAGTTTTGATGTAGCCATCGACAGTTTCTTTAAGTAAATAAGGACGAAGTGCGGCGAAGATAGATAGCGAAATGGCAAATATGATTACGCCATAATAACGCCATTTATAAGGACGAGTATATTTTAAAATTCGTTTGAATAATCCTGTATCGAATGCTTTTGCTTTCATTTATTTTTTCGTGCTTTAAGCTTTAGGCTTTTAGGCCATAAGCTATTAGCAGTAAGCGACAAGAAATAAGCCTAAAGCCTATTGCCTAAAGCTTAAAGCTTTATAAATAATCGTAATCTATTTTGGTTAAATATAAACCATGTGCAGGAACCGAAAATCCTGCTTTTTCTCTGCTTTTGCTGGCAATGATATCCTCAAAATCGATTAAAGTGATTTTCTTTAAACCAATATTGATCAAAGTGCCTACAATTGCACGAACCATATTCCTTAAAAACCGATTTGCCGAAATGGTAAAAATCAGTTTTCCGTTTTCTTGTTTCCAATATGCCTCAAAAACCGTGCAATCAAATGTGTTGACATCAGTGTTAACTTTTGAAAAACATTGAAAATCGGTATGTTTCAATAATAATTGCGTCGCTTCATTCATTAAACTGACATCTAGTTTTTGCGAAACATACCAGCTCAATTCCTGTAAAAACGGATTTTTTAAGGTATTAATATGATATTCATAAGTTCGCTTTGTAGCGTCAAATCTACAATGGGCATCATCGTGAACTGGTATAATATCAAAAATAGCAATATCCTTTGGTAAATACGAATTCAGTTTATGAGTCAAAACCGGAATATCTAAGGTTTTTTCTGTGTCAAAATGGCCGTACATTTCGCTCGCATGAACACCCGTATCTGTTCTTCCAGCACCCATAATGCTGATAGTTTCATTTAATAAAACCGAAAAAGCTTTATTTAAAGTTTCTTGAACTGAAGAAGCATTTGGCTGTATTTGCCAACCATGATAATGTGTTCCGTTATAAGCGAATTGAATAAAATATCTCATTTTTAGGGACAGAGGTTCTGAGGTGCAAAGGTACAAAGGTTTTTTTAAAAGAAGCTAAGATTCTAAGATACTAAGGGTCTAAGTTTTTTGCGTAAGGATATAGTGCTTTTATGTCTCTGCTAAAACAATCACATCGAAAACAAAAATTAGCTTAGTGACTAAAAAGAAAAACCTTAGTATCTTAGCATCTTAGAATCTTAGCACCTTAGAAAATGACCAAAATCCTGCTTCTCTCAGACACTCACAGTCATATTGATGATACCATTTTAAAATATGTTGCTCAAGCAGATGAAGTTTGGCATGCTGGAGATATTGGAGATTTGGTAGTTACGGATACCATAAAAAAGCTAAAACCTCTAAGAGCAGTTTATGGGAACATTGACGATGCGCAGGCAAGATTAGAATTTCCGTTAAATAATAGATTTTCTTGCGAAAATGTATCAGTCTGGATTACGCATATTGGAGGTTATCCTGGAAAATACAATCAGAATGTTAGGGAAGAATTGGCTCTGAATCCGCCGAAATTGTTTATTTGCGGACATTCTCATATTCTGAAGGTCATGTTTGATAAAAAAAATAATTTGTCGCACATGAATCCGGCGCTGCTGGAAAAAGCGGATTTCATAAAGTGAGAACCATGTTGCGATTTGTAATCGATGATGATAAAATCAAAGATTTGGAAATTATTGAAATAGGAGCGAAGTAATTAATGTGGTAATGGAAGCTGAATTTTTATTTTGGTTCCCTGTTTTTCTTTTGAAACAATAGATAAAGTTCCTTTGTATTTTTTAATTTGAGCTCTTATCCTATTTAACCCAAAACCTTCAACCTCTTTTAATTTCTGAGTTTTAAAACCAATTCCGTCATCGTAAATGCATAGAATTAATTGATTTTCTTTTTCAGTCAGAGAAAGCTTTGCTTTTTTAGCGTTGCTATGTCTGGTGATATTGCTAAATAATTCGCTAACTATAAAATAAATTTTCATTTCGAACTTTTCAACATATCTTCTGCTAGTTGGAATGGAACTTGAAAATTCAAATTCGATCGCAGAATTTGAATTTTTTTCGCATAAATCTTCTAGAGCATAAATTAATCCAAAACGAACCAAAAGCGACGGAACAAGATCGTGAGACATATCTCGTAGTAATTCGTGCACTTCAGATAAAATGTTTTTAGCTTTCTGGATTTCATCCGATTTTATGTCATGTTGAGCCGTAAAAGTATTTAAATGCAATCCTGCGGAAGACAAAAGTGAATTGATATTGTCATGCAGAAAAGAAGCAATTTTTTTTCGCTCTACTTCTTGAGAATCTATACCAGAATTTATAATATCGAGAAGGATTTTCTGTTTGGTGTCTTTTCGTTTTATCTTCTGCTTTAATTTATTGTTTTGGTACAGAAAATAAAATAAAAGAAAAATGATGATGGTAAGTATAATAGACAAACTGACTATTTTTTTGTTTCGTAGTTGTTCTGATTTGCTAAAATGATTATTTGCAATTTTACTCTTAATTTCAGTTTGTGGAACTTTTACAGTATCAGTAGATTGCGCGGCACTATTTCCTTCAAAAACAATAAGAAAAAAAATATATGTAAAGAATTTAAAACGAAACATAAAAGCAATTTTTAAGGATTGATCAAATTGTTTTTAAGAGCATATTTTACCAAACCTATTGTGCTTTTTATATTGAGCTTTTTCATAATGTTTTTACGATGCGTTTCGACAGTATGCGAACTGATGAAAAGTTTTTCGCTGATTTCTTTTCCGCTATATTCCAAAGCAATCAAAATAATGATTTCAATCTCACGAGGGCTTAAGATTGGATTTTCTATAACCGCGTTTGAGTTGAGTTTTGGGTTGTCTCTAAAAGTATTGAAGATTTTTTCTCTAACAGCATCGCTAAAATATTCCTGACCTTGATAAACAGCTTCGACAGCTTCAATGATATTTTCGCCAGCGCAATTCTTGGTGAGATAGCCTTTTGCACCTAGTTTCATTACTTCTTTAATGATTTTAAGATCATCATAACTAGATAAAATAATGACCTTGCAAGGAAGTTGTTTTTGGTTAAACTCTTTTAATGTTTCTATGCCGTCTTTTTTAGGCATACTGATGTCTAGAATCAAAACATCGGCTTTATCGTTTATAACATCATCATAGACAGTGGTGCCGTCCAGTGAAGTTCCTGCCACTTCAAAGTTTGAAACGGTTTGAAGCAGGTTGGACAGTCCATCAATTAGAACCTGATGATCATCTGCAAGATGAATCCTTATTTTGGGAATCATGATTGTCTAAATTTGAAAACACAAAATTATACTATAAAACGCATTTTTATTATGCTCTTCAGGTTTGATTTATAATATAATAGGGTAAAAAAAACCCGAATCAGAGTTCGGGTTTTTCTTCGCACAAAATAAACTAAAGTTTATAGGTTTACCTCAAACGATCAACAGATTTTACAAGATCCTCATCCTTTTTGATGGCCTTATTAGCTAGAACTAATAACACGATAGCAACAATTGGCATGAACATCCCAATACCTTTCTCAGAGACCTCAGTCCCTCCAGATAAATTTAGTGATCGATATACAAATAATCCTAATAAAATTAAATTTAATATTATGTTCAGTCTGTTTAGTACAAACTGATTTTGTCTCTTTTTAAATGAAATTATACTGATAACACTAAGCATAGTTGTTAATCCTAGTAAAAAAGTATAAAGCATATCCTGCATAAAAAAGAATGGCTTTCCTGCACTAGTTGTCCAAAGCGGAACAAAAAGCAATAAAATGCCAGTTCTTTGCAAAAGCTAGAAATATATATACAGTTTGAATTCTTTGTATCATGGTCTAAAAATGTTTTACAAAAATATATTTTCTTTTTTTAAAATACTATTGTATGATAAAATTTTATTCGTATTATTGCATCATAATACCGTAAGCACTTCATACTGCGGTCAATTCAAATTAATTATCTACCTATTCTTTTTACAGTATTCCTTAAAATAATTAAATTCATAGAACATTCATGTTTGATATTTCTGCATTAAAAGAAATGAAGCTTGCTGAGCTTCAAGAAATAGCTAAGTTAGCTAAAACAATAAAGATTACTGGTGTCAAAAAAGAGACTTTAATTAGTCAGATTTTAGCACACCAAGAGAGCACTAATGCTCCGGCTCAAGCACCTCAAGCAGAAGTAGTTTCTGAAGCCAAAGATGAAAAACCAAAACGCGCTAGAATTGCTCCAGCAAAAACAAAAGCGACAAATACCAAAAATGCTCCTGTTTTAGAATTTGATGAAGTAGAGGAAACTGTTCAAAAAAACGATACTGTTGAAACAGTTCAGCCAATTGCAGAAAAGGCAGATGAAGCAGTAGAGGAGAATAAAACACCAATAGCAAAAAAAGAGCCTAAAGGTGGAAAATTCAATAAACAGGCATATGAGAAGAAAGTAGCGCAGAAAAAAGAAAAAGAAGTAACCGCTACTGAAGAAGTTGTAGAAACAGCTCCATCAGAATCAATTACTTCTGAGCCAACAGCCGAAACAGCTGAAAAAACTTCACAAATTGCTCCTGCAAAAAGATCAATCCGAATCAGAATAAAAATCAGAACCAGAACCAGAATCAAAACCCGAATCAGAACCAAAATCAGAACGGGAATGGCAATGGAAACGGAAATCACAATAATCAAAACCCTAACCACAAGAATAAAAAGAACAATAATAACTTCAGAGATTCGGATTTTGAATTTGACGGAATTATTGAAAGTGAAGGCGTTTTAGAAATGATGCCAGACGGTTATGGGTTTTTACGTTCATCAGATTATAATTATTTAGCTTCTCCAGATGATATTTATTTATCAACTTCACAAATTAGATTATTTGGTTTAAAAACCGGAGATACAGTAAAAGGAGTGGTTCGCCCGCCAAAAGAAGGCGAGAAGTTTTTTCCATTGGTTCGTGTATTAAAAATTAACGGTCACGATCCGCAAGTAGTTCGCGATAGAGTTTCTTTCGAACACTTGACACCAGTTTTTCCTTCAGAAAAATTCAAACTAGCCGAAAAAGGCAGTTCTATTTCAACAAGAATTATAGATTTGTTTTCACCAATAGGTAAAGGTCAGCGTGGTATGATCGTTGCACAGCCTAAAACAGGTAAAACAATGCTTCTTAAAGATATTGCAAACGCAATTGCGGCTAACCATCCAGAAGTTTATTTGATTGTTCTTCTTATTGATGAGCGTCCAGAGGAGGTTACAGATATGCAAAGAAGTGTTCGTGGTGAAGTTATCGCTTCAACTTTCGATAGAGAACCACAAGAACACGTAAAAATCGCTAACATCGTATTGGAAAAAGCAAAACGTTTAGTAGAATGCGGTCATGATGTTGTGATTCTTTTAGACTCGATTACACGTTTAGCAAGAGCATACAACACAGTTCAGCCAGCATCTGGAAAAGTATTAAGTGGAGGTGTTGATGCAAATGCATTGCAAAAACCAAAACGTTTCTTTGGAGCGACTAGAAATGTAGAAAATGGCGGTTCTTTAAGTATCATCGCAACTGCGTTAACAGAAACAGGTTCTAAAATGGACGAAGTTATCTTCGAAGAATTTAAAGGAACTGGTAACATGGAATTACAATTAGACCGTAAGATAGCTAATAAACGTATTTTCCCTGCAATCGATCTTACTTCATCTAGTACACGTCGCGACGATTTATTATTAGACGAGAAAACTTTACAAAGAATGTGGATTATGCGTAAATATCTATCAGATATGAATCCAGTAGAATCTATGGACTTCGTAAACGATCGTTTCAAGAAAACAAAGAATAACGAAGAGTTTTTGATTTCGATGAATGACTAGTTAAAGTTGCTAAGGTTCTGAGATGCTAAGATTCTAAGTTTTTTAGCTTTGAGAAAAAGCAAACCAAAAGATATATAAAACAAAAAAAGGATGAGTTTTACTCATCCTTTTTTTATATTCGTTCCTAAGAGAAACTTAGAATCTTAGCATCTCAGAACCTTAGCAACTATTTTTTATCAACTACCGGTCTGTTTTCTCTATTTGCCAAATCCCAAGCTACTACAAAAGCAAGTTTAGTTCTTTTGGTTAAAGCATCGTATTCGATTTTTTGAGGTTCGTCGCCTTTTCCATGGTAATCTTCGTGAACTCCGTTAAAGAAGAAAACTGCAGGAATGCCATGTTTTGCGAAGTTATAGTGGTCAGAACGCTCATAGAAATGGTTTGGATCTTTTGGATCATTAAATTTAAAATCTAAGTCCATTTTGATGTATTTATCATTTTGAGCCACAACTGCATTGTGTAAATCAGATGATAATCTGTCTGCGCCAATTACGTATACATAATTATTTGTGTTTGCATGCTCCACATCACGACGCCCAATCATATCGATATTGATGTCTGCAATTGTGTTTGCAATTGGAAACAATGGATTTTCAGAATAAAAACGAGATCCGTGTAAACCATGCTCTTCGCCAGTTACATGAAGAAATAAAATAGAGCGTTTTGGTCCGTGTCCTTGTTTTTTTGCTTTAGCAAAAGCCTTAGCCATTTCCATAACTGCTACAGTTCCAGAACCATCATCATCAGCTCCGTTGTAAACTTCCCCATCTTTAATTCCAACGTGATCGTAGTGTGCAGAAATTACCAAAACTTCATCTGGTTTTTCTGAACCTTCAATGTATGCCCAGATGTTTTCTGAATCAGGCAAATTTTGATTGCGTTTTGCATTCATAAATGTTGCAGGAACAGGCTGGTAATAATCTGAAGCTCCTTTTGGAAAAGAGATTCCATTTTTTTGTATTGCTCAATCATGTAAACTCCCGCTTTTTTCTGTCCTTTAGAACCAGTTTCGCGACCTTCCATTTCATCAGAAGCAATAGTGTAAAGCATTGTTTTAAGATCTTTTTCGCTGATCGCCTTAATGTATTTCGAAGGATCCGAGTTGTCTTTTGATGCTGTTGACTGTGTAGTTTTACAAGAATACGCAGTAACAATTAAAAATAAAATGAGTAATTTTTTCATTCTAGATAGTTAGTGTAAATTAATAAATGTGTAAAGAACGTAAAGGGTCAGTAAAAATAGAATAAAAAGTGAGTTTATTATAAAGAGCATAACGCTTTTAACAAATGACACTATTCGGGATTCTCCATAAAAACGATGATGTGCAGGATAAAAATAGTAACACATCCAAATTGTCCCTACAAATGTTGTTATTGATGATATAAAAGTCAATGGATTATCTTCTCCGAAGAAGCCAATCAGTCTGTCAACGATAAACATGATAAGAAAGATCAGTAAAAGGAAAGAGAAATAATGGAGAGTGAAAATTCCATGATCAAAATAATACCACTTTTTTTTGTTGTGAAAAAGCCACAGGAAAAAAGCAAAAAATGGCATAATGATGAATAAGATTTTGGGAAGATTGTGAAAAAAAGATTCAATAAACTTTTCTATAATTTCTCTTTTCGTATTGTTTTCAGTTACATGTACAGCTTTTTCATAAACCCAATACGTAGAAGCATTCAACTTATCGTTTTCTTTTCCATATTTCTGAATAGAATCGATTTCCTTCATCGATTTTAAATGGAAATACTTGTCTGCTTCTTTTTTAGTGAGTCCTTCGGTATTTTTTGCCAGTTCTTTGCTAAGCACTTTTTCACTTTTATCAATATCGCCTTTCACTTTGCTAGGAAACATTGCAATTAGAAAAAACGTAATAAAACTGATGAAAATATATAATCTAACAGGAGCTAAATAAGATAGACGTCTTCCCGAAAGATATTCTTTAGTAAGTGTTGAAGGCTTAAAAAGCAGATTTTTTATTGTTTTCCAGAATGCATTTTCATAATGCGTTAAATCTTCGAAAAAATGGATAAATAAATGATGAAAAGTCTTTCTGGAATCACTGTTTTCTTGTCCGCAGTTAGGACAAAATTTTTGCTCAACAACGTGCCTGCAATTTAAACAGGTTTTGTCTTCTCTAATTTTGTTGTGTGACATTGGTTATTTCAGTTGATTTTGATTTGGTGTAGTTTTTTAGTTTTTATTTTTTTAGCACTTCATTTAAGAAAAGCTGTAAATGCTCAAAAGATCTTTTTGCCGCAACAGGATTATATGCAGCGCCTTTAGAATTGTCATTTCCAGCTTCTGGATTTGTAAAAGAGTGAACAGAATTAGCATAGTAAATCATTTGCCAATCAGCTTTAGAATCGCGCATTTCTTGTTGGCAAGAAGCAATTTCTTCTTTAGAAACAAAAGGATCATCGGCACCATGGCAGATTAAAACTTTTGCATCGATTGTTTCCGTTTTTCTACTAGCGTCTTTTCCTAAACCGCCATGAAATGATGCTACTCCTTTTAGCTTCAAATGCCCACGTGCAGCTTCTAGAACTCCAGTTCCGCCAAAACAATATCCGATAGCAACAATATTATCAGCATTAGCTCCAGACTTTACTAATTCTTTCAAAGCGACATCAATACGTTTTTGATAAGCTTCGAAGTTTGTTTTGTAAAAACCAGCTTGTTTTCCAGCATCTCCAGTATTTTTAGGATAGTTTCCTTCTCCATATATATCGGCGATGAAAACATTATAGCCTAGTTTAGATAATTCTTCTGCAATTCCTTTAGAAGCGTTATCAATTCCTAGCCAAGCCGGTAAAAGCAGGATTCCTGGGTTGTTAGCACTTTTTTTAGCAGATTTAATAAATAAGCCATTTAACTGTTGGTCGCCTTCTGTGTATTTTACGGGTTTTAACTGCGCATTCATGAGGTTAGAAAATAAGATTGCACTAAATAAAATAGCTATGGAGTTTTTCATGATTTCTTCAATTTTTAACAAATATCAGAAATATTATGTTACAAAAAAACCTCACAACTAAATTCTTGTGAGGTTTGTAACGAATATTTTAAAAGAATGTTTTTCTTTTTTATAAAGATATATTTCGTTTAAAAGCGCTGACCTAGTTCTACGATAGAATCGGTTTTGTCAATGCCTGGAATTCCGTCGATTTTTTCATAAAGAATGCGACGCATATGTTCGTGATTTTTTGCTATGATTTTTATGTAGAGTGTAAAAGAACCTGTTACATAATAACATTCGGTAATCTCGGGAATTTCTTTAAGCGCTTCAATAATTCGTTCAGAATCAGAATCTTTGTTCAGTGTGAGTCCAGTAAAAGAAGCCCAGTCATAACCAATTTTCTTTTCCTGAATAATAGGTTTAATACCACCAATTACACCTTGTTCAATCATTCTGTTAATACGCTGATGCACCATTGTATTTGATATTTTAAGATTAGTGGCGATAGAAGAAAAAGCCATTCTTCCGTCTTTTTCTAATTCTTTAAGAATACTAATATCAAATTCGTCTAATAATTCCATTCAGTAAAAATCGTTTAAAAATTGAGTCTTTTGCGATTCATAAAAGTAATTCTTTTTTTTAATAAACTGACAGCTAATCAAATTTCCCCTAAAAAATAAATTTCTCTTTTTTGAAGTGCTTAATTTTTGTTTTTGACTTTTATTTTGTTACATTTAAGTCAAAATATTGTTTTTTGAATTGTTATTTGTTTAATTTTAATATTTTTGTAGAAATAAAAAGCATATTATGATAAGTACAGAAAAAGCACTTTCGTCAAAATCAGAAATTTTGATTGAAAAAGAGAATAAATACGGAGCTCATAATTACCATCCGCTTCCGGTAGTTTTGGAGCGTGGAGAAGGAGTATACGTTTGGGATGTTGACGGTAAAAAATATTATGATTTTTTATCTGCTTATTCTGCAGTAAATCAAGGTCATTGCCATCCAAAAATTGTGAATGCAATGGTAGAACAAGCTCAGAAACTTACTTTGACTTCTCGTGCTTTTTACAATGATAAATTAGGAAATTACGAAGAATATGTAACCAAATATTTTGGTTTCGATAAAGTTCTTCCAATGAATACAGGGGCAGAAGCGGTTGAAACTGCTTTGAAAATTTCTAGAAAATGGGCTTATGAAGTAAAAGGAATTCCAGAAAATCAGGCACAAATTATTGTGTGTGAAAATAACTTTCACGGAAGAACAACTACTATTATTTCATTTTCAAACGATGAAACAGCTCGTAAAAACTTCGGACCTTTTACTGATGGTTTCATTAAAATTGAATACGATAATTTAGAAGCACTTGAAAAGGCTTTAAATTCATCAAAAAATATCGCTGGATTTTTAGTTGAACCAATTCAAGGCGAAGCAGGAGTTTATGTTCCTTCTGAAGGATATTTAGCGAAAGCGAAAGCCCTTTGCGAAAAACATAATGTATTATTTATTGCCGATGAAGTTCAAACAGGAATTGCTCGTACAGGAAAACTTTTAGCAGTTCATCACGAAAATGTACAGCCAGATGTTTTGATTTTAGGAAAAGCAATTTCTGGTGGAGTTTATCCAGTTTCTGCAGTTTTGTGTAATGATGAAATCATGAATGTTATCAAACCTGGACAACACGGATCTACTTTTGGAGGAAATCCTGTCGCAGCTGCTGTTGCAATTGCGGCTCTTGAGGTTATTAAAGACGAAAAACTAGCTGAAAATGCAGAACGTCTTGGCGTTATTTTAAGAGACGGATTAAATAAAATCGCTGAAAAAAACAACTTAATTACGCTAGTTCGTGGAAAAGGTCTTTTGAATGCAATTGTAATCAATACAGACGAAGAATCGGATCTGGCTTGGGAAATCTGTTTGAAATTTAGAGATAACGGATTATTGGCAAAACCAACTCACGGAAACAAAATCAGACTGGCTCCGCCTTTGGTTATGACGGAAGAACAAATAAAAGAATGTCTTGAGATTATTGAGAAATCTTTGAATGAATTTAAATAATTATCGGTTAGATATAAAAATAAAAAAGCGACAAGTAAAATTGCTTGCTTTTTTTGTAGATCATTTTTTATTTTAAAAAGCGACTGTTGTATTACCAATCGCTTTTTGTTATAATTACTAAAAATATCAAAAAAAGTAATTATTTTTTTAATGCAGCGCCGCCAGGCATTGTTTCCGGTTTCAACTTAAATTTGCTGTATTCTACGACTCCTGTTTTGTCTGCCCAATCAAAATATTTTGCTGAAAGATCATTTACAATTCCAGGATTTTGAGCGAGCAACATTTGTTGTTTCGCCTCGGTCTTTTTCAAGATCATAAAGCTCCCATTGGTATGACGGATAAATAGAGACCAATTTCCATTTTCCTTCTCTTACGGCTCTGTTTCCGGCTCTTTCCCAAAATAACGGTGCGCCTCTGTTTACTTCAGAAACATTGTCAAATAAAACAGGCAACAGACTTTTGCCAGCAAGCGGATTAGAATTTACTCCATTTAGATTTTTAGGATATTTAATTCCTGCCAATTCGTAGAAAGTAGGAGCAAGGTCAATAATATGACCTGTTCCTTTGTCAATTCTTCCGGCTTTAATTTTTGAAGGATACCAAGCTATAAACGGTGAACTAAAACCTCCTTCATGCATATTGTTTTTATAATCCTGTAATGGAGTATTCGATAAATAGGCCCAGTTTTGTTCCTGATAATCAAATGATCCCGAAGTTCCAATAGGTCCATCATTTCTAACCAAACCTCTTCCTAAGGGATTGTAAGTATTGAATCCGCCTTGAGCACCATTATCAGAAATAAAAATAATCAGTGTGTTTTTGTCTTTTTTAAGTGCTTTCAGTTTATCTAAAACTTTGCCCACATTCTGATCCATATTATCTACCATTGCGGCATAAACTTCCATTTTTGCTTTCCAGAATTGTTTTTCATCATAAGTCAGTTTATTCCATTCTGGAACTTCTGGATCTCTCGGGGCAATAGTTTGGTCTGGTAGTAAAATTCCGTTTTCTTTTAATTTTTTGATTCTTTTTTCTCTTAAAATGTCCCAACCTTCATCAAATTTCCCTCTGTATTTTGCAATATCAACGGGTTTTGCCTGTAATGGCCAGTGCGGAGCAGTAAAAGCTAAGTATAAGAAGAAAGGTTTGTTTTCTTTATTTTGTTCGTCTAAAAAAGTAACAGCGTTATTTCCAATTTCATCTGTAAAATAATAGGAATCATCTTTTGGGTGCAATTCCTCGTTATTGCGAATTAATTTTACTGGATAAGGCGTTTTTCCGAAAGGCAAAGGTTTGGTGTCAAAATAATTGGAAGCTCCTTTTAAGATGCCATAAAATTTATCGAAACCTCTTTGATTTGGCCATTGGGCTTGATCTTCTGAACCAACATGCCATTTTCCTGATAAAAGGGTACTGTACCCGCCCGAACGGAAAACTTCTCCTAATGTTAAAGATTCTTTGTTTAAATATCCTTGATAAGCTGGCAGTCCTAAATTGACGTCAAAAAAGCCAACTCCCGCTTTATGCTGATATTGTCCCGTTAGTAAAGAAGCTCTTGTTGGTGCACAGATAGAGTTATTGTAAAATTCGCGTAGACGAGTTCCTTCTTTTGCCAACCGGTCAAGGTTTGGCGTACTAATTTCAGATCCGTAATTTCCTAAATCCGAATAGCCCATGTCGTCAACCAAAATCAAAACGATGTTAGGTTTTGATGCATTATTCTGAGCATTTAAATCGTAAATACATCCTGTTCCTGAGAGAAGGAAAGAAAGTAAAATGTTTTTTAGTTTGGTATTCATAGTATTATATTTTGTTTTTAAAGCTCTCTTTAAATTATTTGCTAAAGAGTAAAAAAGCAATGATAAGTGTAATGATGATATTAAATAACTGTGCGATTAAGAAAGTAATCAAAGGTTTTTTGCTATTGTTTTGAAGCAGATCTTTGAAATTGGTTTCTAGACCAATACTTGTAAAGGCCAAAGCAAACCAAAGGCCCTGAATATTTTTTAAACTTTCCTTGACAGTTTCTCGAGTTTCGGGTGTAATGAAAAAAGAGAAAACTATAGAGGCGCCAATAAACCCAATAACAAATTTTGGAAAACGTTCCCAGATGACATAAAGTGATGGTTTTGATTCTAAAGCTTCTCCCGATTTGTTGTGCGTATAAGTCCAATAAATAGAAATGGCAAAAGCAACAATTCCTAATAAAACATTTTGAGAAAACTTTACAATAGTACTGATTTTTAATGCCGTTTCGCCAACCAAAGTTCCAGAAGCAACCACGGCGCCAGAAGTATCAATGCTTCCTCCGAGCCAAGCTCCTGTAACTTCTTCAGGAAAATTAAAGTATTTGGCAATCATTGGCATAAAAATCATCATTGGAATGGCTGTGACCAAAACGATAGAAATTACATAAGATAATTTTTTAGAATCTCCTTTTATGGCTCCAGAAGTTGCAATCGCTGCCGAAACGCCACAGATAGAAACAGCACTCGAAATCATCAAAGTCAATTCATCATCAATTTTTAATTTTCGGCAAAGCCAAAAGGCAAAATACCAGACAGATAAAACAACAACCAAAGCTTGAATTAACCCTAAAGATCCTGCTTTTAGAATGTCTGAAAAAATAACAGTCGAGCCTAATAAAACCAAGCCAATTTTGACAAAAAGCTCAGTTGATAAAGCAGAACGAAACCATTCTGGAAGTTTGAATAAATTTCCAATTATTAATCCGATTATTAAACTGAAAATAACTGCTTCCAGATTTAATGCTTTGATTTTTGCATTTCCGGCAAGAATTAGCGCAATTAAGGTAAGGAAATAAATTATTGGAAATGCAAGAATGAAATTCCTAACTGATTTTCCAACTAAAAAAGTTCCGATAATTCCAATTAAAAGGAAATAAATAAATTGCAACCCTATAGTTTGAAGGTTTTTGATTTCGAAAACATTGTTTATTAAGTCTGTTCCGTTTGTCCATTTAAAAAAGGGAACTTCTGGCAGAAAAATAAAAAGTGAAATTCCGATAATGAGAAAACCGAGAATTACGACGGTCCAATCTTCGTGAATAGTAAATTTTGTTGAGGTTGACATTTTGATTTTTTTCTTTCCTGCAAGGTTTCCAAAACCTTGTAGGTATTAAGTAATTATTGGAGTAGTTAAAAACAAACCTACAAGGTTTTGGAAACCTTGCAGGAGAGGAGTATTTATATTTAAAGTTTACAAATCGACAAAGTATTTTTGTTTGCCAAAGTCAAATTCATAATAAGTCAAATTAGGCCAAAGCGGTTTTATTAAACCTTTTTCCCAAGTTTGTAAAGCTGTTTCTAATTCTTTTACTTTCTGCGGATTTTGTTGTGCTAAATCTTTTGTTTCCGATTTATCTGAAGCCAGATTATAAAGCCATTTTTCATGCGTTTTTCCGCTAATGATTAATTTCCAATCACCACTTCGAACCGCTTTTGCATCACCAGAACGCCAATACAAATCTTTGTGCGCTACTGTGTTTTCATTTACTGTTTTTACTAAATCAACACCGTCATAAACTCTGTCTTTAGGTAAATCAGAACCAATAGCTGCGGCAATTGTTGTAAAAATATCTAAAGTGCTTACAGGTGTTTTGTAAATTGTATGAGGTTTGATTTTTCCTTTCCACGAAAGTGAAAACGGAACATTAATTCCGCCTTCAAAATGAGAAAATTTCCCACCTTTTAAAGGAGCATTTGTTGTAGCAAAAGTATAATCGGCACCACCATTGTCACTTGCAAAAATGATTAAAGTATGATCTTCTAAACCTTCTTTTTTGACTTTTTCTCGAATTCGCCCAACGGCATCATCCAAAGCGCTGATCATAGCAAAATAAACACGTTTGTTTTCGTCTTTAACATTCGGAAAACGATCGTAATATTTTTTGCGAACTTGAAAAGGAGTGTGAGGCGCATTAAACGGAAGATAAAGTAAAAAAGGCTTATTTTTATTTTTATCAATAAAGGCTTCGGCTTCGTCAGCAAACTTTTCAGTTAAATATTCTTTTTCATCGATAATAGTAGAATCTCGTCTAATTTGGCCAATTCCAACTCGTCCTTTGCCCCAAATCGTTTTATCGGTAAAATCTTTGTGATGATGATTGATAATATCTGGATTATCATCTTCAGGCGTATAAAGTGAGAAAGCTTGATAAAACCCGTAATGATAATCGAAACCGCGATCTAAAGGGAAAAATCCTTTGTTGTGACCCAAGTGCCATTTCCCGATTATTGCAGTGCTGTAACCTTGTCTTTTAGCTAAATCGGCAAATGTGATTTCTGATTTTGGAAGTCCTTGTGTTGCAATTGAAGCTTCATTTGGATAATTGATTTTATCATTTAATCTCCAATTGTCTGTTTTAATTAAATATTTAAAACCGTAATATTCCAAATTGTTTTTTGGATAGCGATCACCTGGCTGATATTCATGACCAAAACGTTCCTGATATCTTCCTGTAATTAATCCAGCGCGTGAAGGCGAGCAAATTGCTCGCAGATGCATATCCATCAGTAAAAGTAACTCCCGAAGCGACCAAAGAATCGATCTGCGGAGTAGGAGTCGTTTTTCCGCCGTAGAGCGAAATATCATATTTGCCTAAATCATCAGCAAGGATAATAATGACATTGGTCTTTTTTCCGGAAACGGAATCTTTAGGTTTTGAAGCCAAAAAATCTTTTTTCCCTTTTGCAAGTTTTTGATCTTCTTTGACTAATGTTGCGTCTGTATTAATTGGCCAGAATAAAAATGCTCGCTATAATCAGAAGCACTAGTAAAATGGGGAGAGCAATTTTGGTTATTTTTCTATAGGTTGCCATAGTATGGTTTTTGGTTTGTTTTTTTATGGAATGCAAGAACTTTGACAAAGTTTTACGCGTTTTTTTGTCATTCCGAGGAACGAGGAATCTCCGCAAGAAACTCTACAAAGATTGGCGATTTTGATTGGGTGGCTTCGACTTCGCTCAGCCTGACAAATATTACGATTATAGAACTCTGTCAAAGTTTTACACGCATTTTTGTCATTTCGACGAAGGAGAAATCTTCACGAGTAACTCCGCAACGAATATCCAATCTTTGTAGAGCTTCTTGCGAAGATTTCTCCTTCGTCGAAATGACAATATTATGGTTACATAAGTGTAAAAAGTTTCGAGACTATTTCGAAGCCAACGCAACATCAATCTCATTTTTCAAATCGTTGATGCCTTCTTTCTTAAAAATAATTTTTCCATTTTCGTATAAAATCAAAGTCGGAAAAACTCTTACGGTTTTTAAATCGGCAATAACTTGCGGACTGTCTTCTAACTCGATTTCTAAGATCTTTAAATTGGTTCCGTATTCCGATCGGATAGTTTCTAAAATGGGTTTTACTTTTTTACAAGGCGCGCAATATTTGGAACCAATATCTACTAGAACAGTTTTATTATCGGCAATAATTTTATTGAATTCTGCCAATGATAATTTGCTTTTTAGATTCGAATAAAAAGGTTTTCCATTTCCAATCCAGTTAGCAATTCCGCCTTCTAAACTGTAAGCTTCTGAGAAACCATTTTTTAGCAATTCTTTTTCTAGAGCAACACTTCTTCCTGCTCCTATAGAATAAATAAAAACAGGTTTAGATTTATCAAGTTTTGAAACAGATTGTATGTAATTTTCAGATTGAAGATTAAAATTTACAGCGCCTTCGATATGGTTTAAAGCAAATTCTTCGGACGTTCTCGCATCAACAATCTGCGGACTCTTTTGGCTTTTTATTTTCGAATAAAATGAATCTAAAGATAATGAATTATGAATTTCATTTTGCGAAAAAGCGACAATTACCCATAAAAGGGCAATTGCTGTTATACTGATTTTTAAAAAATGATTTTTCATATCTGAAAAGATTATACTTGTTCTAAAACTGGTTTAGGAGTTTCTTCAGTAACTGCTTTAGGTTTTAAAGGAAGTGATAATACTCCTTCAGAAAGTGAACTTCCTTCTTTTTTAGATTTAAAAATTGGCCATAAAAACTGTGCGTACCATTCTTCTTGTTTGTATGATTTTGTTCCATACGATTCTGGATATTTACGGGTAATTAATCCTGTTCCAAAAATGACATCCCAGATAAAAAACATGTTTCCAAAGTTTCCTTTAAAATGCCCAACACCGTCTCCGCTTGTATCAGCATGATGTGCATGATGCGTTGCTGGAGTAGAAATAAGTCTTTCTAAAACCCAAGCAATTGGATGTAATATTTTGTATTTGTAAAAAGGTTTATCCCATTTAATGCTTGAATGCGCTCCCAAAGTGATAAAGCTTTTGATTACCAGAACAAATAAAGCCGGAAGTCCTAAACCTAAATACGTTAAAGTCGCTGTCAAATAAATTTGAGAAAAGAAAACGGTATAAATAAAGTTTTGTCTAGAAGCCATAGCCATTCCCATATATGGAGCAGAGTGATGCGTTCTATGAAAACGCCATAAAAACGGAACCTGATGATGCAATCTATGATACCAATATTGCGTTAAATCGTCTGCAATGGCGATTAAGAAAAAGCCTCCCCAAAACGGAACCCATGATAATGAATTAGCCAAATTTGGCAACAAATAAGGCAAAGCTGTTAAACTAAAAAAAGCAATTACAGGAGGTAAAAGCAATTTTGGAGCTAGGAAACAAACAATATCTATTTTACGTTCTTCGCCTGTCCATTCGTCATCATACAAACCAGTCGCAAATTCGATTACGCCAAGAACTAGCATAAAAACAGTTAATCCCCAAGTTCTGATGTTGGCAAAGACAGGCTGTGCAAATTCTAAAAATGATGGAAGTGTAATATGCGACTGACTTATCGCTCCTCCAGTTAATTTAAAATAAAGGTAAATTGCCACTACAGGCAATGAATAAATGAAGAAACTTATTGTTAAGTCTCTCGTTAATTTTTCTTTTTGAACTATTGCCATGATCTCTTACTTTAAAAAATTATTTACTACTGCTAATCCGCCAGCCAGAATAGCCAGTGGAACTAAAAACAAGATTATCCCCACGACAATCTTTTTTCCTATAATTTCATAATCTACTCGTTTCATAATTACTCTTTTTATTTCCTGCAAGGTTTTTAAACCTTGTAGGTATTTTTTTAGCTTTTAATTTAAACCTACAAGGTTTTAGAAACCTTGCAGGTTGTGTAATTAGTTATTGGTTCCTCCAGGTTTAGTAGCCTGTTTGATTAAGTCAGAAACTGTTTTTCCTTTATCAGCTCCTGTGTTATGGATTCTTCTGTTGTAAACGTCCTGCCAATCAATCAATGGGTACACATTGTTTTCTTTTGCTTGTTCGTCAAATAATTTTTGAAGCTCAGCTAGTTTTTCAGGATATTTTTTCGCCAGATTATTACGTTCGTTGAAATCCTCGTTTAGGTTATACAATTCCCAAACATCTGTATCGAAATTGCTTGGAGCAGGTTTCTCATTGCTTCCTAGAGATTTTTTCACAGCAAAAGAATCTGGTAAATGTGCTGCAGAAGCTTTCCATCCGTCTTTATAAATAGCTCTATTTCCGAAGATGTAGTAATACTGAACTTTATGCAATGATTCTGCTTTCGGATTATCTAAAGAGGCTTGGAAAGAAGAACCTTGAATGATATCTTGTTTGATTCCTTTGATATATTCTGGCGCTTTAATTCCTGCAATAGCCAAAGTTGTAGGAAGTAAATCGGTTACGTGGCTGTATTGATTTCTGATTCCGCCTTTATCTTTAATTCCGTTTGGATAAAATACAATCAACGGGTTACGAGTTCCTCCTTCTGAATGTGCATCTTGTTTCCAGTTTTTGAAAGGAGCATTGGTAGCCTGAGCCCATCCTAAAGGATAATTCGTATTTAATCCTTTAGCAGTTCCGATTTCTCCAATATTGTTTAAATTGCTTTGGAAATTTTCTTCGTCTGTTTTTCCTTGAGCAAACAAACTCTGATTGATTGTTCCTTGCAAAGTTCCTTCTTTACTGGCTCCGTTATCACCAATGGCAACAAAAATTAAAGTATTATCCAATTGTCCGCTTTGTTTTAAATAATCCACAACTCGTCCAATTTCATAATCGGTATAGGTTAAGAATCCAGCGTAAACTTCCATGAATCTTGCATATACTTTCTTTTGGTCTGGAGTTAATTTTTTCCATTCTGTAATTAAAGCGTTACGATCTGGCAGTCCTGCATTTTGAGGAAATATTCCCAATTTCTTTTGGTTGGCTAATACTTTTTCACGGTAAACATCCCAACCTTCATCAAATTTTCCTTTGTACGGTTCAACCCATTTTTCAGCTACTTGATGAGGCGCATGAACTGCTCCAGGCGCATAGTACAAGAAGAATGGTTTTCCCGGTGCCGCTTTTTGCTGTTTTTGAATATAACTGATGGCTTTGTCTGTAATCAATTCATTTAAGTGGCGTCCATCAGGTTTAATATGAGTTTGATCTTCTACCAAATCAGGATTGTATTGATCGGTTTGCGAACCTAAGAATCCGTAGAAATGATCGAAACCTTTTCCTGTCGGCCATCTGTCAAACGGACCCGCATCTGTAGCATCTTCGTCTGGTGTAACACCATATTTTCCAACTGCAAAAGTGTTGTAGCCATTGTCACGTAAAATCTCTGCAATTGTTCCTTTATCAGAAGGAATTCTTCCGTCCCAACCTGGGAAACCGGCAGATAAAATAGTGTGAGAAAATCCGCTTACGTGAACTCTTCCTGAATTTCTACCTGTCAATAAAGCAGCACGGGTAGGAGCACAAATTGCTGTTGTGTGAAAGTTAGTATAACGAAGTCCGTTATTAGCAAGATTATCAAAAGTAGGAGTGTTGATTAAACCTCCAAAAGTACTTGAAGCTCCAAATCCAACGTCGTCCAAAAGAATCCAAACAATATTCGGAGCGCCTTTTGGAGCCGTTACAGGTTCTGGCCAATATTCTTTAGAATCAGCTAAAGTTTTACCGATTACACCTTTAAATTCTGTTTTTTCCTGTGCTACTCCTAATTGTGCAATAAGGAAAGCTGTAACCAAAAGCCCTTTTTTCGGACTTTTGAATGTAATGCTATTTTTAAATTTTTTCATTGTTTTATAGTTTTCTAGTTATATGGTTTTATTTAATATCCAGGGTTTTGCGGTAATCCATCAGGGTTGATGTTTCTTTCGCTTTGCGGAATCGGATAAAGATTATTTCTTTCTGAAACCGAGTTTTTAGCCGTTACTTTTTTCACTTCGGTAACCAATGTTCCCCATCTTACCAAATCGTACCAACGCTGTCCTTCTTGAACAAATTCTTTTTTGCGCTCTTCTTGAATTGTTGCTCTAAAAGAAGTTTGGTCTAATCCAGATAAATCAAGAGATGCATCTGGAGTTGTAATATCTTTTCCAAAAGCTCTTCTACGTACTTGATTAATTAATTCGTAAGCTTCTGCAGTTGGTCCACCTTGTTCATTTATCGCTTCCGCTAAAGACAAAAGAATGTCCGCATAACGAATAACAGGAAAGTTGATCGCTACGTTTGAAGGTGTTGCCAGATTAGACAAATCCAAGTATTTTTTGAAGATTGGTTTCGGAAAAGTGTAAAGTGTTCCCGTTGACGGATTAAGCAATTGTTTGGCATAACTCACATCTCTTCTTTTATCACCAGGGGCATAAATATCATAAAACAAAGCAACGTCTGATATAATATCTGCTGGTTCAGTCGCTGTAAATCCAGTAAAAGAAGTTGCTTGAAAAGTACTTCCGCTAGAACCATTTCCTGCTTGATTTGGTTCAAATTGAACCGAGAAAATATGTTCTTTTCCGTTCTTTTTTGTTTTAGTGAAAATGTCTTGAAAATCTTCAAACAAAGCATAGCCGTAACCTCCATTAATAACTTCTCTAGATTTTGCAATCGCATTTGGCCAGTCTTTTCTAGTTAGATACACTTTGGCTAAAATTGCTTTTGCAGCACCAGAAGTAGCACGCCCAGCATCTGCTGCAGTATAGGTTTTTGGTAAAGCTTCGGCATCAGTCAAATCTTTAATGATTTGATTGTAAACTTCGTCAACTGTTGAACGATTAGTTTTTAAATCTCCCAAATTGATAGAAGTAGATTCGTGCAAAACAATTGGAACTCCGCCCCAAAGACGAACTGCCTGAAAATATAATAGTCCTCTAATAAATTTAGCTTCATTAATTAATCTAGTTTTGATTACTTCAGAACCAGAAACTTTCGATATATTATCAATAGAAACATTGGCTCTATTGATTCCGTTATAAATTTGTCTCCAAGCTACCTGAACACGGTCATTAGTTGCATCATGCGTTAAACTGCTCATTGCTCTAACCTGCGGATTTGTTGCAGAAACTCCTGCAGCTGCATAATCAGATCCCATATCGGTCAAGAAATAAAGGTTTCTTCCAAACAAACTTTGCTCACCTGGATCAAGGCTTAAAGAAGCGTAAACGGCAGTTACACTTGCAACGGCATCATCTTGAGTGACAAAATAATTGTCTTCGGTTACAAAAGAGGTAGGTGTTACCTCTAGATCAGCGCACGATGCCAATAGGCCGGCACTTAAAAGGAATGTTATAATGATCTTTTTCATTTTGATATTTTTTTACTTAGAAAGTTACGTTCAAGCCCGAGATGAATGTTTTAGAGTTTGGATAAGAACCAAAGTCAATTCCCGGATATAAGTTGTTTTGTTCATATGAACTTACCTCTGGATCATAGCCAGTGTATTTTGTCCATGTAATTAAGTTTTCTGCTGAAACGTAGATTTTTACGCTTTTTGTTCCCAATTTTTTAGAAACGCTTTTTGGTAAAGTGTATCCTAAAGTGATTAATTTTAATCGTAAGAAAGAAGCATCTTCTACGTATCGTTCAGAAACAATTCCAAGTGGAGAACTAGAAGCTCTCGGAATTTCATTACTCGGATTGGTTGGTGTCCAACGATCATTTAAAGTAGTCTGCTGCATTAGTCCCAAGCGTAGAAATTTCTAATTGCTGATTTAAAGCATTAAAGATTTTTCCTCCGTATGCTCCTTGAAAAGAGAAATTCAAATCAAAATCATTGTATGAAACGGTGTTGCTGAAACTTCCAACAAATTTTGGCTGAGAAGTTCCTAGATTTCCTTTGTCAAGAGCTGTAATTACACCATCTCCGTTTGTATCAACATATTTTCTGTCTCCAACTTTTGTATTTGCTAAACTGTTGATTTTTGGTTGCGTATTAACTTCTTCCTGAGTCTGAAAAATTCCGTTAGTTTTGTATCCCCAGAAACTTCCCAAAGGCAAACCTACTTTTACAATAACTGGCTGCTGCTGTAATAAAGAACCATTTGGAACTACTGGGAAAAATTCGTTTACACCATTTCCAATCTCAGTAACTTTATTTCGGTTGAGAGAAAATACAATGTTTGAATTCCAAGCGAAGTTTTCTGTTTTGATATTTTCGGTAGTTAAACCAACTTCAAAACCTTTATTTTCAACTCCTCCAATGTTTTGAAGCACAGTTGCATAACCTGAACTCAAAGGCACGGGAACGTTAATTAATAAATCTTTTGTCTTTTTGTAATACACATCAAAAACAAAATTGATTTTTCGATCCAATAATGATAAATCCAATCCAACATTATATTGGTTTGTTTTTTCCCATTTTAGATCTGGATTTGCCAATCGAGTAGGAGCAAGACCAGTGTATAAAGTTCCTCCAAAAGAGTAATTTACAGATCCCATTGAAGCAAGTGGAAGATAATTTCCAATTTCTTGGTTTCCTGTTGTTCCTGCTGTAATTCTCAGTTTGGCCTCGGTTACGCCTTTAATATTGTTGGCAAATTCTTCATCAGTAATATTCCATGAAAATCCCGCAGAAGGAAAGTAACCCCAAAGCGATTCTGAACCAAATCTAGAAGAACCATCCGCACGACCTGAAAGCGTAAAGTTGTATTTTCCTTTATATGAATAATTTACTCTTGCTAACCATGATTTTAATACACTTTCATAAGCATCGCTGTATGGTTTTACAGGTACACCGTCTTGAATAGCATTGTAAGTATTGGCATCATTAACAAAAGTTTGAGCACCAGCATTCACAACTTCGCCTTTTGTATATTGAAGCGTATAACCTCCCAAAGCAGAAAACTTATGATTCTCGCCAAAATGAGTATTATAATTCAGTGTGTTTTCATTTAAAACAGAACCTACTGATCTTTCTCCAATAGAAGCTAAACCTTTTGTTCCCGCTCCTGTTGTTGTGTTTGATGGCGCATAATAATTTTGTTTTGTATTTAAAACATCACCGCTTACAGCCACTTTTGCAGTTAATTCTTTATTGAATTTGTATTCGCCAAATAAACTGGTTAGAATTCGGTTTAATTTGGTTTCGTTAATTGTATTATCCAAATCGTTAATCGGATTCGGAACATAACCATTTACAGAAGTTGCATAAGGATTGTTGGTTACATTATAGCTTCCGTCTGCATTTTTAATAGGTACAACAGGAGCTGTTAAGAGCACACTAACAAGCGGGTTCGGATTTCTTCCCGCCGCCGCGCCTCCATTTGTACCAACACCATTTGCAATTGAATTGGTATAATTGGCATTTACTCCAAATTTAAATTTCTGAGAATAGTTTCTTTCATAATTGGCACGAAGCGAAATACGTTTAAAATCAGAACCTAAAACAATACCGTCTTGATCAAAATATCCTGCAGAAATTGCATATCTCGATTTTTCGTCTCCGCCAGAAAAAGATAAGTTATGGTTTTGAACAGGTGCTGCAGTAACAAAAGCCGCAGACTGCCAATCGTAATTTCCAGAAGTTTTTAAAGCTTCGATTTGTTCTGGAGAAAAAGAAGGCGCTTGTCCAATACTTGCCTGAACATCGTTTCTTAAACTTGCCCATTCACTGGCATTCATTAATTTCAGTTTTTTTGAAATATTTTGGAATCCAAAATAACCTTGGTAAGAAATATTATCTTGACCTTTTGTTCCTTTTTTAGTTGTAATAATCACAACTCCATTTGCACCACGAGAACCGTAAATTGCCGTTGCAGAAGCATCTTTCAAAACTTCAATAGATTCTATATCAGCAGGATTAATTGTCGAAAGAACATTTACGCTGGCACCAGCATAAGTTACTCCTGCCGAACTGTTACTGTTATCATTGTAAATTAAAATTCCGTCAACAACATAAAGCGGTTCGTTACCAGCAGTAATCGAGTTTCCTCCGCGAATGCGAACACTCGATGATGCTCCAGGACGGCCAGAACTTTGTGTGACTACAACCCCCGCTACAGCGCCTCTTAATAGGTTATCTGCCGAAGAAGTTACCTGAGATAAATTGGCTTTTGGAACCGAAGCGACAGAACCTGTAATGTCTTTTCTTTTTTGAGTTCCATAACCAACAACTACCAATTCGTCTAATTCTTGGCGTTCTTCTCTAAGACTAATAATAACAGGGTTTTTTTCAACAGTGACTTCTAGTTTTTTATATCCAATGTAGCTTACGATCAAAGTATAAGGAAATTTTTGTCCCGTTTGAAAGTAAAATTTTCCTTCAGTATCTGTTACAACTCCGTGAGTTGTTCCTTTAATATTGACAGAAGCCCCTATAATAGGCTGATTTGTAATAGCATCTACAACAGTTCCGTCAAGTTTAGATTGAATAAGAGGCGTGGTATTTTGGGCTTGTATTCCTGCCGTTATAAAGAGCAACTGCAAGAGTATATATAGGTTTAATTTTTTTTCATTTCTTTGTACTGGTTTTAAGTAATTAACAAGACGCCCTGAGCACTGTTTATACAGCACTCTAAAAGTGTTCTTGATTTAGTGATAAATGTTTCTTTAAGCCTCGCCATTTCTGTTGCCGCAGAAATGGCTTTTTTTATTTACAGCAACAGCTTTGCATTGTTTTCATTTTAGTTTTTTTTAATTGTTAGTTATTTAATTTATTGAATAATAGATATAGTTTCAAGAATCTGCTCCAATACAAATAATTGCATCGAAAGAGACCTTTGGTTAAATTCAGTAAATATTTTTGGTGGTGTTTTAAAAGATTTGCTTCGATATGAAATCTAAAGGCAAACAAAATATGTAGATTATTAACAACAGATACACATATAACAAATAGTGCTATAAGTGTAGTTTTTACGAAGAATGTAACGCGATATGCTTTCTGTTGTTTTCACAATAATAGTTTTTAAGGTTTGAAATACTATTTTAAACTCTACTAATCCTATAGACAAAGTTAAATTTTATATAATAAAAACCAAAAATTTGATGCACTTTTTTTGAAAAATATGTCTGCTACAAGCCTTGTGAAATATCCTTATTTTTTGCGAATGCCTTATTTTAAAGGACTTGATAAGATAATTGAGTTTGAGATAATTGTTAAAGAATAATTTAAAAACCATGCAAAATTGTAGTAATTTACTCTTGTTTTTTATTCTTAAATTCCCTCTAAAATGTTTTTTTTGAATTTCAAATGAAGTAAAAAAGCTCTGTAGAGCAATTTCTAGTTTTAATTTTGTAAAATCTAAATAAGAATTTAAAGTTGATTTTGAATAAATTAAAGTAATTTTATAGGTATTAAAAGAAAATAGAATTTTTTGAACCAACCTAATGATAAATACTTATATTTGTAATAAGTATTTTTACTTAGTTTTATAATTAAAAAGAAAATGATAGAAGTAAAAGAAGCCTTAGAAATTGTTGCGGCAAATAGTTCGGTTTTATCAACGCAGAAAATTTCGGTGAGTAAAGCGTTAGGATATATTTTGGCAGAAACAGTTTATTCGCCTATTTCAATGCCACCGTTTCGCCAATCAGCAATGGACGGTTATGCTTTTACACATTCTATTAGGCATCAATTTGATGTGGTTGGAACTTCTAAAGCGGGAGATCATAACAATATAAAACTAAAAGAAAATGAAGCAGTACGTATTTTTACAGGAGCTTATGTTCCTAAAAATGCAGATACTGTTGTAATGCAAGAGCATGTTATGGCTAATGAAGATTCGATTTTGATAGCCAAAAAACCAGAAGCTTTTGCCAACGTAAGAAATAAAGGTGAACAGATTAATGCTGAAGATGTTGTTTTTGATGCCAATACATTGATTACTCCTGCAGCAATTGGTTTTTTAGCTTGTTTAGGAATTACAGAAATAACAGTTTATAAAAAGCCCAAAATCGCCATTTTGATTACTGGAAATGAATTGATAAAACCAGGAAAAAAACTTCCAAAAGGAAAAATTTACGAAAGCAATTCAGTAATGTTGCAAGCTGCACTTCAGACAATCGGAATTAATAAAGTTAAAGTTCATACCGTTAAAGACAATCTAAAAGCGACTAAAAAAGCATTACAGTCCATCCTTAAAAAGAATGATATTGTATTAATTTCTGGCGGAATTTCGGTTGGCGATTATGACTTTGTAAAAGAAGCATTATTGAAAAATGGAGTACAAGAGCTTTTTTATAAAATCAATCAGAAACCTGGAAAACCCATGTTTTTTGGTGCTAAAAAAGATACTTTGGTATTTGCCTTACCAGGAAATCCAGCATCGTCATTAACTAATTTTTATATCTACGTATATCCTGCGGTTAAAAACAAAATGGGATTTTCTAATACGCATTTGCCAAAAATTGTCCGTAAGTTACAGAATCAGATTACTAATACTACAGGAAAAACACTTTTCTTAAAAGCATTATATAATGAAAGCAGCGCTGAAATTCTAGAAGGACAAAGTTCGGCAATGCTAAATACTTTCGCTATAGCGAATGGGTTAGTAATCGTTCCGCATGATGTTGAAAACATAAAAAAAGGTTCATCGGTAACGATTCTGCCAATTGATTAAATTTTGTAGAAAGATAGAAGAAAGAAACAAATAGAAAGAGAACAGCAATTCTATTTCTAATATTGAAAAGCGTTTTATAAATAAAGCATATAGCTTGAAACCTGAAAAAGAAAGAAACCATGAAAATATCAGTATTTATTCTTTGCGGAGGAAAAAGCACCAGAATGCAGTCAGAAAAAGGATTGGTTTTGTTTCAAGGTAAGCCATTTATCGAACACATTATTCAGGCGATTTTGCCTATTACGGATCGAATTAAATTGATTACATCATCAAAAGAATACGATTATTTGGGTTATGAAAAAATTCCCGATTTAATTGCAGATAAAGGGCCTTTAGGCGGAATTTTCACGGCATTGTCACATTCGGAAACCAAATTTAATCTGATTTTAAGTTGTGATATTCCATTAATTTCAACAGAATTATTGCAAGAATTAATTTCAAAACATACCAAAGAAGCTGAGATAACAGTTTTTGCATCCGAAAGCAAAACACATCCCTTAATTGGAATTTATTCCAAAAATATTGTTGCGACCATTAAAGAAGCAATTGATTCGAATGAATTAAAAATGATGGATTTGTTGGCAAAATTGCCTCATCAAATCATCAATATAGAAGAAAGTGAAAACTTCCATTTAACCAATATTAATTCGGCTGACGAATTGAATGATCTAAATATCAATTTAACTTAAAAGACTATGCGAAATTCAAAAACACCAAAATTGACGATAGTAGGCGCAGGTCCAGGCGATGTTGAATTGATTACATTAAAAGCAATTAAAGCTTTAGAAAGCGCCGATGTAGTTCTGTACGATGCTCTGGTAAACGAAGAATTGCTAGAATATGCATCAAATGCAGAAATTGTTTTTGTCGGTAAACGTTTAGGCTGTCACGCCTACACGCAAGATCAAATTAACGATTTGATAGTTTCAATGGCAAATCTTCACGGACATGTGGTTCGTTTAAAAGGAGGAGATTCTTTTATTTTTGGAAGAGGAAGCGAAGAAATTGATTACGCGGTAAAATTTGGCTTAGAAACCGCTGTCGTTCCAGGAATTTCGTCTGCTTTGGGCGTTCCAGCAACAGCTGGAATCAGTTTGACACAACGTAAAATTGCTGAAAGCTTTTGGGTTATAACGGGAACAACTTCAAATCACGAATTATCAAAAGATGTTCATTTAGCATCAAAATCGGCTGCGACTGTGGTTATTTTGATGGGCATGCATAAATTAAATGAGATTATTTCGATTTATCAAGAGAATAGAAATGACGACCTTCCAGTCGCAATTATTCAAAACGGAACAAAAAATTCAGAACAAAAAGCAATCGGAACTATAAGTACAATTACTAAATTGGTATCCGAAAAGAATATTTCATCACCTGCGATTATCGTGATTGGTGAAGTGGTGAAAAACACATCAAAACTGACAGAATATTTTCAGGAGCATTTTGATGATGAATTCATTTTTCAAAATTTAAATTTATAAAAATGATCGAGGTTAAATATTTTGGAGCTGTTGCTGAGAAAACAAAATGTGAATTTGAAAAATTATCTTTTTCAGAAGAATTATCATTGCAGAGACTTTTGCAGAATTTAAGCCAAAAATATGAGTTCGAATCACTAACTTTTAGCGTTGCAGTAAATCAAAAAATAGTTTCAAAAGAAGTAGATTATACATTGAAAACTAGCGATATTGTGGCTTTATTGCCGCCATTTGCCGGAGGTTAAAAACAATTTTATGAGTGAAACGGAACGATATAAGAGACAAATTATACTTCCTGAAATTGGAGATATTGGTCAGTACAAATTACTGAAATCTAAAGTTTTGGTAATTGGTGCTGGAGGTTTGGTCGCTTCAATTCTGCCTTATCTAGCTGCTGCAGGAATCGGCGAAATTGGGATTGTAGATGATGATCTTATTGAAGTTTCCAATCTTCATAGACAAGTAATTTATAAAACTTCGGCGGTTGGAAAAAGAAAAGTTATAGAAGCAAAAGCAATGCTTTCAGAACTGAATCCGGAAGTGAAAGTGAATGTTTTTGAAGAAAAATTATCTGGAAAAAATGCAATTTCATTGTTCGAAAAATACGATATTATTGTTGATGCAACAGACAATATTTCGATAAAATACTTAATTAATGATGCTTGTCTAGTGAGCAATAAACCAATGGTTTACGGATCTATTTTTAGATTCCAAGGACAAGTTTCAGTTTTCAATTATCAATACGGACCAACTTACAGATGTTTGTATCCTGATGAAAATTCGAATGCGGCAAATTGTGAAGATGCTGGCGTAATTGGAGTTTCCGTTGGAATTATCGGAATGTTTCAGGCCAATGAAGTTCTAAAAATAATTCTTGGAGTTGGTGAAGTTTTGAGTGGAAAAATTCTGGTTTATACTATTTTAAATAACGAACAGCAGAAGTATGATTTCGAAAAGAGTTCAAAATTAGAAATGAACAAAGAAGATTTCGAACAGAAATACAATTCATCTGAAAATCAGATTGAAGAAGTAAAATTTGAATTTCTTTTGAATGAAATAGAAAACGATGAGGTTCTTTTTTTAGATGTTCGAAATGAAGATGAAGCGCCAAAAATCAAATTGAAAAATAGTATTCAAATTCCGTTGCTCGCATTTAGAAAATCAAATTAAAAAATTGAATTCAAATCAAACTATTTATGTTTTTTGCCAATCTGGAATTAGAAGCAAAATTGCGGCCGAATTGCTTCAAAAATATCAATTTAAAAATATAAAAAGCATTGCTGGAGGCGCTTTAGCAATGAAGCAGTTATTACAAGAAATAAAAATATAATCATAGGTTTTAAAATGTTCGTCTAGTTTGTCATTTCGACGAAGGAGAAATCTGCGCGAGTAGCTCGACAAAGATGGCGAATTACTGTGAGGAGTTCCTTGCGAAGATTTCTCCTTCGTCGAAATGACAATATTGAGTTTTAATTCGTGAAAATTCGTGTAATTCGTGGCAAAAGAAAAATCATTTTAATCCATATAATCTGTGGCAAAAAAAACATAAAAAAAATGAGTAAAAATGTATTTGTAGAAGGACCAATTGCTCCTGAGTTTATTGCAGAATCAATCACTAAACATCAATCAAAACATACGATTGGAGCGCATAATATTTTTCTGGGACAAGTTCGTGCCGATGTTATTCATGATAACACAGTCGTAGCAATCGATTATTCGGCCTATAAAGACATGGCAAATGAAGCTTTGTATGCCATTCGCGAAAAGGCCTTTGCCAAATTCGATTTAACTTGCATGCACATTTACCACAGTTTGGGCGTTGTAAAAGCAGGCGAAATCTGTTTGTTCGTTTTTGTTTCGGCAACGCGTCGCAAACAGGTTTATGAAGCCACAGAAGCAATTGTAAACTGGATAAAAACCGATGTGCCGATTTTTGGTAAAGAAATGTTTGAAAATGATACATTCACTTGGAAACAAAATACGTAAGAAATTATAATGGTAGATATTACGCATAAAATAAGCACTTTAAGAGTCGCAACAGCAACCGCAATTGTAAAAGTAAGCAAACAAGAAACAATTGATGCTGTTGTCAATAATTTAGTGCCAAAAGGAAACGTGTTCGAAATGGCAAAAACTGCAGGATTGTTTGCGGTTAAAAATACGCATTTGTCTATTCCAGATTGTCATCCGCTTCCAATTGAATATACTGCTGTAGAATACAATATCGAAGGTTTAGATATTCATATTATTTTCAAAGTAAAAACTGTTTACAAAACAGGAGTTGAGGTTGAAGCCATGCATGGCGCATCGATTGTAGCGCTTACAATGTATGATATGTTAAAGCCAATTGACAAAGAAATCGAAATTTCAACCATCAAATTAATCAATAAAGAAGGCGGAAAATCGTCTTTTAAAAATAAATTCCCGAATGTAATTAAAGCCGCAGTTTTCGTTTGTTCCGATTCGATTTTTGCAGGTGATAAAGAAGACAGATCTGGAAAAACAATAGTAGAAAAATTAGATTCGTACGGAGTTGAAACTTCTCATTACGAGATTATTCCAGATGAATTAGCTATTATTCAGGAAAAAACTAAGGCTTTCGCCAAAGAAAATCAATTGGTTATTTTTACGGGCGGGACAGGTTTGTCTCCTAGAGATGTTACGCCTGAAGCTTTAGAGCCAATTTTAGAAAGCAGAATTCCAGGAATTGAAGAAGCAATCCGAAATTATGGACAACAGAGAATGCCTTATGCAATGCTTTCTCGAAGTGTTGCAGGAACTTTAGGCAAAACTTTGGTTTTGGCTTTGCCGGATCAACAAACGGAGTAAGAGAATCGATGGATGCTGTTTTTCCGCATGTAATGCATGTCTTTCATATTTTAAAAGGAAAAAATCATGACAGCCTCTAACACTATTTTGACTGATAGTTTCGGGCGCAAGCATAATTATTTGCGCATTTCGCTGTTGGAAAAATGCAACTTGCGTTGTACGTATTGCATGCCTGCGGATGGAATCGCTTTATCTCCAAAAGCTAGTTTAATGACGGCAGATGAGATTTTTGCCATTGCCCAGACTTTCGTGAAAAATGGTGTTGACAAAATACGATTAACAGGCGGTGAACCTTTGCTCAGAAAAGATTTTCCTGAAATTGTGTCTAAATTGTCAGAATTAGAAATTTCACTTTCGATTACTACAAACGGAATTTTAATTGACCGCCATATTGAGGTTTTAAAGCGATTTAATATTAAGAAAATCAACTTGAGTTTAGATACCCTAGTTGCTTCAAAATTTCATTCTATAACGCTTAGAAATCAGTTTGAGAAAGTAATTGATAATCTGCATTTGCTTTTGAATAACGATTTTCAGGTAAAAGTAAATGTGGTTTTGATAAAAGGTTTTAATGATACTGAAATTGTAGATTTTGTAAAACTGACTCAATTTCTGCCAATTTCTGTTCGATTTATCGAATTTATGCCGTTTGCTGGAAACGAGTGGGACAGGAGTAAAATGGTTTCGCGACAAGAAATTTTATCTTTAGTAGAAACTCAATTTTCATCAAAAGAAATTCAAAAATTAGAAGACGAAAAAAACTTCACTTCAAGAAATTATAAAATAAAAAACTTTCAAGGTGATTTCGGAATTATTAGTTCCATAACAAATCCGTTTTGTGACAGCTGCAATCGCATCCGCTTGACGGCTGACGGAAAAATAAAAAACTGCCTTTTCTCAAATTCAGAAACCGATTTACTGACTGCTTTTAGAAATGGAGAATCGATTACTGAGTTAATTTCAGAATCCATTCAAAACAAAAAGAAAGTTAGAGCAGGAATGTCAACAGTTAATGAAATAAATGATCCAACACTTCATTTTGATAATCGCAGTATGATTGCGATTGGAGGTTAGGTTTCTCGAGAATTCACAAAATATTGTCATTTCTCCTTCCTCGAAATGACAAAACTGTATTTTTAAAAAGAAAAAAAGGCTTAACTTTTTAAAAGTCAAACCTTTCTCAGAATACTATTTTTTCTTTTTAGTTTTTGCCTTAGCCTTTTTCTGAGCGACAGCTTTCTTTGCCGCAACTTTTTTAGCTTTAGCTTTATCTTTTGCTTTTTTAGCTTTTTCTTTTTTCTTCGCAGCTGACTTTTAGTTTCTCTTTTTTAGCTTTTTCTAATTTTTTGATAACTGCTTTAATTGCTTTTTCTCTTTTCTTATCCTTTTCCTTTTTGGCTTTTAGTTTTGCTTTAAGCTTTGATTTTATATCGTTTTTTTCTTTGCCAATTTTTTCTACAGTGACAACAGGTTTGCTTTCTGAAACATCATTGGTTTTAATTTCTACAATTTCAGAAACGATAGGTTCTTTTTTTGCAGGAGTTGCGGCTACTTTTTTTACCGTTGCTCTTGGGGTAGTTTTAGAAGCCGCTCTTACTGGTGTTTTAGTCGCCGGTTTTACAGTAGCAGCCGGTGCTTTTGCGACTGTAGTTCTTGAGGTAGTCGCTTTTGCCGCAGGTGCTTTTGTAGCAGTTCTTGTTGTTCTTTTAACCGTTGTCTTAGTTTCTGGTTGTACTTCTGTAGTGGTTTCTACAGCTGTTTCTGCTGGAGCATCTGTGGTTTTTTCAGCAGAAATCGATGGATTTCTTTTTATCATAATTGTATTTTTTATTGAGTAAATAGATCTTAACCAAGTGGCTCTAAAGCTTTTGAAGTATAATGCTTGAACCGAAATTCTTAGTTAAGCTAAATATACGTAATTTTTGAATACAAAACGCGATGCTTTTTTAGAACTCATTAATTTTCAATTACTTCTAGGATTTTAAAATTGTTTTTTGGTGCTTCGCAAAGAGAACAGCAATAGGTTTCTGGCAAATTTTCAAATAAAAGGCCTTTAGGAATTCCTTGAGTTTCGTCTCCGTATTCAGAATTATAAAGTGTTAAACATTCCTGACATTGATAGATATCTAATTGCGGTTTTTCTTTTTTCTGCAGTTTTTCAGTTGCTTCTGAGGTCGAATTTCCAAGTTCTTCAAAGTATTTTCGGCTTAGCTCAATTAAAATTGTCGGAAGTTCCAGTTTATCTATATCTTGAGAATGCACAATATATTCTCGTGTATTTGGGTCAAAATTCTTTGCAAACAAAACATTATAGGTATCCCTGATTTTGATGGATTCTAAAGCTGTTGGAAGTTCGTTTTTTTCGATAATAATCGAAGTGAAATAATGCCCATCACGATTGTATTCTGAAATTCCGAAATTCAATCCATAAGTACTGATATCGAATTGATCTAATGTTCGAACTAAGAAAGTTTTTAGATTCAAAGCCCATTCTGTTGCTACAGGCAAATGCCAATTTAATTCCAATAAAGAATGACGAACGTTGATACCGCGTTTCCCTAAGAATTTTTCCCATTCTAGTTTTCGATCTTTCGGAATTCCTTTTATAATGAAAGATTTCCAAGGAGTGATGCAGATTTTCCCGATTTTGCATTCAAAACATAAATCGCACATTTCTTTCAAGAAATCTAAATCGTATAAATTATTTCGCCAATACAATCCTAACCAATATTGATCAATTCCCATTCTGTTCATTCCTTCGTAATACGGAAACGGATAAAACGGAATATTCAACGGTTTGTCGATTGTTCTATTGTTGGTATCTAAAGCTTCGCTCACTAAAGCGAAAAGCATTTCTATATCAATAAATTCTTCTTCGGAGATTTTCTCAATTTCGTAATAAATCTTGGCCAAATCCCAGCTGTAAAGTAAAACTGGATAGATTTCCATTTTTTCCCATTTTGGAAGACGAACATATAGATACCAATAATCTTCGTGTTCTGACGCAATAAAATTTAAATGTCCTGTAAACAAAGGAACCAATTGCTCGCTTCGGATCGGTTATGTTGACTTTTAGTTTTGGCTGTTCTTTAAATTCTTCCAAAACATATAAAAAACGGTTTCCTGTAAGCCAATTGGTGTTTCTAAAAATATCAGTCGAAACATAAGAAGAAACAATATTGTTACCGCTTTTTTGATCTGGATAAACAAAATGATGTTTTCCTAAAGTGGTTTTGTCCAAAGATTTAAATCCTTTCGGAAAAATAATATCTTGTCTAGAACCAAACGAAATCGAATCCAAACCTTCTTCCAAAGCGATATTTACAACTTCTTGTAATTCCCCTGGCGAAATAACGCCTCCTTTTACTATTAATCTTGTTAGTTCCATTTTTGTTTTTGTTTCAAGTTTCAGGTTTTAAGTCTGCGGATTGTGTTGATTTAAACGCAAAGAGCGCAAAGTTTTTTCGCAAAGTTTTTTAAGGTTTATATGCTGTGCGTAAAATTGTTTTCTATCGAAAAAAGTTCGCAAAGCAATACTTTGATTTTTTTTCAAAGCTTTGCGAATTTTGCCTCCTTAGTTAAGGATAAACTAAATATACTTTGCGAAAAAACTTTGCGCTCTTTGCGTTAAAATTTATGTTTAAAGTAATACAACAAGCAACATAAGCTGAAAACTATTTACATTTTGCCAATATTTCCTTTACCTCTGTTTTGCAGCTTCCGCATCCTAAACCTGCGCCCGTATTTTTGCATAATTCGGTGAAATCGTTCACGCCGCTTTTAATGGTTTCTTCAATGTTTCCAGCTCCAACTTGACTGCATGAACAAACTAATTTTCCTAAAACTGGTTTTGCATTTGAGCTTCCTCTCAAAAGCGTATTTCGTTTGTCTGATAGTTCGATTTTGCTTTCAATCATCGTTTTGAATTCGGCAAACTCATTTTTATCTCCCATTAAAATGGCACCAACCAAAAGATCATCTTTTACGATGCATTTTTTGTAATAGCGTTTCTTTAAATCGGTAAAAACAATTTCTTCGTACGAATCGTCATTTTCTGGGATGGTAAGATCGCCAATACTGCAAAGATTAATGTCTTCTAATTTCAAAATATTCATTAAAATCGAACCTTTGTAATAACTGCTAATATCACCAGCAAGGAAATTTGCAAGAATATTAGCTTGTTCTTCGGCAGCAGAAGTGATTCCGAAAAGTTTGTTTTCGAATTCTGCTATTTCTCCAATGGCAAAAATATCTGGATTTGAAGTTTGTAAATACTGATTTACTTTCACGCCACGTCCGCAAGCTAATCCGCTTTCGCGTGCAATTTCAATATTCGGAATTGTTCCAATTGTATATACAATTGCATTTGCAGTAATGATTTTTCCGCTTTTTAAAGCAATTTCGATTTCGTTTGGATTATCAGTTTCAAAAACAGTGCTGACTTCATTATCAAAATAAATCTGAATGTCTCTAAGTTGCACTTCTTCAGCCAATAATTTACTTGAAATTCGGTCTAACTGACGCTCCATCAAACGCGAAGCGCGCTGAATAATCGTTGTTTTTACTTTTTTATGTTTTAAAGCTGCGGCTAATTCCAATCCTAATAATCCGCCGCCGATAATGACAACGTGCTGTTCTTCTGGGGGAAGATTGGTACTGGCTAAATGTTTTTTCAAACGATCAGCATCTTCTTTTCGTCTAACGGTAAAACGTCCAGGAAGATGAAGCTGTGCATTTTCGGGAACGAAAGGACGGCTTCCAGTTGCCATAATCAACGAATCGAAAGTGTGAATTTCGCCTTGACTATCTATAATTGTTTTTTGTTTTGGATCTATTTTATCAATAGAAACTCCTGCTTTCATGGTGATTTTTAGTTTATTGAAAGTTTCACCATCTTTAACTTTTAAAAGCTGTTCCCAAGTGAATTCTCCCGTCATGTATTCAGGCAACAAAACACGATTGTAAAACGGATTTACTTCATTCGAAAAAACAATAATTTCATCGGTTGAATTGAATTCACGATAGTTTTGAATGAATCGGAAAGAAGCCGCTCCAGCACCAACAATCGCAATTTTCTGAAATGGTTTTACGTATTTTTTAATTGAAACTGTTGTGAACTTAAAGTCAGGTTCTTTTGAAATTGGATCAACAACCGTATTCGTTAAATTGTTGGTTCGATTTAAATCATTTTCAAGTTGTTTTCCCCAGTGCATCGGCAGAAAAAGAACTTTTTCTTTGATTGTATCGGTGACTTTCGCTTTTACGCGAACTTCTCCATTTTTACTTGAAACTACGACAATATCACCATTTTTAATATCGTTTTTAAAAGCATCAATAGGATTTATTTCTAAAACAGGACTTGGAATATGTGTTAGTAATCTAGATACTTTTCCAGTTTTTGTCATCGTATGCCATTGATCTCGAATTCTTCCTGTTGTTAAAATAAAAGGGAATTCATCATTTGGCTGAACTGATGTATTTTCGATAGAAACTGGCAGATTAAAAATTGCTTTTCCAGATGGCGTATAGAATTTTTTATCTGTAAACAATCTTGGAGTTCCTGGATGATTATAATCTGGAACTGGCCATTGAAAAGTGCCTTCAGTTTTTAAACGATTATAATTTAAGAATGAAATATCAATATTAGTATTTTTTGTAAGTGCACAATGTTCTTTGTAAACTTCTTCGGCACTGTTGAAATTGAATCCGTTGAAATTCATTTTTTTAGCAAAACGAATTAAGATTTCAATATCAGGAAGTGCTTCTCCAGGTGCATTGATTCCTTTTGGAAGATAGGAAATACGACGTTCCGAATTGGTCATCGTTCCTTCTTTTTCTAACCAACCCGCAGCAGGCAATAATAAGTCGGCAAATTTGGCTGTATCTGCATTATGCGAAATATCTTGAACGACTACAAATTTAGCGTTTTGAAGCGCTTTTTCGGCTCTTCTAGAATCGGGTAAACTCACTAGCGGATTCGTGCAAATAATCCAAACCGCTTTCATTTTTCCTGATTCTAAAGCTTCAAACATTTCCGTCGCTGTTAAACCTGGTTTATCTGAAATCTCATCAACACCCCAAAAATCTGCCACTTCTTTGCGATGTGTAGGGTTTGCAATGTCTTTATGTGTTGCCAAAAGTGTTGCCATTCCACCAACTTCGCGTCCGCCCATTGCATTGGGTTGACCTGTTAATGAAAATGGCCCAGAACCTGGTTTTCCAACTTGTCCTGTTAATAAAGATAAATTTAGCAAAGCCGTATTTTTATCAACTCCAACGGCACTTTGATTTAATCCCATTGCCCAAAGCGAGATAAATCCTTTTGCTTTTCCAATAAGATCAGCGGCAAGTTTGATGTCGTTTACAGAAATTCCACAAAGTTTTGAGGCTTTTTCAAGTGAAGTTCCTAAAACTAAGTCTTTGTATTGTTTGAAATTTTCAGCATTATTTTTTACAAAATCATGATCTACATAACCTTTCTCGATAATTCGTCTAGCGATAGCATGATATAAAATAATATCTGAACCCGGAATAATCTGCAAATGTAAATCGGAGAATACGGCAGTATCTGTTCGTCTTGGATCTATGCAGATTATTTTAGTTTTCGGATTTTTCTCTTTGTGTTTTTCCAATCTTCTGAAAAGAATAGGGTGGCACCAAGCAGGATTTGCTCCTGTAATTAAAAAAGTATCTGCCAATTCGATATCGTCGTAAGCAATGGGTACAGAATCTTCTCCGAAAGTTTTTTTGTACCCCACAACAGCAGAACTCATGCAAAGTCTGGAATTGGTATCGATGTTATTGGTTTTGAAATAACCTTTTACCAGTTTATTGACTAAGTAATATTCTTCGGTTAAACATTGTCCAGAAATATAAAAACCAACGCTGTCGGGTCCGTGTTTTTTTATAATAGAAGTAAAAACTGCAGCAGCGCGATCAAGAGCTGTATCCCAACTCACGCGTTCGAGCGGATAATTTTTACTGCCTCGCATTTCTGGATATAAAATTCTGTCGGAAGTATCGTTAACTACGTAGTGCAGATTCATTCCTTTAGAACACAACATTCCTTTGTTTACAGGATGATTTTTATCGCCTTCGACCATTACACCATTTTTAGCATCGTTAGTCACGATTATACCGCAGCCAACGCCACAGTAGGAACAGGTAGTTTTGATCTTAGTACTTTGCATCGTTTCTCGGTTTTAAATAAATCACTTACTTAAGTTGAGACAAAAATAAGTATTTTTTAAGTATTAATACTTAATTTTTGGTTTATTTTTTTACTTTTGATAAAAAGAAATGAGGAACAACAAATTAGTTTTGAATGTGCTAAAAATTAGAACTCATGAAAGAAGAGCAAGCAGTATGTTATTCCTGTACAAATGAGAATTGTTTTATAAAGAAACACTTGCATTTACATCAGATGGCAACTTATATTTCTAAAAAACAGAATATAATCTGTAAAAAATCTAATCGTTTTATTACCGAAGGTGCACCATTGCAAGGACTTTACTTTATATGTAAAGGAAAAGCCAAAACGGTAAAAACAGGAATTAACGGTCGTGAACAAATCGTTCGTTTAACCACAAACGGAGATATTATTGGTTTCCGTGGATTTGGAACGAGCAAACGCTATTTGATTGGCGCCTATGCTCTTGAAGATACTGTTTTGTGTAATTTTAGCAATGAAACCATGATGGAAATTTTACAGCACATTCCAGAATTCACATATGCTTTAATGTTATTTTATGCCGAAGAATTAAACAAAAGTGAAAATAATATTCGCAAGATCGCTCACATGAATGTTCGCGAACGTGTAATTGATTTGTTGCTTTATATTCATCGTAAGTTTGGACAAAAGAATGGTTTGATTGATATAGAGCTTTCGCGAAAGGAAATCGCAGATTTTGCAGGAACAACAGAAGAACAAGCGATTCGGATTCTATCAAGTCTTAAAAAAGAAGCTTTGATTAAAACCGAAGGGAAACGTGTTGGAATTTTGGGAATTTCAGAATTGCGATCTGAAATTATGGAGCATAAGTATTTTTAATCTAAGGTTCTAAGTTGCTAAGATTCTAAGATGCTAAGATGCTAAGGTTTTATGTTGATGTAAAAATTTTGATTTTTTTGTAGAGACGCACTGCAGTGCGTCTTTACCGCATGCGTCTCCGTCGAGTGTAATTTATTTTTTTCTGCCAATAAATCGAATTACAGAACCCGTTCCGTTATGAAATAAGCCTTCACTGAGTTCGATTTCTTTTTCTTCTAATTCAATGATTTCATAATTTGGAAAATCAGCTTTGATTTCTTCTATTGAAAAAAGAGATTCAATGTCTTTTGGTCCGCCTACTTTTTCATTTTTGGTAACATATTCTAAATGTTTTTTGCTGAACGCTTCGAAAATAATAATACCGCCTTTTTTTAATAATGCATTCAGCTGTTTATGAATATCCGATTTAATTTCTGCTGGAAAATGGGCATAAATTAAAGCAATCGCATCAAATTGTTCCTTCTTAAAATCTAAAGTTTCCAATTCGCCAACTTGATAATCAAGTGAAACATTATTGTTTTCTGCTAATCGAAGCGCTTTGTTTTTGCCTTCTTCACTTATATCAAATGCTGAAACTTTCCAGCCTAATTTCGCTGCAAAAATGGCATTTCTTCCTTCGCCTTCAGCTGGGAAGAGGATAGAACTAGGATTAAGCTTTTCAATTTGTTCTTTTAAATAATTGTTGGGTTCTTCGCCGTATGCAAATTCTTCGCTTTTATAACGGTCGTCCCAACGTTGAGTCCAGTTGTTATTCATTATATTTTTTAGTTTGTCTTGATGTTCATGAATAATAAATAATCATATAAGCATATAAGTTTTCTGAAATGTGTGCCTAATTTACTGTCGTTGATTAAATCTATATTGGCTTCTAAATAATTTTTTAATTGTTCTAAATCTATTTTTTCTGGCGATAATAAAGGAGTGTATAATAATATATGTAGTTGATTATTTGTCTGTTGAAGCTCTTGGAAAGATGAAAAAGTTTCATTTATTTCATCCAATTTTTTAGCATAATGTTTTGAAGGATAAAAAGACTCTATTTTTACATCATTTACTTTTTTTATAAATGCGGGAGAAAATTCTTTGATATCGCTATTTTCGTCTATTTTTCCGAATTCGTTTAAAAGACCTGCAGCATTCAGGTGCTTAAAAAATGGAATATATGTTCCCATTAATGAGGGTAAACATAAAATCGAAATTTTTAGTGGATCCCAATTCCTTGATATTATTGAATCTATTAAAACATCTTTAAATTCTATCCCTTTTATTCCAACTTCTGCAAATCTATCTTTTAAGCCTACTCCATAAACAAATTCAGCTTCATGTAAATTTTCAATATCATCTAAATTATCAGCTACGTATATTTTAGATTTTGAAGAATTAGATTTTACAAAATCATATACCATTCCTTTCATTTGTCTCAAAATTTTTATAGGCAATTTTCTTTTATTGTTAGCAAGTATAGTATAAACATCAATAAAATTATTCAGGGTAATTAGTTTCAATGGAATTACTGTGTCAGAAATTAGAATTGTACTATCAATTATTGTAGTGTCAGTAGCTGAAGAATTCCATTGGCAAAATATTAAACGATCTTTCAATTTGCTTATGTTTTCTTTTGTTAAACATTTAATAATTGATTTTAGAATGGATTGAATATTTTTGTCGTCTAGGCTGTAACCAATAAAGATTATGGGGTTCTCAACAAAGATTGTAAGTAGTTTTGAAGCTAGATATTCATTTCTCTCTTCGAAATTTTGATAATCTTCTTCAGTCAGAACTAGTGAATTTGGTTGGGAAGAACAGCCATGTATTTTATAAATTTCACCAATTGAAAATAGTTCTGAAAAAATTAGTTCTTGTTGTCCAACAAATTTTTTAAAATCAGGGAATAGGTTCTCAAGTAATTGGTCCCAATTAGTTGTAATAATTCCATCGATATTGATTTTTTTTAAAAGCTTAATTTCTTTTTCAATTATATCTTCCGTTAGAAGTTGCATATTTTTGTTTATTTTTTGTGCAATTTCATATTTTAACGGTGAAAATTTACTATTAGCTAGAGTTTCGAAGGTTTGCCTGCTTTCAATAAATTCATCAGCACTCCACCATATCTCATTAAATTCATTTCCAATTAAGGAAGCAACTTTTGGTAATTGTGAGTCAGCATTAGATTTATAAAAATTATAAGGTTTTGGTAATTTTAGTTCTTCACAAATTTCGCTTAACAATAATTCCCATGTTGGAAGACCTATGTATCTTCTAGAAAATCCTGAACCAATGAATAAAAAAGGAGCAGTGGAAAATTTAGCAATATGTTCTTTGAATTGGTTTGTGAATGTTTCCATTTTTTTTTAGAGGTTAATTGGTTGATAAATACCAAATATACTTATTAACTATAATTTATTTTAAAAAAAATACCCATTCTCCAAAGTAGAAAAAGGGTATTTTATAAATTTTTAGATTTTAAAAATCTTGATCTTTCTTTAATCTTAACCAACAAATTTTGTTTCGCCGCTGTTAATGTCGATTTCAGCAAAATTATGTTTTCCGATGACGATAAGCAGTTTGTTTGAGTTGTAACCAACATATCTAATTTCAGGTTCTCCTTTTTTTGGTTTTCCGCAGACAGAAATTACATTGGTCTGCCATTTCAATTTGCTTCTTTTGTAGGCAGAAATGGTTTGTAAGTCATTCTCGACATAATAAACAATGTTGTTTTTTTTAATTCCTCTTTTTTGTGTTTTCGCAAAATTTATTTCTGAGTTTTTAGAAATTAAGGCGTCGTTGTACTTTTGAGCGATGCCTGTTTGCGTGACAATAAAAGTCAGCAAAGACAATTTTAGAAATGGTTTCATTAGGATAGAATTGGGGGTTCATAATCGATTCAAATATAAATAATTAAAGTATATAATGAGTTTTTATTAGATCAAAAAAAATACCCTTTTTTCGAAATGAGAAAAGGGTAAAATTTTTAAGTTAATTTTCAAGAAAAATTATTTTTTCCAGCTAAAAATTTTCGGATCAACAGAAATCATTAACCAAGCCCAGTTATTGGTATGGCTAGTATCTCCGCCTTTAACAAATTCCATTGTTTTAGAGCCAAACATTTGAGAATAACCTCCGGTTACCGTTATATTTTTTCTGAAATTATATCCAAAAGTTGCGTCAACCTCAGTTCCTAAATACGAATCTAATTTTTCGTTTACTGGTGTAACTACATCAGCAGCAGATAAGAATACATGCGGAATTAAAGCAAATTGCCACTTATTGACATTATAATTCAATTTGATAAAAGCATCTTGCAGACCAACACTTTTCAGATGATTTCCGACATAAAAATAATCCATGTAACCGTTAAGTCCGTGATTAGTTCCAAAAATCGGATTGAATGATTTGATTACCGTGCTTCCGTCATTTGAATCTTTTCCTGATAAAAATTCGTAGCCCAAACCAACTTTGAAGGCATTAGTAATATTATATCCAAAATTAGTCGCGGCATTCCATGCACTTACTTGTTGATCGGTGTTTTTTCCAGTTTGTCCATACAGCCAAAAGCTGGTATCGATTTTACCTTTTTTATAAGTTAAATAAGGTCCGAAAGTTTGCATGTAATCTACTAGTAGCTTAGTAGAAGGAGCAGGATTAGGAGCATATTCATAACCTGTATTCAATAATAAAAAGCTAGCGCCTAGATTTTCGTTGAATTGATTATGATACCAAGCGTATTGCATAGCTTTATAATTTGCAACTGTATAAGGAGTTTGAACGACATTTTCTGCTGTTGAATTATAAGCCCCACCAAAATCTAATTTTTGTTTTTCAGTTTGATAAGTTACAATAAGTGCGTCATGGCTTTGACCTTGTTGTGCCCAATCCATTTCACCCAAGATACGCTGATTATCATAAGAAAGAACCTGACGTCCCATTCTAGCACTCCATTTCTCAGTAAAATTATATTGTGCCCAAGCCTCAAAAACTGCCACTCCATTTTTATCTGCAACCGTTGCCGGAGGGACATCCCCCCATGTTCTGGTATTTTGAAAAGTTAATTTTACAATTAAATCGTCTTGTTTGTAATTAATGCCTAAGCGAGAACGCTGTGAAATTTGTGATGTTCCTTCTTGACCATAGGATAGTGGTTGTTTGTATCCGTTTCTATACTCAAAACGTGGTCTGAGTTGAAGGTTTACATCTAATTCTTGTGCTTGAATTTTGAAACTTAATCCTACGATAAGTATTAAAATTAGTTTAAGTTTTTTCATAAAATTGTGAGATTTTTATCGAAGGTAAATTTAGAAGAAAAAGCCATGTTTTGCTATGACTGGAATCATATTTCTAATTTTTTTTTAATCTAAGTCTAATATGCAGGTTCTAATTTTGCCTTACTTACTTTGATTTGTTTCTTTTTAGATAGTTGTGTTATAGTGTAATGCATCCAAACCAGGCAAACAGTTGAAAAGATTAGAATAAAGATCCATGAACTAGACCAGATTCCGGTTGCCGTTAGTAAATATCCGAAGATAATTGGGCCGAAAAATCCGCCTAAACCGCCAATCATTCCAACCATTCCGCCAACAACACCAACTTCTTTTGGAAAATATTCTGGAATGTGCTTGTAAACTGCAGACTTTTCCGATTCCCCAAGAAATCCCGATTAGAATTACTAAAATCAGAAATACCCACATATTTGCATCAAACTTAATCACAGTAACACCTCTTGCAATTAGTTCTTTTTTAGCCACGCTTTGATTGTGCGCGACTACAACATCTTGCCAACTTGATGTGGTTGGAAAAATAGTGCTTTCATTAGTGTTGGTTATTTTTTGGGCAATCGGATATTCCTTATCACCAACTTTTACGGTTTTATCACTAATTTCGTTTACAACGCCTTTTTTAGTAGCTAGAATTCCCGGACCAGAAGTGGTGATTTCCATTTTTGGAATTGATAACAATGCACTCAAAATTACTGAAGAACCCAAAACCCAATACATTACTTTTCTAGCTCCGAATTTATCTGATAAATATCCGCCGAATGCACGAATTACTCCTGAAGGCAAACTGAACATTGTTGCAAATAAACCTCCCATAACTAAACTTGTTTGATATACATTCATGAAGTTTGGCAATAGCCATTGTGAATAAGCCACAAAACATCCAAATACTAAGAAGTAATATGCTCCAAAACGCCATACTCTTTGTGATTTTAAAGGCGTAAGCATTTGCGAAATAGATTTACCGCTACTTTCTATTTTTTTATTTTGTGCGAAAATTAAAAAGGCAATGCCAATTATTACCAATGAAATAGCATATATAACAGGCAATACTTTCCAGCCGTTTTGCGGATCGTCTATTGAAAAATGGTTTAATAATGATGGTGCTAAGAATGTTGTAATGGCTGCACCAGCATTTCCCATTCCGAATATTCCGAGCGCTCGCCCTTGCCATTCTTTTGGATACCAGATTGAAGTATATCCAATTCCGACCGCAAAACTGGTTCCAACCATTCCAAATAAAAAGCTTAGTAAAGCAAACATCGCGAAGCTGTCAGCATAAGGAAGGAGAAACAGCGGAATTGAACAAAGCAGTAATAAAAGCGAAAAAACATATTTTCCTCCAAATTTATCTGTCAAGATTCCGATTGGCAGACGCATGATTGATCCAGTTAAAATTGGAATTCCTAAAAGCCATCCAACTTGAATAACATCCCAGTGGAAAATTCCGTTATCGACTAAAAAGGTTACCAGAACTCCATTTAATGTCCAACAGGCAAAACACACTGTAAAAGCCAATGTGTTCAAAAATAAAATTTTGTGTGATTGCGATAGTGAGTTTGTATTTTTCATAGCACTTATATTTTTATGTAAAAATAAGTACTATAACTTAGTTAAAAACTGCTAAAACGCAGTTTTTGAAAAACAATTACGTATTTATACGTAATTTTAAATTAAAGAATATTCAGTCGCTTTATTAGAAAGTTCCATTAGGTTTTTTACTTTCAGTTTTTTCATTAAGTTGAAACGGTGTACTTCGGCAGTTCGTTTACTAATATCTAAAGCTTCCGCGATTTCTTTGTTTCCTTTTCCTGATAATAAAAGAGTAAGTATTTCTTTTTCTCTTTTTGTAATCATCATTTCTTCACCCAAAGTTTGTTTTGGTTCTAGTGATGCAGACGGATTTGTCAATTGTCCGATTAAAATAGAAGAGATATCGCCACTGAAATATTTTCCTCCAGCAGAAACACTATGAAGCGCTTTTAAAAATTCTTCTTTGCTTGAACCTTTGAGTAAATAACCATCAGCTCCAGCTTTTATAGATTTCAATACATATTCTTCCGATTCGTGCATCGAAAGCATGATGATTTTTACGTTGTTTTTCTCGTTTCTAAGTTTTTCTACTACCTCTATACCAGTTAGATTAGGCATACGAATATCTACTATAAGTAAGTCAGGCTTAGTTGACGCAACGACTTCAAGCGCATCTGCACCATCAATAGCTTCGCCTACAACCTCAATGTTTGCTTCGTTTTCCAGTAAAGATTTGATTCCGTCTCTAACAAAAACATGGTCATCTGCTAATACTACACGAATGATATTACTCATAATTTACTTAATTTAGATTCTAGATTTTTACGTATATTCATCTATAAAGAAGACGCTAATATACGTACTTTTTTTAAAATTAAATTCCAATATTAAAATTTCTAATGTTGAGAATTTTAAATTTCAACGATGAAACTCTAAATTTTGAGAAAGTTTTACATCAAGTTTGTCATTTCGAGGAACGAGAAATCTCCACAAGTAACTCCACAATCTAAATCGGCAATCTTTGTAGAGCTACTTGTGAAGATTTCTCGTTCCTCGAAATGACAAAAAGTACTTGATGATATACTGGAAACGATTGTTTGCGAGAGGGATAGGATCAATCCGCCGCGGCGGAGCGGATAGCCCGACAGTATTGGGGAAAGTGGGCGAATATAGACAAAGTTTGTTTGCCCACTTTTTCTAATACTGGCTCGCACAAAATAATTAGATAATTAGTCAATGTGTCAATTAGATAATGTTTAAAATTACTTTAATTATCTAATTGACGCATTATCTCATTTGAGAATCGGAATGTTGAATGTAATTCTCGTTCCTTCGCCTGGAATGGAGTTCATGAAAACGCGTCCGTTGATGTATTGGATTCTTTCTTTCATGAATAAAAGTCCCATTCCGGATTCGCTGTTGCGTTTTTTGTGGACAGAATTGATGTCGAAACCTTTTCCGTTGTCGTCGATGATGATGCTTAAAAGTGTTTCGCTGTGGGATAGCTGGACGATTATATGGGACGATTCGGCGTATTTTATGGCGTTGTTGATGGCTTCTTGTGTGAGACGATAAATGTTGATTTCAATTAGGGAATCTAGTCGTCGGTCGAAATCGGTTTTGTTGTAGAAAAGGATTTCTTTTCCGGTTAGTTTTGAGAGTTCTTGTGTGAGTTTTGCCAATGAAGAAACGATTCCGTGATCGCTTAATTCTGGTGGCATTAGGTTGAAAGTAGCTGTGCGAACACCTTTAATAATGTCAAGCGAAAGCTTCTTTAAATATTCAATTTTTTGTTCTGATTTTTCTCTGTCATCGAGATTGATGCTTTCTAAACTGAATTTTAAACCCGTAAGCATTTGCCCGATTCCGTCGTGAATTTCTTTTGCGATTCGGTTTTGCTCGTTTTCCTGATTTTCAACAATTTTGCTTGAAATAATCTTTTGCTGATTGATTTTTTCAGTTGTGTTTTCAAGGTTCAAACGTTCCACTTCGCGCTGTGCTTTTTTGCGTTCGGTGATGTTGAAGCAAACGATTAAAAGTTCTAGTTCGTCTTTTTTGATCATTACCGGAACCATCGATAAATCTAGCCAAATGGTTTCATTTTCTTTATTTAAAATACTCATTTCGCCTTGCCAGCCACTTCTTTGTTTTTCGAAAACTAGGCGGTCGAAATTGGTTTGTTCTTTTTCGTCGACGGTTAAAACTTCGGAGAATTTTTTGTTGGATGAAAACTTGGTATAATTCAGCAATTTGGCAAATTTTTCTCCGATGTGAATGATCGAACCGTCGGGCGCAATTCGGCAATACAATAAAGTATTTTCCATTGCGTAATTGAGCGATTTTAATTCTTTAACCGAATTTTCCTTGATCTCGCTTAGAATTTCTGTGTCGTAAGCGAGCTTTAAAGCTTTCTTTTCTGAAGATAAAAGTCTTGTAATTAATCTTTCGATTTTTTTATTTGTAGGTCTGAAAATGAAAAGGAATTCTAAAAGTAAGACCAAAAGCGTGAATCCGAAAATCCAATATTCTATTCGGCGTTGTTCGGTTACTTTTTCGTGTGCTTCGAGATCGTATTGGGTTACGATTTGATTCATTTTAGAAAGGAAAACGCCTTCGGTTTCTAAAATAATGTTTACGAATTTTTGGTTTTCAACAGTTGTTTTTTTCTGCTTTACATTCAGTAAAAAGGAATCAGTTGTTTGTGCAATTTTATTGAAAATCGGATTGATTTCGAGATATAATTTAGAAAGTGTTTCTGATTTTTCTTTTGGAAAAGCCAAGCTGTCACTGCCATTTTCGAGCGCATTTTGGTTTTTCTTCCAAAGCGCTAAAACTTCATTTAAATGCGAAATTTGTTTGATGGAAGCGGTATCAGAAACGTAATGCAGAATCAGAACTTCTTTGACGATTTTCTGGCTCAGCATTCGTTGTTTTCCCGAGAAATTAATGATTTTAGAGTCGCTTAACTGCTGATTCAGATTGTATTGTACTAAAACCTGACTTACAATTATAGTTAAGGCAATAGTAAGAAGCGCAAAAAAATACAGACGACGTAAATTTTTGAACGTGATTTTGTCTTCTTCCTGATTGCTTTTCTTCATATGAATTATAGTCCTAAAGAAGCTTTTATAAGATTCAGATTTTCTTCAGAATAGTTGATTTTTAAGGCTTCCTGATGTCCTTTTTCCGACATTTTATCCCAGGTTTTTTTGATGATGTTTTTTAGTTTTTCTTCGTCGTGTTTGTGTACAAAAGGTTCTAAGTAATATTCTAAAAACACCAGACAAATAACGTCTTCAAGTAATTGGGTTTCGTGATCTTTTTTAAGTAATTTTTTCTCTATTAAAAAGGAAACACGATCGATAAAAGTCTGGTCGTAACCTGCTTTTTCTAGTATTTCGGAAGTAGTTTTTGCGTGAAATTTTTTCAGTTCTTCTCGCCATTTCAAATAACCAACACGATCCATTGGATACGATTCGCGGGCGACTTTCCATCGACAGATGTGTTGTGCTTTTGATGCGATTTGGATTTCTTCGGATGCATTGGGTTCAAACTGCATCAGTCTTTCGTACATCCTGTTGGAATACAATAATTCTTTTGGATATTCTTTGTTTTGGTCGGTTTCGATGTTTGGGTCTTGTGCGTTTTCGGCATCAATCCATTCGCTTGCTTTTTGAAAAGGTGTAGTCATTTTTTGGTTTGATAATAGAATTTCAAAGATACGGAATTAAGTTTTTTTTCGCCACGAATTTCACGAATTAGCACGAATTATTGTTTTTGTTTTTTGCCACAGATTAAAGGATTTTTTGGATTTAATCTTGTGTAAATTTTTTTCGCCATGAATTTCACGAATCTCCACGAATTAAATTAGTGTAATTTGTGAAATTCGTGGCGAAAAAAAATCCTTTTAATCTGTGTAATCTGTGGCCTATAAATCAGTCTATGAAACCAACAAAAACTTCATCTTCAACAATCTTTATGGGATAAGTTGCAATGCTGTATTCTTCGCCGTTTAAGTTAGAACCATCAACTAAAGAAAAAGTCTTTTTATGCATCGGGCAGGCGATTTTTGGGATATCGTCGGCAGAACCTGTCATTCCTCTTGAAAGCACCATTTCCATTTTGTGAGGGCAGGCGTTTTGGCAGGCGTACCATTCGTTGCGACGGGTAAAATTAAAAATCGCAATTTGTTTGTTTTTGTATTTGATACATCCGCCTCGGTTGGTTGGAAAATCTTCTACTTTACCTGCTTTGAACCAAATTGTAGCATCGCTCGCATGAACTGTTTCGTATTGATTTAAGATTTCTTCCATTTTGATAAGTTTTGATTTCCTGTTTCTTAGCCCTCTTTTTACAATCATGAGAGTTATGATGGCGCAGTAAAAAAGAGGGTAAGAAGGACAGCAAACGTTTAATGATTTTTTTTCTTTTTTTTGGAGCTATTTTTTTCTCCCGCAGATTTGGCAGATTTAGCCGATTTTATTTTTAATCTTTTTAATCTGTGGCTTTTATTTTAAACACATAGAAACATAGATTTTTTTGTTTGTTGTTTGAGAAATAGAAAATTAAAAGAAACTAGTTTCTAACACATAGCTATGTGTATTTATGAAAGTGAAACGCCTTTTTTTGAGTTCAATAATTCTATGTCTCTATGTGTTTAAATAAATTTACGACCAGGCTTTTGGCATTTTTTGATCTCTTAGCGGAACAAAAACGGCGTTATCGTCTTTTTCGTCTGAGTTTATAAAGTGATTGAAACGTTTTAATAATCTTGGTTTTTCCAGCACTTGTTTCCATTCGCATTCGAAAGTGTTTACTAAAGTCTGCATTTCGGCTTCGAGAGTTTCGCAGATTCCTAGGCTGTCTTCGATAATAACTTCTTTTAAATATTCTAAACCTCCGTCTAGTTTTTCTAACCAAGTTGAAGTTCGGATTAGCGGGCCAGCGGTGCGGATGTAATACATTAAGAAACGATCCATGTATTTGATTACGGTTTCTTTGTCGATTTTTTCGGCTAATAAAACGGCGTGTTTTGGGTTTGCACCGCCATTTCCTGCGATGTATAAATTCCATCCGCCTTCAACAGCAATTAATCCGAAATCTTTTCCGCGGGCTTCGGCGCATTCGCGAATGCAGGCTGAAACACCTCCTTTTAATTTATGCGGAGAACGGATTCCTTTATATCTATTTTCAAGTTCGATGGCAAATCCGGCGCTGTCGTCCATTCCGTAACGGCACCAAGCGTTTCCAACACAGCTTTTTACGGCACGAAGTGATTTTCCGTAGGCGTGACCGCTTTCAAAACCATTGTCTATTAATATTTTCCAGATTTTTGGTAAATCGCTTAAATGTGCTCCGAATAGATCCACTCTTTGTGCTCCAGTGATTTTAGTGTATAAATCGAATTGTTTGGCAACTTCGCCAATTACAATTAATTTTTCGGCAGTAATTTCCCCTCCCGCAACTCTTGGAACAACAGAATAAGTTCCGTTTCGTTGAATATTCGCTAAAAATCTGTCGTTTGTATCTTGCGTTGTAACGTGTTTGTTTGCCGTATCGTTGTAAATACTAGAGAAAATTGAAGCTACAACAGGTTTGCAAATTTCGCATCCATCGCCTTTTCCATGATGATCCAGAACGTCGTAGAAATTCTCGTATTTGTTGATTTTTACCAAATCAAATAATTCCTGACGGTTGTAATTGAAATGCTCGCAGATCACTTCTTTTACTTCTTTTCCTAAAGATTTTTGAGTTGCTTTTACCAAATCTGAAACCATTGGTTTACAGCCTCCACAACCTGAAGTTGCCTTAGTTGCTTTTACAACATCTGAAAGAGAAGCACAACTTTCATCTAAAATTTTACAGCAGATTGCACCTTTGGTAACATTTTCGCAAGAACAGATTACGGCTGTATCAGGCAAATCCATAACGCTTCCTAAAGAAGAACCTTCAGAACCATCGCGAGAGCCTAAAATCAAATCTTCCGGATTTTTAGGCAATGCCATTTCATTGATATAAATCTGGAAAAGGGAATTGTAATCGCTAGAATCTCCAACTAAAATTCCGCCTAACAATTTTTTAGAATCTTTGGTAACGTTGATTCTTTTGTAAACGCCACTTAGTTTATTTTCATAAATAATAGCGGTAACGTCATTATTTTCAATAAAAGGATCACCAAAACTAGCCACTTCAACACCAATTAATTTCAATTGTGTCGACATATCGATGGTTTCCCTCATGGTTTTATCGCCATTTAAGATTTGCTCAGAAGCGACATCGGCCATTTCGTAACCTGGAGCAACCAATCCGTAAATGTTTTGGTTGTAAAGCGCTGCTTCGCCAATCGCAAAAATAGAAGGATCTGATGTTCGCATTTCATTGTTTACCACAATTCCGCCTCGTACACCAACTTCAAGGCCTGAAACTCTAGCCAGTTCGTCGCGAGGTTTGATTCCGGCAGAAATAACCAACATGTCTACTTTTAACAATTCGTCGTTTGCAAACATCATTCCTGTTATACTTTCTTTTCCGTCGATATATTGTGTTGCTTTGTTGAGATGAATTCCGATGTTTAATTCTTCAATTTTAGCTTGTAGCATATCACTCGCGCCTTGATCCAATTGTCTCGGCATCAAACGTGGGGCAAACTCCACCACATGCGGATTCAATCCTAAATCTCTAACGGCTTTTGCCGCTTCAAGACCTAATAAACCTCCACCTAAAACAGCAGACTTCAGTTGCACCTTTTTGTTTTATTTTTTTGGCGTAAGCCATTATCGCATCAAGATCTTCGATGGTTCTGTATACAAAAACACCTTCTTTTTCGACACCTTCAATTGGTGGAACAAAAGCCGAAGAACCGGTTGCCAAAACTAAGTAGTCGTACGTATGCGTTTTTTCTAAATGAGTATGTATTGTTTTTTCTGTACGGTTAATATCTGTAATTAATTCAGAAGTGTTTAGAATAATATTGTTTTCTGCGTACCATTGGGTTGTTGAAAGAGATAGGTCGTCTGCCGTTTTTCCTCCAAAGTACTCGCTTAAGTGAACGCGATCATAAGCGCGTCTTGGTTCTTCACCAAATACAGTGATTTGATACTTTTCCTGTCCTGATTTTGCAACAAACTTTTCGCAAAATTTATAACCAACCATGCCGTTTCCAACTACTATTACTCTAATCATGATTTCTTTAATTAAGTATTATTATGCAAATATAAGTATTTATACTTATAAAAATACGTAATAAATTTGTTTTTTTTAAGTATATAGAAATTTTTTTACTACGTATTTTACTTTGATCTTTTACGTAGTGCGGATTACGAATGATTTTGTCGTATTTAGTTTTTTTAAATTTGAAAGGATTCTAAATAAGCGTTTCAAAAAAAATGTCGTAAATTCATAAGAATTTTATAGATGTTTTACGAAGAAGAACATTTTTAATTTAGATCTCATGAAAAAAGTACTCTCATTATTGTTGTTATCATTTTTAATGATAGGCTGTAAAACGACAGCAAATAAAGAAACTGCACAAGCGGGTTCGACAAGTTCTACAGAAGAAGATTTAAAATATTATTTTAAAGGAACAGGAAACGAACCGTTTTGGGGAATCAAAATAGGGAATGAGGAAATCGTTTTTACATCATTAATACCTGGGAAAGAAAAAGTCATTTTTCCCGCTGTGGAAGCTATTAGAGCAATGGATGCGAATGTGAAAATGTATAAAGTAAGTAATGAAAATACTTCGGCGACAATTACAATTCAGCAATTGGATTGCCAAGATTCAATGTCTGGTGCGATTTCTCCTTATAGTGTAAAAGTCGAAATCAAAAATAATTCAGAATTAGAAACGAAAAAAGTAAAGGGCTGCGGAAAATATTTAACCGATTATCGTCTTCATGATATTTGGGTTTTGGAAGAACTAAATGGTTATAAGGTTTTTGCAACTGATTTTCAAAAAGAAATGCCTCGAATTGAAATTAATTCATCTGAAAATAGATTTTCTGGTTACGGAGGTTGTAATGCGATTAGCGGTTCTATTTTTTATGAAAAGGATTTGCTAAGATTTACAAAGGTAATTTCGACTTTAATGGCCTGCCCGCAAGGAAATAAAGAAGGTGAATTTACAAAAGCGTTGCAAAGCACAACTACTTATTCTATCGGGAATAATCAGTTGATTTTATCTAATCCTTCTGGGAAATTGGCTGTTTTTAAAAAGGTTGATTGATTATTATTTGTTCCCGCAGATTTTGCAGATTGAGCAGATTTTTATCGCATTTTTTGGCATTTCGACGAAGGAGAAATCTTCGCAAGAAATTCTACAAAGATTGACCTTTCTGTGCGGAGTTACTTGCGAAGATTTCTCCTTCGTCGAAATGACAATAATATGTTTAATACATGATCTTCAACATGTTTTTTTTGTTACTCAAGCAATTCCTTAGTTTCTTCCTCTTCGTCATCACCTTCAATAAAATCCAATTCCAAAGCTTTCACACTCTGAACTGCATTTCCGGCAATACCACGAATTGACCCGTACATTCCTAAAGTATTGTGAACCACTTTTTCGATTTGTTTTTCACGTTGTTTCCAGATTCTTTGCATGGCTCTTTTTTCAGAATCTAAATCGCTTTGCATTTGTGTAAAACCTTCAACAATTCCTTCAATTTGCAAACGGAATTCGTTGCTGGTTAAGAAATCATACAACATAGACATTTTATCGCCTTTGTTTTCCTGCGCCTGAACGGCTTGATTGATCTGAATTAATGACTGACGTAAAACCGCGCTTAAACCTTTAAATTCTTCGTAAGTACAAATCCAGATTCCGTCGCGCATGCCCATTCGTTCCATTCCGTTTGGCATTACTTCAGTGACTAAAACTCCAATATTGGCTCTCTTGATTCTGATGTCATTTTTAAATTTCTCAATCCATGAAGGTTGAAAAGCTTTTGTTCTTTTACTTTCGTAATAAATAGAACCGCAATTTTGGTGTTCTCTTGTGTTTACAACTTGAAGACAATCGGCGCCGTTTGCGCCTTTTTTAATTTCGTCAATACTGTCAAGAGGAAAGTTGTTTGCCAGCCATTCTTCGATAGCTAATTCCATTACTTCACCTTGCAATTGCATTGAACCTTGTTCTTGCTTGCGTTTCATTTCTTCAGTTAGCTTTTTTTGTTCTTCTAGCTGTTTCTGAAGTTCTTTGAATTTCAATTCGTTTTTATCGTCTTCTTGTTTTCTGATTTTTTCGCGTTCCAAAGTCAATTGAGCGTTTAATTGCTTTTCGGCTTCGGCTTGAATGGCATCTTTCATTTCCAGTTTTTCGCGCTGTAACTTGGCGATTTCACCTTCCATTTTATTTAATTCCCTGATTTTTTCCGATTTTTCAGAGAGTTCTTTTTCCATTAAAAGCAAACGGTCCTTGTTTTCTTCTTCAAGTTTGGTTTTTAGTTTTTCAGAAATTTCTTTTTCCGCAATTTTTCTTTCACGTTCCAAACGCTCGGCAAAAAGTTCGTTTTCTTGTTTCTTTTTGGCTTCAAATTCGGCTTTGGCTTTATCCAATTGTTCGTTTTTAAGCTCTAATTCTTTATTTTGAATAGTCGCTTTTTGTTGAAATTCTTTACGGATACTGTCTTCTAATTGATGTTTTAAAACATCATTTACGTCGATAGGAGTTCCGCAGTTTGGACACTGAATAGAAGATTGCTCAGCCATTTTATATTGAAATTTTATTGTAGAATTTGAATTTGCTAAGATATTTAAAAGTTCTCTTTTTATAATGTGGATTTCTGTACTAAATTGTAACGAATTTTTGTTATAGCCACGAAGGCGCTAAGGCGGAAAGTTTTTTTATAATTTAATCTCGCAAAGGAGCGAAGGCGCAAAATTTTTTTTTACAGCTTTTTCGAATTGTTTGTCATTTCGACGAAGGAGAAATCTCCACGAGAAGCTCTACAAAGATTGGCTTATAGGAACGGAGTTACTTGCGAAGATTTGCTTCGCCTGGTCGCTATCGCTCGAGTCTCCTTCGTCGAAATGACAAAAATGAGATAAAATCCTTTTAATCTTTTAATCTGTGGCTAAAAAAAACTTTGCACCTCTGTGCCTTTGCGAGATTAATTTCACCACAAAACTTAGCGTGAACTACTTTTATTCAATAAAAAATCAACAGCAGTTTTTGTAATTTCAGAATCATCTTCTTTTGAAGTGATAATTGAAACATCTGTACGTAAATTGACTTTTTTCAATTCAATAAAACCAATTTCAGGATCCTGATTATTTCTGGCAATGTTCGAAGGAACAATCGAAATTCCCAATCCATTTTTAACTAATTGTACGATCGAATTGATGTTATTCGCTTCGTGAATAATCTTCGGCGTAAAGCCATAAAAAGCACAAAGTTCCAGTAAAACTTCGTGATAATGTGGTGCGTAATCTTTGTTGAAGAAAACGAATGTTTCATCTTTCAGGTTTAGAATTTCTTTTTCAGATTTTAGCTGAATATTCTTTTTATTAAAAACAATTGAAAATCCGTCCTGAAACCATAAATGCGATTGTATTTTGGGAGATTTTATTGGTGATCGAATAATTCCCATTTCGATTTTTCCTTGTTCTAAAGCATCGATTTGTTTAGTGGTCGAAATTTCGAAAAGTTTAAAATTTACATAGGGAAATTGCGTTTTAAGATGTTTAATTAAATCTGAAATTATTGCTGAATAAATCGAACTGATATAAGCAATTCTGAATTCGCCCGAAACGTTTTCTGCGATCTTTTTTGTTTTGAGTGAAATGCGTTCAAGATTCAGGAAGAGGTCTTTTGTTTCTTTTTCAAAATATTTTCCTGCTTCTGTGAGTTCTACTTTTTTGTTGTTTCGAATGAAAAGTTTTGCTTGAAGCTCTTCTTCCAATTCAGCTATTTGTCGGCTTAATGGAGGTTGAGAAATAAATAGTTTTTCTGAAGCTTTGGTAAAGTTTAGTTCTTCGGCTACAGCCAGAAAATATTTTAAGTGACGTAATTCCATGATACTTTTAAAGTATTGTTAATTGATAAAAATAGTATTTTTAAAGTATTTATTAAAAGAATAGTTTTGAAAAATCAAAAAATAATTCTCTCGCAGATTGAGCAGATAAAGCAGATTATTAATTTTTAGATAAATCATTCTTAATCATAATAATATCCAATCATATAATAGCAAAAAGATTCGCTCAATCTGCTTGATCTGCGAGAGATTCAAAAAAAACAAAAGACCATGAAAAAATCAACTATTAAAGAAATCAAAGAACGTTTTGACAATGATGTCGAACGATTTTCAAATTTAGAAACGGGACAAGTAGCAACAATAGATGCTACTATTTCTTTAGAATTAATAACCGAAGCTTCAAAACGTATTGTTCCGAAGGCTAAAAATGTGTTAGATGTTGGCTGCGGAGCCGGAAATTATACTTTAAAAATGTTATCTAAAGTGCCAAATTTAAATTGCACTTTGGTCGATTTGAGTTTGCCAATGCTAGATCGTGCTTTTCAAAGGGTTTCAGCTGAAACCAACGGAAAAGTAGTAACAAAACAAGGCGATATTCGCGAAATAGATTTAGAAGAAAATAGTTTTGATATTATTTTGGCAGGTGCAGTTTTGCATCATTTGCGTGATGATAACGATTGGAAAACGACTTTTACTAAATTGTTTAAATTATTGAAACTTGGCGGTTGTTTGATGATTTCGGATTTAATCACACAAGACACAGAATTATTAAATGAATATACTTGGCAACGTTACGGCGAATATTTAGAAGGAATTGGAGGGGCAGAGTACCGCCAGAAAGTTTTGGATTATATCGAAAAAGAAGATTCTCCAAGATCGATGAATTATCAATTGGATTTAATGAAAAAAGTAGGTTTTTCAAAAGTTGAAATTTTACATAAAAACATGTGTTTTGGCGCTTTTGGAGGAATAAAATAAAAGTTTAATCGTTTGATTTTTGTTTTTGGTCGGTTTTATGTTTCTGTCTGTATAATAATTGATTGATGAAGTGAAAAAAAGTGTTGTTTTGTATAATCAAGTTCTATTTTTTCTTTCACAACTTAAATATTTAAAATGAGCAATAATCAACAATGGAATCGCAGAAGTTTTCTGTTTACAATGAGTGGAGCAGGAGCAGCTTTAATGTTAAATCCGCTTTTGTCTTGGGCTGCAACTGAGCAAGATCCCAGAGTTGCTCGCTATTGTTGCAAGAACATTTGGAATCGATACACACAATCACATTGATGTTCCTTTGATAAAATCGGAGCTGCCAGGCCCAAAAGTTGATTTGTTTGGTGAAATGCAGAAATCTGGCTTATCTGCAATTTGTATGACTTTTGCCGTTGACTATCAGAAATTAGTTAATCCGGGAGATGCTTACGAAAGATTTCTAAATGGGTTAACTGCAATGGATGAAATATTAATTGCTAATAATATGAAACGCGCTCTCAATTACGCTGATTTGGAAGGCGCTCATAAAAATAAAAAGCCTATAGTAATTCAATCTGTCGAGGGCGGACATTTTTTAGAAGGCAAAATTGAGCGTTTGCAGGTTGCTTACGATAGAGGTTTAAGGCATTTAGGTTTGCTTCATGACAATGATGCTTCTGTTCCGTTAGGTGATATTTTTACAAAAACGCCTCAATGGGGTGGCCTTACTTCTTTTGGAGCTGAAACAATTACAGAATGTGAAAGACTAGGTATTTTGGTCGATTTGTCGCATTGTGATGATAATACGGTAAACGGAGCTTTAAAAGTTGCTAAGAAACCTGTTTTAGTTTCGCATACAGGTTTAAATACCCGTCTTGGAACAAATGAATTTATGTCTAAAATGATGATGCCAAGACTTATAAGTAAAGAACAGGCAAAAATTGTAGCAGATCACGGCAGTGTAATTGGGGTTTGGACACATCTCGCTGATTCACCAACTGAATTTGCAGATAATATAAAAGCTATGGTTGACGTAGTTGGTGTCGATCATGTTTGCATTGGAACTGATACTAAACTGACTCCAGCTTATCGTTCTCCAAATGATAAAGGATGGGGGCAAGGAGATAATAAAAAACCGGAAGATAAAAAGGAAGAGCCCCAAAAACAAAACGATCAAAAAAGGCAAAATACTAATAAAAAGCAAGGACCACAAGGAACTAATCAATCTTGGGGAATTGAGAAACAGGGATTTTATTATACCGTTGTTGAATCTTTACTGAAAGCGGGTTTTAAAGAAGAAGAGATTGCTAAAATCGGCGGTGGAAATTATTGCCGAATATTTGATATTGCAACGAAAAGATCTTAATCTGTCAAAGAGTATTTGTAAACAAAACAAAAGCGAAATAAAGAATTTTATTTCGCTTTTGTTTTGTCTTTATTTGGTGCTGGATATTTGTTTCTAAGATCAAAAACTAATTCTGAAGGGCCATTTTTCTGTAGGTAATCTAATTTTTCTACAGCTTCTTCCATGCTTGGAATTTCTCCTTTTGGAATCCACCACATGGCTGTATGCGCTTTTCCGAATTTCTGAAACCATTCTTTTCGGCGTCTCAAAAATTCACTGTGAAAAGTTTTGTACATATAATGCTCCAAAGTTTCAATGCTTTCCCAAACTGATACATTGATGATAATTTGCTCATCATTGTACGGATTTAGACTTGTGGCATTGTAACTGTCAGTTTCATCTTTTAATCTCCAAACAAAACCTTCGCTTTCTTCGGCTAAAGTGTTTACTGCATCTAAATTATCTACAAATTCTTTCATAATTGGGTCGTTAATGTCGACTCCTTTCATTTTGGCAATATTAATTTCGGCAAGATGATATTGACTCATAAGTTTTTATGTTTCTGAATAATTATGTAGGATTATTTTTTCGCCACAAATTACACGAATTGCACTAATTTTATATTCTAAATAAAAAAGAATTTGTGAAATTTTGTGTAATTCGTGGCAAACAACTTATAAAATCTGTGCAGTTTTGTAAACCTGAATTGGGCTTGAAACAAGATTTTCGGTTTTTTGGATAAAATCCTTTAAGTAAGATTGGTTGTTATGTAAGTCTAAACCAATTTGGTCTTTCCATTCTTCCCAAAGAATAAAAACATTTTCTGAAGTGTGTAAATCGTAACGAATACATGCGCCTTCTTTTCTAGTTTCTGTTACTAGATGTGTCAGAAGGTTTTGAATTTCAAGTAAATGTTCTGGTTTACTTTTTAAAATTGCGGTAATCGAAATCATAATTATAAGTTTTTAAAGGTTTCTTCAAGATGTTTCGTATAATTCTCCTTAAAGATAACGATATTTTCTGGTGTAGCACCTTTTTCAACGTCATGGAAATGGAATCCGTTTATACGTTCCATTCCTGTAAATTTATTCATTTTATGGAAACCAAACATTGCGCCGTCATCAACCGAAGTTTGATCGAAGAATTCTCCCGAAGTGTAAAAGCCGTTGCTGGAGCATTCCAGCTTGTGGTAAGCATGTATTTGCGTCCGTGCAAAAGTCCGCCGGTTCCGTAATTGATATCTGGATTTACGCGACTTCTTCCATCGCTCTTGTAAATTCCTTTGTTGTGACCTGCTGTAAAAACATCGTCTATGTATTTTTTGAAAAGGTTTGGAAGTTGAAACCACCAAACTGGTGTGTGGTAAATGATTACATCTGCCCAAACAAATTTTTCTACTTCTTGGTCAAGATCAATATTGTCTTCTACATGAGTTGTTTTTATTTCGTATTCGTTGCTTTTTGAAAGAAATTCGGTTGTCCAGTCTTGCACTGTTTTGTTGAATTTCCCTCCTGAATGGGCAAATTTTTGTCCACCGTTGATTATAAATATCTTTTTCATGTTACTTTATGTTATTATGGATACGTGATGCGTGAGGGATAGGAGCGATATCCTTTTACTTTTTTCTTTAAAAAGTAAAAGATTTAGCGGATAGCCCGCCCTTGGGACACGCCCAAATTCTAATTATTTAATTTTTGAAATCGCCTGATTGATGAATTCCAATTCTGAAGCTGATAAATCGAAATCCATTGTTTTAGCGTTTGAAATGGCTTGTTCTGCGTTTCTTGCTCCAGCCAAAACTATTGCAATTCCTTTTTGTAAAGAAGTCCAACGTAAAACTAATTGTGATAAACTTGCTTCTTTTGCGTGTGCTAAAGATGTTAATTCTTCGACTAAAGTTTTTACTTTTTGAAGATCGAATTGACTGAAATATCCGTTTCTGTGATCGTTTTCTTTTAATTTGCTATCTGTGAAATATTTTCCAGTCAATAACCCTCTTTCCATTGGACTGTAAGCAATGATTCCGATGTTTTTTGCAACTGTAAAAGGAATTAGTTCTTCTTCAATTTTACGGTTCAACATACTGTAAGCGACTTGATTTGATGCGATTTGAATTGTTTTTTGTGCTTCCTGAATTTGTGCAATGTTGTAATTACTAACTCCGAAAGCTCTGATTTTTCCTTGCTGAATTAAACTTTCTGCAGACTTCCATTGTTTCAGAAATTGGAGTAGTAGAGTCTGGCCAGTGAATTTGCAGTAAATCGATATAATCGGTTTGAAGACGTTTTAAGCTTTCCTCAACTTCTTTAATTACGTTTGCTTTTGATGAGTACTTATATACTGGAACTTTTTTTCCGTTGTCGTCAGCGTCAAAGAAGAAATCGCCTTTTCCGTTGTTGCTTCCGTCCCAAACTAAACCGAATTTGGTAAGTAGTTGAATTTTAGAGCGGTCGTAAGATTTTATAGCTTCGCCGATCATTTCTTCGCTTAAACCAAATCCGTAAAAAGGAGCGGTGTCGATTGTGGTAACGCCGTGATCGATTGAAGCTTGGACAGATGCTATTGAATCTTTCTTTTCTGTTCCGCCCCACATGATTCCGCCAATAGCAAAAGCGCCGTATGTAATAGCTGATAATTCAAGTTCTGAGTTGCCTAGTTTTCTATATTCCATGATTGTGATTTTTTATGTTTAAAATTGATGAGGCAAAATTATACTGTTTTTGTGATTCTTATTTGGTATATATTTGTCTTTTTTAGGTATATTTGCATCTTCAAATAAAATGGAATTATGAAAAAAGAAAACTTATATGAACCTTTTACGGTTTCTTTTGAAACGCTGAATGAATATCCAGACGTTGGAGATCGTCATAATTTTTTCGAATTGGTTTATATTCTGGAAGGAACGGGAAGGCAGTGTATTAATAAGAATATTTTTGAATATGATCCTGGGCATTTGTTTTTATTGACACCAGAAGATTGTCATAATTTTACGATTGAAACCAAAACGAAGTTTTTCTTTTTAAGGTTTAATGATATTTATTTGAAAAATTCGAGTCTTCAGAATGAAAATATTCAGCGATTAGAATATATACTTCAAAATGCCAATCATCAACCAGGCTGTATTCTTAAAAATGATCCTGATAAATGTTTGGTGAAAGTAATGATTGAAGCAATTTGCCGAGAACATCAGGATAAAGATGTTTACAATCAGGAATTGATTCAGCAGTTGGTTAATACACTGATTATTATTGTGGCGAGAAATATCGCGAAATACTTGCCTGAACAAGTCACCATAAATACGGAAGCTAAAGCGATGGATATTCTACAATATATTCAGAACAATATCTATTATCCTGAAAAAATCAAAGCGGAATCAATTAGCGATTATTTCGGAATCTCGAATACTTATTTAGGACGTTATTTTAAAAAACATGCAAGCGAAACGATGCAAGCAATATATCAGTAATTATAAAACGAAACTGATTGAACATCGTTTGCAATTCAGCGAGAAGCGTATTAACGAAATAGCCTATGAATTTGGCTTTACGGATGAAAGCCATTTTAATAAGTTTTTCAGAAAACAAAAAGGCTATAGTCCGTCTGAGTTTAGAAAGACGATTCGATTGAGTGCTTAGTTTTTTTTGCCACGACCCGAGCGATAGCGAACAGGCGAAGCAATTCCTGAATTTGCACTAATTTTATTTTTACCACAGATTAATTGTATTAAAAATGATTTTTTTTGCTTATTAATTTTCTCTCGCAGATTTAGCAGATTATGCGGATTTATTTTTTTAATCTGTTTAATCTGCTAAATCTGCGAGAGAATAAAAGAAGAATTCGTGTAAATCCGCGTTTTCGCAAAGCGAATCTGTTTTATTCGTGTACTTTAATTTTCTTTACTTACTATAAAATCAAAATGCTCGGTTTTACCAGCTTTTAAATTATTGATTTCATTTTGGATTAATTCTTCTAATGAATCTGCAACTATTAGGCGTGACCAAGATTCGTTTTGAAGTTCTATGATTTGTCCAAATTTTCCTTTTAATGCTGGATCTGTATCGTATAATAAGTAATCGCCATTTCTACCTGTAGCAAACGGAATCCATTTAGGGTTGGTGTAATTGTTTGTGTTGATTTTTTCGAAATCTATTTCCTGTTCAGGCAAATCGTCTTCATCAAATTGTAAATCTTGAATGGAATCCCATTCTTCTTTAATATCTTCAAACGGAATAAGTTCGTACCACCAATTATTAATTAAAATCTGAAAAGCTGAAGTAACTGCATCATAATCGACATTTTGAACTTTGTAAAAGTTGATAAGTGCCAGGGGAATTGTAATAGCGTCTTCTAGTTCTGTGTGTTCTTGAATATCTTCAATAGAAATTCCCTCTGCAAGATTGTAATAATCGTTGTTTGTAGAAATGATCTTATTGATTTCCGAAATCCATTCTTGCCATAAAGGCTGAAATGATTGGAATGCAGGATCAAGTGGAGCACTAATTTTCTTTTCTTTTTCTTCAGCGACCGAAATGCTCAAACTTGTAATTTTGCCATCTTCTTTATCAAACCAAACACTGATTCCGTTAAGGATAAAAGCGCCGCTTCTGTCTCCTTTAAAGAGTTTTACAAGCTGATTTTTGTTGTTTTCGTAGTAATGAAATAATTCTTGCCCTTCAAAAATAAATTCTCCTGAAAAAATACTTTTTGCGCAATAATCATATTCACGAAGTTCGAGTTCAACAGCAAGGCTTTCGACCTTATTTCCTTCTTTAGAAAAAGCCATAATGCCTTGGTCGTCCCAAGTGTAAATATGATTGTATTGTTTTTTAAGATATCTAGATTCTCCTAAAGCTTGTTTTAAAACTGTTATATCAATTGGGAATTCGATGTTTACATTGTTAATCTGAAAGCCTGTTTTGGATAATTCAAGTTTTGTCATTTCGCTTTTTTAGGAATTAGATAATCTTCTTAATCACACGAAGTTTGTGAGTGTGTTTGTTTAATTCGGGATTGTAGATTCCAGTATGGTCCAAACGGTCAATACGAACTTTTCCACTTGCGTGAATGATGTAGTTGTTTTCCATGATGATACCAACATGAGTGATATTTCCTTCGTCATTGTCGAAGAAAGCCAAATCACCTGGTTCACATTCTTCAATAAAACTTAACGGATCGCCTTCAAGTGCTTGCTGAGAAGCGTCACGATGAATTTTATAGCCGTTTAGTTTGTAAACCATTTGAGTAAAACCAGAACAGTCAATGCCAAAAGGTGTTTTTCCGCCCCATAAATACGGAGCATTCAAGTACATAAAAGCGGTTTTAATTAAAGCGCTTTTAGGTTTAATGCCGCTGGTTTTGGTTCCTTCAAAATCAAAGTTGGAAGTATTGATTTCGCTATTGTTTAAAAATGATAATGAAGCTCCAAGCGGAATAGGAAGCAATAGATTATTTGGAGCAGTGATATAATCAATTAAATCGGCATTTAAAATAATTGACTCTTTACTCAAAAGATCAAATTGCTCTTTTGTAATTTCCTGATATTGCTTAGAATCTACCCAGCCTTCATAGTCATCAAACTGAATCCTGATTCGCGCCCATTGATTTTTACGTTCTAAAATTTCGATATGCTCGCCAAACAAAAGTTGTGTGACAATTTCACTTCTGTCGCTAGCTTCAGCGCGAACGGGTACTATGGCTAAATTGCAAATTCCAAACATTTAAGGAAATTTATAAGTTGAAAAATCAGGAGTTATATTGATAACTCCTGATTTTTTGAGATATTGTTTTAAGCTCTTTCGATAACAATTGCTGATGCGCCACCACCACCGTTACAAATTGCGGCAGCTCCAGTTTTTGCATTGTTTTGTTCTAAAACATTAAGTAAAGTTACAATTATACGTGCTCCAGAAGCTCCAAGAGGATGTCCTAAAGAAACTGCACCACCGTTTACGTTTACTTTATCGTTATCAAGATTTAATATTTTTGCATTGGCTAATCCCACTACAGAGAAAGCTTCGTTAAATTCGAAGAAATCAACATCTGAGATTGAGATTCCTGCTTTATCTAAAGCTTTTGGTAATGCTTTTGCCGGACTTGTTGTAAACCATTTTGGTTCTTGTGCAGCATCTGCGTAGCCTTTTATGTAAGCTAAAGGTTTTAAACCTAATGCATTTGCTTTTTCTTCAGACATTAAAACCAAAGCAGCGGCTCCGTCATTGATTGTAGAAGCATTTGCAGCGGTTACAGTTCCGTCTTTTGTGAAAACTGGTGCTAAAGATGGAATTTTATCTAATTTCACATTAGTATATTCCTCATCTTTAGAAAATATAACGGGTTCACCGCGTCTTTGAGGAACTTCAACAGGAACAACTTCATTGTCAAATTTTCCAGCGTCCCAAGCTTTTGCGCTTCTTTCATAAGATTGAATTGCAAATGCATCTTGTTCTTCACGGCTGATTTTGTATTCAGATGCACATAAGTCAGCGCAAACTCCCATTGCGTTATTGTCGTAAGCATCTGTCAAACCATCTTTTTGCATTCCATCAAGCATAGTTGCCGGACCAAATTTATTTCCAGTACGCATTTGTACATAGTGAGGAATCAAGCTCATGCTTTCCATTCCGCCCGCTACAACAATTTCAGCGTCGCCGCATGCGATTGCTTGGGCAACAAACATTACGGCTTTCATTCCAGATGCACATACTTTGTTTACTGTTGTAGCAGACAACTTCTTCAGACAGACCAGCAAAAAGCGCCGCTTGACGTGCTGGAGCTTGTCCGACACCCGCCTGGATTACATTCCCCATGAAAACTTCATCGACTAATTTTGGGTCAAGGTTAATTTTTGAAAGCGCTCCTTTTATGGCAGCAGCGCCTAATTTTGGTGCAGGTACAGTAGATAACCCGCCCATGAAACTTCCGATAGGTGTTCTAACGGCAGAAACGATAACAACTCTTTTGTTCATTTTCTGTTTAATAATAGTTAGTAAGCAAATTTAATGTTTATTTGAATAAATTCAAATTTTGTATTGAATCGAGCTGAATTTAAATTTAGGGTGAAATTTTTGTTAATTCTATTCGTTTGATTGTGAAGTGTTTTGAAAAAAAGATTAAAAAAAACTAAAAAAACTCAAAAAAAAGCTTGTGAGAAATGGAATGTTGTTATACATTTGCACTCGCAAAACGGAAGCAATTCCTTGAGCAAGGAGAGGTGCCAGAGCGGTAATGGAGCAGATTGCTAATCTGTCGACGGGTAACCGTCGCCAGGGTTCGAGTCCCTGTCTCTCCGCTTAATTTTTGCCTCGGGGTGTAGCGTAGCCCGGTTATCGCGCCTGCTTTGGGAGCAGGAGGCCGCAGGTTCGAATCCTGCCACCCCGACTACAATTGAAATAATGGTCGCATAGCTCAGCTGGATAGAGCACCTGCCTTCTAAGCAGGCGGTCGAAGGTTCGAATCCTTCTGCGATCACAAAAAACCATTCATCTCGAATGGTTTTTTTGTTTTTATGTAAATAGTTTTGATTTCTATTCTTAGAAATTTTAAAATAACGGTTCCATAGCTCAGCTGGATAGAGCAACGCACTTCTAATGCGTAGGTCGAAGGTTCGAATCCTTCTGGGATCACTTTATAGGATGATCATTTTTGATCATCCTTTTTTGTTTTGTACCTATTTTGTTTATTTTTAGTTGTTTATGGTTAAAAAATATTAATGGTATGAGAATAGCAATTCTTGGAACTCATAAGGTTGGTAAAACCACATTAGCAGAAAAACTGCATGAAACTCTTCCTGATTATGAGTTTTATTCAGAACCGTATTTTGAATTGCAGGAAATGGGTTTTGATTTTTCTGAAACGCCTACTGCAGATGATTATATAATCCAGTTAGAACATTCTTTAAAGCAAATTGTAAGAAGTAACAAAAATGCTATTTTTGACCGCTGTCCAATTGATCTTTTGGCATATGCTTTAGCGGTTGATGATAAATTGAATTTTTCGTCAATATTTAATAAAATTCAAAATGCAATTAAAGAAATTGACGTTTTTGTATTTGTTCCTATTGAACAGCCAGATCGAATTTTGTGCTCAGATTCAGATTTGCCTGAACTGAGGTCTGAAGTAAATGATGTAATCCGAGAATTAATTGATGATTTTGATTTGGAAGTAATTGAAGTAAGAGGAAGTTTATCTGAAAGGTTAAATCAAGTTCAAAATAAAATAGAGCATTAAAGAGATAAAATAAATAAAGACCAAACATTCTTGAACGCTTGGTCTTTATTCGTTTGTAATATTTGTTTTTAATGCAAATTACATTTATCAATAATTGTCAAATTCTCTTCGTTTGTAAAAAGTATCGTCATTACTTTCAGAAGCAAGGCGCGATTGTTCAGTAGGATAATAAGAATTCAATACTCTTCTTTCGTATTCCCTATCAAAATCATTTTGCCAGTTATATCTGCTTGTTTTTCTAAATGTATCATATCCAATATTGTTGGCCATGACAATTTTAGTATCTTTATTTATACTGACAGAACCAATTGGTATAATAATGTGGCTGTCTCCATCTTTATAGATAAATTCCTTTCCATTTTCATTTGCAATTGCATCATGTACTTCATTACGACTGTCTTCTATTAATCCTTTATCAAGATTAACGTCTAGATAAACAACACGTTGCATATCTTTATTAACCCAAAGGTTATCAATTTTTCCTATTGTGCGGTTGTCTGCGTCTACAATTTTCCAACCTCTTACATCAGAATAGTTTGAAGCGACTTTATAATCAGAAAGCTCGTCTAATCTGTATAAATTTCTATCTTTATTTTCCATAGTTTCTTAATAATTTGCTGTGCTGTCTACACTAGAATTGTTTTCGATTTCCATTCTGTTTTCATTTTGCACTTGGTTATCTTTCAAAAAGACATAGTATACAAGTGCTGAGATTAATAGGACTGCTACAATCCATGGCCAAATTGGCTTCTTTTTCTCAATTTTAATTTCTGCCATAACCTGTATTTTTATTATGAATATTTAATTTTATAATAAAGGTACTAATGGAGATTACGTTCGAAAGTATTTAATTTCATATAGAAGTTATAGAATTTCCAGTTGGATAGAAAATTGATTTACAATGTTTTGTGAGCTTAGTTGTTTGAAATGTATTAATTGAAATTGTTTTGTCTCTTTAGTTAAACCAATGTTTATGGGAGTTTCTTGTGTTCTTAAATTGTTTTGCAGTAAATTGCTTATTCATTTTTAATTCTAATAACAAATAAAATTTTTACTACACCCCATGAATGAAGAAATAAAATTTTTCCGAAATGCTAAGAAAACCAGAAATTTACTTTTTTATGCTAGCGCAATTAGTACTTTATTAGTAATTATGCTTTTATATGGCATAGGAACTTTTGATGGAGTATTTAAAATAAAACTTTCAATTGTTTCTGGTGCTATTCTTTTAATAATGCTTGTTTTGATATTTAAAATGCTTGCCAGTATAAAAGATAAATCTCCATTAATTCAAATAGATTCAAATGGTTTTTCTGGAAGAACAACTCCAGTAGCTAAAGCTTTCGGAAGAATAGAGTGGCAAGACGTTACCGATGTGCAACTAAATAAAGTAGGAGGTGATACTTTGGTTGCTGTTACAATTGATAATATAGCAAAGTATGACGGCCGCGCTTCTAAGTTTCTTTGGAAAATGGCTTATGACGAGCAAAATTCGAAATTGAATATAATGTACTCCGCTTCAGAAATTGAAATTAATGCAGATGAATTATATAAGCTGTTTTTAGAACATTGGAAAAAATAAAAATAGTCTGTTGTAAAATTTAAAGAGCCACTTTAATGAAGTGGCTCTTTTGTTAGTTCTAAATGCAAAATCGGATAGGGTTTTCCGCAGCCGTCTAGATCAGAAGTAGATTTTACTTCAAATCCAAAATGCTTGTAAAATGCAGTGGCTGTTTGGTTATCTTTATTTACATCAACTTTTGAGATTTTAAGTTCTTCAATTGCATATAATAATAACTTTTTTCCGATTCCTTTTCCGATTTGGTCCGCTGTTACAAACAACATTTCTAAGTTCTCATCATGAGTTCCGATAAAACCAATAATTTGTTGTTGGTCATTTTTTATACAGTTTAAAGAAACATTATCAAAAAAGTTTGGAATAAGTTCTTTGTAAAATGTAAAATCTTCAGGTTTTAAAAAATCGTGCGTTGCTTTTACTGAAGATTCCCACACTGAAATTAATTCTTGATATTCTGATTTATTGACTTTTTGAATCACAATTGATAAATGTTTGTTTTTTTGATAATCGGCAAAAATAGCAATTCTGTGTAACATTGGTTTTATCTTTTTGCGGCTGCCCAGAAAATTGAGTTTCTCAATAGAGTAGTGTATGCTTCGTTTTGAAATAATTCTGGTGCATGACCCATGAAAATGTAAACATTTCGCGAAGCAAAGTGATTGTTTGTCCAAACCACAGGATGATCTCCCATTTTTACTTTTGAATCTGGCTGGTAAGTAGATTCATCAACAGAAGCTAGAACATGAACATTTATTCTCGGACTTTTATCGTAAATGTACCATTCTTCTTTTTTGACTAGAAAATCTATTGGAATTCCTTTTGTTACAGGATGAGATTTGTCTTCAATAGTTACTTTACCACTGACAAAATCTGGAATATAATTAACAAATCTGATTCCGCCCATAAAATCAGAAAACCACTTCCACATTGGATATCCGTCAAACTCTCCAAGCAATGTCGCGTGATGCAGTCCAACCCAGCCGCCTTTCCCGCTGTTCATATATTTCTGAAATGCCTGCATTGATTCTTCGCTCCAAGTGTACGGAGGATAATCCAATTGTATAAAGACTTGATATTGCTTTAAAAGCGCTTCGTTGATGTTTTTTGTACTTTCTATATAATCGATTGTAAAACTGCTGTCAATAGCGAGTTTATTCAACCAAGGTTTGGTTGCTTTTGTAAAAGGAAGATGATGTCCGCCGTTTTCGTACAAAACTAAAGCTTTAAAACGCGACTTCTTTTGTTTTTGAGCTAGACAGTCTTGTTGAAGGAAACAGCCTAAAATAAGTAGAATAAAAAGTGTTATATTTTTCATTGTTTTGTAAAAGTTGCAGTTAAGCTAACGGTAATAGCTTTTAGTGGCAAATTACAAAAAAATGAAAATTTTTTTAAGTTTAATATTTTACGTTAAAAACTGAAATTTACAACACAAATCAAGTCTGTCATTGTCTGTGTTGTAAAATTCTAAAAAAGAACGATGTGTATTTGATGTGATTTAATTCGTCATTCTTTTTGCTTTTTCCATTTGTTTAAAACATTTGGAGTGAATTTCAAGTCCTTCTTTATATTGTTCAAAACTCATTCCGTATAGAAATGATTTGCTTTTTAAATCAATCTTACTTGATGCTGGGGTTTCAAATTGATTTTTAATAGAATCTGTTGGAATATTTTCTTTTTTATTGGTATTCTGATTTGTCATAAAATTAAAACTTTGATAAAAGATGTTTTTTCTAAATGCTTTATAAACTCAAGAGGTTAAAAGTTTTATTTTCTCAATTGCTTCTTTATTTTCATTTGCTACTTCTACCAATGCCAGTAAAATATCGTTTCTAAATATTGTTTTATTTCGAACATTTCTAACTAATGATTTGCTAGGAGCAGGCTGTCCTTTTTTGATGATACAAGCAATTGTAAGATCAACATAGGTTACAGGTAAATGCTTATCTATAAATTCATAAGCTTTTTTATTGTGAGAATTATCTTCTTTAAAATTGCTATTATTGATTAATTTTGACATATATTTGCTAAGTATTAATAACATGGTAATTGGCTTATGTAAATGTAGGAATAATATTATATTTATTATTCTTTTTAATGTTAAAAAATATATTTTAGCTATAT